>NZ_JPRM01000025.1 GCF_000737695.1 Flavobacterium hydatis
GTTAATATTATTATATATTTGTAGTATTAATATTATGAAAAATAATAAATCATGAAAAAAATTATTTTAACTGCAGTAGCAGTATTTGGATTTACGTTCGCAAATGCACAAGAGGTTAAGTTTGGAGTAAAAGGAGGGATTAACCTTTCTACTTTAACAGGAGATGTTGATGATGCTTCTTCAAAAGTTGGTTTCCAGGTTGGAGGTTTTGCAGAAATAAAATTATCAGATAAATTCTTCGTACAACCTGAGCTTTTATATTCTGCTCAAGGAACTAAAACTGAAATGTCTGGAGGAGAGTATTTTGAAAAGAATAACCTTAAGTTAGGTTACATAAATGTGCCAGTTATGGCAAAATATTATGTTGCTGATAAATTTAGTTTAGAGGCTGGTCCTCAGATTGGTTTTTTAGTAAGTGCTAAAAACGATTATTCATTTTCTGTACTTGGATTAAATGGATCAGAAAAAATTGATGTAAAAGATAATTTGAAATCTATTGATTTTGGAGTAAACTTTGGTGCAGGATATGACTTTACCGAAAATATTTCAGCAGGAGTTAGATATAATTTAGGTTTATCTAATATTCTTGAAAATGAAGCTGGTGATAATTTTAAACAAAAAAATAGCGTATTTTCTTTATCAGTAGGATATAAGTTCTAAAACTATTTTAAGCACGTTTTTAAAAACCTTTCATGATTTATTTATGAGAGGTTTTTTTAATTTATAAGTTTTTTAGTAATAATTTTTAGTAAGCCTAAAAAATAATTAGCATCACTAAATTTAGTGAGAAAAACAGTAATAACATTCTTCTTTTCAATGACATAAAGAAAAGAAATAGAATTTCGTGTTTTTGTTGAATTTTCAATTTTTTTATGATTTTATTGGATTTTCGTTTACGCTTTTTTACGTTTGCCGCTTAAACCTTAACATAATACAAAAATGAAAAAAATTACTTTATCAATTGTTGCTGTTTTAGCATTTGGATTCGCAAATGCACAAGAAGTTAAATTTGGTGTAAAAGGAGGGGTTAACCTTTCTACTTTTACAGGAGATGTTAAAGATGTTTCATCAAAAGTTGGTTTCCAAGTTGGTGGTTTCGCTGAAATTAAATTAACTGAGAAATTCTCTATTCAACCTGAGCTTTTATACTCTTTACAAGGTGCAAAACTTGATCAAACTGAAGAGGGGTACAGATTTGAAAGCACTGATAAATTTTCGTATTTAAATATTCCAGTAATGGCGAAATATTATGTTGCTGAAAAATTTAGTTTAGAAGCTGGTCCACAAATTGGTTTTTTATTAAGTGCTAAATCTGATTTTACAGAAACTGATGATATTTTTGGAGCTGTCTCTGGTGATGAAGATGTTAAAGATCTTTATAAATCAATTGATTTCGGAGTAAATTTTGGTGCTGGATATGATTTTACTGAAAATCTTTCTGCTGGTCTTAGATATAATTTAGGTTTATCTAATATCGCTGATTTTGGTGAAGGTAACAATACTAAAGTTAAAAACAGTGTTTTCTCTTTATCAGTAGGATATAAATTCTAATAACTACATTAGAATTCTATTAAGATATTCTTAATTTGACTTTTTACAATTTAGTAACCCTTATATAGAAATATGTAAGGGTTGTTTTTTATGTACAATTGAAGGTTATTAGTGTAGAGATATAAATATTATTTGTAGGAATTTTAATTGTATTTGATTACGTTTGCCGTATAAAAATTAACATAAAAATAAAAATGAAAAAAATTACTTTATCGATTATTGCTGTTTTAGCATTTGGGTTTGCTAATGCGCAAGAGGTTAAATTTGGATTAAAAGGAGGAATTAACCTTTCTACTTTTACAGGAGATGTTGGATCTACATCTACTAGAGTTGGTTTTCAGGTGGGTGGTTTTGCAGAAATTAAAGTGACAGATAAATTTTCTGTTCAACCTGAGCTTCTATATTCAGCACAAGGGGCTAAAGAAAAAGGAGGAGTTGATGTAAATGGTGATATGCAATCTGCTGAGGTAATTTATAAATTAGGATATATAAATGTGCCTATCATGGCAAAATATTATGTAGCTCCAAAATTTAGTTTAGAAGCAGGACCTCAGGTAGGATTTCTTACTAGTTCAAAAGCTGAAGCTAAAATTTTAGGTTTTTCAAAAGAAGTCGACATGGAAGATGCAGTAAAGTCTATTGATTTTGGCCTAAATTTTGGGGCAGGTTACGATTTTACTGAAAATTTTTCTGCTGGAGTTAGGTATAATTTAGGTCTTTCTGATATTAATAATGAAAAAGATTCTACTAATAAAATTCATAATAGTGTATTCTCTTTATCAGTAGGATATAAGTTCTAATAACTATTTTATAATTCTACTTTAAGATATTCTTATTTTGACTTTTTACAACTTCGCAACCCTTATATAGAAATATGTAAGGGTTGTTTTTTTATGAATGATTGAAGTTGAGTTTGTTATTTGTTGAGAATAAATCCTGTTTATAGGTTTTTTATGGTTAATTATTGAGGTGTTTAAAATAAAATCAACTTCACTAAATTTAGTGAGAAAAACAGTAATAATAAGCCTTAAGTCAGTGTTGTATAGTCAAGAAAGTATAAGAGTTAGAGTTTTTAGATAAGTTTTTTTAATCCGAATTTTTGGAATTTAAAGCGCTGTTTTCTAGGTTTGTCACCTAAAATTTAACATAACTTAAAAAATGAAAAAAATTATTTTATCTATGGTTGCGATTTTAGCATTTGGATTTGCAAATGCTCAAGAAACAAGATTTGGAGTAAAAGGAGGTCTTAACCTAACAAATTTCACTGGTGGTTACGATACTAAATCTTTAGTTGGTTTTCATGTTGGAGGTTTTGCAGAGATTAAGGTTATGGATAAATTCTTTATTCAACCAGAGCTTTTGTATTCTGCGCAAGGAGCAAAATTTGATAGCCCATTTGGAGATTATGATGCTAAATTAAATTATTTGAATATTCCTGTTTTGGCTAAATATTATGTAACAAAAGAATTCTCAGTTGAGGCTGGTCCACAAATAGGTTTCTTATTGTCGGCTAAAACTGATGGCGAAGATGCTAAAGATTTCTATAAATCTACAGATATAGGTTTCAATTTAGGAGCTGGATATAATTTTACTGAAAATTTATCAGTAGGTATTCGTTATACTGTTGGTTTATCCGGTGTTGCTGATAGAGGTGATTATCAAGATTTAGAAGATTATTATGATAGTGCTAAAAATAGTGTTTTGGCTTTATCGCTAGGATATAAATTCTAATTTCATTTTTTTGAATAGATACATTAAAACCTTCTGCCATGGTAGAAGGTTTTTTTATGATTAAAAAATGCTTTCCTTTGTTTTATGAACTGGACCCGCTATATAAAAGAATATCAATCCTATCTTAAGATAGAACGTGGTTTGTCTAAAAACACAATCGAAAACTATGTTTTTGATATTGAGCGTCTATGTCTTTTCTTAGTTCAAAATAAAATTGAGGTTTCTCCAATACAAATTAATGAAGAAACAGTTCAGGATTTTATTTATTCAGTTTCCAAAGAAGTTAATCCGCGTTCTCAGGCTCGAATTATTTCTGGCTTAAAGAGTTTTTTTAATTATTTGATATTCGAAGATTATCGCAATAATAGCCCTTTAGAGCTTATAGAATCTCCTAAAACAGGGAGGAAATTACCTGATACTTTATCTGTTGATGATATTGATAGACTTATTGCTGCAATAGATTTGAGTTCTAATGAAGGGGAACGAAATCGTGCTATGTTAGAAACTTTATATGGCTGTGGACTTAGGGTTTCGGAATTAGTTGCTCTAAAAATATCTGATTTATTTTTTGAAGAAGGATTCATAAAAATTACCGGAAAAGGAAATAAAGAGCGTTTTGTTCCTATTGGAGAATCAACACAAAAATATATTTTACTATACGTTAATTTAGTTCGGTCACACTTAAACATTAAAAAAGGGTTTGAAGATACTTTATTTTTAAATCGAAGAGGAAGTCAGTTAACCCGAGCCATGATTTTTACAATTATCAAAGATTTGGCTTTCAGGATTGGTTTAAATAAGAGCATAAGTCCGCATACTTTAAGACATTCTTTTGCGACACATTTACTAGAGAATGGTGCTGATTTGCGATCGATACAATTAATGTTAGGACATGAATCTATTACTACAACCGAAATATATGTTCATTTAGACAGAACATATTTAACACAGGTAATTCATACTTTTCATCCGAGAAAGTAAAATTTTGGCTAAAATATTTTAGATGATTTTATTTTTGTCTTAAAAAAATTAATATCTTGGAGGTGTATTGTATGTAAAAAAGAGAATTTGTTCTCGTACTTATAATAAGCGATAAAAAAACGAAACTGATATGTTTTTTTAAGCCTTAAATAATAGTATCAATTTTGTCCTATTCTTGATAAAATGGTCAACTTATACAGACACAATTATGGTTTTTGATTTATATGAAGATGAAAATTGTCAGAAGTTGAATAACTTTTACAAAAAACTATTTGCCGAAATTCCCGATTTAATTTTTCAATTTATTATCGATGTAGATAATACATATTCTTTCCCTTTGGTTAGTAAAGCCATGGAAGAGATTTTTGAATTGCCTACAAATGAATTTTCAAATCGAAGCAAATTTGCGATGTATGAAAGAGTACATCCAGAAGATAGACACATGTTTATCACTTCATTATCTAAAGCCAGAAAAACGCTAACACCTTGGGAAGTAGAGTTTCGGGTAGTCTTGCCTAAAAAAGGAATTCGCTGGCTTAAAGTTTGTGCTAAATCGGAGGATTCTCTTGATGGACAGGTTAGTTTCTACGGACGAATTTCGGATGTAACCGATATAAAAGATCAGGAACTTAAACTCAAAATATCAGAAGAACGTTTCCAATTTGCTTTAGATGCTTCTACTGTTGGTGTTTGGGATTGGGATATGGTCACAAATAGGGTTTTTTATTCGTCTTTATCCTTAAAGATTTTAGAATTAGAATCGAATGATATTTTTGATGATCCAGAGCGTTGGGATAAAATCGTGCATCCAGATGATTTGCCTAAATATTACTCGGATATTCGTGAGCATTTTGATAATAAAATACCTTATTATGAAAATTATCATCGCGTATTAACTTCTAGTGGTAAGTATAAGTGGATTCTCGATCGGGGAAAAGTTATCGAAAGAGATCCAAACGGAAAACCTTTGAGAGTTCTTGGTACGCATACCGATGTTTCGTATCAAAAAGAAAAAGAGTTAGAACTCATTAAAACAATGAAATTGTTTAGCGATCAAAACAGCCGATTGCTTAATTTTTCTCATATTGTATCTCATAATTTAAATACACAAGCTGGTAATATTAAGAGTATTCTTGATTTTATTGATGAGGATCATAGTAAAGAAACTATTGATGAAATGTTGGTTCATTTAAGAACGGTTTCTAATGATTTAAATGATACTATTTCTAATTTAACTCAGATTGTACAGATACAGAGTAATCTCAATATAGTTATTAAACCACTTAAACTGGGTTATAGTATCGATAAGACAGTTTCTATAATCAAGGCCTTTAGTGCAAAAACAAAAATAACAATACTTAATAATGTACCCGATTATGTAACGATTAATTTTAACCCAGCTTATCTGGAAAGTGTTTTATTAAATTTTACGACGAATGCTATAAAATATGCACATCCTGATAGAGCGCCTGTGGTTGAGTTTATTTTTGCAATTGAACCAGATGGTCGTAAAGCATTAAAAGTTAAAGATAACGGCATTGGAATTGATCTGGAGCGCTATGGTGATTTGATATTCGGAATGTATAAAACCTTTCATAAACATAAAGAAGCTCGTGGTATAGGCTTGTATATTACAAAAAATCAAATAGAATCAATGAAAGGGGAAGTTTCTGTAGAAAGTATTGTTGGTGAAGGAACTGTATTTAAAATTATATTTAATGATGAGTTATAGCTGCAAAGGTTCTAAGGTACTAAGGTTCTGAGTGGCTAAGTTTTTAAGATTTTGATTTGCAAAGGTTCTGAGTGACTAAGATTCAAAGCGAGTGTAATACCAGCAAACTTGACTTTTTGGGCGGAGTCGAAGAATGCCCATCAACAACTCGGTAATTTTAGGGTAAGTTTGAGTTAATGAGATTGTAAAATATAATAGATTGGAGTATATACTCTATTTACTCTGAATTTACTCTAACAAAAACTTTGCGAACTTTGCGTAAATCTTTGCATCCTTTGCGGTTAAATAATTAAATAAGGATGTATAGCTTAATTTTTCTTAACCTCTTAATGGTAAAAAAAAGGAAAAGTATTAAAAATAAAAAACTCCTCGATTGAGGAGTTTTTTTATGATATAAAGAAGAGCTTATTTTGCAATATTTACTGCTCTTGTTTCTCGTATTACTGTTACTTTAACCTGACCTGGATAAGTCATTTCGGTTTGAATTTTTTGTGAGATATCAAATGATAAACTTGCAGCATTATCATCAGATACTTTTTCGCTTTCTACAATTACACGAAGTTCTCTACCAGCTTGAATAGCGTAGGCATTTTTAACTCCATTAAATCCGTAAGCTACTTCCTCAAGGTCTTTTAAACGTTGGATATAAGAATCTAATACTTGTCTTCTTGCACCAGGTCTTGCACCAGAAATAGCATCACAAACCTGAACGATTGGCGATAATAGTGATTTCATTTCGATTTCGTCGTGATGCGCTCCAATTGCATTACAAACTTCTTCTTTCTCGCCATATTTCTCAGCCCATTGCATACCTAATAGTGCGTGTGGTAAATCACTTTCTGTATCTGGAACTTTACCAATATCGTGAAGTAAACCAGCTCTTTTAGCTAGTTTTACGTTCAATCCTAATTCGGCAGCCATAATACCACACAATTTAGATACCTCTCTAGAGTGTTGTAATAAGTTCTGACCGTAAGAAGAACGATATTTCATACGTCCAACAACTTTTATTAATTCTGGGTGTAAACCGTGAATTCCTAAGTCTATTACAGTACGTTTACCAACTTCAATGATTTCATCATCAATTTGTTTTGCAGTTTTAGCAACAACTTCTTCGATACGAGCTGGGTGAATACGACCATCTGTAACTAATTTGTGTAATGCTAAACGAGCGATTTCTCTACGTACAGGATCAAAACAAGAAAGGATAATTGCTTCTGGAGTATCATCTACAATAATCTCAACACCAGTTGCAGCTTCTAGCGCACGGATGTTTCTACCTTCACGACCAATAATTCTTCCTTTTACATCATCCGATTCAATATTAAATACAGATACACAGTTTTCTACTGCTTCTTCTGTTCCAACTCTCTGGATTGTGTTAATGATAATTTTCTTAGCTTCTTGTTGTGCGGTAAGTTTTGCTTCTTCAATAGTGTCTTGAATATGAGACATTGCATTACTTTTTGCTTCTGCTTTTAAGCCTTCCATTAATTGGTTTTTAGCTTCTTCTGCAGAAAGACCTGAAATTACTTCTAATTGTTGTAATTGGCTTTTGTGTAATTTATCAACTTCAGCTTGTTTTTTGTCTAAAACCTCAATCTTATTAGTGTATTCTTGTGTTTTAGCTTCGTAATCATCATTGGTTTTCTTCGCTTTTGATAATTCATTAGAAACTTGAGATTCTTTATCGCGAACTCTTTTTTCTACTTCGGCTACTTTTTTATCTCTTGCAAGAATTACTTGTTCGTGTTCTGATTTTAATTCAATAAACTTTTCTTTTGCTTGAAGAATTTTATCTTTTTTAATGTTTTCGGCTTCTAGATTAGCATCTTTTAAAATCGATGCAGCTTCTTTTTTTGAGTTCTTGATTAAATTGGAAATATTGCTTTTTTCGATGATTTTGGCTATCCCAAAACCTGCTGCAACACCTATAATTCCTGAAATAATGATCGTTATTATGCTGTCCATGTTTGTTAAAATTTATATATAAAAAAGCCTACATTAGGTTGCTTGTATAAACTCGAAAAGACAAGTTTTGAGCTAACTCACTGTTCAAGTTTCCTCGCCGGAGCGTGGCATGCTTTAGTAGTGATGATTTGCTCATTCTAATTTGTTAGTGTTGAGTTTACCAAATATGAACTAATGTAGGCAGTATCTTAGTTTCTGTAAAGAACGTTTAATTTTCGAGATATTGGTCTAAAAGGATGTTTAATCTTTTAATTCTTTCGATAGTTTCGTCGCTATCTATTGCTTTATCAATTTGTTTTTGCTCTACTTGCGATGCAAATTGTAATGCACACATGGCTAAAACATCTTGTTTGTCGCGAACGGCGTAGTTTTCTTCAAACTGCTTTATCATCACATCAATTTTTTTAGAAGCACTTCTAAGTCCTTCTTCCTGTGATAGTTCTACCGTTAACGGATAAACTCTGTCGGCGATTGATATTTTAATTTTAAGCTTTTCGTCCATGTTATTACTAGTCTGATAGTTGTGCTATACAGTGATCGATTTCGCGAATTAATGAATTTATCTTAAGCTTTGTATCCCTTTTATTATCGTTACTGCCAAGTAAAGAATTGGAGATTTTGAGCGTTTCATACTGCTTTTTCAGGGCCTCAATCTCTTCCGATTGCTTATGTATGGTCTGTTTAGCCTCTATTAATTCTGACTTTAGTTCTTGATTGTTTTTTTCTAAACCTTTTAGCTTCGCAAAAAGTTTTTCTACTTTATATTCAAGAGTATCAATTATTTCGGCAATTACACTCATTATAAATCCTATTCATTACTTAATCATACAAAGTTAGTATTCCTTTTTATTAATGCAATATTTTATCGATTTTTTTGCATTAAAAATAGCAAATTAATGGAATTCAAGGTATTGTATTTTGTGATTTTAGTAATTATTTTACTAACTTTTTTTTATCTTAGCAAAAATGTAAATCATGAGATATTCGGTACTTTTTCTGCTATTTTGTAATCTTATTTCTGCTCAGACAGACTATCCAAAAGATTATTTTAGACCGCCACTTGATATACCAATGCAGCTTTCTGGGAACTTTGGAGAGTTAAGACCAAATCATTTTCATGCAGGTTTTGATTTAAAAACAAATCAAAGAGAAGGCTTGAATGTGTATGCAGTTGCTGATGGATATATCTCGAGAATTAAAATTTCGACTTTCGGAAATGGTAAAACTTTATACATAACTCATCCTAACGGATACACATCTGTATATGGACATTTGCAAAGTATGGTTGGGACAATTCAGGAATATATTAAGAAAACACATTATAAAGAAAAGTCGTTTGAGATAGAAATGTTCTTAAAGCCTGGAGAAATGGTTGTTACTAAAGGGCAATTAATAGGATTGTCTGGAAATACAGGTTCTTCTGAAGGGCCACATTTGCATTTTGAATTTCGTGATTCTAAAACAGAGTTTGTTATTAATCCTATGTTTTTTGGTTTTGATAAAAATATCAAGGATACCAAAAAGCCTGTAATTTCTAATTTGTATGTTTATCCGCTTGACGAAAATACAACTGTTAATCAATCTAAAGTTCCTTTAATGCTTAACCTGGCATTGCAAAAAGACGGAACTTATTTGTCTGATAGAGTTGCAACAAACGGGAAAATTGGTTTTGGAATAACTGCTGTAGATTATGATGATGTTTCATTTAACAAAAATGGAGTTTATAAAGTGGAGTCTTTCTATAATGGAAATTCTAATTTCGGATATGAATTTAATACGTACTCATTTGATGAAATGAGATATATTAATGCATTGATTGATTATCCAAGGTATAAAAAAACAGGTCAGAGAGTGCAAAAGTTATTTATGAAAACGCCTTTTGCCTTGAGCATTATAAAAACTGATGCGCTAAATGGTGTGCTTCCTGTTGTGCCAAATTTAGCTTCGGCATATCGTGTAGAAGTTTCAGATTTTTATGGAAATAAAAACACGGTTAATATTCCGGTCCAATACGATTCATTACCTGTAATTGTAAATCCTACGGCTGAAGCTTCAAATTACTCTGTGAAATATAATAAAGACGCTAATTTCGCTAAAGGTAATATGTCGGTATTTTTTCCTGCAGGAACATTTTACGATGATTTTAATTTGAACTTCGATGTAAAAAACGACCGTATTTATATACACGATGATACAGTTCCGGTTCATTCTAATTTTACAATCACTATCGAAGATGGTAAATATCCCGATAATCTTAAGGATAAAGTTTATATAGGCAGAATTACCGGAAAAAGTAGTAGTTACAATGCTACAAGTCGTAAAGACAATGTTTATACGGCTAAGTCTAAAACCTTAGGACAATTTGGGTTGGTTTTGGATACAATTAAGCCAACAATTAGTATTGCAAAACCAATTCAGGATAAATGGATTAGTGATGTAAAGAAAATTCAGTTTACGATTAGTGATAGTATGTCGGGGATTAAATCTTACAATGGGTATTTAAACGGAAATTGGATTTTGTTTGAGTATGATAATAAAACCAAAAAGATAACTCACGATTTTAATGATGGTATTGTAGCTGAAGGAGCAAACGATTTAAAAATAGAAGTTGTTGATAATGTGGGGAATTCTGCTATCTTTGAGACTCGTTTTTTTAGAAGTCAAACAAAATAAAAATATAACTTTTGAATAAGAATCTGCTATTTGTTTTCCTTTTTTTAGGTATTGGTTTTGTTTCACTCGCTCAAAACGCTAGAGTAAAAGGGGTGATTTTGGATGAAAGTAATCTTCCTGTTGCTTATGTAAATGTTTCTCATTCGGGAAATGTAACGCAATCTGACTCGAATGGATTTTTTGATATTTTGATTCCATCTGACAAAAAGGTAGTTATTGTTTTTACTCACGTTTCGCAAAAAATGATGACGATTACAGTGAACTTAAAACCAAATGAAATTTTTGTTTTTAATCCTGTTATGAATAGTTATGCTGAGCAAATGGGCGAAATTGTTGTTTTGGCAAGTAAAAAACGTGTTCAGGGGATTACAGTTGTAGATCCGGTAACGATAAAGAAAATTCCGGGTGCGAATGCAGGAATCGAAAATGTACTAAAAACATTGCCAGGAGTAAATTCTAATAATGAACTTAGTACACAATACGCTGTACGAGGAGGGAATTATGATGAGAATCTGGTTTATGTAAACGAGATAGAAGTATATCGCCCTTTTTTAATTCGTTCAGGACAACAAGAAGGATTGAGTTTTACAAATACTGATTTAGTTCAGAATGTCGATTTCTCGGCAGGAGGATTCCAATCTAAGTTTGGAGATAAACTTTCGTCAGTGTTAGATATTACTTATAGAAAACCAACAAAGTTTGCAGCAGCTTTTGAGGCTAGTTTCCTTGGAGGAAGTGTTGCCGTAGATGCGGTTTCCAAAAACAAGAAATGGTCGGCAATTACTGGGGTTCGTTATCGTAATAATAGTATGCTTGTAAATAGCCAGGATACTCAAACCAATTATACGCCTTCTTATACAGATATTCAGACTAACGTAAATTATATTGCTTCGGCAAAATGGCAATGGAGTTTTTTAGGAGCTCTTTCTCAAAATAAATATTTGTACCAACCATTAACCCGAGAAACCAAATTTGGAACTATCGATAAACCAATGGCGCTTGCTGTATATTATGAAGGACAAGAAAGAGATAAATACGATACTTATTTTGGAGCAATAAAATCTACGTATACTGTTTCTCCAGATTTTACGTTAAAATTTATAGGTTCGATATTTCATACACAAGAACAAGAACATTATGATATCTTGGCGCAATATCGTTTAGGAGAGGTAGATAGTGAGGGTTCGGTTGTTTTACAAGAGGTAGATTATACCAAAGGAATTGGTACACAATTAAATCATGCACGTAACGATTTAGACGCTTTAATCGTAAATGCCGAATTAAAAGGGATTTATAATTGGAAAGAAAACCTGATTGAATGGGGGGTAAAATATACTCGCGAATCTATACGTGATCGTGTAGCAGAGTGGGAGATGATAGATTCGGCTGGATTTTCGGTAAATCCGCCAATTGTAATTTTGCCTAAAAACGAGCAGCCATACGAACCTTATACTGGACCATTATTGCCGTATCAGAATGTTAGAGCAATAAATTTTAATACTATAAATAGATTTTCAGGTTATGCACAATGGAGTCGAAAAGGAAATTTAGGTTCTAGTGAAGTTTGGTATAATGCGGGAGTTCGTTTTCAGGATTGGAAAGTATCGGGAGGAATTGTTGAAGGAAAAAATCAAATAGTATTTAGTCCACGTGCTCAATTTTCGATAAAACCAGATTGGAACATGGATATGGTTTTTAGACTTTCGGGAGGATTATATCATCAGCCGCCATTTTATAGAGAATTACGTGATCCGAGTGGTGAAGTGTTGCCAAATACCAAAGCGCAACAATCTGTACATGTGGTTTTGAGTAATGACTATAATTTTAAAATGTGGAATCGACCATTTAAACTTATTTCGGAGTTGTATTATAAATCATTGACAGATGTAAATGTGTATACGATCGATAATGTTCGAATTAGATATATTGCCAATAATAATGCTACGGCTTATGCTCAAGGTTTAGATCTTAGGTTAAATGGGGAGTTTGTACCAGGAACTGAATCATGGTTTAGTTTTGGGTATTTAAAAACGCAAGAAAATTATGAGGATAAAGGATATATAGCCAGACCAACGGATCAGCGATTAAAATTTGCTCTTTTGTTTCAGGATTATATGCCTAATATTCCGAGTGTAAAAATATATTTAAACCTAGTTTATAATACAGGATTGCCAGGAGGTTCGCCTTCTTATTCAGATCCTTATTTGTATCAAAATAGGCTGAAAGATTATCGTCGAGCGGATGTAGGATTCTCTAAAGTTTTTATTGATAATAATAGAGTTGCAAAAAGTAAGTTTTTTAAAGAGTTTAAAGAATTATCGTTGGGGTTTGAAATCTTTAATCTTTTTGATAACCAAAATGCGATAACAAATACTTGGGTTCGCGATGTGTATTCTAAAAATCAATATGCAATTCCTAATTATATGACTTCGAGAGTTTTTAATATAAAATTAACCGCAAGGTTATAAATGAAACAATGGGAAAGCTAGTTTAGAACGTATAAATTGACGCTAAATAGGCTAACCATTTTTAAAATTGATTACATTTGAATTTATTTTTTAATAAAACAACATGAGAAAATTACATATATCTATCATAAGTCTTTCTGTTTTACTTTTAGTGAGTTGTAAGAATGAAGTCGAAAAACCAAAGGTTACTTACGATGTATCTACAGCTTCAAAAGTAATTGCCAAAGTAGATTCTACTCAAGTTGCAATTGCCGATTTGCCAATCCAGATGGAGGGAACGAATTATTTAATTCACCCAGTTGGAGATGTAAGAGTGTATGAAAGAGGAGCAAAAGCACGTTATGGATCATCGAGTGTAAATGATATAAGTTTTACAATTTCGAATATCGGTGAATATGAAATTACTGGATATTTACAAAATTTAAAATTTCAGAAGACAGATTCAGATTCTATAAGGCCATTAACGGATAAAGCAGTTTTGATTCAGACAGCTACTTATTTAAAAACAATTGCCGATAAAACGCATAATCATGTTATGGTGTATACCATGGTAGATATGGATACTAATAAAGATGGAAAATTAGATACAAGCGATATAAAAGCATTGTATTTAAGTGATATTAGTGGAGAAAGATTTACTAAAGTGTCTGAAGATTTCCAGGAACTGATAGACTGGAATATTATAGAGTCTAAAAACCGTTTGTATTTTAGAACAATAGAAGATACTAACAAAAACGGTCAGTTTGATAAAAACGATGTTTTACATTATAACTATATTAATCTAGCAGTTAAAGATTGGAAAGTAGTTAGTTATAAACCTATTTAAGAGTTTAGACTTAAAAGTTCCGTAAAAACAGAAAAGCCATTAAAAATTTAATTTTTAATGGCTTTTCTGTTTAAGATTAAAATAAGAATCATTTTAATCTGTGGAAAAAAAATTATATCAAGATGTCACTTTCGAGATCTGATTTCTCAATATCAAAATCGTAACCTAGTTTATGAACTAAATCAATTACAAGCTTCTTGTACCAATTCTCCGATTTCGGATGAATATATAGTCTTTCTATAAGATATTTAAGATCTACATTAACTCTTAGTCCATCATTGATTTTGATATCACTTTTGGTAGAGTCGGTGATTATGCGTACTTCACGCTCGTACTGAAAACTTTTTCTTTTGAATAAAAAAGGGAAGAACAAATCATCAAATGGAATGTATTCTTTCTTGTAGTCAATGTAGTTTACCTCGCCAATATATTGGTCAAAATTATCTTCAGGTTTTAATGCTTTTTGTAATCTCCCAATGGTAGATTGAATGGCTAATCCTTCGTTGTTTTGAGTGAATATTTGCCACATAGCAAACGATTCATATTCGTTAATGTGCCAACTGCTTATAGCAACTCTTTCGCGATGTGTTTTGTAATAATCTATAAACTCAGGATTGTCTATAGCGAGTTTTTTTATCTCCTCATAAGTAGGTTCGCTAAACGTGCCCTCGTATTGATCTTCAAATTTATCAGAACGAGACATGAATAGTTTTTTAGACATCAATAAGTCTAGAAACTTAGATAAATCTAAGTATTTCCAGACTACTGTATTGGGATCTTCGGGAAGATTAATGTTTGAGTTGTGACGATACATAAGTATTTTCTTAATGTATCTCTAATTTATGAAAAATTATTCAAACGACTGCATGGTAACCAATTTATTATAGGTTCCATTTAATGCAATTAAATTTTCGTGAGTACCTTGCTCAACAATTTCACCTTTTTGCATAACAACAATTAAATCTGCTTTTTGAATAGTAGATAAACGGTGCGCAATAACAATCGATGTACGGTTTTGCATCATGTTTTCAAGAGCAACTTGTACAAATTTTTCGCTTTCGGTATCTAGCGCAGATGTTGCTTCGTCAAGAATCATAATCGGAGGATTCTTTAAGACAGCACGAGCAATCGATAAACGTTGTTTTTGTCCACCAGAAAGTTTGTTTCCGCTATCACCAATATTAGTATAAATGCCAAGAGGTAAATTATTTACAAATTCAAAAGCATTAGCAATTTTTAGTGCCGCAATGATTTCTTCATCAGTAGCATCAAGTTTTCCTAATGAAATATTAGCTTTTATAGTATCATTAAATAAAATGCTATCTTGAGTTACTAATCCCATCAAACCACGAAGAGAATGCAAAGACATATCTTTAATATTGATATTATCAATAGAGATTGAACCTTCGTTTACATCATAAAAACGAGTAAGAAGATTAGCAATAGTACTTTTTCCGCTACCAGATTGTCCTACAAGAGCAACAGTTTGTCCTTTTTTAATATCAAGAGAAAAGTCTTTTAGTACATTTTCATTCTCATATTTAAAGTTGATGTTTTTGATCGCTATATTCGAATCAAAAGTTGTTTTTTCGATAGCGTCAACTTTACTAGTAATAGGGTTTTCCTGATCAAGAATTTCTAATACACGTTCTGCAGCAGCATTACCTCTTTTTACCCCATAAGAAGCCTTAGAGATAGCTTTTGCAGGAGTAAGAATATTATAGGCTAATCCCATATAAGCGATGAACGAAGCACCGTTTAATGTTTTTTCTATTAAAACCATCTGACCACCATACCAAAGTAAAATAGCGATAACCATAATCCCCATAAACTCACTCGCAGGCGAAGCTAAGTTCTGGCGGTTACCAATACTGTTTGATAATTTAAAGAAACGTTGAGTAGAGTTTTGGAAAACACCATTGAAATAATTTTCAGAGTTATACCCTTTTACCACTTTTAATCCACCTAAAGTTTCCTCGATAGTAGATAAAAACGTTCCTTGTTCTTGTTGCGCCTTAGTCGATTGTTTCTTTAGTTGTTTTCCTATCAATGATATGATATAACCAGAAACGGGAATAAAAATAAATACAAAAAGAGTTAATTGTGGGCTTATAGCAAGCATTGCAATAATTGTAAATATTATCGTGAGTGGCTCTTTTACGATAAGTTCTAAAATTGCCAGGAACGAAGTTTGTACTTCATTAACATCACCTGCAATACGAGCAATAACATCCCCTTTTCTTTTTTCAGAGAAAAAAGATAAAGGCAATTCAAGAGTTTTTTTATACATGGCATTTCGCATGTCTCTTAAAACACCATTTCTTAAAAAATTAATAAAAAACATAGCAAGATAATCGCATAGGTTTTTCAATAAAAATATAGAAATAATGATTGATACCATTACCGATAGTGTATAGCCTACACCGTAATTATCTGTTGCTTGGGTAATGTAGTAGCTTAGGTAGTTTTCTGCGTAACTTTTCAATTCCCAAATACCTTCATAAACAGGTAGTGTTGTATTTCGTTTCGTTTGGTCAAATAATACCTGCATCATAGGAATCAACGCCATAAACGAAAGCGTACTGAATAATGCATACAGAATATTGAATAAAATATTCATGTAAGCATATCTTTTATATGGAAATATAAAAGGAAATATTTTTTTAAAATTGTTCATTATATTTTTGATTGTTATTTTCTGCTATAGCAATTGCTTTTTTTTGGTAACGGTTTTGGTATGATGTAAATGTAATCAACTCAATTGTGCAGACACTGTCTGCATAATTGAGTTGATATTTAAGATATTTTCATCTATCCTTAAAATTAATTCAATTGCATTGCTGCAATAATATTTTTTATTTTATGATCTAAAATAGCTTCGGTTGCGTCAAAATTTTCAATAGAATCTAATTCCGTGTTTACACTAATGTAAAATTTAATTTTTGGTTCCGTTCCACTTGGTCTTGCGCAAATTTTAGAACCATCTTCAGTATAATAAATCAATACATTCGATTTCGGTATACTCATTTTAGAAACTTCATCAGTCAATAAGTTTAACGCAGTCGATGATTGGTAATCTTCTACCATTATTACACGTTGTCCGTCTATTTCTTTAACAGGATTCTCACGTAAATTAATCATCATCTGATTAATTTCTTCTAATCCTTCTATTCCTTTTTTGGTTAATGCAACCAAATGCTCTTTGTAAAATCCGTGTTCAACATAAAGTTTTAAAAGTTCTTTATAAACAGAGCTT
Source organism: Flavobacterium hydatis (assembly GCF_000737695.1). Lineage (GTDB taxonomy): Bacteria > Bacteroidota > Bacteroidia > Flavobacteriales > Flavobacteriaceae > Flavobacterium > Flavobacterium hydatis. The sequence goes on from NZ_JPRM01000025.1 coordinate 17,190, forward strand.
CCGCTGGCTTTTGCCTGAGCAGCCATTTCGCAAATTAATAAAGTTGCAGCAACGGCATCTTTATCGCGTACAGCATCGCCAACCATAAAACCAAAACTTTCTTCACCACCACCAATAAATTCAAGCTCAGGAAAATCTTTGATCATTTTAGCGATCCATTTAAAACCTGTTAAGCCTATTTTGCATTCTACATCATAACTTGTTGCAAGTTCCATCATCATAGGAGTCGAAACAATAGTAGAACCTATAAATTGTTTACCATTAATTCTGTCCGCTTTTTTCCATTCTTTCAATAAGAAAGAAGTCATCAAAATCATGGTTTGATTTCCGTTTAGCAAAATCATTTTTCCTTCGTTGTTACGAACAGCTACTCCAAGACGATCACAGTCAGGATCAGTACCAACAACAATATCAGAGTTTGTTTTAACAGCTAGAGCAAGAGCCATTGTTAAAGCTTCAGGCTCCTCAGGATTTGGCGATTTTACCGTTGGGAAATCTCCATTCGGTACAGCTTGCTCCGGTACAATATGTACATTAGTATAACCAGCTTGTGATAAAGTAGGAGGAATCGATTTTATAGATGTTCCGTGCAAAGAAGTAAAAACGATTTGTAAATCCTCTTTAGCTTTAGCAGGAGTATTAAAACTAGCATTTTCGATAGATGAATTGATAAAAGCATGATCAATTTCAGTATCTATATATTCAATTAATTTCTCGTTAGGGTGAAATTTAATTTTGTCATATTCCAAACTTTCAATCGTAGCAATGATTTCAGCATCTTGAGGAGGAACAATTTGTCCACCATCTTCCCAGTATACTTTGTAGCCATTATATTCTGGCGGATTATGTGATGCTGTAAGTACGATACCACATTGGCAACCTAAATATTTAAGAGCAAAAGATAGTTCAGGAGTAGGACGCATATCCGAAAATAAATATACATGAATTCCATTTGCCGAGAAAACATCAGCTACAACTTTTGCAAGTGTATTACTATTATGGCGACAATCGTAAGCAATTGCCACTTTTAGAGTTTGGTTAGGAAAAACTTTGTGCATGTAATCAGAAAGACCTTGCGTATTTTTTCCAAGCGTGTATTTGTTGATACGGTTGCTACCAACGCCCATTACACCGCGCATCCCTCCAGTTCCGAATTCTAAATTTTTATAAAAACTTTCTTCAAGTTCTTTTGGCGATGTTGTCATCATCTCTTTAATCGCCGCTTGTGTTTCATTGTCAAATGCTGGCGTCAGCCATTCGTTTACAGCAGTTAAAATGTTAGGTGCTATATTCATTTGTATATTGTTTAAATTGTAAGTCAAAAAAATAATAATGCGATTTCAGGAATTATCATCTCGATTTCTCGAAGCAATCTCCTGCTGTTCGCTATATCTTTATGTTTTTAAAGAAAAAACATAAAGGATGCCGCTGCCATCAGGGCTAGGGTATATGTTATAAATTTACCTGATTTGCTATTTTATAACGAGCTTCATTGTTTTTAGTTCGTAAAATAATTTCACCCAAAAATCCAGCAAGAAATAATTGTGTTCCTAATATCATAGTCGTTAACGCAATAAAAAACCAAGGATTATTCGTTACCAAGTTATAGCGCATTCCCATATACATATGGTACAGTTTAGAAACTCCGATATAACCAGCCAATAAAAAGCCAATTATAAACATAAGCGACCCCATTGCGCCAAATAAGTGCATTGGTCTTTTTCCAAACCTAGAAAGAAACCAAATTGTAATCAAATCCAGGAAGCCATTAACAAAACGTTCCATCCCAAATTTGGTTTCGCCGTATTTACGAGCTTGGTGAATAACTACTTTCTCTCCAATTTTATTAAAACCAGCATTTTTTGCCAAAACAGGAATGTATCGGTGCATTTCGCCCGAAACTTCAATGTTCTTAACAACAGTATTTTTATAAGCTTTTAATCCGCAATTAAAATCGTTTAATTCAACACCCGAAGTTTTTCTTGCAGCCCAATTAAATAATTTAGAAGGTAAATTTTTTGCTACAACAGAGTCATAACGTTTCTTTTTCCAACCCGAAACTAAATCAAATTTCTCTTTGGTAATCATTTCGTATAATCCAGGAATCTCATCCGGACTATCTTGTAAATCGGCATCCATAGTAATAATAACATCACCATTTGCCTTGGCAAAACCAGCGTGTAAAGCTTGCGATTTACCAAAGTTCTTCATGAACCGAATACCTTTTACATTCGGATTTTCATTAGAAAAACCTTCAATAATATTCCAAGAATTATCTGTACTACCATCATCTACAAAAATGATTTCATATGAGTAATTGTTAGATTGCATCACTTTAATGATCCAGCTGTATAGCTCTTTAAGTGATTCCTCTTCGTTAAGAAGCGGTATAAGTATAGATAAATTCATTTATTTTTATTCTTGATATGTAGTTTTGCTTTTAAAAAAGGCCGCCAAAATTAATCCTAATATAGAGTAGCCAACAATACTAAATACTAGAGCCTTTAATAGTTCTCCAGTAGCATAAGGATTGCTTTCTTTCATTTTTGCCAGAGTTTCATTTATTACCGATGCAGGAGTACCGAATTTTTGCAATGTTTCGGCCATATATTTTCTAATTAATTCGCCCAAAGTTTCTTTTGCGCTAGGATCAATGAAGTTAAATAAGATAATATTAAAAAAAGTAGAAATTAGTATACCTATTAGTATAGCAATAAAATAAGTTGTGAAAGCATCTTTAAAAGAAAAAATATTATTTAATTCCTTTTTAGTTTTTACTAATAATGCAATAGTTATCGCTAGAAAAATAACAAATGTTAATCCTCCAATCCATCCTGAAACAAATAGTTTAAGGTCTATTGAATACATTATTGCAGTGATTAGAGCTAAAACAATTCCAATTATTACACCGTAAGTAATTCCATTCTTTTTTATAACTTCGTTAATCATAATTTATATGTTTTAAAATTAATCCACAAATATAGCAATTCCCAATATATTCGTGGATAAAAAATGCTTTTCGATTTTATATAAAAAAAAGGGAGTAAACGTTTGTTTATTAAAAAATAAATGTAAATTTGCAAACTGAAATAATTAAACGTTTTAAAACAAAAAGAGTCGTTGCATTTACACCTTTTTCTAACCACGAAGAAGCTTCAAAATTAAAACACTCCAAACAATAAATAAAAGTAAAGATGAAAAAAGGAATTCACCCAGAAAATTACAGATTAGTTGCATTCAAAGACATGTCAAATGACGATGTGTTTATTACTAAATCTACTGCAGATACAAAAGAAACAATAACAGTTGATGGAGTTGAATATCCAGTTGTAAAAATGGAGATCTCTAGAACATCTCACCCTTTTTACACAGGTAAATCTAAACTTATCGATACTGCAGGACGTATTGATAAATTCAAAACTAAATACGCTAAACACGCTAAATAATTTTAGCTTGTCTGTAAATAAATCAAAGCCTTCCTCTCGGAAGGCTTTTTTTGTCCAATTATTTTACCTTAACGCTTGATTAAGAAGTCTTATAGCTATAATTGTACAAAAAAAAATATTTGTAACTTTGGTCTCGATAACCAAATCAAGATTTTAATATATTGCCAAATTAAATTAATTTATGAATTACATTCTATTTGACGGGCCCGTCCGGAATGCCTTATTGCCTTTTACGTTTACTAGGCCAGTTGCCGATATTTTAATCGGAATAATGACCATACGTCAAAAATGGGAAATGCATTTGGGTTCAACTACAACTACAATAACCGAAGAATATTTATCTGAAAAATATCCAATGGTGGAACTGGAAGAAAACGTGATGATTAATGCTTCGTTTTTGCCAAATAATGATTTAGCAGATCTTGTTTCAGATTTAAAAACGAATCAAGCCATCTTTAAAGGAGATGAAGTTATTGCATTTTATACCAGTGAAAATCAAGAAGAAGTCGATTTTGACTCTTACGAAATCATTCAGTATAATGGAGATTGTATAACAGTAGAGAATACCTGGGATATTTTTTCTAAAAATGCAGAAGCAATTCGCGTAGATTTTGACTTTTTGACTGAAGACAGAAAATCCCAGCCAATACCAAAAAGTGTAAATACGATTAATCCTGACGATATATTTATAGAAGAAGGAGCAAAATTAGAGTTTGTTACTCTTAATGCGTCTACAGGTCCTATATATATAGGTAAGAATGCTGAGATTATGGAAGGTTCTGTAATTCGTGGGCCTTTTGCTTTATGCGAAAATGCACAAGTAAAAATGAATGCCAAAGTTTACGGAGCTACAACAGTAGGAGTAGGATCAAGAATAGGTGGAGAGGTTAAAAATTCGGTTCTTTTTGCAAATTCAAACAAAGGACATGACGGATTTTTAGGAGATTCAGTTTTAGGAGAATGGTGTAATATTGGTGCAGATACTAATAATTCTAACCTAAAAAATAATTACGAAGAAGTAAAGTTATGGAGTTATGAAACCGAAGGATTCGCTAAAACGGGACTTCAGTTTTGTGGTTTAATGATGGGAGATCATAGTAAATGTGGAATCAACACTATGTTTAATACAGGAACCGTAGTAGGAGTTAGTGCTAATATTTTTGGTTCAGGTTTTCCTCGCAACTTTGTACCAAGTTTTTCTTGGGGAGGAGCAGCAGGTTTTACTACATACGTAACAAAGAAAGCTTTTGAAACAGCAAAATTAGTTATGGGACGCAGAAATATTGATTTTGATGAAACTGAAGCTGCAATTTTGGAGCACATTTTTGAAGAAACAAAAAAATGGCGTAAAGACTAAAAAACAAAAAACCTCGATTTCTAGAAATCGAGGTTTTTTGTTTTTTAAATGAATTTTACTTGGCAATCTTTATAAATTCTCCTTTGGAGTTAAACTTTAATTCTAAACCACTGCTTAGTTTTGCTTCGTAGCCCAAAGTTTCTTTTTCTATTTTGGTTATTTTGTCTTTAGCAAAATTAGTCTTTACATAAGTAGCAATTTTAGCAGGAATAATAGCTGCAGGAATTGCTGTGTTTTTTCCATCAACTTCTTTCCAGTTTCCTTTTCCGTCAAATTCAATTTGAAGGTTATTTGCAAATTGAACTTTGTACTCTTTAGATAAGATTTCTTTATCCTCAAGAATATAAGTTGGTTCCTGTCCAGCGAAGTGAGTTTTCAAAAAAGTTTGCGCATTTGCTGGTAAAGCAGCTTTTTTAATTACTGTTTTTTGAGCATTTGCAGAAAGCCCAAATATTAATCCTGCGATTAGGCAAGCTACCAAGTTTAATTTCGTTCTCATAATTTTCTGATTTTTAAATTATTATACAAGGTATAACTAAAATTTTAAAAGATGTAGGAATAATTGTAAAACTTGAAAAAACTAAGATGTCAGGTATTGATTGTATTGCCTAATTATCTAATTAATCTATCTTTGCACTTTCAAAAAAATACTTGCTGAGAAGTCTAAAAATCTAAGCAGTCTAAAAATCTAAAAATCTATATGATTACAGTTAATGATATTTCAGTTCAGTTTGGTGGAACTACACTTTTTAGCGATGTTTCTTTTGCTATAAATGAGAATGATAAAATTGCCCTTATGGGTAAAAATGGTGCGGGAAAATCGACACTTTTAAAGATAATAGCAGGACAAAGCAAACCTTCTACCGGAAGTATCTCGGCTCCAAAAGATGCTGTTGTGGCTTATTTGCCTCAGCATTTATTGACCAAAGATGGATCGACTGTAATGGAAGAAGCTTCAAAAGCATTTGGTGAGATTTTTCAAATGAAAGCCGAAATTGATGAGATCAATGAGCAATTAACTGTTCGTACTGATTATGAAAGTGATGCTTACATGAAATTAATCGAAAGAGTTTCGGACTTAAGCGAGAAATTTTATGCTATCGAAGAGGTAAATTATGAGGCAGAAGTTGAGAAAATATTAGTTGGTTTAGGTTTCGAGCGTGAAGATTTTACACGTCAGACTTCTGAGTTTTCTGGAGGATGGAGAATGCGAATAGAGTTGGCTAAAATTCTTTTGCGTAAGCCAGACTTAATTTTGTTAGATGAGCCAACTAACCACATGGATATAGAGAGTATTCAATGGTTAGAAGAGTTTTTGATAAATTCAGCAAAAGCAGTTGTAGTAATCTCGCACGATAGAGCGTTTGTAGATAATATTACAAATCGTACTATCGAAGTTACAATGGGAAGAATCTACGACTATAAAGCAAAGTATTCTCATTATTTAGAGTTAAGAAAAGATCGTCGTGTACATCAACAAAAAGCATACGATGAGCAACAAAAAATGATTGCAGATAACAGGGCATTTATTGACAGATTTAAAGGAACTTTCTCTAAAACAGACGCAGTGCAATCTCGTGTTAAGATGTTAGAGAAACTTGTTATCGTACAAGTAGATGAAGTAGATAACTCAGCATTAAAACTTAAATTTCCGCCAGCAGCGCGTTCTGGGCAATATCCTGTTATTGTAAAAGATTTATCAAAATCTTACGGAGACCATGTGGTTTTTAAAGATGCAAATATTGTTATCGAAAGAGGGCAGAAAGTAGCTTTTGTAGGTAAAAATGGTGAAGGAAAATCGACTATGATCAAAGCCATCATGAAAGAAATAGGCATTGATGAAGGAAGTGTTGATATTGGTCATAATTCACAAATTGGATATTTTGCACAAAACCAAGCTTCTTTATTAGATGAAAATGCTACAATTTTTGAAACTATTGATGCAATTGCGGTTGGAGATGTTCGTACGCAAATCAAGAATATACTTGGAGCTTTTATGTTTCAGGGAGATGATATTACTAAGAAAGTAAAAGTGCTTTCTGGAGGAGAAAAAACACGTTTGGCAATGATAAAATTATTGCTAGAACCTGTAAACTTATTGATTCTGGATGAGCCTTCGAATCACTTAGATATGAAAACTAAAGATATTATTAAAGATGCATTACGTGATTTTGATGGAACTTTAATCTTGGTTTCTCACGATCGTGATTTCCTTGACGGATTAGCAACTAAAGTTTTCGAATTTGGAAACAAGCGTGTTAAAGAGCATTTTGAAGATGTTGCAGGTTTCTTAGCGCATAAAAAAATGGATTCGATGAGAGAAATCGAAAAATAATTCAGTTTAAAAAATATTATTATAAAAGGCGCAAGTTAATTCTAGCGCTTTTTTTTGTGAAAAAAAACATGAAAATTAATTATTAAATAAATCTAAAAGCATGATATAAGTCAGATTAAAGCTGGTTGGATTAGATAACTTTGATGTAAGAAAAAAGCTATTTTAAATAACTGAGTATTTATTGAGGTAAAATCTAAACTTTTATTTATGAACTTATTAAATAATTTTTTGTCAAAAAAGGTTGTGCTTTTAATTTTTTTGATTCCATTTCTTTCATATGGACAAACGAATATTGATACTATAAAAATAAAAAAGCAAGAGGTAAAATATCCACAATTTAAGTTTGGAGGGCTTTTGCAAGTGCGATATTTAGGATCAGCCACAAATGATGTTGATGTTTTAGGAGTGCAGGATGCTAGAGGAGATGTAACTAAGAGTTCATTCGATATTAAAAGAATGCGTGTGGGATTAACAACAAAAATAGATGAGAATTTAGAAGCTGTTATTTTGGTAAATCTAGCCGATTTTAAATCAGATCCTAAGAATAAAGTTTTAGAAAATGCTTACGCAAAATATACCTTCAATAAATATCTTGTTTTTATAGCAGGTCAGTTCCGACCTAGTTTTGGTATCGAAGAAAGTATTCCTGTTGATATTATAAAATCATTTGATTTCTCCAATCAATATTACGAGTTTGGTAGAAATGGCTGGACAAGTTTTCAGATAGGAGCTTCGATGATTGGTGAGGTAGATTTAGGAAAAGTACCAGTTAAGTATGCAATTTCTATTTTAAATGGAAATGGGAGAAATCAGGAAAAGGATAAAGATGACGGAAAATTATATTCCTCTCGTGTTGTTTTTGGATTGTCTAAGGAGTATGATATCAATTTAGGTTTTAGCGCAGGTACAGGGAAAGTTTTTACCAGTGATGTATTTGCTTTAGGTGCCGATATTACAGTCGATTTTAAACTGGCTGATAAACTTACTTTAGATTCTCAATTTGAACTTAAGCAAGGAACAAATCATAGTTTGTATTATTCTCTTCCGCTTGAAAGTAGAACTGGAAACGCAGATGATTATCAAATGAGAGGGTTTTACTTCTTGCCTAATTTAAGGTATGATATTAATTATAAGAAACTTATTTCCCTTGAGTTTTCATGCCGATATGAGTATTTTGATTCTAGTTTTAAATTAAACTCGAATGTAAGACAAACTTATACACCGATGGTAAGTTTAGAATTAGGAAAGGCATATAGAAGTCGTGTTGAGATGGGATTTGAAATTAATAGATATGATAGAAATATACTCAATACTGAATATTGTAACAAAGATTTATTTATAATACAATTTCAATGTAGGCTTTAATTACTGCTTTATTGTAGAGTAAAAATGCCAAACATTTTAATAGAGATTTTTTATAACAGTAGCTTTATTGATTAATTTGATAATAGAAATAGAGAAGAAATTTTAGTATAAAATAGAAACGGCATAAGGTAAATCCCTATGCCGTTTTTCATATTAGTATTAAATAAAGAATCTATGCTTCTTTTAGAGCATTTTTCTTTTTTAAGTATAAAGCAATGTAAGCAGCAATAGAACATACTACACCTATAATTATCATGTTCCAGATAGGTCTTGTGGTTTGAGAAAAAGTTCCGTCCTCAATAATCAATATTCTAAAAGCTTTTAAGAAATGCGTTAACGGAATCACATTGGCAATTGCTTGCACGGCAACTGGCATTTGGCTTAAAGGCCAAGTAAACCCGCTTAGGATAAAACTAGGAGTTGCAATAACCATTAGAATTTCGGTAGCTTTTAATTGATTTGGAACCACAATACTCACAAGAATTCCAATAAAGGAAACTGAGAGTACAAATATACCGGCTATAAAAGTGAGCGGAAGTAAGTTGTCGTAAAAAGGCAATCTGAACCATAAAGTAAAAAGCCAATATATAAACCAAATACCAAAACTCATTAGCATATAAGGAATGATTTTTACGGCTAGTAAATTTAAAATAGAAGGGCATCTTTTTACAAGATCTTTAAATGTCCCATTTTCAAATTCGGAGGCAAAAGAAAGAGCTAGTCCTAACAAAAGTACTTGCTGCAGAACAGTTGCTAAAACTCCTGGCCATAGGAAATACATATAGTTGGTACTTCGATTGTATTTTTTTATGAAAGTAGTTTTGAATGGTTCATACTGCGACATAAGTAAATTTTCGGGTACACCTTGTTTTCTCAAAGTTTCAATCTGAATCCCTGCTTTTAATGTTCCAAGGCAAATTTGAATTGCTGTCGAAGCATAATTTGCGGTTAAAACATTAGATGTATTTACAATAGTTGTAATCTCGGGATACTTTTTTGTGAGAGTCATTTTCTCAAAATCTTTCGGAATAATAACAACGCAAGTTGCCCCTTTTTCGATAGCAATCTTGGATAGATTATTCTGGTCGTATAGAATAGAAGCTATAGATAAAACCTCATTATCCTCAAACATCTGAATTGCTTTTGAGCTTAATTCAGTTCTGTCTTGGTCAACAACAATTATGGGTAAATCGGTTACTTTACCTTTACCATAAACGTAACCTAGTAAGACTCCGTAAAGAATTGGTGCACCAATAAAAAGTAATCGAAGCACTTTGTTTTTCCAGAATAATCGGAATTCCCGTTTAAGCAATGAAAAGAAATTTCGCATAGTTTAAAGAGATAAGGTAACGGTTGTTTTTGTAATTAAATCTTTTGTTTCATCGTTGTTAGAAGGTGTTATTTTTATTTCGAATAAACTTTCCTGCATTTCATAATCCGGGTAAGCAGTGGCGATATTTCCGTATGCTCCCAATTGTTTTATAGTACTGATATTCCCTTTTATATCTGTTTTTTTATAAGGAATATGTACTGTTACTTCTTGTCCTTTTTTAAATTTATCTAATTGTTTTTCGGGTATTGTAAAGCGAAAGTAAGTGCTGTTTGCAACATATCCATTAAATAAAGTATAACCAGGTAAAGCCAGTTCGCCAACAGTTAAAGTTATCGTTTCTATACTCATATTTTGTGGTGCAATTATATAACGTTCCTGATCGGCAGTTTCTACTTCTTGCAATGCACCAAGCGCTCTGTCTTGTTGTCCTAAAGCCATGGTTTGTTGCTCTATACGAGCTCCTTTTTTAGCATCGTCTAGTTCGGCAACTACAGCATTGTATTGTGCTTGAGCTCCTTGATATTTAGCAAAAGTTTCGTCATAAGTTTGTTGTGATATTAAAGAATCTTTGAGCATATTTGTTAATCGTTTAATCGATTTTTGTGCAAACTCATATTGTTCCTTTAACCCCATCTTTTTAGCTTCAAGCTGCTTAATCTGGTTTTCGGTCGCTCCCTTTACAGCCATTTTATATTGTGCTTTCGCAGAAATAACAGCTCCTTCGGCTTGATTTTTTTTAGCATCTACCTCTGGAATATCAAGAATTGCGAGTGTATCTCCTTTTTGGACAATATCTCCTTCTTTAACGTAGATTTTTAAAATTTTACCAGGAATCTTGCTTACAACAGCAATTTGTTCTTTTTCTATTTTCCCTTGAATTAAATCTTCTTTTTTTGCTTTTTCACAGCTAGTAAAAATGAAGATTAAATTGACTATTATAATTGCTTTTTTCATAGAATAGAACTTTTATTTAGATAGTTTTTTTGATAAATCGCCAGTGGCAATTATTGTTTCAATAGCTGATAATCGTTGCTCGATTAATGTAGTCGTTTTGTTTACAGATGCTTTATAAGAATCGTTTTCGGCTTCAAGACGTTCAGATATATTAATCAGTCCTTCCTTATATTGCTTTATAGCTAGATTCAAATTGTTGTCTGCTACTTTTTCTTGTTGTTGTGTAATGTCTATCTTTTGAGTCAGAACGCTATAATCAACAAGGTTTTTTTCGAGCAGTAATTCTAGTTTTTCCTTAGTATCATCTATTTGATTTTGCATCTGTTCGATGTTTATTTTGGCTTCGTGTACTTTGTGTTTTCTTTCAAAACCCGAAAAAACTTCCCATTTCATTGCTGCACCCACAACCCAGTTATTACTTATAGTAGCTTCATTTAATCCTAAATATAATGCTTGATTAATTCCTGTAACTATTGGAGTTGTTGCATTAGCATTAAATAAGCTGGAATAAGAAACCCCTCCAAAAGCTCCCAAAGTTGGTAAATACGTACCTTTTTCTTTCTTTAATAAATATTCATAAGCTGTTTTAAACGATTCTAAGGCTTTTATTTCTTGTTTGTTTTGAGTGCTTAATTTTTCATCAGTAATTAAGTAAGGAACTAAGTTGTATTGAACGTTGTCTATTTCGCTAATCGAATAACCAGTTAAGTACTGGATTTTTTTATAAACTAACTTACGTTTTCCGTCCAGTTCAATTTTTTTAGAAGATAATTCTAATGAAGCTAATTTAATTTTATCTCGATCGTAAGGAATTGCAAGACCTTGTTCTATTGCTTTTGTAACGCGTTTAGTTTCGGTGTCTAATCGTTTTTCGCTTTCTTTTATTAGTTTGTCTATTTCTTTTAAAAGCTCTAATTGATCAAAGGTATTAATGACATCTTTTATGATTCCGTCTTTCTCGGATTCCTTTAAGAATACGGTTCCTTTAGATTTTTCTTGTATGGCTTTGGCACCATTAGGAATTTGCATACCGCTAAACAATACCGTTTTTGCCATAACACTTCCGTTAAAAATATTTCCGTAATTTTTAAAAGCGGTTTTACCGTCAAAAAGTGGATAATTTACAATAGGTATAGTAGCCGTAGGAAGATCTACAGTAAGTTTATTGTCAAAATAAGTATATAAAGCACTTGCTTCGACAGTAGGAATATATTTGTTCCAGACTCCTTTTTCCTGAAGATTTAATTTTTCAATGTCTAAATCTTTATTTTTTAAGGAGGTGCTTTTTTCTATAGCTTTATAAATAGCATCTTCAAGAGTTGGTGAAACTTCTATCTGGGCATATCCATAAGTTAAGGAAAAGAAGAAAAAGAAAATAGGTAAAAGTTTTCTCATCATAATTTTTGTTTCTATTATATGATAAATTGTAAACGGCTTTTGTAAGGTATTACAAATAGAATAGACGTATGCGAAATACGGTTATTTACAAAGTTAAGGATATAAGTCTTACAATTTGCGTTTTATCAATAGGAAAATAGGTGGTTTATTTAAAAACTTTTCAGTAAGGTTTGTTAAAAATAGAAAGTTGTAGGATGTTGATAAACTTTGTCAGTTTTTTTATACCTTAGTATGCGTATTTATAAATTAACTAATTATTAACATGAAAAAAAGTATATTATATTTAGCTATTGTGTTGACTAGTTTCTTTAGTCTTCCTATATTTTCTCAAACAGATAATGAGCCAGTCGCTTTAGGTTTGCCAGGAGATAATCTTAATTTATATGCAGTTTTAGACATTTTTCAGAAATCTAAAACGTTGGAAGATTTTGAAAAAGCATTGAACGATCCTGATAATAAGGTTAATAATTTAGATTTAAATAATGATGGAGAGATTGACTACCTTGAGGTTGAAGGTCATAAAGAAGGGAATACCCATGTTATTGTACTTCAGGTAGCAGTAAATAGTAAGGAGACACAAGATGTTGCTGTAATTGAAGTCGACAAAGATAAAAAGGGTAATGTCCATGTTCAAGCTATTGGAGATCAAGATTTATATGGCAAAAATTATATAGTTGAACCTGCAGATACTGCCTCGGGAACACCTAACCCTGGTTATAAAGGAGATGCTACTGTAATTGTAAATAATAACACAACCAATAATTATAATACAACTACCAACCCTAGTTATGTAAGTACAAGTGTAAGTGCATGGCCAGTAATATTATTTTTGTTTTCTCCTATTTATGTGGCGTATAGATCACCTTGGCACTGGGGATATTATCCTCCGTACTGGCGTCCTTGGCGTCCGGTTTATTACCATGATTATTGGGGATACCATGGTCATTACTACAGAAGCCCATATTACAGAAGAACAGTTGTTGTAAGGAATCCAAGATATTATAATAATTATGTTTCTAGAAGAAATACATCAGTAATTGTTAGAGATAATCGTGTAAACGGGCGTTATAATACGACTTATAATGGTAGAGATTATAAAAGGCCAGCACCAGTTACTACTACAAGGCCAAATAGGCCAGGTACCAGACCTACGAATCCAACTACTAGACCGGGAGGAGGAACAACTAGGCCAGTAACACGTCCTACAAACCCAACTACTCGTCCAGTAACGCGACCTACAAATCCGTCGACTAGGCCGGGAGGAGGAACAGGTACTACAAGGCCAGTCACTCGTCCTGTAACGCCGACTAACCCAACTACAAGACCAGTTACCAGACCAACTAATCCAGGAACAACTCGACCAACAACTCGTCCAGTGACTCCTACGACTCGACCAACAACGCGCCCAGTAACAAGGCCAACGACAACAAGACCTGCAAATCGCGGTACAGAGAGAAGATAGATTTAAAAATAAAGCTGAGCTTAAACTCAGATAGAACGTACACGCCTAATTTTATATTTAAGAAGCTTATGGGGAAATCTATGCTAGCTAGAATTGTTTTTATATTTCTGATAATGCCAGTTTTTCTGATAGCTCAATCAGTGAAGGATACTGTGAAGGTAGAGCTGAAAGAAAAGGAGAAAGAAAAAGAAGTAATATACCCGAAATTTAAATTTAAGGGACTTTTGCAAGTGCGTTTTCTAGGGTCGATTACAGATAATGTCGATGTTTTAGGAGTTCAGCATACTACTGGAGAAATTACAAGAAGCTCATTTGATATAAAAAGAATGCGTCTAAGTGTTGCTGCAAATTTAAGCGAACATACAGAGGTAGTTGTATTGGTAAATTTAGCCGATTTTAAAACAGATCCCCAAAATAAAGTGTTAGAGAATGCTTATGCAAAATATACTTTTAATAAATACATTGCTTTTACAGGAGGTCAGTTTCGACCAGGTTTTGGTATAGAAGAAAGTGTTCCTGTAGATATTATTAAGTCATTTGATTTTTCTAATCAATATTATGAATTTGGTAAAAACGGATGGACTAGTTTTCAAATCGGGGCTTCGATGACGGGATCTGTAGATTTAGGAGAGATTCCCGTTAATTATGCTGTTTCAGTTTTAAATGGAAATGGGAGAAATCAAAACATGGATAAAGACAGTGGAAAACAATATTCTACCCGTGTTGTTTTTGGATTATCAAAAAAACATCATGTTAATTTAGGACTTAACGGAGGAACAGGAAAAGTTTATACCAGCGATGTATTTGCTTTAGGAGCAGATATTGCTGCCGATTTTAAACTAGCAGATAAACTTTCTCTAGATACTCAATTTGAAATCAAGCAAGGAACCAATCATAATTTGTATTATTCTTTGCCAGTTGATGCTAGAACTGCAAATGTGAATGATTACCAAATGAGAGGTTTTTATTTTTTACCTAATTTTAGATATGTAATCAATTATAAAAAACTTACCTCTCTTGAATTTTCTACCAGATATGAATATTTTGATTCAAGTTTTAAAGTAGATTCTAATGTGAGGCAAACGCTTACGCCAATGCTGAGTTTAGAATTTGGAAAAGCATATACAGGGCGTATTGAAATGGGAGTTGAAATAGATAGATACAGCAAGAATATTCCTAATACAAGCTATTATGATAAAGAGCTATTTATTATACAATTTCAATGCAGACTTTAGTTTAAATTAATCTCTATTTTTTATGAAAGAAGTAAAAATTCCTCAAACATTAATAACACTTGCAGTAGGTATTGTTCTTTGGATTATTCCCGCTCCCGAAGGAGTAAAACAAGAAGCTTGGCATTTATTTGCCATTTTTGTAGCCACTATTCTTGGAATTATTTTAAAGGCAGCTCCAATGGGTACAATGTGTATGATTGCGATTGCAGTTACGGCATTTTCACAAGTTCTGGCTCCGGGAGAAGCAGGAAAGTCAATCACGCTTGCATTAAGAGGTTTTGGAGATAAAGTGATTTGGCTTATCGGAATTTCGTTTTTTATAGCACGTGGTTTTATTAAAACAGGATTAGGAAACAGGATTGCTTTTATATTCATAAGAATATTTGGGAAAAGTTCATTGGGATTAGCCTACGGATTAGGACTTGCCGATTTATGTCTTGCTCCTGCGGTTCCTAGTAATACAGCCAGAGGTGGAGGTATTATTTATCCTATTATGAAATCGATGGCAATAAGCTTTGGCTCAGAGCCAGATAAACCTGAAACGCATAGAAAATTAGGTTCTTTTTTAACTTTAAATAGTTATAATATGAACCTTATTGCATCTTCGATGTTTTTAACGGGAACGGCAAGTAACCCGATGTGTCAGAAGTTTGCTTTAAACTTAGGAATTAAAATTACTTGGATGTCTTGGGCGCTTGCTGCAATTGTGCCGGGATTAGTAGCTTTTTTTGTAATTCCTTTTGTTTTATATAAAATTTATCCGCCTGAATTAAAATCGACAAAAGATGCTCCGGGGATTGCTAAGCAAAAACTAAAAGAAATGGGGCCAATTTCTAGAAATGAATGGCTAATGTTGTTAACGTTTTTCATTTTATTATTTCTTTGGATGACAGGCGATTTGTTTTCTATCGATGCTACAACAACAGCTTTTATAGGATTGGTGATATTATTGCTAACCTCAGTATTAACATGGGAAGATGTAAAATCTGAAAAAGGAGCTTGGGATACTATTGTTTGGTTTTCGGTTTTGGTAATGATGGCAAGTTCGCTTAATGAATTAGGATTTATTGGCTGGTTTAGCGATTTGGTAAAACAACAAATAGGAGGTTTAAGCTGGCAAATGGCTTTTCCTATAATAATTTTGGTGTACTTTTTTAGTCACTATCTTTTTGCAAGCGCAACAGCTCACGTTGCGGCAATGTATGCAGCATTATTAGGAGTAGGAGTTTCTCTTGGTATTCCAGGATTGTTATTGGCTTTTATGCTTGGGTTTGTGGGCTCACTTTACGGAACATTAACTCATTACGGTCACGGGCCAGCTCCTGTATTTTTTGGTAGTGGTTATGTTGATTTAAAGAGCTGGTGGGTAAAAGGTCTTGTAACAGGAATTGTCCTATTACTCATATATATGGTAATAGGAGGCTTGTGGATGAATATAATAGGGTACTATTAAATTCGGATACCAGGAGGAAGTAATTCTTTATAAGTTGGATTTTTCTTAAAGAAAACTACAATTTTAGGATGAATAGGGACTACTTTTAATTTTCGTTCAATCGCAATTTCCATGATGCTTCTAAGCATGCTAAAAAGAAATTCTTGGTCTTCGAATGAGTCGGGAGTATTAATTTTTGTTAGAAATATCTTTTTTTCTTGAAAAGAGTATTCGATTGTAACTAATCCTGTAGGGCTTGAGGTTTCAAATTGTCTTGCAAAGGCATTGTCTTTGATCTCCATTAATGAAATGGGTTCCATATTATTTGTTTTTTATGTGGTATTTAAAAAAAAATAGAAGAAATGAACCATATTAAGAGGTTCAAAAAACTTCTTGTAATATATTATCAGAAACAAATTATTTCTATAGCAAAGATAATCATTTGATATTCAATATCAAATGATTTTGTGAGTGAGATATGTTTTACGTTTTTAAAAATGTTGTCAGCACTCATATTTGCTGTACTTTTTAATAATAATATTATCTAAAAAAATAGACAAGAGTCGTTAAAAAGCAATAATTTTATATCAATAATGATATACACTTGGTTGTTAATGCCTGAAATACAATTATGAATAAAATTCCTGTTTACTTTATGCCGGGTCTTGCGGCAAGTGCTACTATTTTTGAGCGAATCGCTTTACCTGAAGACACTTTTGAAATACATTTATTAGAATGGGAAATTCCGCTTGATCATGAGTCTTTACCAGATTATGCAAAAAGAATGACATTGAATATAAAACATCCGAATCCTGTTTTGGTAGGTGTTTCGTTTGGAGGGATTCTTGTTCAGGAGATGGCGAAGCATATTGAGGTTAGAAGAGTAATTATTATTTCGAGCGTTAAATGTAATACAGAGTTTCCTCGAAGAATGAAAATTGCTAAAACTACAAAAGCATATAAGCTGATTCCGATGCGACTGATATTGAATGTAGAGAATTTGGCTAAGTTTTCTTTTGGAGAAAAGATTAATAAGAGGTTAAAGCTATATGAGAAATTCTTATCTGTGCGTGATATTCGTTATTTAGATTGGGCCGTCGAACAAGTAATTCTTTGGGATAGAACTAAAATTGACGATAATGTAATTCATATTCATGGTGATGAAGATGAGGTTTTCCCGATAAAATATATTGCCAATTGTAAAGTGGTAAAAGGCGGAACTCATATCATGATTCTCAATAAATATAAATGGTTGAATGAAAATTTACCTAAGATTATATTGGAGGATTAGTTTTTATAAAATCACTAATGTTTCGTGATTAAGAATCTTTGTCAAAGTTTTAAAACTCTGACAAAGATTTTTCCATAAGGTAATTCCCGATGTGCTAATCTTTGATTAGGCGCACTGCGGTGTGTTTAACTAGAGAGATCCTCTAATTTAAAATAAAAAAATCCCAAACTCTTTTGGAATTTGGGATTTAGATATTGGTTTTAAAAAATCGTTAGATTTTCTTCATTTGATCTTTCATCATTGAGATTTGATCCTTCAGCATTCCTTGTTTGTCTAATTTCTTAGCTTCATTTAGCAAGTTTGTAGCTTCAAGTTTTCTGCGGCGTGACATAGCAACACCAGCAAGGTTTAATTTGGCAACAGCCAAATCCATATCCATAGATAAACCAAGTTCAATTGCTTTTTTGAAATATTTCTCCGCTTGATTGATATTAGTTTGAGAAACCATAATACCATGTAGGTAGTTAAAGTAACCTTGTTGTTTTCTTACTAAAGCAGTTTCAGGGTTTTTGATGTATGCCAGCCATTTTTTAGCACCTTCAAAATCTTGTTTTCTTAATTTCAAGAAGGCTAATAAGATAAATTCATTTTTAAAATAAAGAAAAATTGGAATTGCCGTCAATAAAATAAGGAAAATTCCATTCCCGATATTACTTTCTGTAAATTGCCAAACGCCAGCAACTACTAATAGTCCGGCTAAAATAATTTTAATATTTCTGTGAAACATAATAGGTGTATTTTTGTGATTGCAAAGATAGTAAAATGAATTAAAAATATTTTTATAAAACTACTTGCAAGGAAAAAAAGTCTTTGTATATTTGCACTCGGTTTTAGAGTAACAGTATTCGAAGAACAAAAAGAAGATATTAGACACCATATTTAAAGATACAAAGCAATGAGCAAAAGAACGTTTCAACCATCGAAAAGAAAAAGAAGAAATAAGCACGGATTTATGGACAGAATGGCTTCTGCGAATGGAAGAAAAGTTCTGGCGCGTAGAAGAGCTAAAGGAAGACATAAATTAACTGTTTCTAGCGAACCTAGACACAAAAAATAATGTTTGTATAAACATACATAAGGCGATTACTTTTTTAGTATCGCCTTTTTTTATACCTTGTCGGTAAAAAATCTCTCAACATTCTAGTTTAGAATATACTACGAATGTTTTTTAAAGTACTTTATATAACTACACAATACAAATAAAATGCCTAAAGACACATCAATAAAATCCGTTTTAATAATAGGTTCAGGACCTATTGTTATTGGTCAAGCTTGCGAATTTGATTATGCAGGTTCTCAATCTGCACGTTCTATTCGTGAAGAAGGAATTGAAGTTATCTTGATAAACTCAAATCCAGCGACTATAATGACCGACCCATCAATGGCCGATCATATATACTTAAAGCCATTAACTACAAAATCGATTATTGAAATTCTGAAAGCTCATCCGCAAATTGATGCTGTTTTACCTACAATGGGAGGACAAACTGCATTAAATTTATGTTTAGAAGCAGATGAAAAAGGAATTTGGGCTGATTTTGGAGTAAGATTAATAGGTGTTGATGTGAACGCCATTAATATTACTGAAGATAGAGAGCAGTTTAAACAACTTCTTGAAAAAATTAATGTACCAACTGCACCTGCAAAAACAGCTACTTCATACTTAGAAGGAAAAGAAATTGCTCAGGAATTTGGTTTTCCACTTGTAATTCGTCCTTCGTTTACGCTTGGAGGAACTGGAGCTGCGGTGGTTTACAAAAAAGAAGATTTCGATGAACTTTTAACAAGAGGCCTTGAAGCTTCGCCAATACACGAAGTTTTAATTGATAAAGCTTTAATGGGTTGGAAAGAATACGAGTTGGAGCTTTTAAGAGATAAAAATGATAATGTTGTAATTATTTGTTCTATCGAAAATATGGATCCAATGGGAATTCATACTGGAGATTCGATTACAGTTGCGCCAGCAATGACATTATCAGATACAACATTCCAGAAATTACGTGATTACGCTATCTTAATGATGAGAAGTATCGGGAATTTTGCTGGAGGTTGTAACGTACAATTTGCAGTTTCGCCAGACGAAAAAGAAGATATCGTAGCGATTGAAATTAATCCTCGTGTATCTCGTTCATCTGCATTAGCATCAAAAGCAACGGGTTATCCAATTGCTAAAATAGCTTCTAAACTAGCTTTAGGATATAATCTTGATGAATTGCAAAACCAAATTACAAAATCAACTTCGGCTCTTTTTGAACCAACTCTTGATTATGTGATTGTAAAAATACCTCGTTGGAACTTTGATAAATTTGAAGGTGCTGATAGAACTCTAGGTCTTCAGATGAAATCTGTAGGAGAGGTTATGGGTATCGGACGTTCATTCCAAGAAGCTTTACATAAAGCAACTCAATCATTAGAAATTAAACGTAATGGTTTAGGTGCTGATGGAAAAGGATATAAAAACTACGAACAAATTATCGAGAAACTAACTTTTGCAAGTTGGGATCGTGTTTTTGTAATTTATGATGCAATTGCAATGGGAATTCCGTTGAGCCGTATTCATGAAATTACTAAAATAGATATGTGGTTCTTGAAACAATATGAAGAACTTTATACTCTTGAGAAAGAAATTTCGAACTATAAAGTAGCTACTTTGCCAAAAGAACTTTTGCTAGAAGCGAAACAAAAAGGTTTTGCCGACAGACAAATTGCTCACATGATGAATTGTTTAGAAAGTGAAGTTCATACTTTACGTATGGATAAGAACATTAATCGTGTGTTTAAATTAGTAGATACTTGTGCTGCCGAATTTAAAGCAAAAACACCTTACTACTATTCTACTTTTGAAGCAGAAATAGAAAAAGCAAACGGTGAGCGTTATGTAGATAACGAAAGTGTTGTAACGGATAAAAAGAAAATCATAGTTCTGGGTTCAGGACCAAACAGAATTGGACAAGGAATTGAGTTTGATTATTCTTGTGTACACGGTGTACTTGCGGCTAAAGAATGTGGTTACGAAACCATCATGATTAACTGTAATCCAGAAACGGTTTCGACAGATTTTGATACTGCCGATAAATTATATTTTGAGCCAGTTTTCTGGGAGCATATCTACGATATTATTCAGCATGAAAAACCAGAAGGTGTAATTGTACAGTTAGGTGGGCAAACAGCTTTGAAACTAGCAGATAAATTATCTAAATACGGTGTGAAAATTATAGGAACAAGTTTTGATGCCTTAGATTTAGCCGAAGATAGAGGACGTTTCTCTGAGTTATTAACTGAATTACATATTCCTTTCCCACAATTCGGAATTGCTGAAACAGCTGACGAAGCTTCTGCTCTTGCAGATACTTTAGACTTCCCGTTATTGATTCGTCCTTCTTACGTATTAGGAGGTCAGGGGATGAAAATTGTGATCAATAAGAAAGAACTTGAAGAACACGTTATTAATTTATTGAAAACGATTCCTGGTAATAAACTACTTCTTGATCATTATTTAGCTGGAGCAATCGAAGCAGAAGCAGATGCAATTTGTGATGCTGATGGTAATGTTTATATCATCGGAATTATGGAGCACATCGAACCTTGCGGAGTTCACTCGGGAGATAGTAATGCTACATTGCCTCCTTTTAACTTAGGGGAGTTTGTGATGCAACAAATAAAAGATCATACTAAAAAGATTGCAAGAGCTCTTAAAACAGTAGGTTTAATAAATATTCAGTTTGCGATAAAAGATGATACAGTATATATTATCGAGGCAAATCCTAGAGCATCGAGAACAGTACCATTTATTGCAAAAGCTTACGGAGAGCCTTATGTAAACTACGCTACAAAAGTAATGTTGGGTCATAATAAAGTAACCGACTTTAATTTTAATCCACAATTAAAAGGATTTGCAATAAAGCAACCAGTATTCTCTTTTAGTAAGTTTCATAATGTAAACAAAGCATTAGGGCCAGAGATGAAATCGACAGGAGAAAGTATCTTGTTTATTGATGACTTAAAAGACGATCAATTCTACGAATTGTATTCAAGAAGAAAAATGTATTTGAGTAAATAATCTCAAATCCGGATATAAAAAAAGCCTCAAAATTAAATTTTGAGGCTTTTTTGTTTAATGTATAAATCGCTTATTTTACAATTATCTTTTTAGATGTATTGTTAACTTTTAAAATATAATTTCCTGAAGTTAAATTTGATAAAATGATTTTATTGTCTTTGCTGTCAGATGCTTTGAAGTTTTGAACTTCTCTACCTGTCATATCAAATAATTGAATCGTTTTTAAATCAACTTTACTGTTTTCGATAACTAAATAATCTGTTGCAGGATTAGGATAAACAACAAAGTTGTCTGTAACGCTGTTTACGTCTTTTAGTCCTAACATTGGATCAGTAATTTTGATTACTTTTTTTGCATTAGTACTAACGTAAAGTGCTCCATTATAAAAAGCCATTTGCCCTACACTGTCACTAATATTAGGTCTTATGTAGAAATCAGGTGCAGTTCCATTAGCGCTTCCTGTAGGAAAACGAAAAATTCTACCTAGTATACCTGTTGAAATGTATAAGTCTCCATTTGGTGTGTAAAGAAGGTTAGAGGGATTCATCATTCCAGAAATAAGTGTGCTTACAACACCAGCAGGAGTTATTTTTTTTATTTCACCTTGACCTTTATCAGCAACAATTAAATTGCCCGATTTATCAAATACCATCCCGTTTGGTTGAGTAAGACCAGTTGCAAAAGTGGAAACGGTTCCATTTGGGTCTAATTTTTTAATATCTCCAGAATTAGCCTCTGAATAATATACATTACCAGATGCGTCAATGGCTATTCCGTAAGGGCTACCTGATGCAGAATAAGTAGTTGAAACTCCAGCTGTGTTTACTTTTACGATTCCATTAAAGGATCCAGATCCGGCAATCCAAAGATTCCCATTGACATCAAAAGCTATTTGTTGTGGTGTTCCATTTAGAGCACTAATAAAAGGAGTTTTTGTAAAGTTTGGAGTGATTTTAGTCACATTGTATGCGCCGTAATCGGCAACATATAAGTTTCCAGCACTATCAAATGCAATTCCTGTTGGATTTGGTAATCCAGTTACATAATCACTAGGTGTTTGGGCGTTAATACTAAATGTAGAGAATAAAGCAAAGAGTAAAATTTTTTTCATATATATGATTTTAATGTTTAATCAAAGATATGTTTTTTAGTTTCTAATGGTGTGTTTTTGTAAGAAAGAGTGTTGTTATTGCTTCTTTTTTTGTTAAAAAAATATAATTTAATAATTTTGTTAAAATTGTCTTTTGTTGGAGTTGTGAAAAAAAAATCAAATTTAGGATATAAAAAAAGCCTCAATTATGAGGCTTTTTTGTTTTTAAAGTAAGAATGAATTATTTAATCAGTTGTTGTAGCGGTTTAAGTTGTTCCATATCTATATTAGATTCTTTAAGAACGGTCATTAATGTCATGATATTGTTTGGATTCATATTTTTTCCTAAAACACGAACTACAGCAAAACCATTTTCGTTTCTATTAGCGTAAATCACAAACTCTTCAATATTTTCATCTGTCCCAACATAACTTACAGAAGCACCATCTTTTCCAGAACCAAATTTCATTAATTGTTGGTATTTTGGGTTCTTTAAAATAGTATTTAACTTAGTTCTTTCAGCTTCGTATTCCGTTTGGTTTTTATCATTTCTTTTAAAAGCCAAGATGTTCATTTTATCGAAAGAGTTTAAAGCTTCGCTTTGTTCCGCAGATAGTTTTTCTTTGTTTACATTAAGAATACTTGGCGAAACATCGAGAGCAATAAAGTTTTTGTTCTCAGTATTTTCTACAAAATATTTCTGTAATGAAGGTTCAGAATTACAACTTACTAAAAGTAATAATCCTAAAAAGGCGAAAATGTTGGTGATTCGTTTCATGTTATTTTTTTCCTTTAGATGCTTTTTTCAAATCAGAACCTCCAGGTAATTTCATTTTATCTGTAAGTACCGAGATTTCGTTTAAGTCAAAATTACCAGTAAGTGATAGTAAAACAGTATCTTCATTTCTGCCTGAATCAATAAACATAAATAATTCTTTTATTTGAGTGTCTGTTGCTCCAGATTTCACATAAATTTTTACGTTTCTTCCGTTGTCGTTTACTCGCATTAATTCTTCTAAGCCTGCAGATTTAATGTATTTATCTGTAGTAAGTTTCATATCGGTTACAACTCTTGTACTTTGTGTTGTAAACACTTTTAAATTGTCTAGTTTTTTGATAAGGTTTAAGTATTGTTGTGTTTCCTTATCAGAAGCATCAACCTTTACTTTACTCATCAAATCAAACATCTTTTTGTTTACAATTACAGATGTTACATCGTCTTGACCATCGTATTTATCAAAAGCTCCTTGTGCGTAAAAGGCATGGCTAACTAATGCGAAAATTAGTGTTAGTATAAAGTTTTTACTTAAGCTTCTTCTATTATTTTTTCTATTTTCTTGAATTGTTGATTTCATTTTATCTAATTTTATTTTGTTTGAAAATTAAGTTTTTTGATTGTTCGTATTCTTTAATATACTGGACACTTTCTATACCAGTATTAACATTGTGCGACACCATGGCGAGGGCTTTTTGCGTTGCCGCCAAAGCTTCTTCTGGAGAGACATAAGTTCCTAAGTCTGATTTTGCAACAACAGGAGTTGTATTATTTGTGTTGTTGAGGTAAAAATAAGAACCTATTCCTAGTAAAAGGACAGCCGAAGCAGCAATTGATAACCACGCCACATTACGTTTCTTAGTTTGTAGTGGAATTTCTTGCGTTAAACGTTGTTCTTTTACTTGAGAGAAATAACCAAAAATTGGTTTGTATTGTTCCAAATGCTGCGCAACATTCGAAGAAGAAAAATAATTTTTTAATTCATTTTCTTCGGCAATAGTACTTTCTCCCTGAAAGTATTTTTCTAATATTATTTCTATTTTATCTGATTCCATATTGATGTGTATTAAGCATAGATTCTCTTATTTTTTTTCTAGCTCTTGAAAGCGCTACGCGAATAGCGGTTTCGTTCATGTTAACTATTTTGGAGATTTCGTCAAACTCATATTGTTCGACATCTCGTAACTGAATTAAAATTTGTTGCTGTTCTGGCAACTGACTCATTATTTTTTCTACCCATTCTAAACTATTATTGTCTTCTACTTTTTGATCTAACCGCGGTTCCCTATCAGTGTAATTAGAATGTACAAGAGTAAGATTACTAGCTCGTTTTGATTTTAATTGATCCAGACAATAATTTTTTGTCATTGTCATGGCAAGAGCTTCTACATTATTATAGGTGTTTAATGTTTCTTTCTTACTCCATAGTTTAACTAAAATCTCTTGCGAGGCATCTTCTGCTTCTTCTGTACTTATGAGTAATCGTTTTGCCAGACGAAATACTTTGTCTTTAAAAGGATTTACTAACTGAAGGAAAACGATTTGGTTCATAAAAATTACAAATTATAGGTTCGCTTATAATATCAAGACGAAACAGAATTATTTTTGTTACAAATGTGTGTGAAATAAAACTAAAGATAGTATTTTTACGTTAATACTATATTGACACCTACTATATGAAGACAATATTAAGAACCGCAATATTATTATTTCTAGCTATATTCTGCTTTCAAGCCTGTCAGGATCAGGATGATGTGTCTGCTCCTAAAAGCTTACAAGTTCAGGATTTTATCTGGAAAGGATTAAATCAATATTATTTATGGCAAGCAGATGTTCCAAATTTAGCAGATGATCGTTTTGGAAATCAAGAACAACTAAATTCTTTTTTAAGAGGATATCCAGATCCAGAAACATTATTTAATTCTTTGCGCGTAGATCCGTCAATAGATAGATTTAGTTGGATTGTAGATGATTATACTGTATTAGAACAAGAACTTCAGGGAACATCAAAAAATAACGGAATTGATTTTAAGTTAAGCCCAAAATCTAAAGGTTCTAATGATTTGATTGGTTTTGTGCGCTATATTTTGCCTGGCTCAGATGCAGCTAGCAAAGGAGTGAAGCGAGGTGATTTATTTTATGGTATTAACGGAACGCAAATTACCTATGATAATTACAAAACGTTACTTGCGCCAGATAGTTATACTATAAATTTAACTGATTATGATGGGACTAAATTTGTGCCAAATGGAAAATCAGTTACTCTTACTAAAACAGTTTTGGATGAAAATCCAATTTACATTAATAAGGTGATAGAAAAAAATGGCCGTAAAATAGGTTATTTAATGTATAATGGCTTCTATGGTAATTATGATATTCAGTTAAATGATGCATTTGGAGAACTAAAAGGTAAAGGTATCACCGACTTAGTACTTGATTTGCGATATAATGGTGGAGGTTCTGTGCAAACGGCAACCCGATTAGCAAGTATGATTACAGGGCAGTTTACAGATAAAAATTTCTCTAAACAAAAATGGAATAGCAAGCTCAATAAATATTTTGAAAGTGAAGACGCAGAATTATTGAACAATAATTTTGTAGATAAATTTAATGGTATTGCATTAAATAGTTTGAATCTGACCAAAGTATATATATTAACAAGTAAAAGTACTGCATCTGCAAGTGAATTGGTTATTAATGGGCTAAAGCCGTATATTGATGTGGTGCAGATAGGTGATGTAACTATTGGTAAAAATGTGGGTTCGGTTACTTTATATGATTCTCCTACTTTTAGCAAAACAAATAGAAATCCAAGTCATAAATATGCTATGCAGCCAATTGTCTTGAAAATTGTTAACTCAGTAGGTTTTGGAGAATATACTAACGGATTAGCACCTACATATAGTGTAATTGAATCTATAAACGCATTAGGTGTTTTAGGAGATGAAAATGAGCCGTTATTAGGTACTGCAATTTCTAAAATTACAGGAACAGGGAAAGTGGTTTTGCCTAAAGAAGGTAAGGAGTTTGAATATTTTACCGATTCAAAATCAATAGATGGTATCAGAAACCAAATGTATCTAGATAAAGCTCCTGAAGGACTTTTGCGAGCATTGCAAGATAGATAAGAATAACAAAAAAGGCTTTCGTTAGAAAGCCTTTTTTGTTGAAAACAAGTAAGATATGAAATTGATGATTCTTTATTAGTTATTAAAATAGAAACCATTTGGTCCTATACCAACACTAAATTCATTAGATAAAACTCCTGTTAAAGAATAAATGTAAACATCTCCAGGATCTTGATTGTTTACTGCATCTGCAACATATATTTTATTGTTCTTTACTGCAAAACCATAAAGATTAGAAGTCTTAGTTGCTTTGAATATTGGAGTGGTTGGCAAAGTTGTTATACTAGTTGCAGCAGAGTAAATATCAGATCCTATAGTATAATATAGTTTATTATTTTCAATAGCTAAGAATCCAGGATGTGTTATGCCGGGAAAATCAATTGTTGAGGAAACTGTATTGTTGCTCATGTTGACTTTTACTAATTTACCAGTTGTTTCAGGTAAAGCGTAATATGGTCGTCCATTACATAAAACATATAAAGTGCCATTATCTTTTACTAATGAACTAGGAACATCTCCTACTACAAAGTTTGCTGTAACTGTATTAGTGGTAGAGTTGATAACTGATAATGAGTTACCTTGATTCCAGCCGCCTTTGTGGCCTATATATAGTTTTCCGTCATTTTCAATGATTTTTTCAGGACCTTCAATTACAGAAATTTTAGAAGTAATCGTGTTTGAAGCAAGGTCAATTACGCCTACATAATCATCAGTAGCGCTTGCTCCATCACCCCAATTTGTAACATATCCTTTTCCGTTTGCAAAAGCAATATATCTAGGGTTATTTAAGCCAGTTGTAATTGTAGCAATACTCTTAAAAGTATATCTGTTTACTACTTCAATTTTATTAGAAACATTAACAACGATATAAGCAAAATCACCATTTAATCCAATATTTTGAGCTATTTCACCTAAATTTTTTTCTGTATTAACTAATGAAAATACATTGTTTTCGATTTTTAAATCATCTGATAAATAAGAAATTGATGCATTACTATTTTTAAATTGTCCTTCATTCAGAATAAAGATTCCGCTTTCGTAATTTCCTCTTGGTTCTTGAGGGGTATTATCATCGTCGCTACTACTACAAGAAGCAAAAAATGCAGAGCTTATAATTACAGCCAAAAATAGTTTGTTTAATTTTTTCATTTTTTTAAAAGTTAAGATTTATATATACTGTGTAATTTCTTCCAGGCATTTGCCTGCTAATAACTGGTTGATAATTTTCGTTCCAAATATTTAGTATTTGAAATCCAATTTTGTAGCTATTCTTTTTTCCTAAGTCGTAATCAATTCCTAGATTACCAACGTTATAAGGTTTTATTTTGGTAGCGGGATTATTAAATGGTGTGCTAAATGCTTCTCCGGTATATAAGTATTGAAAATAAGAGGAAACTTTTTTCCAATTATAAGAAACAGACCCAGTTAATTTATGATAAGGAACATATATAAGTTGTTTGTATAATAGTTCTCCTTTAATTAATTGTTTGCTTTCAGAAACGGTATAGGCATAAGTTCCGTTAAGAGTCAAATTGTGATTTTTTATTTTTGTTCTCCATTCCAAAAGTATTTCGGCACCATAAGCTCTTACTTTGGCTGTGTTTTCTGGAGACCAAGTATCACCTCCGCCCTCAGAAGGGATCCAGCGTAATAAATCTTTTATAGAATTGTAATATGTAGTTACAGATAATGAGAAGTTTTTTGTAAAAAATTCATTGCCGATTTCTCCTTGATAAGAAGTTTCAGGTTTTAAATCAGGATTACCACTTCCTTGCCAATATAAATCGTTGTAAGTAGGCATTCTGAAATTCTTAGAAGCGTTTAATTTTATGCGATAAAAATCTGTAAATTCATATCTTGTTCCTAATGAAAAGAGGAAAGGATTACCATAATTATCGGTTAATTCTTGGCGAATACTAGCTGTGTAATCCCATTTATCGGTTACGAAATGTTGCAATAATAAACTAGCGGAACCAACTTGCCTTTTTACATTATTTATGCTAGAGCCATATCCTTTATTACGATTGTAATCAACAATTGCATTTAATTTGATTTTTTCATTTACATCAAAAGCTAAATCATATTTTATAATAGAAGTTTCAACTTTTCCATAGGTAAAAGAATCTGAGGTAATATTTGGAAAGTATTTATAAGATTCTCCGATATGTGCGACTCTTAATTTGGAAGTAAAACGATTAAATAAACTTTCCCATTCTAAAAGATTACGAGTATTGAAATCATTGTATTTCGTTTTTGTTTCATTTGGAGAGGTTAAAGAGAAATGACGTTCTCCATCATAAAACTGACTATATAGTTTTAAGGTGTTTTTAGAGTCTATTTTATAACCAAATGTTGTATTCATACTCGTATTGTAGTATGCACCATTAAGGTTTTTTTGGTCAGTAGTTCCAGGGTATTTAAAATCATTTTCGGAACTGTTTCTAGAAATATTAACCTGAATACTGTATTTGTCGGACGAAACGTTTGCACGATAATTTGTGCTATAAGTATCATAACTACCTCTACTGAGGAATAAATGATTAGAGAAACCCTTCTTAAAACGGATGTCATTATTTAAGTGAATACTTCCGCCTATTGCACCGCTTCCGTATAAAACACTTCCTCCTCCAGCTTTTACAGCAATAGAATTGAAATCTCTAGTTCCGATTGTATTAAAATCGGCTTGACCTAAAAATTGAGAATTGATATTTATTCCGTTCCAAATAACTGCGGTTTGGGCGCCTGTAGTTCCTCTAAAAGAAGGTGCAGAAGTCATTCCTAGACCATTCTCCTTAAAGTAAATAACAGTGTTGTAATTTAAAAGAGAAGTTAAGGACGCTTGGTTTTTATTAATAATAGAATCATTAAGCACCTGAACCGATTGTGAGTCTGAGTATTTCTTGAGGTTAGTATCTGAAACTATAACTTCTTTTAATTTTGTTATAGAATCATTTTGTGCCGAAATAAATTGGCAAGCTAGGAGCAAAAAACCGATGTAAAACTTTTGTAATGTCATAATTTCTAAACTCTTTTTCCCGAGAGTTCGATATTTGTTAACAAAGGCAGGTCTCCTGGCTTCGCGTCTTGTTGTTTCCCTTCCCGTCCTAAAACAGTGGTTTGTAGTTAACAACAAGCATTCCTTACAGAACTAAGCTTACAGTTGCGGGTACAGCTCAAGATTTTCGAATGTTGATTTTGATAATTTCAATCTTCAATTACTTGATTCCCTTTTAATGTGTCTAAAAAATATGGCACAACCTTAATGTGGGTGCAAATATAAAGTTAAAAAAGCTTAAAAATCAATGCTATTTGATTTTTTAACGCTATTCATAAACAAAGTAAAAGTAGGTTTTCTTTAGATTTCAACTTTTATAACCTGTCCAAAATCGACTTTGTTTTGAAAAGCATCTTTAAGAGGAAGAGAATTTAAAAGGCATAAAATACTTCGTACAACTCCGGCATGTGCAACAATAATTGACTTTGATGAGGTTTTAGTAAGTATTTCGTTTTCCATAAAATGAGTGACTCTTTCATGCAAATCGATGAAAGATTCTCCGTTTGGAACTCGAATATTTACGAAATCTTCCATCCACGGATTTAAATCTTCTTGAGCAATTTCATTCCAATTTTTCATTTCCCAATCGCCAAAATTCATTTCCATCAAGCGTTTGTCTTCTTGGTAGTTTGAAATTTTGTTTTCTTGTTGGATATGCTCAGCGAGTAATACGCAACGTTTCAGCGGACTTGAATATAACAATGCGTCTTGAGGTAATTGCTTTACGATGTTGTCAAAAATCAAATCGTATGGTTCAGCAATATTTACATCGGTTTGACCGTAGCAAATTCCTTTTTCGCAAACAGTTTCGGTATGACGAACTAAATAAATTTCCATATTGCTATAACACTTAAGTAAAAAATAACTTCGCAAACTTGTTGTGTTGCGCCTAGACAATCTCCAGTGTAACCATCAATCCATTTCTGGAAATAACGAGCTAAGAAATAACGAGCCAGAAAAACAGGGATTATAACCAAAAGTAATTGGTATTGAAAAAAAGAAAGTACTAAAAGAGGTAATAAACCAAAAAAGAAAGAACCTAAAACTTCTTTCCAACTAAAGTTTTTTGCAATTGGTTTGCTTTTGCTTGTAGCATCTTCACGAGAATATTCATGAGTAAATACAATACTTATTGCGGCTAAACGGCTAATAGAATGCCCTGCAATAAACAATAACAAGATAGTAAATGCTGATTGCTGGTTTGTGATTGTTTCTGTGGTTACTAGTTCTGAAAGTAATTGAAACTTCAATAAAAACAATAATACAACTCCAATGGCTCCATAAGCACCAATGGCACTATCTTTCATAATTAATAAAATCTTTTCTTTAGTCCAACCACCACCAAAGCCATCACAAACATCGGCAAAACCATCTTCGTGAAAAGCACCTGTAGTCAAGATTCCGGCAATCATTCCTATAATTACTGCAGCAGATAATGATACTAAAAATGCAGCGCCATAAAATGCCAGAAAAGAAATCCCTCCAACAATCCAACCAATCAAAGGGAAATAGCGACTTGCTTTATTAAGATAATCAGGATTATGATCGATGTTTTTAGGGCAAGGAATCCTTGTGTAGAACATTAATGCAGTAAAAAATATATGGAGTTGTTTTTTCATTTAAGAGTTTTGTTTTATTTAGGTGATTACTGAAACTAAAAACTGTTACTGTCATTTATTACTCACCCCAGCATTCTCAAAAGTAGCCATTTCGTTTAGGAAAGCAGTTGCCGATTGTAATATGGGTAATGCAATTGCACAGCCAGTTCCTTCGCCTAATCGTAAATCAAGTTGTAATACTGATTTGGCTTCAAGATAATCTAATAATTTCTGATGTCCTTGTTCAGCCGAAGAATGACAGAAAATAGCATTCTTTTTAATATCAGGATTTATTTTAAAGGCAATTAAAAAAGCGACAGTACAAATAAAACCATCTACAAGAATAAGCATATTGTTTTTATAAGCGGCTAACATTCCGCCAGTCATTTGCATGATTTCAAAACCACCAAAATAGGCGAGTTGTTCTTTTAATTCGGCTTGACCAGAATAATTTCCGATAGCTTTTTTTAAGATTTCCTGTTTCTCAATTAATTTAGCATCATCAACTCCAGTCCCTTTTCCCACGCATTCTTCTATAGAGAAACCAGTTAAAATACTCATTAAGACAGATGCTGTAGAGGTGTTTCCAATACCCATTTCGCCAAAACCAATACAATTACTTCCAGTTTTTGCAATAGAATCTACTATTTCAGAACCTTTCAAAAAGCACAATTGCAGTTCAGTTTCGCTCATAGCGGGAACGTGTAAAAAGGATTGAGTTCCCTTAGCAATTTTGGCATTAATTAAATTGGCATTTGTAGGGAAATCATAATTTACACCAGCATCTACAATAGAAAGTCCGATATTATTTTGTTTACAAAACACATTAATTGCAGCGCCACCTTCAAGAAAATTACCAACCATTTGTCTGGTAACATCTTGCGGATATGCACTCACACCATGATTAGCAATTCCGTGGTCTGCGGCAAAAACAACGATATTAGGTTTTATAATCTCAGGATTCAAAGTCTGGAAAACAGTCCCGATTTGGAATGCTAACTTTTCTAAAATACCCAAAGCGCCAAGAGGCTTCGTTTTTGAGTCAATTTTATGTTGTAGTGATTCTTTGAAAGAAGCAGTAACTTCAATTTTTGATTGATTGTCTAAATCTAATTTCGGAACAAAATTCTCATTTATGGTTTTGATTTCAGTACAATCAAAAGTTTCCGATTTCTGTTTCCAATTTAATTGCTGCAACATCGGCTGATTATCGTAGTTTGTTGCAGGTTTGCCAATACAAAAATATCCCAGAGGTTCGATGTTTTCGGGTAAGTCAATTATTTTCTTAAACTGATAATAGTTTAAAATAGAAACCCAACCCATGCCGTAACCTTGTTCTGTAAGAGATAACCAGATATTTTGCGCAGCACAAACTGAGCTAAATTTTACCGCTTCGTTACTGCCAACGGTTCCTATTGTAAAGTTATTTAGTACAGCGCGATCATACGCAATAATCATCCCAATCGGAGCTTCTTCTATAGCTTCTAGTTTCAAGGATTTATAGTGCTCTTTTTGGTGCTCGTCATCAGTTAATGATTCTGCTTTTTTATTATAATCCAAAAATAAATCTTTGATAGCTTTTTTAACCCCATCAGATTTTATGATATAGTATTTAGTTGCATCAGTCAAACCTACCGAAGGTGCCCAATGTCCTGCCTGCAAAGCTTTTTGGATAACTTCGTCAGGAACTTCATCATTTGTAAAATGGCGTGTATCACGGCGTGATTTTAAAATATCATCTAAATAACTCATATTTTTTTTCTTTTTAAGGTTCAAAGGCGCAAAGGTTCAGAGGGACAAAGCCAATTTACCCTTTTATTTTTACCGGAATTCCAGAAACCATTAGCACAACAGTATCGGCATTTTTTGCAAGAAACTGATTCATCCAACCTTGTAATTCCGTAAATTTTCTTCCTACGTGGGTATCAGCATGAAGTCCCATTCCGATTTCGTTGGTTACAATTATCAAAGTTGCATCAGGCTGATTGGCTATTTTCAAAAATTCAGCTTTAGCTTCATCAAGAGATAATGCAACATCGTTTTTAGTGTCAACAAAAAAGTTCGTTAACCAAAGCGTTACACAATCAATCAAAGCCACTTTACTCGAAAAATCAATTTCGCTTAAGTGTTTTTCCTTTTCAATATTTGTCCAGCGTTCGTCGCGTTCTTGTTGGTGTCTGTCAATTCTGTTCTGGAAATCTTCATCCCATTTTCGAGCCGTCGCCACATACATTGGTGTGTTCGTAAGTTCTAAAGCCAGTTCCTGAGCATAACTGCTTTTCCCCGAACGTTCCCCACCAGTAATCAAGTAAACCATTTTTTATAATTGTTAATTATGAATTGTAAATTTAAGAAGGGCGTTCCCTTCGGTCGGGCTATTCGCTATATCTTTTATTTTTTAAAGAAAAAAATAAAAGGATGCCGCTACTATCCCTAACGCAACCATTTAATTAATTATTAGTTGTTAATTATTAATTAATTAATTGTAAGTTGCTGCTTAGTAGTTTTAAGGATACTAGTTATAAGTTTTAATATTGAAATAGCATCATTATAAATGGTTTCAAATTGTTTTTCATTTAAATAATCAGTTGCTTTTAATAATTCTAACCAATAAACGGATTCATTGGCCTCTTTTTGAGCAATCGCAAATTTATGGATAAAATCATTTTTACTTTCAGCATGTTCAGCTTCTCGAACCATTGCGCCAATACTCGTTCCCGATCTTAAAAGTTGTTTAGAAAGTGTAAATTCCTTTTTCTCGACACATAAGTATTGATATAATTTAACTATCCGAATGGCGAAATCAAAACTTTTATCTTTTACAATATTACTTTTCATAATTAATAACTAACAATTAATAATTTACAATTATTTATATGGACAATGTCTACATTTATTTCCGCAACAACTTCCTCTTTTTAGATGAAACCATTCCTTAAAAACATAATTCCCATTTTCCAGATAATAGTCAATTCCTTCAATAAGCGTATTGTTTTTGGGTAAAACCGAGGCTTTATTATCAATCGCAATTTCGGGAGTAATTGTATTTACAAAATCATCTATTTTTACAGTGCAAGCATTTTTAAAACAATTTGGGCAAAGACAATCTACAACTTCCGAAGGTACAAAAATAGGAGGGAAGTCGTTACACCAACATTTGTTTCCATCAGGAGAATCTCCGCAATTAAATGCGGTTCCGCAGCTAGAGCAATTTTTTACTTTAAGACCATTCATGTTACAAAGATACTATTTGTTCAATTTTTTACGTTTAAAAGTAAACAAGAAATTTAGAAATTGCGCTACCTTTGTCGCTATCCAAATTGCAAAATATGAAATCATCGTGATTCAAAATCAGATTAGATATTTCATATTTCTTTAAAAAACAAACACTAACTATATATGAAATCATCATTGCATAAAGTTGTTTTTCTTTTCTCGTTTTTAGTAGTATTAGGATGCAAGAAAAACGAAAGTACTCCAGAAATAAAAGCCGAAACAGGACAAAACAGTATTGAATATGCTTCTGGACTTTCCATCAATAAATTCACAGGATATTCAGTTGTAAAAGTTACAAACCCTTGGCCAGATGCTGGAAAAGATTATACTTATGTATTAAAAGAAAAAGACGGAGTTGTACCAGATAGTTTAAAAAGTTACACAACCATTCAGGTTCCGTTACAAACAATTGTAGTAACATCAACAACCAATATTCCGTTTTTAGAAATGTTGGATGTCGAAAACAATTTAGTTGGTTTTCCACATACCGATTATGTTTCTTCTGAGAAAACCAGAAAATTAATAGACAAAGGCTCTGTTAAGAATGTAGGTCAAAACGAAAAATTAAATATCGAACAACTTATAGAATTAGCACCAAATCTAATTGTTACTTTCGGGGTAGATAACAACAACCCAATGTTGGATAATTTACAAAAAAGTGGTTTAAAAGTTCTTATTCAAGCCGATTGGATGGAACAATCACCACTAGGAAAAGCTGAGTGGATTAAACTTTACGGAGCCTTATTCGGAAAAGAAGCAGAAGCAAAAGAACTTTTTGATAAAATCGTAACGAGTTATAAAGAAGCTAAGAAATTAGTAGAATCTAAGAAAGCAACTTCTACAGTTTTATATGGTTCTATGTATATGGATCAGTGGTATGTTGCCAAAGGAAATAGTTGGGTGGCACAATTTATGGCCGATGCCAAAGCCGATTATTTATGGGCAGATCTAAAAGGAACAGGAAGCCAGGGATTATCATTTGAAAAAATATTAGACAAAGCCAAAACAGCTTCAGTCTGGATTGCAACAGGTTCTTTTAAATCATTATCAGAATTAGAAAAAAGCAACCCACATTACAGTCAGTTCGATGCTTTCAAAACAAAAAATGTATATACATTCGAGAGTAAATTTGGAGCTACAGGAGGAACAATTTATTACGAATTGGCACCAAGCCGCCCAGATTTAGTTCTTAAAGATTACATCAAGATATTTCATCCAGAATTATTGCCTAGTTATGAATTTACGTTTGCGTCTAAATTAAACTAATTTCAATTGGCGAATCAAAAGCGAAATACAATCTTGTTCTTTATACTCGGTTTAGCACTTTTGTTACTATTCTTTCTGGATATTAGTTTCGGGTCGATTACAATCCCGTTTAAAGAAGTGTATACCAGTTTAACTGGAGGGGAAGCAAGTAAATCGACATGGGAATATATCATAATTAATTACCGTTTGCCCAAAGCAATTACGGCAGTATTGGTAGGTGTAGGATTATCGATAAGCGGTTTGTTAATGCAAACATTATTTAGGAATCCATTAGCAGGTCCCGATGTTTTAGGATTAAGTTCCGGAGCAATATTAGCCGTGGCAATAGTAATTTTAGGAGCAGGTTTATTGCCTTCATTTTTAAATACAATTTTGTTGTCAAGCTACGGGATAGTATTTGCATCTACATTAGGAAGTATTTCAGTTTTATTCTTGGTTTTATTAGTATCGCAACGGTTACGAAACACAATGGCTATTTTAATTGTCGGGCTTATGTTCGGTAGTTTTACTAGTGCCATTGTTGGAGTTCTAACCTATTTTAGTTCAGCAGAACAATTGCAGAAATTTACCTTTTGGTCATTAGGAAGTCTAGGGAATCTTTCCTGGTCGTCGATTGTAGTTTTAGCAGTTAGTGTTAGTATCGGTTTGCTTTTAAGCGTGAGTAGTATTAAACCATTAAACGCATTACTTCTTGGAGAGAATTATGCCAAAAGCATGGGACTTAATTTCAAGAAAACAAGACTTATAATTATTCTAGCCACAAGTATTTTGGCAGGAAGTGTTACTGCATTTGCAGGTCCAATTGCTTTTATAGGATTAGCCGTTCCGCATATTGCTAAGCTTACATTTAGAACCAGTAATCATGCAGTTTTATATTGGAGTACTCTTTTTTATGGAGGAATAATTATGTTGTTTTGCGACATCGCATCACAATTACCAGGATTAGAAACCACATTACCGATTAATGCGATAACATCAATAATTGGAGCACCAGTAGTAATTTGGTTATTAGTCCGAAAAAGAAATTTTGAGTAAAATACTTACAAATATTTAGTATCTTGTTTTTTTAACACATAGAAACATAGTTTTTATTTTAATTAAAGAATTAATGATTACTCAGAAATATTTAGATGAATTGACTTATGAAGTAATTGGAGCATCTATAGAAGTACATAAAACAATTGGAAAAGGATTATTAGAAAGTGTTTATCATCAATGTCTGAAAGAAGAACTATCATATAGAAAATTAAATTTTTTCACAGAGATGAAAGTGCCGATAATCTATAAAGGCAAAGATTTAAATACAGATTTAAGATGTGACTTATTTGTTGAGAATTGTTTTGTGGTTGAGTTAAAGTCAGTTTCTGAAATAAATGCAATGCATCAAGCACAACTTTTAACTTATATGAAACTGTTAAAAGCACCAAAAGGAATTATAATCAATTTTAATTGTTTTAATATCTTTAAAGATGGTCAAAAAACATTTGTAAATGAATATTTCAGTTTATTACCAAAACTGTAATCAGTTACTTTTATCTATG
>NZ_JPRM01000026.1 GCF_000737695.1 Flavobacterium hydatis
AAGTCTATTTAATAACCTATTAAAACTAAAAATTATGAAAATGAAACCAACCTTATTTTATGAGTTTACAGGAATGATTAATGACAAAAGTCCCCCAAATTCTATTCTTAAATACAATAGATTATAAAAAAGTGATTAACCCCCAAATCAAACTATATGAAAAATTTATACAAAATTGCTCTATTTTGTGTATGCGGAATTACCTACTCGCAAACGCAAAAAGACATAGAAGTAATTCGATCTAACTCGAATGTAACTGAATTAGAATCGTTAAGTCAAAAATTTAGATCTGAAGCTGAGCAAAAAAAACAAAGAATCTTAAGCACAGCAAGAACCAATGGTTGGAGCACAACTTTTACCAACAAAGATGGAACAACCAGCGAATTGATAGATATTAGCCCTGATGGAAAATCTCCTATTTATTATACTCCCGACAACGTAAATGCAGCCAAGTCTACCCGAGCAAACTTTTTGAACTCTGGTGGCGGTTTAGGACTCAATCTTAACGGACAAACCATGACTGCTTATGTTTGGGATGGTGGAGCTACGCTTCCTACGCACAATGAGTTTGGAGGAAGAGTTTCTATTCTGGATGGTGTTACAGTTATTGGCGCAGGCAACAATAGCCAACATGCAAATCATGTTACAGGTACTATTGTAGCTGCAGGAGCTGTTGCTGCCGCAAAAGGTATGGCCAATCAGGCAAATGCAAAAACCAATGAATGGAATAGTGATTTACCCGAAGCGACAGCAGCTGCAACAAACGGAATGTTATTATCTAATCATTCTTACGGCTGGGGCACAAGAAATCCATCTACAGGAGCAGTTTTAATAGCTCCATGGCAATTTGGATCTTACCAAACTGTTGCAAGAGATTGGGATAATCTAATGTTTAATGCTCCATATTACTTACAGGTAAAATCTGCTGGTAATGATGGAACGGATAATACTGCAAACCCAAGTCCTTTGGGAGGTGCAGGTTATGATAAACTTACAGGATTCTCGACTGCCAAAAATAATCTGGTTATTGCTAATGCAAATGATGCCGTTATAAGTGCAACAGGAGTGCTTACGAGTGTAACTATCAACACTTCGAGCAGTCAAGGCCCTACAGATGATTTAAGAATAAAGCCAGACATAACAGGAAACGGAACTTCCGTATATTCTACAGCTACACTTACTTCGACACCTACACCATTAACAAACAGTAGTTATGGTAATGCTACAGGAACTTCTATGGCGGCTCCAAACGTTACAGGAACTTTGCTCTTGTTGCAGCAACATTATAAAAACATTACAAATAATTTTATGCGTGCAGCAACGCTAAAAGGTTTGGCGCTCCATACAGCAGATGATGCAGGAACTGCAGGCCCTGATGCTATCTTTGGCTGGGGTTTACTAAACGCAAAATTTGCTGCCGAAACAATTACCAAAAACGGAACGAACTCAATTATTCAAGAGCATACTTTACCTACAGGATCTAGTTATAGTTTTAAAGTAGTTTCTGATGGGATAAATCCGCTTATTGCTTCTATATCATGGACAGATCCTGCGGGGGTAGCCTACTCTGGCAGCACACCAAATCTTAGCACAGCTAGATTAGTTAATGACTTAGATATACGTGTTAGTAATGGAACTACTTTTTTACCTTACAGACTTACATCGGCTACAACAAATGGATTAGGTGATAATACCAAAGATCCTTTTGAGCGTATTAATATTAATGGGGCTGCTGGTATTTATACCATTACCATTACTCATAAAGGAACATTGGTAAACGCTTTGCAAAAATATTCGGTAATTGTTACCGGAATTGCATTGCCTACTACCGATCTGTACATAAAAGACAGATCTTTTGACACTGGTGTACAACCAAACCCTGACTCAGGTCCTATGTGGATAAGCGATGATATCTGGGTAAGACAAAATATCGATGCTGGACTTGTACATGAAAATCCTGAATTTAAATTATCTTCTCCAAACGGGGTTTATATGAGAGTTTATAATAGAAGTACTAATACAAGTGCATCTGCAAAAGTAAGATTGTATTTTGCCAAAGCTTCTTCTGGATTAACCTGGCCTACTAATTTTGTAAACTATAGTATTGGTGCTCTAAAATATGGAGATGAAATAGGCGAAGTAAGTATTCCGTCTATTCCTGCCGGAGGTAATACTATTGTGATGGTTCCTTGGTATCCGCCAAATCCAGCATTATACCCTTCAGACCAACATCATTTCTGTCTGGCTGCAAGAATAGAATCTCCAAATGATCCTATGTTTAGCGAATTAACTGGTGTAGGTATAGGTGTAAATACTAAAGCTAACAATAATATTGCCTGGAAAAATTTAAGCGTTTACAACTTAAATACAACAGATATTGTTCCTCCTACAACAGTATTGGTGAGAGGTATAAGATCTAATGTTGTAAATCTAAGATTTATAGATAAGGGCTTTAATGAGCAATTAAAAAATAACTTCTTTGATTTAGGCGGAGTAATAGAAGCTACACTAGATGATAAATTATTTGAAAGAGCTCAGGCAAATAATTCTTTTAAAGCTGTTGAGATTATTGGCAAAAATAAAATTCTGATAAAATCCAGAGAATCAGCAATTGCAAATTTACCTATCGATCTAGAAGAAACTTTTGCAATAGCATTCGATTTTAGAGTTGCAACTGTCTTACCTGCCGATGAACAAATTACTGTAGATTTTATTCAGGAAGATGCTCTAAAAGGGGAACTTGAAGGTGGTGAACGTTTTGCACTTGTAAGAGAAGGCAAACCAAACACTAAACCAAATACGGCTCTAGCAACTGAAACTGCCGAATCCCGAATAATTACAATTTATCCTAATCCTACTA
Source organism: Flavobacterium hydatis (assembly GCF_000737695.1). Classification (GTDB taxonomy): domain Bacteria; phylum Bacteroidota; class Bacteroidia; order Flavobacteriales; family Flavobacteriaceae; genus Flavobacterium; species Flavobacterium hydatis. Next base: position 2,861 of record NZ_JPRM01000026.1, read on the forward strand.
ATGGAATATTTAAAATTAGCATTAATAGTGAGGAACAAGGAACTTTAAGAATAACTAACATTCATAACGTTGCTGTTTTCCAAGAAAAAACGAGCAAGAAAAAAGAATTTAGTGTGAATATAGCCAATCAAATTCCTGGAATTTATGTTGTTCAGTTTGTATCAAACAACGGAACTGTAACGACCAAGAAAATAATTAAAAACTAATTTCATATCAATTCATAAACCTAGATTAACTCAATTAAACGGAAAAACCACGAATGTACTATTCGTGGTTTTTTTATTTAATGCATAACATCGTGTCTTTTTAATTATGCAAACACCAATGCAAAATTTTAGCGATATTCTTTGCATCATCTACTCCTCGGTGATGGGTTCCTTCTAACGGAATATTCAATAATTGCAAAGCACCATTCATTCCGGTTGGCTTTTGTAAACCGAATTTCTCCGCAAAATGGACTTTTACATTAATATGCTCCTCTCCCATTGGGTATGGAACACCAAATGACCTACATTGTTTTTTAAGCATATTAAGATCGTACTGACCGTAACTTGCCCAAGTATATAAATCGGGTTGATATTCGTCTGCTAATTTTTCAATCGCTTCTTCAAAACTTACTCCATTTTTATCCAGTAAATCCTGAGTAATGGTCGTTAATTCTGTACAAAACGGACTCACACTGGAGCGTTGGGGTTTTATTAAAATACCCTGATTTTTAGTAATCGTTCCTGTTTGGGAATCTAATACGGCTAATCCAATTTCAATAATCTCATTTTGCTGCCCTTTCGGGACTTCACCTTGCCAACACGTGGCTTCTAAATCTATGATAATAATTTTATCTGTAGTTTTCATTTTTTCTTTTTTTAAATATTGCGTATAATTTTCTAACACATAGAAGCATAGTTTTGTTTAACCTAAAAATAGACGTTTCACTTATTTTAAATACGCATAGTTACTATGCGAAAGAAATATAGCTATCTTAAACTCTCTTCTTTTAAAAATAAAATTCTATGTCTCTATGTGGTATAAAAAATTATCAGCTTTTTTATATTAATTAAATTTCTCTTTCGCCAAAAGGCGCTTTCCATTCCTTCTTCATCATGATAGCTTTTACCTCATCATAAGAAAGAGGTTCATAATTATGACAATCAACACCCACATCAAAAGAGCGGGATGTTGGATCATCTGGCAAGTTACCATGAGAGTGACCGTATAAATGCCATGTTCCTCTAAAAGAGCTTTTCCATACTTTCATAGCATAGTGAAACAGGATTATTTTTTGCCTGCCATTTGGTGCATCTTCATCTGGAACACCTAATTCATAGTAATCTTTAATCCATTCAAATCGCTTGGGATAACTCAAAGCCGATTTATCGTGATTTCCTTTTACCAGAAAAATAGAACCATTTAATTGGTCTAAAGTCTCTTTTACTCGTTCTGATCTCTCTAAAGAAATATCACCTAAATGATAAACAACATCTCTGGGACTTACTTTTTCATTCCATCGTTTAATGAGTTCAGCATCCATTTCTTCAACCGAAGCAAATGGGCGTTCACTAAACCTAATTATATTTGTATGACCAAAATGTTGATCAGACGTAAAAAATATTTTTTGATTCATTTTTAATTTTATTCATAATTTCATACTAAAACCTACTAGCTATTTTTGCTAGTAGGTTTTTCTTATTTAACGAAGATTTCCTTCAATTGACCTATGACGTTTCCGCTGCCAGAAATGGTAATTTCTCCAATCTTATCAGCAATTTTCTCCACATATTCCATCTCTTTCAATTTCCACAACATCTCGTTTTCTTCCATCAACTTTGCAGTGTTTAACAAGCTTCTTGTTGCTGCAGTTTCTTCTCTTCGCATAATACTATTGGCCTGTGCTTTTTTCTCGGCAACCAAAACCTGATTCATGATTTCTTTCATATCACCTGGTAAGATTACATCTCGTATTCCAGCATCAGAAATCATCAATCCTAACTCATTTATTTTAGTCGTTACTTCGCCCAAAATAGCATCAGCAATTGTATCTTTTTTAGCCAACAACTCATCCAAAGTTAAACCTCCTACAAATGCTCTTAAAGCTAATTGCATGGCAACATATAATTGTTTTTCAAAGTCTTTATTATCTACCAAAGCTTTCATGATATCAACAACTTGGTATCTCACAAAGAAATTAATTCTCAATCCTGCTTTGTCTTTCGTTAATAATTCCTGTCCTGAAATTTCAACATGTTGTTGTCTTGCATCAACCGTTTTTACTTCGATAGTAATTGCATTGTTCCAAAAATAATGAGTTCCTGCTCTTAATTCGGTTGTAAAAGTTCCGTTAACAAACAACAATGCTTTATCATTGCTGGCAACAATAAATTTTCTTGCATACAACCTCAATTTTGCATTCTCCAATAAATTCATTGGAATATTTTCGGTGATATAAATTTTAGATAAATCTACTTTAGTAAATTCATTTTTTACAACACCTTTCCAAAAAGCATATCTACCAGCGGTTAAAACTTCTTTAAAATTACCGTTTACAAATTGCAATACAATTTCGTTATCGGCAACCTCAACAATTTCTAACATAGAAGCTAATGCTTCATTTTGCAATAATATATTCAATTCGTATGGCGCCTGAAACATCAATCCCATATCATAAATCATAACATTTTTATTACCCAAAATCCAATGAGAACCATCTTCTAATACCTTAACCAATTTTCTGTTCTCAAATACCAACCCTACTTGGTATGCATTAATTTTAATTCTATTTATCATCACTATATATCTTTAATATTTTTTTTACTATTTGTTTTTGCCACAGATAAAAAGATTAGACTGATTTTAAAAAAGCAGCCACGAATTGCTCGAATCAGCTCGAATTTTAAAACTTTGTGCCCTTTGCGTAAATCCTTGCGATCTTTGCGGTTAAATTCTCTTGCCACAGATTAAAATGATTTCTTCTATTTCACTTTTCTTTAATCTCTATAAATCATCTTTTCTCTATTCTCTTGCTTCTAACTTCATTCCTCTATTCTCTTACATCTATTCTCTATTCTCTATTCTCTATTCTCTATTCTCTATTCTCTATTCTCTAAATAAAAAAACTTCATTGTCTCTCTCCTCCGAGAAAAACGGACGAATAGTTTGTGGTTTGTTTACTCCAATTGTTTTGCGATTCTGTTTTGTGAAAGTGATTCTAAATTCTAAAAAAATCACTCAAACAATCAAACCGAAAAGAAAACGAGTTTTTCAAAATACATTTCTGTTCGCACTGGTTTTATCGTGAGTGTAAAATTTTGGACTTTGCAATCCTAGTTTTACAGACAAAGACAAATCAGTTTTCTTTGGCTATGCATCTTTTTAAGAGTGATGCGCTCTAAACACAGATAAAAGTCTGTTGACATACCAATCGTCCAACCGAATCTGAATTCGGCGCAGGATTCGAACCTGCAGCTTTCTATTGTTCTAACCAACTGAACTATCACATTACTGCGAATGGGATTCGAACCCATGACTTATAGAGTGAGATAGTTTTTTGGAAAACCATCAAAACCTCCAAATCAAGTTGCATAGAAAAACATAATACGCTTCCGCGAAAAGTTCTCTACAATGGTGCTATACAGAAACACGCAACAAGACTCGTTTGATATTTTTTAAAACCATAAACAATTATGTCTATGGTTTTCTTTATTTATTTTATTTAAAAGAACGTGTTTTTATTTCTTGAGCAAATATTCAAATCATACTACGCAACTATTCTGCGCAGTGTAAAATTCTTATTTTATCCATTCCATAATAGTTTCCAAATAGGCTTGTCTTACTTCCTCAAATCGTGTTATATTAGGAATATGATTTACTTCTAACAAATATTTAGAACCATCTTTTGCTACGATATAATCATTCCCAATCATATCCATTTGCAAAGTGTTTTTAATATGCAAAGTATCTGCAAGCAAATCAGGATCTACAGTCATAAAACCAGCATTATCAGGATGAATAGATTTTAACCAAGTATCACCTTCTAGTTTAATTTGCCAATACGTATCGCCAATCATCATAATACGAACAGCTTCGCCCTCATAATAAGGTTCAGTAGTTGCTGTAAACTCACTTTCCCATTCTCCTGTAAAACGATGTTTGTTTTCGCCACAATGCCAATTTCCCCATTTAGCAACAGTATCTTCTGTTACATTTATTGAAGTATTGAAGCTCCTGCACTTATAAATCCTCGAGGTGCGCTAAATCTTGAAAGAGATAAAGCTTTAACCAAACAAGGAATTTTAAATCGACAATCAAGCATAGCAGCAGCATTAGGATAACAAGCACCTTTCCAGATTGCTAAACCAGAAATAAAATCAAAATCATTATCATAAATACCATAATAGACTACTTTATCTACTGGCAACATACCTATACCATTTGCCTTTTCCATATAAAGGACTTCCTCTTTTACTATAATTTTTGGTATAGACTGATGCCAGATAATATGTCCTGAGTAACTTGCTTTTATAGTATCATATTCTTCTTGTTCAATACCTACTAAAGCAATTCTATTGTAATTTTGTTTCATGATTTTAATAATTTAGTCTTGTTTATAATTTATTTTTTTAATCTACCACTAAGACTCAAAGACACTAAGTTTATTCAATTTTCTCTTGCGACTTTGCGTCTTTGCGTGAAAATTGCTCGCTATCTTATCTTTAACAACACTTTGTCAATCTCTCGCAAAGTCGCAAAAACGCAAAGTTTTAAAATCTTTGTTCCTTTGTCCCTTTGAACCTCAGTCCCTTTGAACCTTTGTTCCTTCGCGACAAAACTCTTTAAGCTTCTTCTAATTTTAATCGTTTTATACCAAAATCAGATTTTCTTAATTTGCACATTCTGCCATCTGAAATATGATGAAAGACAATACCCTCAATATCATTCTCTGACAAGAATTCTCTTAAATCATCAAATGCAAAACTTGAAAAATCAAACACTTCACTACCGTGTTTAATTAAAGTATGTCGCTCTAATTTCTCAGGATTCCCCTGAACTTTGGGTCCACATAATTCGTAAGTACCATCCGTTTTAGTTTTCAAATTATCAAAACCTTCAAAGAAAAATTTATCTTCAGATTTTGAGCGATTGCATTTTAACCAATGCGGATGATGTCCAGAAATTAAATCTGCATCCTGACACGGAATAGCATCTACAGGAATTGCTCTACCTTTTTTTGCATCAAATCTTTTAAACAATTCTCCATTTATAATGGCGACTGCTGTACCATCAAATTTTCTGGTTGCAATGGCATCACCATTTATAACCCATTTATTTTCTGCATTAATTTTATCAATTACCCGTCCTAAATCATTCGGGTCTTTTGTAAATAGTGTACTTATCTTTTTCATCTTATATTATTTTAATTTGCCTTAAAGACATTTAGTTTAAACAGTATCAATTCTTTTATTTGTACAGGAAGAGAGATTCGAACTCTCAGAATACTGATTCTAAGTCAGCCGCGTATACCATTCCGCCATTCCTGCATAATTGTTTTTATCTTAATGTAATCAAGGTTAAAAACTTAATTTTATTCTTTTTTCTTTGCGTCTCTGCGTCTTTGCGAGAAAATAATATTATACTTTATCAAACTCTCGCTAAGTTTTAAAGCCTTTGAACCTCTGCGCCTTTGCCACTTTGAACCTTTCAACCTTAAAAAAAAAGTCTGAGAAGTAGGATTCGAACCTACGACCTCCCGCGTCCAAGGCGGGTAAACAACCACCGTTATCTTCTCAGTTATTTTGGGTGTTTTCGGGAATCGAACCCTGTTCTTCGGATTCACAGCCCGAGGTTTTACCAAATAAACTAAAAACACCATTTTTGTATTCTCCCACTAAGGCAAAAAACTCTTTATCAATCCCTCGCAAAGATGCCAAGTCACCAAGTTTTAAAACCTTTGAACCTCTGCGCCTTTGCCACTTTGAACCTTTCAACCTTAAAAAAAAAGTCTGAGAAGTAGGATTCGAACCTACGACCTCCCGCGTCCAAGGCGGGTAAACAACCACCGTTATCTTCTCAGTTATTTTGGGTGTTTTCGGGGATCGAACCCTGTTCTTCGGATTCACAGCCCGAGGTTTTACCAAATAAACTAAAAACACCATTTTTACATTCTGAACTAAGGCACAAAACTCTTTATCAATCCCTCGCAAAGTCGCAAATTTTTAAAACCTTTGAACCTCTTTTCCTTTGAGCCTTTGAACCTCTGCACCTTTAGACCTTTAAATCTTCAAAAAAAATTAGCGGCTCATACGGGAGTCGAACCCGTTTCTCCCGAGAGACAGTCGGGAAGGTTAGCCAGTAACCCCAATGAGCCAGTTCCTTCTAGAGAACACTTGTAATTTTGGAAGGATTCGAACCTTCATTCAAGGTTAATTAACCTCCCTTCTACCAATTGAAATACAAAATCATTTAATTTTTGGGCATAAAAAAAGCACCCGATTAAAGGTGCTTCATAAGATTCAATAAGATATACCTATCCTATTGCCAGTATCTATGCACCTGTATTGTAATAAATCCAAGATCAAATCTCGGGTTTAGCAGTTCTACGTTATATGTGTGATGTTTGAAATCCATTTTGTGTATTGTATTATATATTGAAATCATTGTTATTATTAGAAATTCGTTTTCCAAATTTTCTTCGGCAAAGATAAAGTCTAAAAAATCAATTATCCAAATCATTTTTTAATTTATTTTACTGATAATCAAATAGTTAAACCTTAAAACAATCCATAAAAATCCCTGTCCGCTTACTTAAGCAGATCCTTAATTGTATCAAATGACTGTCTCTCATTAGATTACTTCTCAAGATTATATTTCGCTATTAGGTTTAATCATTAAACATTTGATGCTTTATTTTTTTATTTTTTTTTAGTTAACGTTTATTTTTTATCCTTTTATGTCACTCTAGGTTACTCAAATTTTCATATTAGGCATCCTGATTCCGAATTTTCGGCACAGGAGAAATACCTATAAAACAAAAAAAGCGTCCCGATTAGGACGCTTTTATATTTTTATGTTGAATTAGAAACTACAATTTACACTTCAATTCTATAAAATACATACCACATCCATAGCCTTTAGCAGGGTAAAATCCCTCTAAACGGTCGCTATTTTGTTTTAAAGACAGGTTGATATGTAGATTCTTTATTTTCATTTCGAGGGCAAATGTAGGTCTTTTATTAATATAATTAAATAAATCTATATAATTAGTCCTGAAATATTTATCATTCACCTAACAATTTTAACCAAAATTTTCACTTAAAAACACCTTTTATGCTCTATTAATTTTATATTTTTGAGAGAATACAAATACAAGAATCTATAAATACAAGTCAATAAAATAGCATGAAAAAACACCTAAAATACATAGATGGAAATTCCGATAAGTTTTGGCAAATAGAAGTTACAGGATTTGAATTTGCAGTAACTTATGGTAAAAACGGAACTTCCGGAACATCCCAAACAAAAAGTTTTGCTACAGATGAAGAATGCCTGAGAGTTGCGAAAAAATTATTGGATGAAAAAATAAAAAAAGGATATTCAGAAAACGGCGACGTTACTGTAGCTTCAAAGCCAAAAACGGCAAAAAGCTCCAATTCTGATGCTATTTTAGAAGAATATGACACTATTATAAAATCTAAAAACATTGATTTATTATTGCCTTTCCTTCAGGAGAAATCAAAAGGTTATATCGAAGCTATAAAAAAGCACATCAAGAAAAGTAAGCGCTATTGGATGACCTATACCGACTTATCTAATGATCCTGAATTCCTTAAGAGAAATAAAACCAATAACAATTGGGGATCTAATTGGGGAACTCGTGGAGATGAGAAACAAAAAGAGATTATCACGCTAAGTGCTATTGCTTTATTTGATAAAACCGATATAAATTCCTGGGATGAAGCTTTAAATTTACTAGACGAAACAGACGAAAAGAAACAGGTTCTGGATGTTTTATTATGGGCAAAACCCAACTGGCTGGAAACTTTTATTCTAGACAAGATAAAAAGACAAGACTGGGTTAATTTTAATTATCATACGCTGCGCAAACTAGAAGAGCACGATTTATTACCATTTAATCCTGAATTATATGCATTAACTCTGGCGGCAACTAATGAATGGCGCGCAAAGATGAAGACTCGAAAATTCATTGATAATACATTAAATGATAAATTAACCTACCAAAGGGATATTCCGGAATTGTTTAATTATGAAACGACTCTTCATAATAGTTTCTTTAGAGATAATGATTCTCAAAGTTATGATGAGTTCCAGACTTGGGCTATTATCTACAAATCTTTAATAGACGATAAAAAAATGGATCGCGCTTTCTTTATCGAAAATGCTATCCTGATTCAAACCAAAGAATGGAATAATAACCTGAAATCTTTTTTCAGAAAAAGGATAGAAGAGTTTAATGTTACTGCAGATGAACTTATTATTTATCAGGAAAATATTTTCTCTTTTTTACATAATGCTTATCCGCCGATAACAAGTTACGGAATCGAACTTGTTAAGAAGATATACGAACATCCAAAATTTAAAACCAAATCTTTTTTTGAATGGTTAGAACCTTTAATGATGCGAAGCGATTGCAAAGCTGCCATAAAAAGTGTGTTACCCATTTTAGAAAAAATAAATAAATCGAATCCTAAGCTTAACAAAACCATTACGCCGATTATAGCCGATGTTTTTGTAATCGCTGATTTGGCTTTGCAAGAACGAGCGAGCAAGATTATTATAAAAATTGCTACCGAAAAAGATGCTGTTCTTAAAGAGAAATTATCTTCTTACGTGACTTTAATGCAAGGTAATATCAAATCGGGATTGAGTAAATTTCTAGATGATGATGCCTTAATTATTGACGACGCAGATCAGGAAGATTATAAATTTGAGCCAAAGAAAGAAGCTTTACTTATCGAGGAAGTTCAACTGCCTAATGATTGGAATGATATTTTATTTCAGTTTGGAAATTTCATTGGTTCTGAGGAAATTATCGACACCGAAATTTTATTGAACGTATATATCATGCAAAGGGATTTATTCCCATCTGATTATTCGGCACAATTGCAACCATACTTTAAACAGTTACAAAAAAGCTATTTTGAAAGTGTGCACAAGGATTTCGCAAAGTCATTTTTGATGGAAAAAATTTTAAACATCGAAACTAAATTCAATGGTAAGCATAAACATTATTCCAAAATAAATACGCTGTTATTAATGCAATCGTTGCTGAATAAAGTACAACGAAAAATTGATGACAATTCGGTTTTGCCACTACTCTCTTTCCCAACTCATAAACCGTATTGGGTTGCACCAAATGTTTTATTAGAAAGAGTTATTGCATACCAAAATACCAATGAAGAAATTGATTTACTAGATTTAAGTATTGCAATCTCTAGAATGCCAAGGGAAAATATCGAAAGTGCCATTCCGTTATTGGATAAAATAGAAGGAGAACTAAAAGAGTTGTTATCTTTTTGTTTGGGAGTAAACGAAAAAATAAATCTAAGTTCTGAATCTTTATTATCAAAAGCATTGGCAACAATGGGGAAAACTACCAAAGAAACGGGATTTTTATCTCTTTGGGCGGTTGCGGCAAGAACTCATTATCCTAATGATACTTTTACGGAATTTGAAAACACATATTTAAAAGAAGTTCCATTTGTAGTTTCTCCATTTATACCTAAAGTAGCGTTTAAAGAAAAATGGAACGAATGGGTTGATTACAAAACCAAAGAAAAAGTAAGAACACCATCTTGGTACGAATTACGATTTGACTTACCTAATTACTCCAAAATTCCAAATTATTTATTGTACAGTTTAGATATATATCAGCGACCAAATAGTTGGGATTATTTACTCAATTCGGCAGGAAACACCTATTATTGGCATAGCTTAACGCCACAAAATGCAGATGCTCTCGCTATAACATTATTGCATAATTGTGCCACTGGCGATGGATCGAAACCAGACTTAAAAGGTTTTCTGGATATTATAAATCGTCCTGAATTTCAGCTTTCAGATACTACATTGCTTTTATATGCTTGTAGTTTCCTTCAGGAAAAGAAAGACATCCGATTAATGGCTTCTGAAGTTTTGATTAATCTGGTTGATAAACAAACTATAGATATCGAATTATTTGCTCAGAAACTGGCTTTCCTTACCTCTGGAAAATATGGCGTGTTCTTACGATTGGTCGATGGTTTAATTGCCATAAAAGATGTTTCGCCATTACATAATAGTGCATTACTGAAGTTGTTTAATTCCTTTTTTGATAATCTGGATCTAAACGATAAATTACCAACAAACTTCAAGAAAATGGTCGAAAACTATCTTGATGTATTAACCAAAACAAACCAAAAACCATCGCCAAAAGCAATTGTTTTCTTTGAACAATGGAAGGATAATGCTTCGCTTAAATCATTGATTAAGCAAATTTTAAAATAAAGAAAAATGACAGATTTAGAATATAATTATAAAGGAATTTCGACGTATAGTAAAACCAAAGGAATCAATAATTTGGTTTTGGCACATCAAACCGAAATTGAAGAAGTAAATAATATCCCATGCTTTTTTTGGGGAAATTTGACAGATCCTTATGTTACCGCAAAATGCTGGAGTACGATTGCCAAAGTTGTTCGTTCTAGTTTTGGTCCTGTTCCGCCAAGTCTTCGTGATCCAATTGTATCGGCGGGAGCTGAACGATTGCGTTTTGAAGGATTTTCGTCCTGCAATGGTGTTTATGTACGATTAGATATGAAACCCGAAGCTATAGATGGAGAATTTATTGCCAACGGAACTACCAATGTCGATTTTAATGATCCTATGCTGAATGCGCTTAACGCTATTCAAAAAAATGAAAAAGTAACTCTTGCCGTTGGTCAGCAAGAAGTACAAGTTATTACTACCAAAGCAAAAGTTACCGAAAAGAAAGTAACCTTGCCAATGCGATGGATAAAAGGCTTAACAAGTGTGCAGCTTTATCTTGCCGATATGGATGTGAAATATGAACTGAATAAAATACAAACCATTCAGTTATTTCAAAGTTTACCAAAAGGAAGCGTAAAAGGAGATTTTTACATTACCAAAAGAGCGGGGAAATTTATGTTCTCGACTCTGGCTACAAATGATAGTGTACGTATTGGCGGCGTACAACGTTTGCGATTATTAGAAGGAATTCTGGCTATTGTAGATAAAATTTATATCTATGAATCTTCGGATAAACAAACTTGTGCTATAGTTTCGGAATTTGGAAAAATGCAGTTATTAATGGCTTTTTCTCCCGATTCGTACCGCGGATTTTCGGGCGAAGGAAATGTTCTCGAAACCATGACCGAAAACTTACCTATAGAATGGGTTTATGGTTTAAACAGTTTATTAAAATCGAATGAAACTTTTGACCCAACTATGCTTTCTATCGAGAATGATATTGATTTTGGAACTATGGATAATCTAACTTCTAATTTATCGTCGATGGGATTATTGGGTTATGATTTAAGCGAAAAAGCGCATTTTTACCGTCGTCTTCCTTTTAAAACTGAGCGTATTTTATCTTTAAATCCAAGGCTAAAAAATGCTAAAAAATTAATAGATAATGAGGATATAGAAATCGTAGAGCGCAGAGCCGATTATATCGAAGCCAAAGTAAAAGGTTCGGGCGTAATACACAAAGTAATTATCGAAGGAGCAAACCAAAGATGTACTTGCGATTGGTTTACTGCGTATCAAGGCAAAAGAGGTATTTGCAAACATATTCTAGGCGTAAAAATGACTATTTCTTAAAGAATTAGATTTTTACTCTTATAAAAAAATCGCCCTGATAAACGGGGCGATTTTTTACTTTTTTAGCTTTAGTCTTAGTTGGCTTTTACTACACTAATTTTTTCTAGTGTTACTTTAGCATCTCCACCTCCACTCTTTTTTATAATAACTTCAAAATCTTTATCATTATCTAATAAATTATCCGAAATATAATAGGCAAAATTAAGTTTAATTCCGCTTTCAGCTTTAGAGTGATTCTTATTCATTCCGTGATCGTGGGCAATCCCAAAGAAAGTCATTGTTCCAACATATATATCCGCCTTTCCAGGATAACGAAGGTAAACAGTATAATAATCTTTAGGTTCTTTGTAAACTACTACATCCAGATTTAGCAGTATTTTAGAATTAACACTTTTAAAAGCTTTATTTGTACTTTTTGCCAATTTACTAGTTACTTTCTGAGTAAAACCAGTTGGCTCAAGTACCTTACCTACTTTCTGTTCCCAAATAACTTCCTCTTTAGCATCCTGAAATGAAATTTTAGTCTTTCCTTTCGTTTCATTTGCCGCTACAACTGGAGTTTTAGATCCATAAAGCAAAGTATCATATTTATAATCTAAGTTAAAAACGATATCGTAAACTTCCTTCATCGTATAAGTAACACGCTTGCCATTAGGAGTAATAAACTCATAAGGCCAAGGCTTAGCTTCTAACTCTGCTAATGTTGGGCGCTGGCCATATTCTGATACATCCCAAGATTCCCAAATACGATCGACCATACTATGGTGTAGCCAAAAAACGGGATCAAATCCAGCTGATTCAACATTTGCCATCAACCCTGAAGTATCTGTCTGGAATATTTCATTATAATAAGTTTCACTTGGTACTGCATATACCCCACCTATAAGATTGTGCATATAACCATGAGGTGCGCGCTCTAAACTTTTAGTAAATCCACCATTTCCGCTAAAAGAAGGATTTTTTTGCAATTCTTTAAGTGCCAACTGAATGTCATTAACCTGATTAGGAAGTATTGGTTTACCATTGTTAAGAATACTATACCTCGCTGCTGTATACAAAGAACCCGATTTATCTCTTATAGGTTCTGCCATAATGTTATCTACCGTTTGAGTGCTTCCGTAATTCCAATATGGAAGGGCAAAATCAGCTTTCCCTGATAATTCGCGAACAATTTTTTCTAAATACCAAATGTACATTCTATGCCACAAAAGAAAATTTAAAGCAGCATTTTCAGATCCATTATGTGTACAATCTGCCCATGCCCATAATTTATCGTTAATAGTTTGATACTTTGGGCAAAGTTTATTATTTCCATAAATTGAATCCGGAACACTATGTATTGCGCCTTGGTAATACCAGGAAATACCGTTCTCACAGCCTAATTCACGCATTTTTTCAAAAGCGATATTCATTGCCTTAAGATTTTCTTTTCCTTCGGGCGTATTAACATTCCAACGCGTATATTTCGCATTGGCTTTACTCTGACCATAGGATAGTCCTGTAATCAGGATAATTAAAAATAGGTTAGTAATTTTCTTCATTTTGATAGTTTTAGGGTGAATATTAAATTGCTTATTTGCATTAAAGTACTTCGACTTCAAAGGTTAAAATCTTAGCGTACTTAGGGTTTGCTTTGTCATAAATTTTAAATTTTACGGTTCCGTTACCTATCTTGTTTACAGGAATAACATGAATTGCAATAAAACCTTGCTGATCCGGATTTAGCTTACTAAAAGCAGATCCTTTTGGAATTCCTATTTGGCAAGCTCCATGCTGGCACATAGAACAATCCCATTCTTTAGGAAATGTATTCGAGACTGTTTCCCAAACAAGATATATGGGTTTATTAGAGATATTTTCAACTTTAATTTTCGAAAGATCTAATCGCTTATTTTTCAATAAACTTTCCTTATTTATTCCATTACCAACCACAGAAAAAGTCGGTTTGTTTTGCGCAAACGAAAGGGAAAAAGAAAGAAGAAAAATAAAATAGAAGACTATTTTTTTCATGATTAACTGTTTTACATTTTAATAAAAAGCTGGAATAATAGCCTTGTAATACTCCTTTTTAGAAATCGGATCTATAAAATGATACATAATAGCTTCTTTCTCTCCTACGTTTTCTAGAGAAGCGACTAATTCAAGACATTCTCCCGGATGAAGCTGTACTTTATATCCATCTGACAATCCTGTTATATTAGTCTCTTTTCCTGAGATTAACTTAAGTTTTGTATGCGCCGGAAACACAATTTCATGAAGGTATAATCCAGCATTAACCAAACGAACAAAAACTGCTTCTTTCTTATCTTTTATCGATTGTAATCCTTTATTTTTCGCGGCTATTTCGCCATTAATAAAAAAGTAATTAGGCTTATAGTCGGGAAGAATTATTGGCTTATTTGTAGCATCATATTCTGTTCCCATAATAGCATCAGTATGCCATTTAGTATCTATTTCGTAACTACACCAGAGTAGCTCATTCAGAAGTTTAACCGCTGCGTTATCTGTTTCTTTTGGGCGTATAACAATTACTCCAAACATACCTGCCTGAAGATTAAAAGGATAATTTTCTGGACTATAATAAAGATATGTTCCTGCTTTTTTGGCCTGAAAAGAATAAAAACCGTGTTCCATATGATGAACCGGTTCTTTCTTCGTCATTACCTCCTTTTCCTTATTCCGTTGCAAGAATTCAATTTCCTTACAATACAATGAGACAGGATTACCTTGAGAAATATTCCAAAAATCGATATTTACACTATCACCTTCCTTTACATCAATATAAGATCCTGGTAAAGTAACTTGTCCCGAAAGCGAGTTTGCAAAGCCAAAGGTTCTTATTTTTAAATTGCTATTAATAACCAACTTTCCCGTTGTTCTCCCAATAATTAATCTTTCATCTTGAGAAAACAAAAATGTACTAACGAACAAAAAAGAAAATACTAATATGATTTTATTCCGTCTTTCCATTTCTAAACTCAAGTTAGTACCCAACATTAATTATTTGATATTATAATCAAATTTAGAGCTATTTGAAAATAAAAAACAGCGTATAAACACCTGTTTTGTAGTGAAAATCGAGTTAATTTAAAGAAGGTTTAGGTAAGAAAAATCATCTCCTAAGTTTTCCAGAATCGAAAAATACCTCATTAATCAAAGTAAGAAAAAGCATATATTTACACAGTACAAAAAAACAACCGAAGAGTATTTTATCAAATCTGTCATGTTTTTTACCGTTAAGTATTTTTTTAAAGAATTTTAAATACCTTTGAATTATGAGCACAGCAGCAAAACCAAAACATATTGGCAGAAATATAAGCCGAATAAGAGAGCTTCGAGGGATGAAACAAGAAGCACTTGCAATGGCAATTGGTTCAAACCAACAAGCTATTTCCGGAATTGAAGGAAGCGAAGAAGTTGATTCTAAAAAACTTTTAGAAATTGCAAAAGCACTTGGCGTTACTGTAGAAGCTATTGAAAATTTCTCGGAAGAATCTGTTTTTAATTATTTCAACACTTATTACGATACCAGTTCTAATAATGGTCCTCAAGGAACTGGAAATACTTGTAATTTCAATCCTCTTGATAAAGTTGTCGAGCTTTACGAACGTTTGGTTCAGGCTGAAAAAGAAAAGGTTGAATATTTAGAGAAGTTGCTGAAAGGGAAATAATATTTTATTTTCAAGATTATATATAAAATGCGCAATTCCCATTGCGCATTTTTTTGTTTATTGGAATTCAGATTATTACTAATAGCCTTTTACTAATTTAGAATCGTTTGTTTGTCTATAGTTGTTGCCACAAACTTGATAGACTTCGCAGAGTAATATTGAAGATTTAAAATAATCATTTACTCAAATTTAATATCTTTCAACGGATTATTTTCATTATAATCATCATTTATAAAATTAAACTTGACATCTAAAAATTCTTTTATTGCTTTAAAATTTGGTGTTATAGATTTAAATTCCAAACCATATGTCTGTATGATAGAACCAAAGCTTATTTCAAATTGATTTAAAAATTCTACTGTTTTAAATGCTTCTAAAGGGAACTTTACATAGCGATCCTTCTCATCTATTTCACAATATTTTATATACATTTCCTGAAAATTTTTCAAAACTTCTTCTTCATCAATAAACTTACTTTTTTCAAATTTATTTATTTTATAATTTATAATAAAATTATGAATATTTGTAATTATTTGCCAATCCTTCCACCCCTCTCTTCTTAAATCATTGATCAAGTGATGAAAATTTTTATTTTCTTTTAAATCTTCTAACGTTTTATAAGTAGATATATATGTATTTTCAAATCTATTTTTTATTGCTTCAATTGCAAATTCTTGATTATATTTAGAACTTATAGAATCATTCCATTGCATAACTTTATTTTCTTTTAAAAAAGTCATTTCAAAATCTTCTTTTTGAAAATTTTCTCTTTGAGAAAAGTTAAAATCTTCTTCTAAATAAATATCTCTATGAATTCTTTGATATAAATTGATGGAAGTCTGTTTACTGTGTAAATCTCTTTCTTTAATAAATTCGAAAAACAATTCTTGGAATTCTTCTTTTTCCAATAAGCTAATACTATCTAAAATAATATGTAAAGACATTAAATTAAAAATAATATGTTTATTAGATTCTAATGCATTTGAACTGTCGAAATAATGAACATGTACTTTCCAATTAATACTTTCATTTGAAGGTTCTAAAATTGGAAAATCATCATTTTCAGAAATTATTAATTCTATATTTACTTTACTCTTTATAAAATGAAAATCCATATTAAACAATGAAATTTCTGCTAAAATGATTTGAATCGTTGCAATATATTCTTCCGCTATAGATAACATATAATGATTATTATCAAAAATAATCTCCCATAAACTCCCTAAAGCATAAAATGAAATTATCCTTTGTTTTCCCACATCATTTAAAGGTACATCGTCAAAGTTGTTTTCTAAAAATTTGCCAAATTTTTCATCATTATCTAATTCTATATCTAAGTGATTAAATATTGGCTTAACAATTTCATCACCTATATAATCAAGATATTTAATATAATCATCAATAAAATAATTAAATTGTGATGACATTTTCTTTATTGAATATAATATAAAGGATAATCTTTGATTTATCTTTCCTTCCTCTTCATAATTTGCTACTACTAAATTTGATTGATTCCGTAAATAAATATACTTATCGTAAATATCAATCGCATTGAACCAAGAACCCTGTTTATAATCAGAGTGAAACATTAGACCTAAGCTTTTTTCTATATATTTAATGAATTCTTTATTAATACTTATTCTAAACACACTCAGTGCGTAGTACTTACCAGCTAAGTACATTCCAATATTATTATACAGATTAGAAATATTTAATAACGCCAATATAAATCCTTCAATCGTATCTTCTTGTTGATAATTATCTTTAGCTTTATGGAAATTCTCCAATGCTTTTAACAATCCATATGAGGTATTTGTCTTCAAAAATGAAATTCCTTTTTCTACTTGTTGTTTAGCCACTCTACTTTTTCCTTCACGTTTTTCAACATAAGGGTAAAGTTTTTCAGAAAAAGTCTCTAATGAATTAATAATTCCTTTTTGATCAATCGGATCAATATTGATAAAAATTTTAATATATTTATTTATTCTGTCACCAAATTGGGAAATTTTATACAATGGAGAAACATCAATAATTTTTAAAATCTCTTCAAAACATTCTATAAAATCAAATTCATTTCCACTAGAATTTCTTAAAAGTAGAAAATTACCTTTTTCTTCCAATAAATGACATTTTTCACTATTGTCTTGCACTTCAAGTAACCTTTTACAAATCTCTTCATAAAATAAATCATTCCATATTTTAAACTCATCTTTTGAGATATTTGTTTTCTCATTGTATATATATGGTAATAAAATATTTAAAATATTTTGAGCTTTTTCTAATTCATTTGTACTCTTAAAAGATGAGAAATCTTGAAAATAATACCTTATTCGATCTTCTATACCTGATAAATTTCCTTTTAAACGATCTCTATCATTTAAGTTATCATAATCGATTTCATGAGATTCACTATTTAAAAAAATACATTCATAAATTGCTTTTCTTACATAAGTTTCATCTATTTCTTCATTATTTATATAAAAACCCAAAAGAAGATTCCAATTGATTTTATGCCTAATCAAATATTTCTTTCTTCGACAATAATTAACTAAATCTATTATTTCATAAAACTCTCCAATCCTAAACTCTTCTATCTTTCCAATTTTACTATAATATGCATACTTTTCAGAATACCACTTATCTTCTTTGTTTCCAACATCAAGTATTAATAAATCAAGTTCATTTGTTGTTAATTTTCTATCCTCTGATTTTTCTTGAGAAGCTTTTGTAAATACTCTTTCAAGCAAGACTCCAAATACTTGCTGTATATTATCCCCTGTTATTTTATAATCTAATTTATATAATAGTTGTTCTGTTCTGGATTTGGCGTTTTCAAATTCAATGTTCGATGTTTCTCCAAGAAACTTCCACTTTATCAATTTAATAAATTCAATCCAAAAAGATTCCTCTATTGTATTAAATAAAGCTACCGCTTCATTAACAATTTCTTTATTATTATCTTTTGTTATATTTTTTTCTTGTTCCTCTACATATTTGGTGACAATATCTTTAACTTTAACTGCAATTCTTTTTGTTTGTTCTTCACTTAAATTATTTTGATTTTCGAACCATTCTTTTAATAAATCTGCTTCATTATTTAAATGAACTCTTGCTATTTCTGAATTAGTTTCAAATATAAATTCTTTATCAAAAGAATTATATTCAGTTTTTATATGAAGCATAAAAAAATGTGAAATACATTTTTTTATCTCATCACTTTTAAATGAAAAATTACTTGAATAAAGCTTAATTTGTCTAAATTTAATACTATCATTTAGATTATTTTTTTGAAATATATCTTCCTCATATTCACAAAAAATATCTTCTTCAATATTTTCTGAAAAATTATTAACCCATGTTTCAAGAGTTTTCAACGTCTGATAATTATATCCTCTCTGTGATGCAAAAGCATCTGTATTTTTTGAAAAAATATGTAATTTTTTTATACTCATGTTTTACTTTTAAATCGTTTCTCACAAAACAAACTTCACTCCTCAATAATCTTCTTTTGACTATAGATACTTTTCGTCTTAATTTTTCTTTTTTACTAAAATTACTTTAATCAAAGGCGCGTAACATTTTGCTAATTATTTAAAAATTTTCATATAATAACTCTTAAGCAATATAATTAACCCAAATAGCCTTCAAACCAAGTACAAATATCTGATTTAAAGCCTAATTTTTTTGCCACCATCCCCCGATAGCTATCGAGACTAAAACACAAAATTTTTAAGTTTTATTCTTTGCCATCATATAATCAATAATCTTCATCATCAGGTGGAGCAGTTTTATTGCGTGTTGTAATTTCCCAATTCTCTTTTTGATATGGATTATCTAATTTATCAATTTGAACTGAAATTTCTAATTCCTCTTTGTCTTCCTTATTTTTTCGAATAAAAATCCTAAATCCATACCCTTTTATTTTTTCGATGTATTTATCGGTTATGGCATTGTTTTCATAATAGTTTATTGCAACATTAATTTCTTTTGAAAACTGCGTATTCTTAGCTAAGAATTCTAAAAATTGCATGGCAGTTTCTTCTCTAAATTCAGTATCGTTTATTATATCCGGATCTACTTTATAAAACGCATTAAACTCTAACATTAAATTATCGCAACCTCCTACACTTGCATTAATTATGGTATCATTCTTCTTGTATAGTTCAAAGATAGTTTCGGTATAATTATGTATTTCAATACTTCTGGTACGCGTTTCTACTCCAGGAATATCATTAAAAATGGTTTTAGATTTTAATTTTGCAACTTTGCAACTCGACAAATACGATTCTTCATATAAATTACCATTCTTGTATATAAATGATAATGAAGCCGATTTTAAATTTTCTACAGAATTAGAATACGTTCTGAAATTTTGTGAAACCTTAATTTTAAATTTATTACCAATAAAATTTGCTTCATCAATTATATTATAAGAAAAAGGTGCATATCCAAGAATACTATGCGATTCTTTCTCCTTAATTTCATCTTTCATAATATAAAAAATAAAATCTCGATTTGTGTTTGCATTTCCTCCCAACATTCCTTCAGATGATCTGTTAATTACATAATCAATGATTCCGTCATTATTAAAATCTCCTTTTTCAAAAATCGAGAATGAAACTGTATAAGGATCGCCATCATTAGCAAATGAAACATAATAAGGCGATTCGTTTATTTGCATTTCTTCATATTTCTGGCTGCCAATTTCTTCGTTTATAAGTCTTTTTAAAAATTTGCTTTCTATTTCGGTCGGAATTACTTTTTCCTCTTCAGGTTCTACAGCCGAAATGGTATCCTTAGTGATTTTTTTGTGTTTTGTTTTAACTTCTTTTTTACATGAAAATGCTAAAACAACAAACACAAGAAGAATTATTTTACTGCTATTATAATATACTGATTTAAAACTCATTAATTAATCTATCTTTTATCTGTTAAAATATTTAAATTTAAATGCTTTTTTGGCACTTATTAGATGTAATACAATTCCAAATTAACAAATAAAAAACCACAAATCATTATAATAAATTCGCTTAAATGTAAAACCAAATTAGTTTCTAAAATATATTGATTTTAAAATATTGAATCGCCTTCTGCTTTAGCTCAATGTCATTAAGTTAAGCCTTTTTGAGCTAATTATGGTTAATTGTTTTCTCGCAAAGACGCAAAAGCGCAAAGATTTTACACGTAAACTTGGCGACTTAGCGACTTTGCGTGAGATTTATTAGGTACAGGAGCCTATTCAAAAATGAGAAAAGAATTTATGTAAGTTCATTCTTTACTCTCTCTAGATTTTAAGCTTCAAAAAATAGTGTGATTTATTTTAATACAAAAAAGCTTTTAGCATTTCTAGAAGTTTCTTTGATTCTAAAAAACAAAGGTGTGCATGGACTCGAACCCGCAACCGCTTGCTTGATGGGCAAGAGCTCTTCCAATTGAGCTAACACCTTTGTATGATTTTCTACGAAGGCACTATGAAGTAAAGTTTTTAAGTTTTAAAACAAAAAAAGGTGTGCAAGGACTCGAACCTGCATCCTCCTGTTTAGCAAACAGACGCTCTTCCAATTGAGCTAACACCTTAGTGGGACAATTGGGACTCGAACCCAAAACTACCACAGTGGCAGCAATTGTTTTTCCAGTTAAACTACTATCCCGTATTTTACCATTGAGAAACTTTGTAGTTTTTCAATAAGACTCCAAATATACTTTTTCCTTTGATTCCTTGTACTATTGGATCAAAAATTCTGCTTGCGCCATCTACAGAATCTAATGGCGGAATATACCCTTCTTCAAATTGTTTCTTTCGCAGACTTTCTTTGGCTCCTGTCGAAATCCAACCAACATCTACACTGGTCATAAAAACAGAATCATCAGCAAATTCTTTGGCAGAAGTTAGCGTCATCATATTTAGCGCTGCCTTTGTCATATTGGTATGCGGATGAAAAATGGTTTTGTTGGTATAACTAAAAATCCCTTCTGATGATGTCACATTTACAATAAAACGTTCCTTAAAATCTGAATTTAAGAACAATGGTTTTAATTCTTTTATTAAAAGGTAAGGCGCAATCTGATTAATCAAATTAACCTCAACCAATTCATACATACTAATCTCCTCCAAAGTCGAATTCCAACTTGTTTTTTCGCGATTGTCTACAGGTTGTCCAAAACGTGTGAGCGCTATTTCGGTTTTTTCTTCCAAGCCATATTCTAAAGCTTTTATCTCTTTACCAATCGCTGTTTGATTTGAAATTAAATTTAGATTTGATATGAATTCCCCAAGTAATTTGTCTTCTTTTTTAACTAAAGGCAAATAATATTCGTCTGGGTATTTTATTGTTTGTGCTGCGTTGTTTATCAAAATGTCTAAACTTTTAAATTTAGATTTATAAAAAGATACAAACTCATGTATAGCATTGAGATTTCTTAGATCTAAACCATAGATAATCAGATTATCTTTCCATTGTTCGAAATCATTTTCCTGACTAAATTGTTCTAACGCCAAAGCAGGAAAACGTGTTGTAAGCACCACATTGGCATTATTTCGTAATAGCCTTAAAGCTGTTGCAAACCCAACTTTTACCCGACCACCGGTTAAAATTACATTTCGTCCTTTTAAATCTATATTCTGAAAACGCTTTTCATAATTTTCTTCTGCACATTCCGGACAAAGTCTTGTATAAAAACTATGTGCCAATTTATACGATTGGTTGCAACAGTAACAATTTTTAGGCAGATTTAATGCTGTAAACTGCTGCTCGTTTGGATTTTCTTTTTCCGAAAATAATGTTTCTCCGTTTAAAGCTTTTGATACCAGTTCAGCATTTAGACTTGTTTGAAGATCTTCCTGCTTTTTAGAACTATAACTCGTACTACGGATATTCTTTTTTGCATTTTTATGAATTTTAGTAATCAAACCAGCAAACAAATCGTTATCAGGATTTTCAAACGGAGCTTCTTTCAAAGTCTTTAAAACCTTAATACAAGTTTTCCATTCTTCATCGCTAAAAGCATAATTTTTATTTTCTTCCATTTTACTCTTCTAAAAAGTCTTCTAAAAATCCTATGAATCGTTTTCCATCAGATGACCAACGCATTCCTTGTCCGTTTTCTACTCTAATTTCGTATACCAAATCATGTTTATAATGATAAAATACGTTCCACCATGTTTTATGGTTTATGATATAATTTATCAATTTTTCTACGGCTTGTTGTTTTTGGCTACTATTGCCCTTTATTGTTCCAAATATACTATCTTTTTTTCTGCCCACATGTTTTTCCCAAGCTCTTGCAGCGATAGATATTTCGGTGTTGAAAGGTAGAAAGCAACTTTCTAAAAGAATCTCTTTTCTAGGTGGAATTCCTGTTTCGTCACGTCTGCTTGCCGAAGTCAGCCGTTGTCCCAAAATAAGCAGAATAATCTCAAAAGGAGTTTCTTCTAAAGCCTCAATAATAGTTGATTTCAATAGACTCAAATCCTTTTCTAAAGCTTCCAAAACTTTACTAAAGTAAAATATACTGTCTTGCAATGAAATTATAATTTCATCATTAAAATAAGGCAATCTCGAAATCTCCGTTTTTTGATTGTAAAAAGTAACTAGATTTTCTGAAAAAAGAAGCAAATTTTCGTCTGTTAAAAACATACTATATTTGTCCTTCCATTCTTTACTTAAATCAGGAATTACTGCTTTAAATTCATTAAAAAGGGCAACTATATTCATCTTTTTACTCGTTGTAAATTAACCTTATTATTATTATTATTATTATTATTATTATTATTATTATTATTATTTGGAATTTAAAAAAAACAAGAAACTCTAAATCTCAAAAAAGCTTTTAGCGTTTTTAGTAGTTTCTTCTGCAACTTTAATTCCTGAAATTCCTTTAAACTGAGCAACTGTTGCTGCAACAAAAGGCAGAAAAGCAGGTTCACAACGGCGTTCGTGGTATTTTTTCATGAGACTATTTGGAACATTTTTCGGCAGCATAAATGGCGCATCGGTTTCGATCATTATTCGGTCAAGCGGTGTATATTGAATCACTTCTTTTAAAAGGTCAAAACGCTTACTATCTGATATTGCTCCTGTAAAACCAAGATAAAATCCGTTATCAAGATAAGTTTTGGCTTCTTGTAAACTTCCTGTAAAACAATGCACCACAGCTTTTGGTAATTGTGGTAAATAGTCTTTAGTAATACTCATAAATCTTGTAAAAGCAGCTCTCTCGTGCAAGAACAAAGGTTTCTGAACTTCGATTGCTAATTCTAATTGCGCTTTATAACAGCTTTCTTGTACGTTTCTGGGCGAAAAGTCACGATCAAAATCGAGTCCGCACTCACCTACCGAAACGACTTGTTTTTGTTTTAATAAATTTCGCAGTCGTGAGATACTTTGTGCGTCAAAACTCTTCGCATCATGCGGATGAATTCCTGCTGTTGCGTATAATATTCCTGGATATTCTTTTGCTATTTCAGCCGAAGCTTCACTATTTTTCACACTTGTTCCTGTTAGTATCATTTGCGATACATCGGCATCTAAAGCGTTTTGTACGACATCGTCTATGTCATTTTGGAATTGTTTATTGGTTAAATTAATTCCGATATCTATATATGTATTCATTTTTTTTTTAGTTAGTAAGATTCTAAGAAACTAAGGTTCTGAGTTTTTAGCTCTTTGAGTCTTTCTGTTTTTTTATTATTTTTTTTTGCCATTTGGACGCTAAGGCACAAAGTTTTTTTGTTTCACGCAGATTTAAAAAAATTTCAGCAGATGTTGGCAAATTATTCTAAAAAAATCGAATTAAATCTGCTGAAATCTGCAAAATCTGCGTGAAATAAATCTTTGCAAACTTTGCGGTTAAAAGCCTTTGAACCTTTGCCTCTCTGAACCTTTGTTCCTATTTTTAAAAATCCCCATAATACACCTGAAAGCATGGTAATTTCAGGTCGTTTCTCCAGGTATCAACTACTTGATTTCTATCATCGAGAGCAAACTCTACAAAGTATTTATCTTTGATAAAATCATTATAGATTTCAGTTTTTATAATCGAATCTTTTCGACTATCCTGACTTTTTCGCATAATTAAGTCATCGAATTCTATGGCATGTTTTTCAAGGAAACGCAAAGTCGGTTCTTTGTATCTATCTTCTCTTCCTGAAACCAATAATATTTTATATCCCAATTTCTTATAATTCCTTAATACGTTTGCCACAGGCTCATTTATTAAATCCTGATCACATTTACTAGCATCAAAAGGGTTTCTTCCGTTCATTAAAGCCAATGTTCCATCAAGATCACAGATTATTGCTTTTGGCAATTCTGGGTCTTGGATTGCGTATTCAGGAGAATCTTTAAAAAATTGTCGATGCATTTTCTTAATCACTTTTTCTCCAACTGGCTTTTCTCTTAAAGCATCTCGCTCGATACAAACCCTAACATCTGTATTTACTTCGATAACCTCAACAGTTACGTTTTCACTAAATTTAGCGTTGTATTCCTGAACCAATTGTGTAACTCGTTTCAAGTTTGTATCGGATAAGTTTGTATCATCTACTACAATATTTTTTCCTTCCTCTAGACATTTAACGATTAATAAATCACGAACTTTTTTTACAAACTTCTCGTTATTTTTACTCGTTGTTCCGTTATCAAACATTGCACGCAAATCGTCTCTATTGATTCTTTTATATGTTTCTGGATTTTCTGAAATTATCTTTTTTGCCAAAGTCGATTTTCCACTTCCTGGCAATCCTTTCATTAAAATTACTTTTCTCATTTTATTCTTCTCCTTTATTAAACGGTTTTTCAAATGTTGGTCGAATCATTTTCCAGATAATCTCTGAATAGTCTTTACCATTTAGCATTGCAAATAATACTCCCGAATGTTGACAAGTCAGGAAATACAAGGCTGTTTCTTTCCGAGATTCTAATATTTTAAAATCTGCTTTGCTCTGGTTCTCTATTATCAAATATTTATTTTCTAAATCGGCTTTGGTTTGTTTAACCCAATCGAAAAATTCATCTGGAACACGTTCCAAAATTTCTTCCATTGATTGATTAGTTTTCAGATATTCCCAAATATTCAAATTAGAAACTTGTGTAATGATTCGATGTAAACGAAGGTATTCTTCAAATTTGATTTTCACTCTAAAATTATTCGAATATTTAATAATAAAACCTTCTTTATTCATAATATCCATTTCTTTTAAAGTCAGAATATCTTTGATTCCGTCATATCTTTCTACTACTGGAAAACCAATATCTTCTAGCGGAAATTCTTCTCCTGTTTGTGTATCGATAATTGCCAGTAAAACTAATTCTTCTGCTACACCATAATCTAAAACAATGCGGTTTTCTGGATAAATAATCTCGAATAAATACGTCTTTCTTTTATCCAATAATGTCCATGAGTCTTTATATTTTCTATGCAACATTTCGTTTGCTTTATCGGATTGGTCGCTTGCAAAAGAACCTCGACTTGCCATAAACGGAACCTCATCTATCCAATACAAAATTCCCATTGAACCGTCCATTTTATCATAAACTTCAAAAGTTGCATCAGGAAGCACTTGATTTTCCATTTCTCCCAAATTAAAAAACTTAGGAAATGGTCTTGCAACAACTTTAAAGTTTTCATCTAAGATTAATCCTCTACAACTTAATGTAACATCATTCCATATTCTTTCGAATTGAGCACTTTGGGTATAATTATAGATATATAAATCATAATTAGGGTGTTTGTTTACTCTAATATAATTTTGGGATATCATCTCTTTTAAAAGTACTATATTCATTTCTTCTTTTCTTTAAACAAAGATTCAAAAATTACTACGCAGTTATTTTACGCAGAAAAAAGGAATCTTATTTTGAGTAATCGAAATTACTCGTAAACATTCATTTGTTTTATTTTGTGACCCTGATGAGATTCGAACTCATATTCCCTCTCAGGCATTGCGGCTCTAAATACGCTTCCCTACTTTCCCTAACGATTTCGGTGCTTCTGTAAATTCTACCCATTAGTCCGCACGGGTCTAACCGGAATATCCGCAAACTCTACAGCCAGTAATTTTTCTGTAGGCTTTTCCTTTTAAGCTACAAGGCCTTTATTTTGATGATACAAAGGTTTATAACCGGTGCGCAATTATTTTGCGCAGTGAAAAAAGAAATACACTTCTTTGACATAATAAGATTCATAGGGATTAGTTCTCTTCTTATTATTTAGTTTTTTACTTATCCTAATAACAACAAAAGCAACCAATCTAGAGGTTGCTTTTATTATTTAATTATGCATGTAACTAATTGCAGTGGATACGAAGTCAGAGATGTTTGCCAGTGTATACGATAATTTTATTAGCAAGGACACTTCATCTAGTCTTCATTTCTTGCGTAAACTAAATAAAAATCATTATTAATTGATTTAAATATTTCACCAGTACTTTCTTTTGTTACTAAATATTTATAAGTAGTATTTTTAAAAATCAAATCACAGTCCATTTCTCCTGTTGTATCAATCAACAATTCTATTTCATCTTGAGTTGGAATTTCTTCAAATATAATATTAAGACAGAATTCTTCGTACTTATTTTTAGTAATATAAATAATTCTCATATTTTTAGTAATATGATAAAGTAAAGCTCTTATTATATACGGTAAATGTTTATTAATATCCATAATTAAAATTTTGATTTTGGGTGAACAAGGGACTTTAGCTAAAATATAAGTTTTGACTAAAGTCAATTAGATAAACTTTATTTTTCCCTCCAGCTAAAGCAGGAGGCAATTCAATACATTATTTAAATCTTTATCGCCATCTTTGTCAAAGTTTTAAATCTTTGACAAAGATTTCTTGACAACTGAAGAATTAAAACTTTTCATTTACCATATCAATGCATTCATTATTACAAGTCAAAAAGCCATTAGAAGATTTAAACTCTCCAAAATTCTGAAGCAATTTTAACCAATAGTTAATGTACCCTTGCAAAATCATTTTATCATCTACTGTAATTGTTTTTCTATAAATAAATATATCCAATTCATTATAATACTCTACTAATTTTTTCTTGGTATATATTTCAATATCATTTTCAATTAAAGCTATATTTTGCCCGACATAAAAAGCTATAATTTTCCAAATATCAGAATCTCTTGTATTCTTTTGATTGAATTCTGAAAGTGAAACAAAATCTATTTTGCCAAGTGCTTCCAATTTCAGATTAAAATCATGGATTCCTTTTATAATGGGGCGAATCTGAGTTCGGTATTCTGTTCGCGTCAACATTGTCAAAACTGTCCGAACGGCTTTATAAATTGCCAACGTTTTATTTCTTATATGCTTTTCGGTTACCAATAAAGGATAATCTTGCTGATGGAAACTATACGTTTCTAATAATGCATTATTGAGCGAATCTATCCATGATTTTGTAAAAATAGTATCTGAAATTTTTCCATATTCAATAACGGCTAAGGTTGCATTCCAATTCAAATTATATTCTTTAGAAAGGAAAAGTACTTTGTTTTTTCTTTCTTCTTGCGTTTTAGGCATTTCTTCTTTTGGAACAACAATAATCACATCCTTGTCTGTAGAATCATCTGAACCATAAATATAATACGGGTATGGAAAAGTATTTCTCAATGTTAATTATCTTAATTTGATGATACAAAGATTTCAGAAGCACTACGCAATTATTTTGCGTAATAAAAAATAATTCTATTTTTATGTAAATTAGCCTTATGGATTTAAAAGAAAAGTATAGAGAATTACTCTTAAATATTGGTTTTAAAGAGAATGAGATTCAGAAAAATTGGTCAGATTTGGAAAAGGCGTATTCTAGTAAATCAAGGCATTATCACAACTTATCGCATATAACGGATATGATTTTAAGTTTTGAAACATATCAAGACAAACTTCGGAATCCTGATGAAATATTATTTTCTATTTTTTATCATGATTATGTGTATAAGAGTTCTAAAAAAGATAATGAACTGAAAAGTGCTGAATATACATTATCGATTTTACCTAAAAATATCAGTTTTAATAAACAATTGGTTTTTGATGCTATTTGTGCGACGCAACTTCATCAGCATAATGAAATTGAAGATATCAATTGGTTAATTGATTTTGATTTGAAGATTCTCGCCCGAGATTGGGAGGATTATCAAATTTATTTTGAACAAATCAGAAAAGAATATCGCATTTATCCTGATTTTCTCTATAAACCAGGACGTGCGAAAGCTTTAAAACATTTCCTTGAGAATGAATATATTTTCCAGACGGAGGAATTCAGAAATTTATATGAGGAGAAAGCAAGAATGAATATCGAAAAAGAGATTTCATTATTAATGTAGAGACACACCGTAGTGCGTCTACGTAAGGATTATCTACAAAGTGTTAGACGCACTACGGTGCGTCTCTACGGAAAATTGGGAACGAAAAACAAATCGTTTACAACAAAATAAAAACGGTAGTTTATTCTATTATCGGTTTTGCGTGAGGGATTGTAGTGAAAATCCTTTTGTTTTTTCCTTTAAAAAACAAAAGATTGAAACGGAAAGCCCGACCCGCCTTTTTCGGCGGGACACGCCCTTATTAGGCTAAAAACTGTAATTCAATAAATAACTTCCTGTTTATCGTCCTGTATAATTAGGACAACCAAAACATTTTACACTTAGGTTAAATTGGTAGGTTAACAAGATTTCGTAAACACCTCCTGTTCTCCCCATGTTTGATGTATTTACATCGTAAGAAAGTCCTAATTTTAGGTTCTGATATTGTAGTCCTGTAAAAAGATTTATTGAGGTAAGTAACTCTCTGTTTATTCCGTTTTTTGATGGATTGGTAACTGCTGTTGCTCCAAAAAATATTTTTTCGAACTGGATTGATGTTCCTAAATCAAATCGATTATAACGCCCTTGTTGCATATAATTTGAGGTAATAAGCAATTTGGTTTCATACGGAAGGAATAATACATCGACATAATCTGCCAGAAGAAATTCGTAACCCGAACTTAAAGAGAAGAACGTATCCAGAGGTACATTTCCGTTTGAAGCAAAGGAAATATTGGGTCTGTTAAGGTGTTTCATTGATAAACCAATCCATAGACTTTCGGTATTAAAAACCATTCCTGCTGAGAAATCGAAAAAGCTGACTTTATCGTTTTTTAACATTGGATCCATTGAACTTGAATTTATAACTCCTGTTCTTATATTAATTTGATCCTCTAGCAATAGGTTTTGAAATGCAAATGATTTTAATCCGAAACCTGCTTCGATAGCTGGTCTAAAATACCAACTATCATTTAGTTTTACCCTATAAGCATAATTGGCATTTATTTGTGTGTAATTATACTTGGTCAGGTTTTCTCTTTGATTTAAAACACTTATACCATAACCGCTATTTATATTCTCGTTCCAAGTATTTACAAATGCATAATCGGTATCTATTTTTAAATCTAAATCTGGCCATTGTTCGCGGTGGACAATACCTGCATATGTTGTTTCCATAAATCCAGAAAAACCTGGATTTAGTGTTTCGGGAATTAAAAAATATTGTGTAAAAATTGGGTCTTGCGCTCTCGTTTCCGAAAAAAAGCAACAGGTAATAATTATTGTAATATATAGTTTTAATCTCATTGTAATCTGTTGCTTTTATTTAAGTAATGTGAATGCTCCTTTTTCGGTTACTGTATGGTTGTAAAAGGTTTTTGCCGTGATTTTAAAATAATAGTTTCCGTTTTCGGCTGGATGATTTTTTATCTGCCCGTTCCATCCACTAATATTTTTTCCTGTTTCGGAGTATACAATTCCTCCCCAAGTATCATAAACATCGAGGGTGATGTTTTCTAAACCTAAAAATACGGGTGCAAAGGTGTCGTTATAACCGTCATTATTTGGCGTAAAAGCATTTGGCATTACTAAACTATATCCTTTTTCGACTATTATTGTAGAGGTGTAACTATATTGACATCCAAAAGGGTATGTCGCCGTTTGTTTTATTGTATAAGTTCCTTCTCTGGTATAGATATGTTTTGGATTTTCTTCGTTTGAAAAATTTCCATCTCCAAAATCCCAAGATATATTTGTAAAATCTCCTGTTGCCAAGTTTGTAAATAAAATTGGGTCGTAAATAGAATACAAGTCATAAACATCTTTGCTGTATGAGCTTGTAGAATAATTGGCTATTCCTAAAACTGGTTTATTAACATTATATGGAAAATCGGCTGTACAACCAAAACTATCGGTAACAGTAAATATGATTAATCCATTATTTTCGGTATTCATTATCTCGTTATTAGGCCCTGAAACAACACCATCTGACCATTTTAAGGTATATGGTGGAATCCCTCCTTTTACGTGTCCTACATAGGTTTGGTGTACGTACTTGGTATTACAATCAAAATCTGTTAAGACTTCGATTGTTGGTGTAAGTTGATCGAATCGAGTAATTTTCCATTCTTCTGATTTTTTACAACCATTGGCATCAGTAACGGTAACTGCATAAGTACCCGGTGGAAGTTTAGTTAAGTCTTCGGTTTTTGCGCCATTAGACCAAGAGTAGTTAAATGGTGGCTGTCCTCCTGTTACAACTAAGTTGATTTCTCCTGTATTAGCATCAACACAATCTAACGGATTTAAAACATCGGCTCTTAATTCTAGCAACAATGGCTCTATTATAATAAAGGTTTCTTTTATTACACATGCTTTACCATCGGTAATTGTTACGCTATATTTTCCTGGTCCTATATTATTACGTTCGATTCCTGCTGTAGAGTTATCATCCCAAACTAAAGAAACGGGTGCTTTTCCGCCTATAAGGTTTAATCGGATATGACCATCATTTGCACCAAAACATGAAACGTTCTTTACATCTGGGTTTATGGTAAAAACTGGCGCATTATCTATTACTATAGGAAATACTTTAGGACAACCTAATGCATCTGTAATGGTAATAATATAAGTTCCTGCTGACAAATTGTTTTGTACCAAGCCTGTTCCTAAATTGCTCCATTTTATAATATATGGATCTCCTGTTGCAAACGGAACTCCTCCTTTTATACTATTAATAGTAATCGATGCATTGGCATAATTATAACAGGCAATTTCGGTTTTACTGTAATTTAGAACTATTTCATCATTTTGTAGTAATACAACTTTCAGTTTATCAGTACATCCTGAATTATCTGTAACGGTTAAATCATAAGTTCCTGCTGCTAAATTTTTTAAATTCTGAAGATTACTTCTAAATCCGTTTGGTCCAGTCCAGCTATATCTGTAATTAAAAACTCCTGGCGATGTTTCGGTAAATCGACCACCTGTTGTACTTACATTAATTTCACCAGTATAATATCCGTAACATAAAATATCTACTTGGCTTTCCCATTTTACCTTTAATAGTGGTGGCTCGATGATTGTATAGCTACCTTTAAGTATATTACAATTATTAACTTCGGTAATTGTAACTCCATAAACTCCTGGCCCTAGATTGCTAGGGTTTCCTGTAGTTGCGCTGTATGGATTTCCGTCTTTTGTCCATACATAAGTATAGGGTTGCGTTCCTCCTGTTACATATAGGTTGATATTTCCGTTATTTGCCCCGAAACAAGTTATATCGTTTTTACCATCTGAAAATTGGAATAGCCCTGGCTCACTGACATAATAGGTCATTGAAAATGGACAATTGCCATTATCGCCAACTCTTAAATTATATCCTCCGGGTTTTAAATTAGAAATATCTTTATCGGTACTTGTAAACCCGTTAGGACCTGTCCAGATAAATGTATAAGGAATTGCTGTTGCAAAAGGAATTCCTCCTGTTACATTTATTGCAATAGATGCATCGTTTGCACCAAAACACGTGCTATTTTTTATTGTTTCTTTTACACTTATTAATGGATCTACTGTTACTGTAATTGTAAAATTAGGCCCAGGGCAAACTGTAGATATTGGCGAAACCGTATAGGTTACTGTTGCCGGAATGGGCGTGTTATTTACTAATGTCTGGCCGATGCTTGTTCTTGGTGTTCCTTGCGCACTCGCACCACTCACCGCTCCTGCCGGAGAAATTACTGGCGTAGACCAAACATAGGTTGTTCCTGCAGGTACATTATCTATCCCGTTTGTAACTGGCGTAATCTGAAAACTATTACCGCTACATATTTTTACTGTTTTATCCTTTATAACTGGAGATAACACTAAATCTACAGAAAAAGGGGCTGTTTTTGTTGTAGTTCCACAACTATTACTAACACTAAAGATAGCTTCATACTTACCACTAGTCGTATAATTTATTGGTCCTGGATTAAGTAATGTAGATGTAGATGGTGTTCCTCCTACAAAAGTCCATAGATAAGTAATTTCTGAACTTGGTGAACAAGTTTCTTCTACTGTTCCTACTGGGTTTATTGTTGCCGAATTACAATAATCTGAAATTGGTTTTAGAGTCGTAACTGGCGGTTTTTTTACTGGAATTGCTTTTATAATCTCTCGCACTATTCCGCAAGAATTTCTAGTTGTTAACCTTACGTAATAAGTTCCCGGCATTGTAAAGTTAAAAACAGGATCCTTTGATGATGAATAAGTTCCATTTGCAAAATTCCACTGTCCTCTTCCTAATCCTGGTACTGATTCTTTACCACAATATCCTTCGTAGTAATTAGTAACATCCCAATAATAACTCTCGGTTCCGCAACTAAAACTTGTGTCTGTAGTATTAGTTATTTGCACATTGGTTGAAGCACACGCATTACCAAAAGTAAAGTCTGGCTGCAATACAGGCTCAACACAAATAGTTCTTGTTGTCTCTACACCAACTCCACAAGGTGTTGTTGCATTTAGTTTTATTGTGTATTTACCTGGCGCAGAATATGCGTGATAAGGATTAACATCTCTAGAAGTAGTTCCGTCACCAAAATCCCACGTATAAACATTAAATGTGCTACAATTATTAGTATATCCCGCATAAGTATAATTACTAAAACTAACAGCTGAATTTACACATGCTATGCTTTGTACGCTAAAATTTGGTTGGGGTACGTCTAATATTTTTATTGGCCCTGCCTTAAGATCTGTGGTTCCACAAGATGTCATTATTGTTAAGCTAACCGTACTTCCGTTAGTATCACAATTTGCTCTAATATATTTATGTGGTATAGGGAAATTGCGCGAAGCTTCTGGATTTGCCGAATTATAATAAGGAGAACTTTCTAATTGCGCTTGCGAATAAGTATCGTTTGTTCCATCTCCATAATTAACATAATATTGAGTATCTGATGGATTGAGTCCCCATGAGCCAATAGCAAATTGCATTGGATCTACTGGTATACATAAATTGATTGTATTACCTGGAGCTATAAGTGCTCCGATTGGGTTATTGGAATTTTTAACTACATAGGTAATAGAGTTGCTACAAGCATTATTTCCTATTCCCGTTATTACCATATTAAAAGAACCTAATTTCTGGTACTCGTGTATTTTAGGAAAAGTAACATTAGTTTCGGAATTACCATCGCCCCAATCTACATTATAAGATGTAATACATCCTACTGAAGCCGAATTATTTGCAACACTAATACTGTATTTAGGATTAGAATTATTGTCTCCGCATCGCTCAAAAGGCTTGAGTGAGCCCGGAGCATTTGTATTTCCGAATTTTAAATCTGGTTTTTCCTTTACCGAAATAGTTTTTGTTATTGTATTTGATGCACCATTGGCATCTGTAACGGTTAAGCTTACGCTAAAGTTTTGAATTCCGCAACCAACTGCATTAAATGTATGGTTTGGATTATTATTTGTAGATGTGCTCCCATCGCCAAAATCCCATTGATAGGTATAAGGGGCAATACCACTTACAACTGGATTAAATGTTACTGGGGTTCCAGAACAAGTTCCGTCATTGGTAAAATTAAAATCGACATTGGGTGGTAAAACTAGACTCTTATAATCTTTGTTAGTGGGGAAATTACTTTTATCAGTTGTATTAAATCCATAAACTGAACTTGTAATTATAAAAAAAAAATGTAGGTGTAATAAGTAAAGTTTCCCCATATAGTGTAAATCAATTTTTTAAGGTGGCAAAAGTATGTGCGTTTTTTTTGAAATCAAAGGGAACACTAGTAATAATCCCTTATTTTTTTAATTTTTAAAATGAATAATATTCAAAATATTAGCATTTTTTCTTATGAATCTGAACATCAATAACCTTTCTATTTTTAAAGTATAATTTCATTTTATTATAAAAATCTATTTTTTGTACGCAAACCTCTTGCGTACAAAGATCATTAGACTTATTTTTATCACAAAAGTTGTTTTGCGTGAGGGATTGTAGTGAAAATCCTTTTGTTTTTTCCTTTAAAAAACAAAAGATTGAAACGAAAAGCCCGACCCGAAGGGACACGCCCAAATAATTATTGCCCAAATTAATTTAGCAAAGACAGAAAGTCACAAAGTTTTTAAGCCACAGATTAAAGGATTAAAATGATTCAAAAAAATCTGTTTAATCTGCCAAAAAAAAACTTAGTGTCTCAACGACAAAAAATATAATATGTCACAAAACAAGAATGCTTTAATACGCTATAAAACAATCGATAAATGCTTGCAGAATCAATATCGTACTTGGACTCTCGATGATTTAATCGAGGCTTGTTCGGATGCTTTATTTGAATATGAAGGTCGCGAAAACCGTATAAGCAAGCGGACTATACAAATGGATATTCAACTTATGCGAAGTGAGAAATTGGGGTATAATGCTCCTATTGTCGTATATGATAAGAAGTTTTATAAGTATGACGAGGAAGATTTCTCGATTACCGATATTCCGCTTACAGAAACGGATATGAATGTCCTAACCGAAACGGTATCGATGCTAAAACAATTTAAGGATTTCTCTTTGTTTAGCGATGTTTCGGATATTTTACAGCGATTGGAGGATAAAATCTATTCGGAGAAATCGCATACCAATTCGGTTATTTATTTGGATAAAAACGAGAATCTTAAAGGTTTGCATTATCTAGACGAAATTTATCAGGCTATTGTCAAGAAGATTGTTCTAGTTATTACTTATAAATCTTTTAAATCGAGAGAGGAACAAAAATTCTTTTTTCATCCTTTTATTTTAAAAGAGTTTAATAATCGTTGGTTTTTGGTTGGAAAGAAAAAAGGTTCTCAACCGATAACCAATTTGGCCCTTGACCGAATTACCAGCATCGATTTTGATTTTACGCTACCTTATATAGAAGAAAACTTTGATGCCGAAGAATTTTATAAAGATGTGGTTGGGGTTACGGTAAACCAAGGAATGCATGCTAAAAAAATTGAACTCTGGATTGATAAAGATAATGCTCCTTATGTTTTGACAAAACCTTTTCATGCTTCGCAAAAACTGGAAAAAGAAAATGAAGACGGAAGTATTGTAATTA
The DNA here is from genome assembly GCF_000737695.1 of Flavobacterium hydatis. Taxonomy (GTDB): domain Bacteria; phylum Bacteroidota; class Bacteroidia; order Flavobacteriales; family Flavobacteriaceae; genus Flavobacterium; species Flavobacterium hydatis. Next base: position 38,762 of record NZ_JPRM01000026.1, read on the forward strand.
CTTTAAAGCTTAAAACTAATTATGAATTTGAGCGTTTGCTTTTGGGGTTTGGAGACGGACTGGAAGTTATTAGCCCCAATGGTTTGCGTTTGCGAATAAAAGATAAACTTAGGAAAGCTTTACTTAAATATGATGATTGATTGCTCTTGTTTTTAAATCGAAGAATTATCTTTCAAGATATAATAATCTAAATCCTTAATTTACTGTAATGATTTTATTTTTAGCATATTATAATAACTAAAATTTCAAAAAAAAATATTATATTTCATTCAAAAACAGAGCTTAACAAGTTCTATTTCATAACAAATTTTAAAATAACCAAAAAATATTTTTAGAAATACTATGCATGCATAATATTTTTTTATTATATTTGAAATCGATATAGTTGCCAAAAACGAATTCGATTTAAATTAATGTAAAGAATATTATCTAATGTATTTCACATTAAAATTAAATAAACAAATACGATCTACCAAATGAAAGAAAAAACTATAGATTATATTTTACGAGCGACCTGGCAGGCTGTATCAAGAATGTACAATGAAGAGGCTGCAAAATATGATGCGACAATGGCAACTGGTTTTGCCTTATTAAGCATCGATAAAGAGGAAGGTACCCCATCGACAGCATTAGGTCCCAGAATGGGTATGGAAGCTACTAGCTTAACCAGAACGCTTAAATCTATGGAAGACAAAGGATTGATTGTTCGCAAGAAAAATCCAACCGATGGCCGAGGTGTTTTGATTTATCTAACTGAATTTGGAAAAGAAAAAAGAGACTTATCTAAAAATACTGTCTTGAAATTTAATGAAACAGTTAGAAACCACGTTTCTGAAGAAAAATTAAAACATTTTATTGAGGTGGCAGAAATCATAAATGAATTAATACAAGATAAAAATATATTTAATCAAACAGAAAAAATAGAAAATGAAACGCACAATTAAAAAAGTTGCCGTAATTGGATCCGGAATTATGGGTTCAGGAATAGCTTGTCATTTTGCTAACATTGGTGTGGAAGTTTTACTCCTAGACATCATTCCCCGTGAGTTAACAGAGGCCGAAACTAAAAAAGGCTTAACTCTAGACAGCAAAGTCGTAAGAAACAGAGTTGTAAACGAACATCTTGCTAACTCATTAAAATCTAAGCCCTCTCCTATTTACAGTCAGAAATTCGCAAATAGAATTACGACTGGAAATACGACTGATGATATGGCAAAAATTGCCAATGTTGATTGGATTATAGAAGTTGTTGTAGAACGTCTTGATATTAAAAAACTAGTTTTTGAACAAATCGAGAAATTCCGTAAACCTGGAACTTTAGTAACATCTAACACTTCTGGTATTCCGATTCATTTTATGAGTGAAGGTAGAAGCGAAGATTTTCAACAACACTTCTGCGGAACTCACTTTTTTAACCCTGCGCGTTACTTAAAATTATTTGAAATTATTCCTGGTCCAAAAACTTCAACTGAAGTATTGGATTTCTTAAACGAATACGGTTCTAAATTTTTAGGAAAAACATCTGTTGTTGCTAAAGATACTCCAGCGTTTATAGGAAACAGAATTGGTATTTACGGAATCCAAAGTTTATTCCACTTAGTTAAAGAAATGGGATTAACTATAGAAGAAGTTGATAAATTGACTGGCCCAGTTATTGGTCGTCCAAAATCGGCTACTTTCCGTACAGTTGATGTTGTTGGTTTAGATACATTAGTACACGTTGCTAATGGTATTTATGAAAACTGTCCAACTGATGAGCAACACGAATTGTTTAAACTTCCTGATTTCATCACAAAAATGATGGAGAATAATTGGTTAGGAAGTAAAACAGGACAAGGTTTCTACAAAAAAGTAGATAAAGATATCCTTACTCTTGATTTAGATACTCTGGAATATCGTGCTGCTAAAAAAGCAAATTTTGCTACGCTTGAACTAACTAAAACTATCGATAAACCTATCAATCGTTTTAAAGTGTTGGTTAAAGGAAAAGATAAAGCGGGAGAATTCTACCGTAAGAGTTTCGCTGGAATGTTTGCTTATGTATCAAACAGAATTCCTGAAATCTCAGACGAATTATATAAAATTGATGATGCTATGAAAGCTGGTTTCGGATGGGAAAATGGTCCTTTCAAAATTTGGGATGCTATTGGTGTCGAAAACGGAATCGAAATCATGAAAGCTGAGGGGTTAGCTCCTGCTGCATGGGTAAATGATATGTTAGCTTCTGGAAGCAAAAGCTTTTATACTGTAAAAGAAGGGGCTACTTATTTTTACAACATTCCGACAAAATCTCAAACTAAAGTTCCTGGACAAGATTCATTTATCATCCTAAACAACATTCGCGAAAGCAAAAAAGTTTGGAGTAATAGTGGAGCAATTATCCAAGATTTAGGAGATGGAATCTTGAACTTAGAATTCCAATCTAAAATGAATACAATTGGTGGCGATGTACTACAAGCTATCAATAAAGCAATCGACTTATCTGAAAAAGAATATCAAGGTTTAGTTATTGGTAACCAAGCTGCAAACTTTTCTGTAGGTGCTAATATCGGAATGATTTTTATGATGGCTGTTGAACAAGAATATGATGAGTTGAATATGGCTATCAAAATGTTCCAAGACACTATGATGCGTGTACGTTACTCAGGAATTCCTGTTGTTGTAGCGCCTCACGGAATGACTTTTGGTGGTGGATGCGAAATGAGCTTACATGCTGATAAGGTTGTAGCTGCTGCTGAAACTTACATGGGATTAGTTGAATTTGGTGTTGGTGTACTTCCTGGTGGTGGTGGATCTAAAGAAATGGCTTTGAGAGCATCTGACCTTTTCCGTAAAAACGATGTGGAATTAAACGTTCTTCAGGAGTATTTCTTAACTATTGCTATGGCAAAAGTATCTACTTCTGGTTACGAAGCTTTTGATACTGGACTTCTTCAACATGGTAAAGATATTATTGTAATAAACAAAGATCGTCAGATTGCCGAAGCTAAAAAACATGCATTGTTAATGGCTGAAGCTGGTTATACTCAACCAATAAGAAGAACAGATGTAAAAGTATTAGGAAAACAAGCTCTTGGAATGTTCTTAGTAGGAACAGATCAAATGGAAGCTGGAAAATACATCTCTGAGCATGATAAGAAAATTGCCAACAAACTTGCTTACGTAATGGCTGGTGGTGATTTATCTGAAGCTACTTTAGTATCTGAGCAATATTTATTGGATATCGAACGTGAAGCTTTCTTATCTCTTTGTACTGAAAGAAAAACATTGGAAAGAATTCAATATATGTTAACTAAAGGAAAACCACTAAGAAATTAGAAAATAGAACAAAGAGAATAGAATATAGATTTCAGACTTGGTAAAGTCTATTTTCTATACTCTATCTTCTATACTCTTAAAAACAAAACAAATGAAAACAGCATATATAGTAAAAGCATACCGTACTGCGGTAGGAAAAGCACCTAAAGGAGTTTTTAGATTTAAAAGACCTGATGAATTAGCTGCAGAAACCATTCAGTTTATGATGAATGAATTGCCTGATTTTGACAAAAAACGTATTGATGATGTTATGGTAGGAAATGCCATGCCAGAAGCTGAACAAGGTTTGAACGTTGGTCGTTTAATTTCTCTTATGGGATTAAAAGTAGAAGATGTTCCTGGTGTAACTGTAAACCGTTACTGTGCATCTGGATTAGAAACTATCGGAATGGCAACTGCAAAAATCCAATCAGGAATGGCAGATTGTATCATCGCTGGTGGTGCCGAAAGCATGAGTTTTATTCCGATGGGAGGTTACAAACCAACTCCGGATTACAAACTTGCTGCCGAAGGTCACGAAGATTATTACTGGGGAATGGGATTAACTGCTGAAGCGGTTGCAAACCAATATAAAATTTCTAGAGAAGACCAGGATGAGTTTGCTTATAACTCTCATATCAAAGCATTAAAAGCGCAAGCTGAAGGTAAATTCGACAAACAAATCGTTCCGATTACTGTTGAGCAAACTTTCATTAATGAAAATGGTAAAAAAGAAACTAAATCATACATCGTAAATAAAGACGAAGGTCCTCGTGCTGGAACTTCTAAAGAAGCTTTGGCAGGCTTAAGACCTGTTTTTGCTGCTAACGGAAGTGTAACTGCTGGTAACTCTTCTCAAATGAGTGATGGTGCTGCTTTTGTTTTAATCATGAGCGAGGATATGGTAAAAGAATTAAACCTTGAGCCTATTGCAAGATTAGTGAACTTTGCTTCATCTGGTGTTGAACCAAGAATTATGGGTATTGGTCCTGTAAAAGCAATTCCGAAAGCCTTAAAACAAGCAGGATTACAATTAAAAGATATTGATTTAGTTGAGCTAAACGAAGCTTTTGCTTCTCAATCATTAGCCGTTGTTCGTGAGTTAGGTTTAAACCCTGATATCGTAAACGTAAATGGTGGAGCAATTGCTTTAGGTCACCCACTAGGTTGTACTGGTGCTAAACTTTCTGTTCAATTATTCGACGAAATGAAACGCAGAGGTAGTAAATACGGAATCGTTTCTATGTGTGTAGGAACTGGACAAGGAAGTGCTGGGATTTACGAGGTGTTGTAAGAGAGACTAAAAGATGAAAGACGAATAGATAATAGACTTTTACGAGATAAAAACAGATGACCGAATTTAAAAGACATAATTTCAAAAAATTAAAGATTTGGCAAATGGCAATGGATGTGTCTAAAGTAATTTTAGACTTAACAGATACATTTCCAATTTCTGAAAAATTTGGATTAAAAAGTCAAATGGATCGGTCAACAGTTTCGATGCCTTCAAACATAGCTGAAGGATCAAGTAGAACTAATAAATCTTTCAGTCATTTTCTAGATATATCTCTAGGCTCATCTTTTGAATTACAAACACAACTTTTATTAGCAAATCATAGAAAATATTTAACAGACGAATTCTTGAATCAGATTGAAATAAAGATTGAGGAGTTTCAAAAAGCAACAATGTCATTTCAAAATACATTAAATAAATAATTAATAATTTGACGTCTATCATCTATTCGTCTATTATCTATCATCTTAAAAAATAAATATAGCCATGTCAGACAAAACAAGAGGAGGTCAATTCCTAGTTAAAGAAACAAAGTGCGAAGACATCTTTACACCAGAAGATTTTTCGGAAGAGCAATTAATGATGCGTGACTCTGTAAAGGAGTTTGTAGACAAAGAAATTTGGCCTAACAAAAATCGTTTCGAGAAAAAAGATTACGCTTTTACAGAAGAAAGTATGCGTAAAGCTGGTGAACTTGGACTTTTAGGAGTTGCTGTTCCAGAAGAATACGGTGGATTAGGAATGGGATTCGTATCGACTATGTTAGTTTGTGATTATATCTCTGGAGCTACAGGTTCATTCTCAACTGCTTTTGGTGCTCATACAGGTATCGGAACTATGCCAATTACTTTATATGGTACTGAAGAACAAAAGAAAAAATACGTTCCTAAATTAGCCTCAGGAGAATGGTTTGGAGCTTATTGCTTAACTGAGCCAGGAGCTGGATCTGATGCAAACTCAGGAAAAACTAAAGCAGTTTTATCTGAAGACGGAACTCACTACAAAATTACAGGACAAAAAATGTGGATTTCTAACGCAGGTTTTTGTAGTGTATTTATCGTTTTTGCTCGTATTGGTGATGATAAAAATATTACTGGATTTATCGTAGAAAATACTGCTGATAATGGAATTTCGATGAATGAAGAAGAGCACAAATTAGGTATTCGTGCTTCATCTACTCGTCAGGTTTTCTTTAATGATACCAAAGTTCCAGTAGAAAATATGCTTTCTGAAAGAGGAAACGGTTTCAAAATTGCAATGAACGCTTTAAACGTTGGTCGTATTAAACTTGCTGCTGCTTGTCTTGATGCTCAAAGAAGAGTTACTTCTGGAGCTGTAAAATATGCTAACGAAAGAATCCAATTTAATACTGCAATTTCTCAATTTGGAGCAATTCGTTCTAAATTAGCAGAAATGGCTACAAACTGTTACGCAGGAGAAAGTGCTTCTTACCGTGCTGCAAAAGATATCGAAGATAGAATTATCGCTCGTGAAGCTGAAGGATCTACGCATCAAGAAGCAGAATTAAAAGGTGTTGAAGAATATGCTATTGAGTGTTCTATCCTTAAAGTTGCTGTTTCTGAAGATGTTCAGAATTGTGCTGACGAAGGAATTCAAATTTTTGGTGGAATGGGATTCTCTGAAGATACTCCAATGGAAAGTGCTTGGAGAGATGCTCGTATCGCTCGTATTTACGAAGGTACAAACGAAATCAACAGAATGCTTTCTGTTGGTATGTTAATCAAGAAAGCTATGAAAGGCCATGTTGATTTATTAGGTCCTGCAATGAAAGTATCTGAAGAATTAATGGGTATTCCATCTTTTGACACTCCAGATTTCTCTGAATTATTTGCTGAGGAAAAAGGAATCGTTGCAAACCTTAAAAAAGTATTCTTAATGGTTGCTGGAAGTGCTGTACAAAAATACGGTCCAGACTTAGATGCTCACCAACAATTATTAATGGCTGCATCTGATATCTTAATCGAAATTTATATGGCTGAAAGTACTATTCTTAGAACTGAAAAATTAGCTAAAAAAGAAGGAGAAGCAAAAGTACAAGAGCAAATTGCTATGGCAAAATTATACTTATATAAAGCTGTAGATATCGTAAACTCAAAAGGAAAAGAAGGAATTATTTCTTTTGCTGAGGGTGACGAACAACGTATGATGTTAATGGGATTAAAACGTTTTACAAAATACACAAACAATCCAAATGTGGTGGCTCTTAGAGAAACAATTACTTCAAAATTAGTTGCAGAAAACGAATACTGCTACTAAATTAAAAATAGTTTTTAGTCAATTTTAATTTGTTTAAACCGCACCTGTCCCGAAAACAGTGCGGTTTTTTTATTACTATCAAACAGTAGAGACACACATCAACATATCTGCACAAAAAAAAGACGCACTGCTGTGCGTCTCTTCATTATTGACCTAATAACAACTTGAATTATTTTTTTGCCACAGATTACAAGATTAAAATGTTTTTTTTTACAACTAACAATCAACCATTCACAATTAACAATTAACTATTTGGCTTCATAATCAAATCATGATCACCTTCTGAACTTAAATTTAAAAAACGTTCATATTCCCTCAAAACATCTGAGATAATTCCATCTTTAGTCAAATATTGAATATCATATCCTTTACGATGATCTCCAAAGTAAGTAATGGGTTGAAAAATAGTTTCCAAATCCATATCCGGAGTATTTTTTTCCTTTAGCAATGTTTCAGAAACAGTTTGCCCCTGAACCATTACACCATATTTAAAGTTTCTCAGCTCATCATATTCAATTTCTAACTCGATAGCTCGCTGAGGAGTAGAAAAAGAATTTATATGTGCTTCAATATTATTTTTAGCCAATTCAACCACTAATTCTTCAAAAGCTTTTTTTACAGTTCCATTCAAAAACTCATGAATATCTTTCTTTTTAGAGACAGTCACAATCTTTTCTAAATGTTCCCTCCAATTCGTATTATTCCAATTTAAACTTCCATGCGAATATTTTTTAGCACTGTATTCACTATCTACAACTAACGCTTTCCATAAATTATAACACAACAACAACATAATAATTCCGAAGGGCAAAGCGGTAATTAATGTCATAGTCTGCAAAGAAGCCAAACCACCGGAATGCAACAAACTCAAAGACAGAAGAGACAATAAAACACCCCAGAATATACTTTGCCATTTTGGTGAATTTACGGCTCCTTTTGATGCTATACCATTCATTATAAAAATCCCCGAATCTGCAGATGTGATAAAAAACACGCAAATAATAAGAATTGATAAAATATTCAAAAAAGTGGTTAACGGGAAATAAGTAAAGAAATTAAACAAAAGTGTATCTGGATTTTTAGCAAATACACTTAGGGCACCATGCGCAATATGCTCATCTATCCATACGGCACTACTCCCGAAAACAGTCATCCACAAAAAATTAAAAAAGGCAGGAATAAATAATACCGCCAAAATAAATTCTCGTATCGTTCTTCCTTTAGAAATTTTAGCAATAAATAAACCTACATAAGGCGCCCAGGAAATCCACCATGCCCAATATAAAATAGTCCAATTAGAAAACCATTCCTGACTTCCTTTTTCATAGGCATAAGTATTAAACGTTAGCGAAATAAAATGACTTATATAGTGTCCTAAACCTTCTGTAAAAGTACTTAGAATATAAATAGTTGGTCCAAAAACAAGTATAAACAACATTAATAAAACGGCCATAATAATGTTTAGCTCACTTAGTTTTTTAACTCCTTTTCCTAAACCCGAAATCGCCGAAGAAACAGCAATTATCATAACCACCAAAACGATAATAATTTGGTAATTAAAACTAGATTCTGGAATTATATTAAGACTTACTAATCCGGCACTTAACTGCACAACTCCGAAACCAAGAGTTGTTGCAATACCAAAAAAAGTACTACACAGGCCAAAAACATCTACAATGTTTCCAAACTTTCCATGAATTTTACTTTTTAAAATTGGATAAAATCCGCTTCGAATTGCAAGAGGTAAATTGTGTCTATAAGTAAAATAGGCTAATGAGAGTCCCACAACACCATATATAGACCATGCGTGAAAACCCCAATGAAAAAAAGTGTACAATTGCGCTTCTTTCGCTCGTAAATTATCTGCCAAATTAGCGTTGGCTGGAGTTGCATAATGCGCCATGGTTTCCCCTACGCCAAAATACATCAACCCAATTCCCATTCCGGCAGCAAAAAGCATTGCTATCCATGAAAAGAAAGAATATTCAGGTTCAGAATCATCTGCACCTAATTTAATTTTACCAAATTTACTAATGGCTAATGTGACTAAAAACAAAACAAAAATGGTCACTAGTAATACATAAAGCCAACTTAAGTTTTTAAATATTATGTTTTTTGCAAAATTAAGTGCCTGCTCTGCATCCTTTGAAAAGAAAATGCAAAACAATGAGATTGCAATAATGATGGCTAAACTTGGTAATGCAACAGATTTTGTAAAATTGGTTTTAAAGACCTTTGAGCTTGTAGATTTATTCATGATAAAATGGTTTTTCACTGTTATTATCTAAAGTAAATCCAAATTTTAAATTCAGATTGAGGAAGTTTTTTATTAATACAACTTTGATAATTTGTATACAGAAGAATTGTAAATCTAACGAAAAAGAAATAATTTTTCTCTTAAAACGCCAGAAAAGTTACTTCACAAAACAAAAACTGTAACAAATTAGGTCAATACTGTGTATCTATTTAATTAATATTTAGTTTGAAATGTTCTATATTTAGCATTCAAAAACCTATTAAAAACTAAAAAATTTTAAAAAAATGAAAAGATTAAAACCGATTATTTTCTTTTTTCTGTGTTGTTTTACCACGAACACTTTTGCGCAATCAGGAAAAAAAATTGACGTTATCGCATATTACACTGGCGATGATAAACTTATTGATCAATATGATGTAAGCAAGCTTACTCACATAATTTTTAGTTTCTGTCACCTAAAAGATGGAAAACTAAGCGTAGACACTCCTAAAGATTCTCTTTCTATAAAGCACTTAGTTGGCTTAAAAAAAACTAATCCTAAGCTTAAAATCATGCTTTCTCTAGGTGGTTGGGGAGGATGCGAACCTTGTTCTGAAGTTTTCTCGACTGCACAAGGAAGAAATGTTTTTGCTAAATCGGTAAAAGAAATAAATGATTATTTTAAAACTGATGGTTTAGATTTAGATTGGGAATATCCAGCAATCGAAGGTCTTCCTGGACATTTATATCAAGCTGCAGATAAACCAAACTTTACTGAACTTGTAAAAGCATTACGTACAAGTTTAGGCAAAAAACATGAACTTAGCTTTGCTGCTGGAGGATTTCAGAAATTCTTAGACGAATCTATAGAATGGAAAATTGTTATGCCATTAGTAGACCGCGTAAATATAATGAGCTATGATTTAGTAAATGGATATTCAAAAGTAACTGGTCACCATGCTCCTTTATATGGCGGAACTCCAGACGCTCAATCTACAGACAGAGCGGTAGAGTATTTATTAAAATTGGGAATCCCTGCTAATAAATTAGTAATTGGTGGTGCTTTTTACACTAGAGTCTGGAAAAATGTTGCCAACATAAATAATGGTTTATACCAATCTGGGGAACACATTGAAGGTATTCCATTTAGAGACTATGCAGCAAATTTTACTGAAGCAAAAGGTTGGAAGTATTTCTGGGATAATAAAGCAAAAGCAGGATATTGGTATAACGAAAAGGAACAAATGTTTGCTACTGGAGATGATCTTCCTTCTATAAAAGAAAAAACAGAATACGCTATAAATAAAAAATTAGGCGGAATCATGTTTTGGGAATTACCTTTAGACACTTTCAAAGGCGGAATGGTTGATGCCATTTATGAATTGAAAACTAAAAAATAAGAATTACAATAAAATAAAAATGCGTTAACAGTTTCTTGAATTGTTAACGCATTTTCTTTGGACTAAAATTACCCTTTTTAGTTCACTTTAGATTTTTCAATTTCTCCAATGAAAGGAATAGAATCCAGAATTTGACCACGAATTGCAGTTTGTAAATAAACCTCTAATTGAATAAATTTAGCTGCATTAATAGCCCCTATTGCCTTTTTGGCTTTAGTATATGTTTTATCATATAATTTTTCATATCCAAGATTGCTTTTTAATGTTCCTTTTGCTAATTCATCAGCTTTAGCATCAGTAAGAGTAGCATAATTGGTAGCATAATCATCAACTACCTTAATTATATTTTGTCCCAACGCTTTACGTTCTGTTTCATAATCATCATATATTTTTTGAAAAGCTAGTGTTTGCTCATCTGACAAATTCATATATTGCTTTACAAGGTCAGATTTTGATTTTCCGTAAATACTCTGTATAACATCTACATCTTCTTTTGCTAAAGATTGAGCAAAAGAACTTCCTGAAACTACCAATAACAATGCGATAAGGAACTTTTTCATAATTTAAGATTTAAAATTTATAATATTTTTATTGATTTATTCTCAATTGGCTTTATTACATCACAAGAAACTAGCTTCAACAAAATATTGAATGTGAGCAAAAAGTATTGATTAATTTATTTTTTAACGAAACGCATCGTTGCAATATCACCAGAAATAAAATTCAAGGTTTTACCATCATCAGTAACATCATATGAAGTTATCTTTTGCAAAGCATCCATAAAAACCTGTTCACCTTGATTGCCTTGACACATCATTTTAGTAGTTGCCAATCCATCTCTAAAATTGATGCTATTACCATCTACATTTAATTTTCCTGTAAAAGAGTTACAGCTATTATTTCCAGAAACTCTATTTTCTTTCGTATCAAAAGTTATTGTTGGCTTTTTATTAGGATATAAACCATCAAAGGTAATTCTTGGCCCAGTTACATAGTTTAACTCCCAAGTACCATTAAGTTTTGATTCAGAATCTTTTGTTGCAGTTTTATTTTGAGCAGAATTACAAGAAAATAAAACAATTCCAATTGCAGCGAACATTGCTATTTTTTTTATCATAATTTAAAGTTTTAAGTTTTACAAACAATTATCAATGAACAAGTTTAGCATTATTTACTATTAAATATATAAACACGAATTTAAGCAATATTTCATCTTCTTTTGTAAATTTAAACTTATTTTTTACTTAATACAGAAATGTATTTTAACTTTCAGATGATTTTCATTCAATAATTTTAAACTAACTTTACTTTAGATTTAATCAAAAACACATAATTATGAAAAAAATAATTCTATCTCTTGTAGTAATTGCTGCAGTTATTATCGGATGTAAAACCAAAAATAATACTGATGATTCTAAAAAATTAACCATCGCACTTGAACCTAAAAGTAACAGTTCGGTATCTGGTACAGCAACTTTTGTAGAGAAAAAAGGAGAAGTAACTTTTGTAGCAAAAATTAGTGGTTTAAAACCAGGAGTTCATGCAATACACATTCATGAAAAATCAGATTGTTCTGCTGCTGATGGAACTTCTGCTGGTGGACACTGGAATCCAACATTTAAAAAACACGGAAAATGGGGTGTTGGAGAATATCATAAAGGAGATATCGGAAACTTTACTGCAGATGATAAAGGAAACGGTACAATTACGTTAACAACAAACGAATGGTGCATTGGTTGTGGAGATGCAACTAAAGATATATTAGGAAAAGGATTAATTGTACACCAAGATCCAGATGATTTTACGACTCAACCAACAGGTAATGCTGGTGCAAGAGTAGCTTGTTCTGCAATTATAAAATAAAAACTTTAATTAAAAAACCATTTTATTCACAAAGTAAGATGGTTTTTTAATTTTAATCAATATTCAAATCATAAAAAAAGATAGCTTTGTAGCTTCAAATTAAAGTAATGATTAACCCTTCGGCAACTGGTTGGATAGATAAATTTTTTAGTGAACAAAAGTTCCAAGAAAAAGTAGTTACTGAAACTAGCAATTCCTTTTACCAAAAAGTTAGAGCAACAGGATTTATTTATGGACATATAATAACAATAGAAACTCCTGTTCCTATAAAAATAAAAGGTTGGTTTAAAACCGAAATTTCAAAAGTAGCTTTATTAAACACTTTATTCGGCATTTATTCCCTTACCAAAAATGATACTAATTCAGAACGTTTTATTACAGAAGCATTAGCTTTTTACAATCAAATGAATCCTGAAGGTTTTAACCTCTTCAAGATATTACTCCCAAAAAGTAGTGATTCTCTAACATTAGAGAATATAATCGATGAACGAGTTCAGACCAACGACAGTATTATTAGCAAAAACTTCTCTCATCTAGTTACAAATGCTCTTTTGTTTATAGATGTTTTAGCTTTTCGCCAATATCTTATACATGGGTCTATTCCCGAAAAATATCTTAAGAAAATAGAAGAAACGGTAATGAGCATTGTGGCATTGGCATTAAAAACCAAAACCAATAAATCTCAATACGATGATTTACTGATTAAACTTTTTGAGGCATCGATACGCTACAGCAAATTTTCAAAAGTTACAGTTGGAACTTTAGAAAATTTACAATTACACCATTTTTCTAATGAATTAGAAAGATACTATTTAATAGATATGGCTGGAATGGCTTTGTGGAGTGATGGTGTTGTAGAGAATGAAGAAGCTTATTTTTTACATACATTGGCTAATATCTTAAATGTATCGGATGAATTTGTATCCGAAAGTATCAAAAGTACGGATGCCTTTATCAACGAACATAAAAAAGAGATTCCATATTTTAATTACTCCAATCCTGTAAAACATTTTTATGATCAAATGACTATGGGAGTTATTACGCTTATAAAGCGCAATAAAAACAGGTTAATAAAGGAAATTATCCAAAGTAAGGAATTAATGCTTCTCCTAGCCTATTCTACTCGTAGAGATCTGGAACCTAGCGAAAAGAAGAAAATAAAAAAACAATTATTGGATATCTGTAAAACGATTCCATCATTAACAATATTCTTACTTCCAGGCGGAAGCTTATTATTACCAATACTAATTAAGTTCATCCCTACCTTATTGCCATCGGCATTTAATGAAAACTTAGAAGAAAACGAATAAAAAAAAAATCGCCTTAATTAAGGCGATTTTTAAATTTTATAGATTACTTAATTGATAAACATCATCAAGTTCATCATTAGAACTAATAGTCACATTTAAATCTGTTACAAATCCTGAATTTAAACCATAAACCCAACCGTGTAACATTAGGTCTTGTCCATTTTTCCAAGCTCCTTGTACAATTGAAGTTTTAGCTAAATTGTAAACTTGCTCTTTAGCATTTACCTCAACAAAAGCATTGAAACGCTCCGTTTCGTCTTCAATTGAGTTTAAGTATTTGTCATGTAAACGGTACTCGTCTTTAATATGACGAATCCAGTTATCAATGATTCCCACAGATTGGTTACCCATTGCTGTTTTTACACCACCACAACCATAATGTCCACAAACAATTACGTGCTTAACTTTTAAAACATTTACTGCATAATCTAAAACGCTTAACATGTTCATATCTGAGTGAACAACCATGTTAGCAATATTTCTGTGTACAAAAACTTCTCCTGGTTTTGCACCAATAATTTCATTTGCCGGAACACGACTATCAGAACAACCAATCCACAATAATGGTGGAGTTTGTCCTTTGGCTAAATCTGCGAAAAAATTAGGATCCTTAGCTAATGAATCTTCAACCCACTTTTTATTATTTTCTAATATTTGTTTATAAAACTCTTTCATTTTTTTTTAATTTTTTGTTGCTGAGTATTTCAGTGTTTATGAGGACTCCAAAAAGGTTCTCGTAAAGTTACTTATTTTTAATCCTCAATAAACACTTCCCTACAGCTTTATTTAACCAACTTATTTAAAACTTCTCTTTTTCTGTTCTTTTAACCATAGCTCTTTTTGCAACATCATAATAATGCTCTATAGATACATGATTAGGTAAATCTGGTGTGTTTTCTAACTCGTAAGCTTTCTTAAATCCTTTAAGTTTCACCTTAATGTTTTGATCAACTGCTCTGGTTTCTTTAAACTCTTTTATTAAATCCAGAATATCGTGAGCAATATACACTGTGTCCTGTGCATTGATAATTACTTTTGAATTTTCTGGAACAGAGTTCAAAGTAAGCTTGATAGCCGCTTTATTCAAGAAAGAAACTTCTTGAGCAAGATCTATATGAATTACATCTCCATCTTCGTATTCTTCTTTTTTGAAACTGTAAGCTCTTTTTAAGTTTCCTCTTAAAACAAAAATTACACTAATTACAATTCCAATAGCAACACCTTTAAGTAAATCTGTCGCTACAACAAATACTAAAGTTGCAACAAACGGTACAAATTGGTATTTTCCTTTTTCCCAGAAGTGTATAAAAGTTGCAGGCTTAGCTAGTTTATAACCTACTAATATTAATATAGTAGCCAAAGTTGCTAATGGGATTTTATTTAATATTACTGGAATTGCCAATACACTTATCAATAACAAAACACCATGGATAATTGCAGACATTTTTGATTTTGCTCCAGCATTATTATTTGCCGAAGATCTTACAACAACTGATGTCATAGGTAAACCTCCTAAAAGTGAACTTACCATGTTTCCGATACCTTGTGCTTTAAGCTCAACGTTAGTATTTGTATATCTCTTTTGCGCATCCATTCTATCTGATGCTTCGATACATAATAATGTCTCGATAGAAGCTACAATAGCAATCGTTAAACCTACAACCCAAACTTGAGGATTAGTTACTCCTGCAAAATTAGGCGTTACAATAATTGCTTTAAATTCTTCAAATGAAGTAGGAATTGGCAATGATACTAAATGTTCTTTCCCAATAGCAAAAGCGCTTCCTGATGAAATGAAAATTTCATTTAAAATGATCCCTGCAATTACTGCTACAAGAGCTCCAGGAATTAATTTAAGTTTTTTCAGGAAAGAAACCTTATCCCAAGCAATTAATATTACAAAAGAGATTAAAGTAATGATAACAGCTCCCATATGAATATGGTTGAAGATTTCAAACAAAGAAGAAATTGTGTTACTTCCATCACTTTGAACAAATGCCTGATCTCCTTCAAAATCAGCATCGTATCCAAATGCATGTGGCAATTGTTTCAGAATAATAATAATTCCGATACCAGCAAGCATACCTTCGATAACATTAGTAGGAAAGTAATTAGAGATACTTCCTGCTTTTAAGAAACCTAACCCTAACTGGATTAATCCAGCAATAAAAACTGCGGTTAAGAATACGTCAAAAGCTCCCAAATCGGTAATTGCAGTAAGGATAATTGCTGTTAAACCAGCAGCTGGCCCAGATACACTAATATGTGACTGGCTCAAATATCCTACAACTATTCCTCCAATAATTCCAGAAATAATTCCAGAAAACAATGGTGCTCCAGAAGCCATTGCAATACCTAAACACAACGGGAGGGCAACCAAAAACACTACTAACCCTGAAGCAAAATCTGACTTAAGGTTAGCAAAAAGATTTACTCTTTTTTTCATAATACAATAGTAAAAAGTTCATAAAAGGTTTACTATGTTATTTAAAACACAGCGAACATTTAAAAAATTAACCGGATGTACTATACGAAGTTAGGGGGTGGGGCAAAGATACTTGCAGAAATCTTATCATGCTTAGATAATTTCTCTGACAATATAGGATTTGACTTATCAAACAATGGTAAAACAAACTCACCTTGAAATACAGGATGAAATACATACACCTTAATTTCTTTATGCGAATGTTCTTCTTCTGATAAGCTATAAAATGCAGACACATCACTCTTTTTCTCAATCATCGTCACGATAGGTGGCGTCGATAAGAAAGCGATAAATATGATTAATAATATGTATGCAATTTTTTTCATTAGTGCAAAAATAGAGTTAAACTGATAAAATCAAAACTGTAGGTCAAAAATTTTAAACAAATTTAACATTAACAAAAAAAAACCAGACTAGCTATTTAATGCTACTCTGGTTTTTTAGTTATACTATTTTTCCAAATCCTCTTCTAACCACGCTTTCATCATCCAAATCGTTTTTTCTTGTTCTGAGATAAAATCACTCATCATCGAGTTAGTTCCCTCATCATTAATTTCATCCGATTGTTTTAAAATTTCTCTTTCAATCTTCAGTAAATCAGTTAATGAGTTTACAATTAGGTGAACCGCTTTCTCATCATTCGAGATATTTTTTCCAATTACAAGTTTGTTATTTTTAATATAATCTTCAAACGTATGTAGTGGTGTTCCTCCAATTGTGAGAACTCTTTCGGCAATTAAATCTATTTTTAATTGGGCATCTGTATATAATTCTTCAAATTTTACATGCAAATCAAAAAAACGTTTTCCACGAATGTTCCAGTGAAGTCCTCGCAAGTTTTGGTAATAAACCTGAAAATTTGATAGTAAGACATTCAATTCTTTTACAATTAATTCTGACTCTTTTACTGGTAATCCTAAAATATTAGTTTTCATACTTATTATTTTTTAATTCTATTAATTGTAAATTTAAAATAAGTTTTTCAAAAATGCCATAAAAAAAAATTATATTTTATTATTTTTGTATCAGAAAATACTATTAAAACAATGACAATAACTCAACTCCAATATGTTCTTGCTGTAGCTGAACACAAAAATTTTACCCTTGCTGCCGAAAAATGTTTCGTTACGCAGCCTACACTTAGTATGCAAATACAAAAGATAGAAGAAGAACTTAGTATCTTGATATTCGACAGAAGCAAGAAACCAATCCAACTTACAGAAATTGGACAAAAAATTGTAAATCAAGCAAAGAACATTGTAAACGAAGCCGATAGAATAAAAGATATTGTAGAACAACAAAAAGGTTTTATTGGTGGCGAATTCAAACTAGGAATTATCCCAACGGTTATGCCTACTCTTCTACCTATGTTTTTAAATAATTTCATTAAGAAATACCCAAAGGTTAAACTATTAATTGAGGAACTTAATACGGATGAAATTATTACCAAATTAAAAAACGGGCACCTTGATGCTGCAATCGCTGTAACACCATTAGAAGACGAAAAAATAAAAGAAATCGTTCTGTACTTTGAGCCTTTTGTCGCCTATATTCCAGAACAACATTCTGTTTTTCAGAAAGAAGAAATCGAAGTATCAGATTTAAATATCAATGAAATCTTGCTTCTACAAGACGGACATTGTTTTAGAGATGGTATTTTAAATCTATGTAAAAACGGTACAGATGTAGAAAATAATGCTTTCCAGATACAAAGCGGAAGTTTTGAAACACTTATAAAATTAGCCGACGAAGGCTTGGGCACAACTTTGTTGCCGTATTTACATACATTAGATCTAAAAGAAACAGACAAATTAAAGCTTCGCCACTTTAAGGAACCTAAACCTGCCAGAGAGGTAAGTTTAATTTACCCAAAAAGCGAATTAAAAATTCAAATTATCGATGCCATAAGAAGCACAATTGCTGGTGTTGTAAAAGGAGCTATTGTTTTTCAAAACGTTCAGATAATAAGTCCAATCCAAAAGAAATAAAAAAAGGAACCTAATTAGGTTCCTTTTTTTTATCTATACTTTAGCTATCAGTAGACATTCTTTTAATTCGGGCTTTCCGATTGTAAAATTTAATAACCACTCTTGCAATTGTTCCATTTCGTATGGTAATAGTGTTTTGATAGCTTTCTCTAATTCTTTTAAGAAAAGTATCGGGTCGAAACTTACTCTTTCGAGTATTGATTTCGTGTAATCAAACATTATTTTAGACATAATAATTTAAGATTATGGGGTTATCTCATTATTTTTTAACTCGACGTAAAAATAAGCATTTTACACACAACTAGTCAGCTTTTAACTTATTTTTTTGTTTTATTTATCACGAAAACGTTTTTTAAAATACACATATAGCAATTTAAAATTAATCTAAATAGCGTGATTTACATCACTTTACGCGCTCTAAACATCTCTCTTTTTCCAGGTGGCCCAGCAAGTTTTTCAACACTAAATCCTACCTCGATCATACTCCTTTTTACGACTCCTCTCGCAGCATAAGTTACCAAAACTCCGTTAGGTTTTAAAGCATCATACATTCTTTTGAATATTTCGGTACTCCAAAGCTCTGGTTGCACCCGATATCCAAAAGCATCAAAATAAATCAAATCAAAAGTTTCGATATCATCAATTTCCTGAAAGAACTGTTTTCTCTTAGTTAATGTAAACGCATCAGTAAGCCCAATTATTTCATCCCAATTGCTTTCGTGCATTTTTTTAAATACATCTTTATAACTATCAGCTCCCAATTCGGCAACATAATTCATCATAAGTACTTCATTTGCTGCAACCGGATAAACTTCTACTCCAACATAATTTATGCTTTGCTTTTTTTCATCTGATTCTAAAAAAGTAATAAAAGCATTCAATCCAGTTCCAAAACCAATTTCTAATATCGAAATAGGTTTATCTTCAAATAAAGAAAATCCATTTTGTATAAATACATGTCTAGCTTCCTGAATTGCTCCATGTTTAGAGTGATAACATTCGTCCCATTCTTCCAAATGAATTGTCGTTGAACCATCTAGGGTTTGAATTACTTCTCTTTTCACAATTTATAAATCAGATTATTGATATTTTCATCTTATTTTGAAGTCAAATTTAATCAAAACAAATGCGTAAAGCCTTAAAAAACCATAGTTTTTTCATAAATTCTATATAAAAAGAAGCTCTTTATTTAACTTTTTTATAAAATAAATAAATCACATCAAAACCCTATAATTAATATCTTTTTAGCATCCAAATTGTATATTTTTACTTAATTTTGCTTTTGTTAAAATTTATTTCACACCCATTCAAGGTTTTAGGCTTCGACCTTAAACAATGAATTTTAGTTCATAAAAACCATACTTTATCATGAGTACAACTCAAACAAACAAAATTGAAATCATTAAAGCAACTTCGTCTAAAATAAACGATGTAGACTTTGATAACTTAAGCTTTGGTGCTGTATTTACAGACCATTTATTCGAATGTGATTTTAAAAATGGAGAATGGCAAACACCTGTCGTTAAGCCTTACGCTCCAATTTTAATGGATCCATCTTCAAAAGTCTTTCATTATGGACAAGCTATTTTTGAAGGAATGAAAGCTTACAAGGATGATAAAGATGCTATTTGGCTTTTTAGACCAGAAGAAAACCACAAACGTTTTAATGCTTCTGCAGTAAGAATGGCAATGCCAGAAATTCCAGAATCTATTTTTCTAGATGGATTAAATGAGTTATTAAAATTAGACGCCGAATGGGTTAAAAGAGGAAACGGAAGCAGTATGTATATCCGTCCGTTTATGATTGCAACTGGCGCTGGTGTTGTTGCAAACCCTTCTGATGAATATAAATTTATGATTTTGCTTTCACCTGCAAAATCATATTATGCTGGAGAAGTAAAAGTTATTATTGCTGAGCACTATAGTAGAGCTGCAAATGGTGGTATCGGAGCTGCTAAAGCTGCAGGTAACTACGGAGCACAGTTTTACCCAACAAATTTGGCAAATAAAGACGGTTTCCAACAAGTAATCTGGACTGATGATGCAACACATACCAAACTTGAAGAAGCAGGTACAATGAATGTATTTTTCAGAATTAACGATACTTTATTAACTGCACCTACAAGCGAAAGAATTCTTGACGGAATTACTCGTAAAAGTTTATTAGCAATTGCAGAAAAAGAAGGCTTAAAAACTGAAGTTCGTTCTGTATTAGCTTCTGAATTAGTTGAAGCTGCTAAAGACGGATCATTAAAAGAAATTTTTGGTGCTGGTACTGCTGCAGTAGTAAGTGTTATTAAAGGATTCTCATACAAAGATGAATATTACGAATTACCTAAAACAGATGATTCTTATGCTTCTCTTTTAAAAGAAAAACTAACAGGTATACAAAACAAACTTGCCGAAGATACTTTTAACTGGACTGTTCAAGTAAAATAATTCGTCGCACTATTTATAATTAAAGGCGATTTTCTTAACGAAAATCGCCTTTTTTATTAAAACAAACTCTCCAAAAATCAATGACTCCTAATAATTTAAGAAAGAAGACAATCCTTCTTTTAGCTACAATTTTAGCTTGTATCAATGTTTATTCTCAGGATAATTATGCTTTTTTTGGTTCGTATAATTGGGATAAAACTACCAACGGAATTTATGTATATCAACTAGATACCATAACAGGTAGATTAAAAAAAATCACTACAGTAAAAAACATTGCTAATCCTTCTTTTCTAACTTTATCACCTAACGGAAAATATGTATATGCCTGCACCGAAAGCAAAACTCCAGATGCAGGAAGCGTAAGTAGTTTTGAGTTTAATCCTGAAAAGAAAACGCTGGCTTTTATGAATAGTCAAAAAAGCGGAGGCGAAAATCCAGTTTATTTAACCGTTTACAAAAACGGAAAATGGCTTATTAATGGTAATTATACAGAAGGAAGCGTTTCGGTTTATCCAATTGCCGAAGATGGAAAAATAGAACCAATTACACAAAACTTTCAATATACAGAAGGAAGCGTAGACCCGAAAAGACAAGATCGCTCTCATATTCATTCTACAGTATTCTCCCCTAATTATGATTATATCTTTTTTCCAGATCTAGGCGCAGATAAAATACGATGTTATCAATTTGATACTAACCAAAGTCAGCCTTTACAAACTACCGAAAATCCTTTTGCGAAAGCACCTCTAGAAAGTGGTCCAAGACATTTTACTTTTCATCCTAACGGAAAATTTGGATATTGTATCGAAGAACTTTCAGGAACTATTAGCATATACCAATATGAAAACGGAAAGCTAAATCCTCTCCAAAGAATAAACACACATCCTGAAACATTAAAAAGTGGATTTGAAAGTTCGGATATTCACATTTCGCCCGACGGAAAATTTCTGTACGCATCTAATAGAGGACAAGAAAACAATATTGCTATTTTCTCTATTGCCGAAGATGGAACATTAAAAACAATAGGCTATCAATCTACTCTAGGCGAACATCCCAGAGTATTTGCACTAAATCCATCAGGAAGTTTTTTAATTGCAACAAATACGGGTAACGGAAATGTTATTGTATTTAAAAAAGATAAAGAAACTGGATTATTAAAAAAAGTAGGTAAAAAAATTAAAATCAGAAATGTTTCTTGCGTGCAAATCAAACAATATTAAAAGAATAATAGTTTTAAAAACTAAAATACAAAACACAAATTTCACGAATTAGCACTAATTTGAGCTTTTTAAATAAGGCTCTTTTAATTGGTGTAAATTCGTAAAATTTGTGTTATCCTTCTTTATAACTAAATAGTAGTTATTATTTTAAAATCTTAGAAAAATCAGGTTTAAAATAATTTGGCCCTTTCATTACTTTTCCATCTTCACGGTAAATAGGCTGTCCATCTTCACCAAGTTTACTCATATTACTTTGCTGGATTTCATCAAAAACTGCTTCGATTTTATCCTGTAAACCATGCTCGATAATTGTCCCGCACAAAATATACATCATATCTCCCAGCGCATCAGCAATCTCTACTAGATCATTATTTTTTACTGCCTCAAGATATTCTTCATTTTCCTCTTTCATCAAGTTGTAACGAAGCACATTTTTAGTTTCTCCCAAATCAGCAATTGGCGATTCACTATGTCCAATTTTAAAAGCAGTATGAAATTGCTTTACTGCATCAATTTGTTTTTGCATAATTATATTTAATTAAATGATATACCAAATTAACAACTATTCTTAAACTATTGCCTAAATTTGCCACAAAAATTTTAAACTTATGTTTAGTCAGGGACAATTAATATTTGCATTGTGTTTTTTTATCGCTTTTGTTATCGCAATGATATTTGCCTACAGAAAAGATGTGGGACTTCACAAAATATTCTACAAAGGAAATTATAAGGTTTTACTAGTTTTTATAGCTTTTATAATCATTCTATTTCTGATAAAAATATTCTTCAAACGATAATTTATTTCATAAAAAATGCCCGCTAAACTAGCGGGCATTTTCATTATTAGTATCTATTACTTATTAGTTTTCTAAAGGTAGGAAACCAAAGTTTTTAGAATAATCAAGCATTTGTTCTGCAAAAGTTTTAGGTTGTTTTACTTCTATCGAAATAATTTTTCCTTTAGCATCAACTTTAGGCTCAAGAATAGGATTTACAAATCCGCTGTAAGGCGCAGATGGAAATTGCTTGTTACGCTCTAAAACCTCAGCGTGTAATTTTTGGTCTACTTTTACACCATAATTTTCTACCAAAGCTTTTCCTGCATTGTAATCTCCTTCAGATTTTATACGTTGTACTTCACGTAACAACTGTCCGAATAAATCATGCAATTTATCATAATCAGTAATATTGAAATATGTTTTACCGTTACGCGTAATTTTTTCGATTACATTATCTTTTTTACCTTTTTCGTAAACCCAAGCACTCACCCATTGACGGTTTCTCATGTGTGCTTCTTCGATATTAGCACCTAAGTCTAAACGAACCAATTGCGTCATTAATCCGTTACGGATATAACTATCGTATGATTCCATTCCTACTTTTTTCCAATCATCAACTAATCCAATTTCTTGTAACTTAGGATTATATAAATAGTATAAACCAACTAAGTCAGCCCTACCTTCTTCCAGAGTCGAAGCATAACTTTTTAAAGTTTCTTTTGGAGTACCAACACCTTCATTTATTTGTCCTGAAGCATGACCTACAACTTCGTGTAAAGCAGTATGCAATTTATCTCCTATTTCACCATATTGTTTAGCCAAAGCGATTTCTTCTTCGTCATTAGCAAATTCTTTTAATTTACCACTTCCTGACGATTTAGAATATGCATCGATAATATTACCTAATGAAACAGATTTAGAACCGTGATCTGCACGAATCCAATCTGCATTAGGAAGATTCACACCAATTGGTGTACTTGGCGAAGCATCTCCAGACTCTCCCGCTACAATAACAGTTTTGTATGAAACTCCAACAACATTTTTCTTTTTGTGCTCTGGCATTAACGGAGAATTATCTTCAAACCATTGTGCATTTTTAGATACTACCTCCATTTTGGCTGACATATCAAAATCTTTAATTTGCACAACTCCTTCGTAAGATCCTCTATATCCTAATGGATCATTGTAAACTTCGATAAAACCACTTATGTAGTCAATATTTCCTTCGGTAGCATGCAACCAAGCTATATTATAATCATCCCAAGTTTTTAAACTTCCTGTTCTATAATACTCGATTAATAATCCTATTGCATCACCTTGTTTTTTGTTTTCGGCAACCGTTTTGGCTTTTTCTAACCAAAAGATAATTTTATCAATCGCAGCTCCATACATTCCGCCGCTTTTCCAAACTTTTTCTTCTAATTGTCCTTTGGCATTTTTTACCAATTTAGAATTTAATCCATAAGAAATAGGTTTCTTAGGATCTGGGCTTGTTTGTTTTTTATAAAAATCTTCAGCTTCTTGTAATGTAATTCCTTTGTCATAAAAATTAATTGCAGAACCTGCTAACAATCCTTTAGACTCATCAAGATTTACTTTTTTACTATCTTCATCATTAAATAAAATAGCAGTAACCTCTGGAGATAATTTAGTTTTAGTAGCTTTTAGCAATCCTGCAAAATATTCTTGTGAAAAATCAGGTTTGATTTTCTCATTAGAATAATGGTGGTGAATACCATTAGAGAACCAAACACGTTTAAGGTAAATTTCGAAATTTTTCCAATCTGTGCTTTTTTTATCACCTTTATAACTTACATAAATCTGCTCGAGAGCTTTTCTGATTTTTAAATTATTCTTATAGTTCTGATCCCACATTATATCACGCCCTGCAGTTCCTGCTTGTGTAAGATAATATACTAATTCTTGTTCTTTAAGTGTTAAACTCTCCCAACCAGGTATTTGATAGCGCAATACTTTAATGTCAGCAAATTGCTCTACTGTAAAATCAAAAGGCTTCTCATTATTTGTTTTCGATACAGCTGTGTTAGCAACCTGAGCGTTGCAAATAACTGAAACTCCAACAGTCATAAAAAATCCTGCAGCTTTAAGTAATTTCATTATTAATGATATTTAGTTTATAAAAAAATTATTATCTACCAAAGATACGTTTTCTTTAAAAAAAACATAAAAAACAACGTTAATATTACCTTTAGGCTATTTTTAAAAGTCAAATTTATTTATCTTGCTCTTAGCATTTTCTAGCAAAACTTTTTTTATAAAACTACCCAAAAGTTGGAAAAATTAACAAAAAAGGCCTAGTTTTGACTTTTTATTGGCTCCTATCGGATATTAATAAAATTTATACCTTTACATCAGAAAACAACAGAGATACTATGAGAATTTTAAAATATATATTCCTTTTATTACTATTAAGTTTTGTCTCATTAACTGTATTTGTTGCCACTCAAAAAGGTGATTTTACGGTAGAGAGAAGCAAGGTTATTAAAACACAACGTGTTTCTTTGTATAACTTTGTAAACGATTATAGAAACTGGGAAGATTTTGGTTCTTGGGTTACTGAAGATCCTAGTATTCATGTAGTTTTCCCTGCAAAAACTTCTGGTGTAAACGCTTCTTTTTCCTGGACAGGAAACGATGGTAGTGGAGATGTAAAAACTATCGCAGTAACTGATGCGCAAAATATTACTCAAAAAATGAACTTTGATGGAACTCTTACTGATGTTTCATGGGTTTTTAAAGATACTCTTGGAGGGACAAAAGTTACCTGGAAATCTAAAGGAACAATGAGTTTCCTTTTCAAGATATATTCGGCACTTAATGGTGGGGCAGATAAAGTTATTGGTACTATGTATGAGAAAACTTTAGCCAACTTAGATAAGATATTAGTTTATGAAACAAACACATTTGACATAAAAGTTGATGGTGTTGTAAAAAAATTAGAGACCTTTTATATCAATCAATCGTTTACTAGCGAAATAGGAAAAATTGCCAAAAATGTTAGAATTGTTGTTCCTCAATTAACTTCTTTTTGTGAAGCTAATGGTATTGAGACCAACGGGAAACCTTTTGTAATATATCATACTTATGACACTACAAGCGGGTTAGCCAAAATATCTATTTGTGTTCCTATCAAGAAAGAAATCTTTACAAGTTCTGGAAGTGATATCTTAACGGGTAAATTAGAACCATTTGAAGCTGTAAAAACAACTTTAAAAGGAGATTACTCACATACTAAACAAGCAATAGAAAAATCGACGGCTTATATTAATAACCAAAAAATATTCCCTGATCTTACTTGGTCACATCTTGAAATTTACACGATAAGTAAAGCAGAAATTGCAAACCCTTCTAAATGGGTAACTGAGCTTTATTATCCTGTAAAACCAAAGGTAGTCCCTGTAGAGAGACCTGTTGTACGTACTCCTAAACCAGAACCAACTCCTGCACATACTCCTCCTCCTGCAAAAGAAGAGCAATCGGAATTTTAAAAAATCCGAAATGTAGATTAAACCTTTTCAGATAATCCTATTCTAACTTATATAAAAAAGAAAGTTGACAGACGAAAAGGTATTTATACAAGAATTATTAAACCCGAAGACGCAAAATACTGCGTTTCAAAAACTTGTATCCAATTACCAAAAACCGCTGTACAATCATATTCGAAACATTGTTTTGAATCATGATGATGCGCACGATGTTTTGCAAAATACATTTATAAAAGTTTTTAGATATCTGAATAAATTTAAAGGAGATAGCAAACTTTTTTCATGGGTGTATCGTATTGCAACCAATGAAGCTTTGACTTTTTTAAGTCAGAAAGCAAAACTAAACGGAATAACCTCTGAAGCTTTACAAAATAAAACTATTGAAAATCTTGAAGCTGATGCTTTTTTTGATGGAAATGAAATTCAGTTAAAACTGCAAAAAGCTATTGTTACGCTTCCAGAAAAACAACAATTGGTTTTTAAAATGAAATATTTTGAAGAATTAAAATACGAAGAAATAGCCGATATATTAGGGACTTCGGTTGGTGCATTAAAAGCATCGTACCATCATGCCGTAAAAAAAATCGAAGCTCACGTTACATCCAATTAAACCTTTTACAACTAATAAAGTCTTACATACATCATGAAAGCATTTAAATTAGATAACGAACCGAAAATTGAAACTGGATTTAAAACTCCAGAAAATTACTTTGAAAATTTCTCAGCAAATTTATTGGAGAAGTTGCCACAAAATGAACCTAAAACAATTTCTTTATTTGCAAGAAATAGAAAAACATTCATGGCAGTTGCAGCCGTACTTGTAATTGCATTAACGGTTCCTATAATATATAAGTACACAACAAAATCTAAGGAACTTGACGAAGCTACTCTGGAAACGTACTTATCTTATCAATCAAATTTAAATCAATATGATTTAATTCATGAGTTAGATACAAACGACATTAATAATTTAGACAAAAATATTGCCTTAGGTGATGATGCCATAGAAGATGTTCTGGCAGCAAACCCTAATATTGAACATCTTATTTTAGAATAAAAGAACAATTATATTAAAACGATGCAAATGAAAATCAAAAACATACTTCCGATATTATTATTCCTGATAACGCTTCCCTTTTATGCTCAAAACGAAAAAATGGATGAGAAAAGAGAAAAAATAAAGGCATATAAAGTTTCTTTCTTAACAACCGAATTAGAATTAACTTCGGCTGAATCAGAAAAATTTTGGCCCATATATAATACGTACGATGATAAACAATATGAATTAAGACATCAAAAACTAAAATCGTACACAAGAAAATTGAGCGACGAAACTCTAAAAAACATGTCTGAAAAAGAAGCTGCAACACTTCTTTCTCAAATGGAAAGTACTGACGAAGAATTATATCTTTTGCGCAAAAAATATATTGCAAGTTTAAAGAAAATACTTCCTGCGAAAAAAATTATAATCCTTCGTAAATCAGAAGATGATTTTAATCGCAAACTATTACACCAATATCGAGATAAAGCAGGTAAAAACTAAATCCTTCTTAAAAATAACAACAGCGGAGAACCCTTTATAATAATTACTTTATTATTTAGGGTTCTCATTTTTTAAAGCGGATCTGAACCAATTTATTGTGACCTGCAGCAATTGCAGTAGTAGAATTCATAAATCGGATGGTAAAAAGACTTGAGTCTGTAGACAATTGTTTCCATGTATTGCCTCCATCAGCAGAATAATGCAATCCTAAAGTTCCCACTACAACTATTTCTTTTCCACCACTTTTAGGTACGTATTGTACACAAGATGCATAACCAAAACCTGAATTCTGCGCTATTAAATTCCAAGTTTTCCCACCATCAGTAGTAATTGCTTTATTATCTGAATTTTGTTCTGGAAACTCATAATCTCCTCCAGCAATAATTCCGTTTTTAGAATCGTAAAAATCAGCCGTAAAAATCCCAGTCATAGTTTTTCCTTGTACAATAGGTGTTTCAAAAACTTTCCATGTTCTCCCTTTATCAGATGAATGAAAAACTCTTGCCTTTTTTCCTCCGGAAACCAACCAAGTATCTTTTCCTTTTATAACAATATTAGTATTACTTGCTGCAAATGCTGCTTCACCTTTACCCATTGTAGGCAATTGGTCTGATAATAATTTTGCCCAAGTATTGCCTCCGTCACGCGTTATTAATATCGAAAAACTATCTTCGGTAGGATCTCCTATTGCAATTCCCTCAGAATCATTCCAAAATTGCATACTATCGTAAAACACCTTATCATTAACCTCTTTATAAACTAATTTCGTTTTTTTGGTTGCTTTAGAAACTTGGTAAAGTAAAGCTGGATTTGCAACACTTAATAAAAAAATATTTTTTGATGTTTGTGCGATACTTCTGAATTCTAACTTTAAAGTGTCTTTATAAATATGCTCTACATATTTTTCTTTATCCTTTAAATCGTAATACCCAAATCGCGAATTATCAGCCCCAAACCATATCTTATTCTTATCAATTACCAGCGCTCTAATACTTATTTTATCTTTAAACAATGTATCTATTTCAATAGACTGAAACCCCTTACCATTTGACTTATAATCTACTGTTTGACAATGCATAACAAAACTAAAAAGACTTAAAAAGAGTGCTAATTTTTTCATGGTATTTTAAATTATTTTATGCTAAAATACAATTATTTACATAAAATCAAAACGGTAGATATTTTTTGTGGCACAGTAATTGGATAATTCAAAATAACAATCTTAATACGATACGTCATGAGAACGAAAATACTTTTAATAAGTCTACTAACTTTAGGGTTTGCTACAATGCAAGCTCAAGCTGGAGCTACAGTATATGCTAAGAATTCTGATATTAGTGATAATTTAGATTTAAGAGCCGTAGCTTCTATTTTTGGGGAATCTGCAAATCTTCAGGATTTTGAAAGAAGATTAAATGAACCAAAATATCAAATATCTAATCTGGATTTAAACGGTGATAATCAAGTAGATTATTTACGTGTAATCGAAAGTGTAGAAAACAGAACTCACGTAATCATCATACAAGCTGTACTTGACCGTGATGTTTACCAAGATGTTGCAACAATAGATCTAGAAAGAGATTCTTTTAACAAAGTTCATATACAAGTTGTTGGGAACGACTTTATTTATGGATCTAATTATATCTATGAGCCGGTTTATACCATTACTCCTGTAATTTATACTTCGTTTTGGGTTACTAACTATCGTCCTTATTATTCTAGCTGGACATGGAACTACTACCCTACTTATTATACTGCATGGAGACCTTACCCAGTGTATAGATACAGAAACAATGTAAACATTTGTATTAACGTAAACAATCATTATAACTATGTGAGTTCTAGAAGAAGCAACACAGCAGTTGTAATATATAACTCTAATCGTACTTATGGCTACGAAAGACGTAATCCTAACAACGGTTTTGCTCAACGTAACAATAATGTAAACAATAGATATGAGTTAGATCAAAGACGTGTTGCCAGCAGAGAAACAAACAGAAGAAACAATACCTATTCTACTACTGATAGAACAACAAATAATAGAGATTATACTCAAAACAGAACAAACACATCTAGAGACTACAATACTAGTGCAAGACCAACTACTCGTGATTATTCTCAAAACAGAACAACCTCAACAGGAACTTCTGTAGACAGAATAAACACTTCTAGAGATTACAATAGAGGAAATACTAGTTCTAGTACTGAAACTACAAGAGATTATTCTCAAAACAGAACAAATTCTAACGAAGTAACGCCAACTCCAAGAACACAAACTACGAGAGATTATTCTCAAAACAGAACAAGTTCTAACGAAGTAACGCCAACTCCAAGAACACAAACTACGAGAGATTATTCTCAAAACAGAACAAGTTCTACTACGGTAACGCCTACACAAAGAACAGAATCTTCAAGAGATTATACTCAAAATAGAGGAAGTGCAACAAGAGACTATTCGACTCAAAGAACGGAATCATCAAGAGGGAATTATGAAAGCAGAACTAGTTCAGCTAGGCAATCAACCCCTCAAAGTTCAGGAAACGAGAGATCGGGTTCCGTTTCTAGAGGCGATTCGGGCCAAAGACAAAGTAGCTCTACTGAAAGAGGTGGTAATAGAAGAGGCTAATTTTTATACACTTATCAGATTAAAACAAAAACACGATTTAACGATCGTGTTTTTTTTATCTTTATTACTCATAATTTGATGTTAATTTGTTTTAAAACAGTAAATTTGACGCGACTTTTATAAAATTAAAAAATTAAATGAGCGCATCACACAAGAACTTACATAGTAAGTTAACGTTAGGAGGTTTGTTAATCACATTAGGGATAATATATGGTGATATAGGAACCTCTCCTTTATATGTAATGAAAGCCATTCTTGGCAAGCATATAATTGAAGCTGATATTGTTTTGGGTGGTATTTCATGTGTTTTCTGGACATTAACGCTCCAAACAACCATCAAATATGTGCTTATTACATTAAGTGCTGATAATCACGGAGAAGGAGGAATCTTCGCATTATACGCACTGGTTAAAAAAACAAAAATTAAATGGCTCATTGTTCCCGCCATTATTGGGGGAAGTGCCTTACTTGCAGATGGTATTATTACACCGCCTATATCTGTTTCCTCAGCAATCGAGGGTATTAAAACATACTATCCTAGTATAAATACTGTTCCTATTGTTATTGCAATCTTATTTGTTTTATTTACAATTCAGCAATTTGGTACAAAACTAGTTGGTAAATTTTTTGCACCAATGATGCTTATCTGGTTTGCTATGTTAGGAACTTTGGGTGTTATACAAATTGCACACCATCCTGAAGTTTTTAAAGCGATAAACCCTTATTACGCCTATCACTTGTTATCAATCCATCCTGATGGTTTCTTTGTATTAGGTTTTGTATTTTTATGTACAACAGGAGCCGAAGCATTGTACTCTGACATGGGACACTGCGGAAGAAAAAACATTCGTATAAGCTGGATATTTGTTAAATCAACATTAGTTTTAAACTATTTTGGACAAGCAGCTTATCTTATTCATCATGAAGGAAAAACTTTGCAACAATTAGGAGGAAACGGAAATCCTTTTTATTTAATCATGGCAAGTTGGTTCCAGCCAATTGGTATTGTTATCGCAACTCTTGCTGCTGTAATTGCTTCTCAGGCACTTATTAGTGGTTCATTTACATTGATAAATGAAGCTATGCGATTAAATTTCTGGCCAAAAGTAAAAATAAAATACCCTACCGAAGTAAAAGGTCAATTATACATCCCGTCTATAAACTGGTTATTGTTTTTTGGTTGTGTGGGTATCGTACTGCACTTTGAAGAATCAGGAAAGATGGAACATGCTTACGGTCTGGCAATTATATTATGTATGATTATGACCACCATCTTGCTTAATTTTTACTTGATCATGAAACGAGTAAAATTATACTTCATGGTTCCGTTAATTACAATATATCTAGCAATCGAGATTAGTTTCCTGATTGCCAATGTAACTAAATTTACCGAAGGTGGTTATGTAACATTAATTATTGCAGCAGCTCTTATCTCTATTATGACGATTTGGTTCCTTGCTAAGAAAATTAATAAAAACTACACCAAGGTTATCAAAATTGAAGATTATAAAAAGGTGTTGATGGAATTGAGCGAAGATTTATCTATTCCTAAATATGCAACACACTTAGTTTATATGACTAATGCAAATCGTGTAGACGAACTTGAGGAAAAAGTTATTTATTCAATTTTGCAAAAGCGTCCAAAAAGAGCCGATATATACTGGTTTGTTCACGTAAATATTTTAACTGAGCCTTATAAAACGCAATATAAAGTAACCGAAATTGCAAAAGACGATATTTATAGAGTCGATTTTAATTTAGGATTTAGAGAACCTACCAAGATTAACTTAATGTTTAGAGAAGTTATTCGTGATATGGTGAAAAAAGGAGAAGTTGATATTACGAGCCGATACGAATCATTGAATAAGAATAATATTATTGGAGATTTCAAATTTGTACTATCTGAGAAATTCCTTTCTAACGATAATGACCTAAGATGGCATGAAAATATTATCATGAATTCTTATTTCTTTATCAAGAAGTTAAGTTTATCCGAAGAACGCGCTTTTGGTTTAGACAGCAGTTCTGTAAAAATAGAAAAATTCCCAATGGTGCTTCATGCTCCAGAAAACATAGGTTTAACAAGAGTTCACTAAGCCTTGATAAACATTTACAAAACACTCTTTTAATTCCTAAAAGAGTGTTTTTTTTGGTTGAAAAATATAAAAAGAACATTCAAAATTAAAAATTTAACTTTCAACCAATTAATACTACCTTTGCAACTCAATTATTTAAAATGAGATTACACAGAAATTTAGTTTATACGACCATCGATTCTTTAAATGCAATATTCAATGAAGGCGAATATGCAGATAAAGTGGTTGCAAGAGCATTAAAAAAAGACAAACGTTGGGGAAGTTCTGACAGGAAATTTGTCGCAGAAACGATATACGAAATAGTTCGTTGGAAAAGATTATACAGTGAAATTGCCGAAGTTAAAGAACCATTTGACAGAGATAACCTTTGGAGAATGTTCTCGGTATGGGCAGTTTTAAGAGGTTACCCAATCCCGGATTGGCGCCAGCTTGAAGGTGTTCCTGAAAGAAAAATAAAAGGTCGTTTTGATGAGCTTTCTAAAGTTAGAGCTATTAAAGAATCTATTCCAGACTGGATGGATGAACTAGGAGTTAAAGAACTAGGCGAAAAACTTTGGGCTACAGAAATTGCTGCTCAAAACCAACCTGCCAAAGTTATACTTAGAGTAAATACGCTAAAAACTACCAAAGAGCAATTAAGAGCAATCTTGATGGATTTAAATATTGAAACAGAATATTTAAAAAACCAACCTGATGCTTTAGTCTTAAAAGAAAGAGCCAACGTATTCTTAACAGATGCTTTTAAACAAGGGTTCTTTGAAGTACAAGATGCAAACTCACAACTTGTTGCTGCATTTCTTGATGTAAAACCAGGAATGCGTGTAGTAGATACTTGTGCTGGTGCTGGAGGAAAAACATTGCATATTGCTTCTTTAATGGAAAACAAAGGACAATTAATTGCAATGGATTTATACGAAAGTAAACTAAAGCAATTAAAATTAAGAGCAAAACGTAATGGTGCTTTTAATATCGAATACCGTATTATCGACACAACTAAGGTAATTAAGAAATTACACGAAAAAGCCGATAGAGTTTTAATCGATGCTCCATGTAGTGGTTTAGGTGTTTTAAAAAGAAACCCTGATGCTAAATGGAAATTAAAGCCTGAGTTTATCGATAACATTCGTAAAGTTCAAGCAGAAGTTTTAGAGAACTACTCTAAGATTGTAAAACCAGGAGGGAAATTAGTTTATGCTACATGTTCTATATTACCTTCTGAAAATCAAGAACAAGTAGAGAAATTCTTAAAAACAGAAATTGGAAAACAGTTTACTTTTGTAAAAGATCACAAGATATTGGCTTCTGAGTCTGGTTTTGATGGTTTTTATATGGCATTATTAGAGCGTAAAGATGCTCCAGTTGTAGCTTCGTAAAACAAATTATACTTATATATTTAAAGAGCAACTCGATGAGTTGCTCTTTTTTTTGTTTAACACATAGAAACATAGATTTTATATTTGAGAAAGAATACAAAAAGAAATACATTTCTTTCACATAGCTAACTTTGTGCTTTTAAAATAAGTAAAACGCCTTATTCAGAGTACAAAATCTATGTTTCTATGTGTTAAAATTAATTATGGCTTATACTTATTTTACCCTAACCAACCATCACGATCTAAACTACGATATTGGATTGCTTCGGCAATATGCGAAGAAATAATATCTGGAGCCGCTTCTAAGTCGGCGATAGTTCTGGCTACTTTCAAAATCCTATCGTAGGCTCTAGCTGAAAGATTAAGTCTTTCCATTGCTGTTTTTAATAATAACTTAGATTGCTCATCAAGCGCACAAAACTCTCTGATTTGCTTCGTGTTCATTTGAGCATTGTAATTTATATTCTCGAAAGTTTCAAATCTTTTAGCTTGAATTTCGCGTCCTGCCGTAACACGTTCTCGAATATGCACACTGCTTTCGGCTTTATTATCATCAGCTAATTTTTCAAAAGGAACAGGAGTAACTTCTATATGAATATCTATCCTGTCTAATAGAGGTCCCGAAATCTTGCTTAAATACCGTTGCATTTCGTGTGGGGAAGATTTTTGTGGAGCATCAGGATCATTAAAGAATCCGCTTGGGCTTGGGTTCATACTAGCCACAAGCATAAAAGAAGATGGATAGGTTACGGTAAACTTTGCTCTCGAAATTGTTACTTCTCTATCTTCTAGCGGTTGACGCATTACTTCGAGAACATCTCTTTTAAACTCAGGTAATTCATCTAAGAATAATACCCCATTATGTGCCATCGATATTTCTCCTGGTTGCGGATAACTCCCACCTCCTACTAATGCTACATTCGAAATAGTGTGATGCGGACTTCTGAAAGGCCTTTGATTCATTAAGCCTACTTCTTTTAACTTACCTGCAACACTATGAATTTTGGTAGTTTCTAATGCTTCTTTTAATGTCATTGGTGGCAAAATACTTGGCAATCGTTTGGCAAGCATCGTTTTTCCTGCTCCCGGAGGCCCAACCAAAATTATATTGTGTCCGCCCGCAGCAGCAATTTCCATACAACGCTTGATGCTCTCCTGCCCTCTTACATCCGAGAAATCGAATTCAGGAAAATCTAACGTTTTATAAAACTCTGCTCTTGTATCTATAACAGTCGTCTCTAGAGTTCCTTTTCCTTCCAGAAAATCAATTACTTCCTGAACATTCTCAACTCCATATACATCAAGGCCAGCTACAATTGCAGCTTCTTTTACATTTTGCTTTGGCAGAAAAAAACCTTTATATCCTTCTTCCTTTGCTTTTATAGCAATAGGCAACGCACCACGAATGGGTTGTAAGCTTCCGTCAAGCGAAAGTTCTCCCATAATGATATACTTATCTAGTTCGGGTGCTTTTATTTGATCTGAAGCCACTAAAATACCAATTGCTAAAGTTAGATCGTATGCAGAACCCTCCTTACGTAAATCGGCTGGCGCCATGTTTATGGTTATTTTTTTACCAGGCATTTTATACCCGTTATTTTTTAGTGCTGCTGCAATCCTGAAACAACTTTCTTTGATGGCGCTATCGGGCAAACCTACCAAATGATACCCAATTCCAGCATCCATATTTACCTCAACTGTAATAGTTGTGGCTTCTACACCAAAAACTGCACTTCCGTATACTTTAACTAACATAATCCCTTTTATTTATGAAAGTAAAAGTATTTAATTATAAATTGAAAAAGCAGTATTTTGTAGTAAAAAAATTACTTTTATTTAAAACTAAAAACAAGCCTTCTATTAAACATAGAAAATCAAAC
>NZ_JPRM01000027.1 GCF_000737695.1 Flavobacterium hydatis
TAGAGACGCACCGCAGTGCGTCTCCACAATCTTAATCCGCAATCAAAATCAGCAAAGTTTTAAAGCTCTAGACAAGCAAAGTCATTGCGAAGAACAAAGTAGCCACACTAATAAAAAGTAAACTTTGTAGAACATTGAAACGAACAGATTAAATGAGATTGCTTCGTACCTCGCAATGACGAATGTGTCCTAGTAAACAATCTCTAAACCGATAACAAATTCTTTTAGATTCAAATTTTAATCCTTACTTTTGAACCTCATAAAAAAACAAACAACATGGCATCAATAACATTAGGAGGAAATCCAGTTCATACATCTGGTGAATTACCAAAAGTAGGTTCGCAACTAGCTGATTTTAAATTAGTACAAAATGACCTTTCAGTTGCTTCATTGAGCAATTTTGCAGGTAAAAAATTAGTTTTAAATATATTCCCAAGTATCGATACAGGAACTTGTGCAACTTCAGTTAGAAAGTTTAATGAGAATGCAAGTAATCTTGAGAACACAACAGTTTTATGTATTTCTAGAGATTTACCATTTGCTCAAAAACGTTTTTGTGGTGCCGAAGGATTAGAGAATGTAGTTAATTTATCAGATTTTCAAGAAGGAGCTTTTGGTAAAGCAAATGGATTAGAAATCGTAGACGGACCGTTAACAGGTTTACATTCAAGAGCGATTATTGTTGTTGATGAAAATGGAAAAGTAACACATACAGAACAAGTTGCAGAAATTGCAAACGAGCCTAATTACGAAGCTGCATTAGCTGCACTATAAAATCCTAAAGGATGGAATTTAAAAAAGATAATACTTTTTTTAAAGGAAGATTAAAAAGCGTTACCTATGCCTATAAAGGAGCTGCAAAGCTTATAAGTACAGAGCATAGCGTAATGGTGCAATTTTCATTAGGAATTATAATGACAATTGCAGGGTTTTATTTTCATATAACTAGTACCGAATGGCTTTTTCAAATATTAGCCATCGGTTTAGTATTAAGTGTAGAAGGATTGAATACGGCTGTAGAAAAAGTAGCCGATTTTATTCATCCTAATTATCACGAAAGAATAGGTTTTATTAAAGATATTGCTGCAGGTGCAGTATTTTTTGCAGCAATAACAGCAATAGCAATCGGATTAACAATATATATACCATATATACAAAATATTTAAGCGGTTAGTACCCAAAATAAGAATGGCAAAAACAACAAAAAAAGAAACTGTAGACAATAAAAATAAATCCAAATCTGAGGCAGTTGAGCCTCGGAAAATGACCAAGCAGCAAAAAATTGTCTTGGGATGCCTTTTGGTATTATTTTCAGTTGCATTATTGGTTGCTTTTATTTCCTTTTATATATACGGACAAACAGATCAGAGTGCATTAACTGCAATTACTGATCGAAGCGAACCTGTGCAAAACTGGCTCGGAAAATTTGGTGCTTTTCTAGCTGATTTATTGGTTTACCAAGGATTCGGATTAGCATCATTTATATTTGTTCGTTTGTTTTTCTTAACGGGAATGTTTTTGATTTTAGAGCTTTCGCTAAGAAAACTCAAGAACATTTGGTTTTGGGATTTATTTGTCATTATTATAATATCCGTATTATTTGGTTTTTTTGCCACTTCGGCACCAGAATTAGGTGGAACGATAGGGTATGAGCTTAATTTATTTTTACAAGATTATATAGGTAAAACAGGAACTTTATTGAGTTTACTTTTTGGATTGATTATTTATTTAATTTTCAAAATAAAAATATCACCAGATAAAATTCAAGCATTTTTTGATAATACCAAAAAAGAACTACGTTCAGATTTAAATGCTGCATCTTCATTAAATACAGATAAAGGCGCTTATAATTTAGAAGAATTTGCGATTGATGAAAATGAAGAGTTAGATAATATACATTTAAAAACTCCTGATTCTCAATTCGAAATTAATAAAGAAGCCTTAAAACCAACCATTGCTCACTCGTCTGAGATTAATTTGGATCCGGTTTTAAAGCCTATAAAAATGGATGTAGCATCTACAACAAAAGAGCCAGTTGTTTCGCATGATGAGTCTTTTGTAATTGAGCAAGCACCAGAAGAAGATATAATCGAAGAAAATTTGGCATCGCGTTTAGTTGCTGATTTTGGTATGTTTGATCCTACGTTGGATTTATCTAATTATAAATTCCCTACAATCGATTTATTAAAAGAATATTCTACTGGAGGAATTACAATCAATCAGGAAGAATTAGAAGAAAATAAAAATAGAATTGTAGATACACTTCGAAACTATAAAATCGAAATTGCACAGATAAAAGCTACGGTAGGTCCATCGGTAACACTGTATGAGATTGTACCAGAAGCCGGAATCAGAATTTCGAAAATTAAAAGCTTAGAAGACGATATTGCATTGTCATTATCGGCATTAGGAATTCGTATTATTGCGCCAATTCCAGGAAAAGGAACAATTGGTATCGAGGTTCCTAATAAGAACCCAACAATGGTTTCGATGAAAAGCGTTATTGGATCAGCTAAATTTCAAGAGGCTGAAATGGAATTACCAATTGCTTTAGGTAAAACAATTTCTAACGAAACATTTGTTGTCGATTTAGCTAAGATGCCTCACTTATTGATGGCGGGAGCTACAGGACAAGGAAAATCTGTAGGATTAAATGCTGTTCTTACTTCGTTATTATATAAGAAACATCCAGCCGAAGTAAAATTTGTTTTGGTGGATCCTAAAAAAGTAGAGCTAACATTATTTAATAAAATCGAAAGACATTATCTGGCAAAACTTCCAGATACTGAAGATGCAATTATTACCGATAATGCAAAAGTTGTAAATACATTAAATTCACTTTGTGTTGAAATGGATAACCGTTATTCTTTATTAAAAGATGCCATGGTTAGAAATATCAAAGAATACAACGATAAATTTAAAGCTAGAAAATTAAATCCAGAAGCAGGACATAGATTTTTACCTTATATTATTTTGGTAGTCGATGAGTTTGCCGATTTAATTATGACAGCAGGAAAAGAAGTTGAGGTTCCTATTGCTCGTTTGGCTCAATTGGCGCGTGCTATTGGTATACACTTAATAATCGCAACTCAAAGACCTTCTGTAAATGTAATTACAGGTTTGATAAAAGCGAATTTCCCTGCGAGAATAGCTTTTAGAGTTACCTCAAAAATCGATTCTCGAACTATTCTTGATACGCAAGGAGCAGATCAATTAATAGGACGAGGAGATTTATTGTATACTAACGGAAATGATGTTGTACGTGTGCAATGTGCTTTCATCGATACACCAGAGGTAGAAAAAATTACTGATTTTATAGGTTCGCAAAAAGCATATTCTACTGCTTATTTGCTCCCAGAGTTTGTAGGAGAAGAAACTGGCATTAATCTTGATATGGATATTTCCGAAAGAGATACTTTATTTAGAGAGGCTGCCGAGATAATCGTGAATGCCCAACAAGGTTCGGCCTCATTATTACAAAGAAAATTAAAACTAGGTTACAACCGCGCAGGTCGATTGATAGATCAATTAGAAGCTGCAGGAATTGTAGGTCCATTTGAAGGTAGTAAAGCCAGAAGTGTAAATATTTTAGATTTAAGTTCTCTTGATCAATTTTTTAACAATGAACAAAACTAATTAAATCATGAAATCAACGATTCAAAACTTCAAAAAAAATAATGTAAACAGCCTTGCAAAAAAGGTTTTTCAAATTGTTTTTTTATTCCTTGTCACTTTTTCTGTTCAGGCCCAAGATAAAAAAGCCAAAGAATTATTGGATCAAGTAACTGCAAAAGTAAAAAGTTACGATAATATCGTAATCGATTTTAAATATACCTTGAATAATGCTAAAGAAAACATTAATCAGGATAGCAAAGGTAATGTAACTATAAAAGGAAATCAGTTTGTATTGAATTTTATGGGTGTTACTAAAATATTCGACGGACAAAAAACATATACAATTGTTCCTGAAGACGAAGAGATTACGATTTCTAAAGTCAACGAAAAAGATGATAATGCTATCACGCCATCAAAGATGTTGACATTCTTTAATTCTGGATATAAATATGCAATGGATATTGTTCAGAATGTAAAAGGAAGAAAAATACAATACATAAAATTAAATCCAACTAGCGCCAAAGACCAACGTAAAGAGATTCTTTTGGGAATAGATGTGCAAACAAAGCATATTTATAACTTAATCGAAATGGGTAAGAACGGAACAAAAACGACATTAACCGTTAATTCTTTTAAAACCAATCAGCCATTATCAAAAAATCAGTTTACCTTTGCGCAAAGTAAATATCCAAATTACTACATCAATAAACTAGATTAATTACGGGTTGAAAATATTAGACAAATACTTACTAAAAACGTTTCTACTTACATTTACTACTGTATTTGTAATTCTATTCTTTATATTCATTCTTCAAACAGTTTGGCTATTTATAGCTGAGTTGGCGGGTAAAGATTTGGATTTATTTCTAGTTCTTAAATTCTTATTGTTCTCGATGCCTCGAATTATTCCGTTGGTATTACCGTTGTCGGTTTTGCTGGCTTCGATTATGACATTCGGTAATTTGGCAGAGAACTATGAGTTTGCAGCAATGAAAGCTTCGGGTATTTCGCTTCAGCGAGCTATGAGAGGTTTAATTGTGTTTATATGTTTTTTAAGTATTGTCGCTTTTTTCTTTGCAAACAATGTAATTCCATACGCTGAATATAAATTCATTAATTTTAGAAAAAGCATCGCTCAAGCTAAGCCTGCAATGGCTATAGCTGAAGGACAATTTAGTGATGTTGGTTTCTATAATATTAAGGTAAATAAAAAATCAGGCAAAAACGGAAATAAGCTTACAGATGTAACCATACATGAAAAAGCAAATAATAGCGGTGAAAATAAAACCGTTATTAAATCTAAAACGGGAGAATTAATAAGTAATGATAAATCTAGTATTCTTCAGTTAGTACTTAATGATGGTTACTATTACCAAGATGTAACACCTAAGAAATACGAAGATAGAAGCAAAATGCCTTTTATAAAAGGTGCATTTAAAAAACAAATTATCAATATCGATTTATCTGAACTAAATAAGGTAGATGATAATCAGGATATAGGTAATACAAACGGAATGCTAAATGCTAGTGAATTGCGTTATACGCTAGATTCATTAACTAAAAATTTAGATACCGAAATACTTTCTTTCTCAGAAAATATCAATCAAAAAGTAGGTATTGCCAAAGGGATACCAACTGCCAAATTAGATAAAAAGAAAAAAGCTTTGCCAAACGATATTTTATCACTGTATGCCAATGATAAAAAGTCGGAAATACTAAAAGTGGCAAGTAGCAATCTTACTAGTGCAATGTATTCTATTGACACTACTAAAAACGAACTAAAAGAAAAACAACGAAATATTAACCGACACCTTACAGCACTTTATGAGAAATTTGTAATTGCTTTTGCTTGTTTCTTAATGTTTTTTATTGGTGCACCACTTGGTGCGATTATCCGAAAAGGAGGACTTGGATTGCCAATTGTTTTTGCAGTTTTGATATTTATTACTTTTCACTTTATCAATACTTTTGGAAAAAGAATTTCACAAGAAGATGGATTGACTCCTTTTATGGGAGCTTGGATGTCTACTTTTATACTTACACCATTAGCCGTTTTGTTAACTTATCGTGCTACAAACGATATTGGTTTAATTAATATGGATACTATTTTGGCTCCATTGAACAAGTTATTTAAAAAACTCTCTGAGAAGTTTATCCCTTCTCAAAACAAAACCTAACTATGTCAACAAATAAAATACAACTCAACACCATTGAAGAGGCTATTGAAGCTATTCGTCAGGGGGAAGTAATCATTGTAGTAGATGATGAGGATCGCGAAAATGAAGGTGATTTTCTTGCTGCTGCCGAAAAGGTAACACCAGAAATGATTAATTTCATGGCAACACACGGACGTGGATTAATCTGCGCGCCATTAACAGAAAGCCGTTGCAAGGAGTTGGATTTAAAACCAATGGTTACCAATAATACAGATCATATGGAAACTGCTTTTACAGTTTCGGTAGATTTAAAAGGTAATGGAGTAACTACAGGAATTTCTGCTGCCGATAGATCTTTGACAGTATTTGCATTAACAGACCCTAATACAAAACCATATGAATTAGCAAGGCCTGGGCATATTTTTCCTTTGGTAGCTAAACAAGGTGGTGTTTTAAGAAGAACAGGACATACTGAAGCAGCTATTGATTTTGCAAGATTAGCAGGTTTTAAACCAGCAGGTGTAATTTGTGAAATTTTAAATGAAGACGGAACTATGTCTCGTTTACCTCAACTTGTAGAAGTTGCTAAAAAATTCAACTTAAAATTGGTTTCTATCGAAGATTTGGTTGCTTATAGAATGCAACACGATAGTTTGATTGTGAAAAAAGAAGATTTTGATATAGAGACTCGTTTCGGAACTTTCCGTTTAAGAGCATACGAGCAAACTACTAATAAACAAATTCATATTGCTTTAACAAAAGGAACGTGGAGTTTGGGCGAATCTATTCTTACCAGAATTAATTCATCTCAGGTAAATAATGACTTATTAGGAACGTTAACTAATAATCCAGAGCAACAACTGGACGATATGTTTAAGGTGATTAATGAGAACGGAAAAGGTGCTGTATTGTTTATTAATCAAGATATGCAAGCTGTAAATTTATTAAACCGTATTGCTGAGCTTAAAACTTTACAATCTCAAGGTGTGATGAAAGCACCAAAAGTAATTATTGATAGCAAAGATTACGGAATAGGAGCACAGATCTTGCATGATATTGATATTTCTAAAATTAGATTGGTATCAAATACTGAGCAAACTAAACGTGTTGGTATGATAGGTTACGGACTTGAAATAACAGAATACGTAAGCTATTAAGAGATATGGACACATTTGAAGAAAGAATAGAAAAATCTGAAACACGTATTTTTAAAGCTGTTTTTCCGAGTACGACGAATCATTACGATACTTTGTTTGGAGGAACTGCACTTCATCTTATGGATGAAGTTGCTTTTATATGTGCGACAAGATTCAGCCGAAAAAAAGTTGTTACGATTTCAACTGGACAAATTGACTTTAAAAAAGCAATTCCAGCAGGAACTTTGATTGAATTAGTTGCAAAAGTTGATAGCGTTGGGAGAACAAGTTGTAAAATTCATGTAGATATTTTCATGGAACAAATGTATTCGGAGCTTCGTGAGACGGTAGTTTCAGGGACTTTTTCGTTTGTTGCAGTTGATGAAAATAAAAAACCAATCCCGATTATGGACTAATTTGCAAATAAGCGCAAAAATATTTTAAAAAAATAAATACTGATAATTAGATAGTTGAAAATTAATTTAAAATAATCGTCAAAAAAGCTTTAAAAAAGTTTTGATAACCGAAAAAGCGTCTTATATTTGCACTCGCAATCAGAAAACGAAAGCGACATACTGGAGAAATGGCAGAGCGGTCGAATGCGGCAGTCTTGAAAACTGTTGACTGTAACAGGTCCGGGGGTTCGAATCCCTCTTTCTCCGCCAGTATTTAAACCCGAAACGAAAGTTTCGGGTTTTTTGTTTTTATGGCTTTCTTTATTTTGTGGTAGCCAAATTCTGATGAAAAATTAATTTACTTTTATTTTTAAATTTGATTAGTAATAATCAAAAAAGCGTCTTATATTTGCACTCGCAATCAGAAAACGAAAGCGACATACTGGAGAAATGGCAGAGCGGTCGAATGCGGCAGTCTTGAAAACTGTTGACTGTAACAGGTCCGGGGGTTCGAATCCCTCTTTCTCCGCCATATAGAGTTTCAAAAGAAACTTTAAAAGTCAAAAGCCTTTAAATACTAGTATTTAAAGGCTTTTTTGTTTTTTGTACTTTGTCAAAGAACACATATATTATCAAAGCACGGTGACCCTATAGGTGACCCTCTTTTTTTTTTACGAAAAAAGTGAAAAAAGGGTCACTAAAAAACAATGGATTCCTCGGGAATTCCCTGAAAACACTACAAACTTTCAGCGCTTTTAAATCAATTTGAATATTAATTTAAAATCGTGAGTTATGTTAAAAGTAATTTTTTATCTCAAAGCGGGTAAATTCAATAAAAATGGGGAATCTCCTATTTATGCCCGTATCTCCTTCAAGAAGCAATCCTCTACAATGGCCGTTGGTAAATCAATCTTAAAAGAAAGGTGGCAATTTACGGACAACCTAAGAAGTGTCCTTAAACTTGAAAAAGAAAAGGTGATCAAAAACGCCTTGGATTTGTTTCTTCTAAATATGGAAAAGAAGTTCAATGAACTCCTTAAAATCGATTCCGATTTTTCGTTGCAATTACTTAAAGATGAATTTAAGGGAGAAAGCACTACAAAGGTGAACGACATTAGCATAGTAGAAATCATGGAAAGACACAATGAGTTCTTTCAAAGAAAGGTCGATGCAGGTGAACGATCCATCGCA
Source organism: Flavobacterium hydatis (assembly GCF_000737695.1). Taxonomy (GTDB): domain Bacteria; phylum Bacteroidota; class Bacteroidia; order Flavobacteriales; family Flavobacteriaceae; genus Flavobacterium; species Flavobacterium hydatis. The sequence goes on from NZ_JPRM01000027.1 coordinate 8,494, forward strand.
TCACATCAAAAATATGAGCGTGCAAAAGATTTACTGGTGTCCTTCATGACGAAACAGTATGGAATGACGGATATGTCTTTAAATGACGTGACCAATTCCTATGTTTATAATCTTGAATCATTTCTTAAATACGATAGCCATTTTAAGGGCAAAACAGGCATTCAAAACAATTCTGTAGTCAAATACATTAGAATGTATAAGACAGCCTGTAAATACAGTGTTAGAATGGGGTTAATAGATAAAGATCCATTTAGTGTTTATGATGGTAAAATATATGTGACTGACGCTATATTTCTTACTCAGGAAGAATTAGATCGAATTGAAAGTAAAAATTTCTCAATTAAACGACTAGAGCGAGTTAAAGATGTTTTTCTGTTTAGTTGTTATACAGGGTATGCTCCGGTAGATGCTGCAAATCTTACCTCAAATAACATATCGGAAGATAGTTATGGGAATCTTTGGATCATAACCAATAGAGCAAAAACTACAATTCGTGCAAATGTTCCTGTTCTTGCCCCCACCCAAACAATTATTAATAAATACCGAAATCTGCAAATTGGATTAATACCACAAATATCAAATCAGAAGATGAATGCCTATCTTAAAGAGATAGCTGACCTTTGTGACATAGATAAACATCTTACCTGGTATGTAGCCAGACACACATTTGCAACAACAGTAACATTAGGAAACGGAGTCAGGATAGAGAATGTTTCTGCAATGATGGGACATACAAATATTAAGCAGACGCAGCATTATGCTAAGGTTTTGGATGTAAACGTGATGGAAGATATGTCCAAATTAAAACAGAAGTATAGTTAATTGGTAAGGAAGGTTACATGAACCTATTTAATACAAAAGGCAAGTTATTCAGTTATGAATTACTTGCCTTTTTGCTGTGCCTTTATGTATCATCACAGGTTACTTATTCTTAATGCCGATTCTCATTCAGGATCTTTTCTATTTTACTGGCTTCATATAAGAAGATATCACCCATTTTGGTATAGGGGAGTATCCCTGTTTGCCGGTACTTAACAATAGTATTGTTTGACAATCCAAAGATTTTTTTTAGATCTTCATTTCTGTAATATCGTAAGGTCTGCTTCGTATCGTTTCCTTTAATTTTAGCATCTATTTTTTCCAGTCTGGCATATAAGGGATCCAGTAATTGCTTAATTGCTACGATATAGGAAGTTTTTGTTTCTTTAGACATAAGCGATAGTTTTTAGTTTATGAAATGATGCAGACTACCAACAAATTAGTTTCTCTCGACGTTTTTGAAGTGTACAGATTATATTTTCAAGGAATCGGATCTGTTTGTCTTTATAGGTAAAACCTTTTGCTTCAGAAAACTGTTTACTTATCGTATCGATGTCGGTTTGAAGTCCGCCATCTCCAGCATATGTAAAATTATCTTCTATAAAAACCTGAATTTTATTTCTGTTGCGCTTTTGACTATGGTAATCAAAAAAGAAAATTTTTTCATCCATGAGAATATAGAAAAGTTGTGCCAAATCACTTTTGTTTAAGTAAGTACAACATTTTTCTTTTGTTAAATGATTGAATGATAAGCCCTTTTTGTTGGAACTGTTATCTAAGAACCGTTCCATTCCCTCCATTTTTCCGTACAAGTCGGCAACAGCATCGGGAAGCTCTTCAAATGTGAATTTTTTCATAGTATTGTCACTTTTGTAATTTTACACCTAGCTCAGCTTCAGGAGAAAGAAAAAACACTTTACTTCTCTTGTATTTATTATGGGTTGGCTCATACCTGATATAGCCGTACTCATTTAATTGTCGCATACATTTATGATACGTCTTTGGAGAGTAGATTTTAGCAATAGCTATAATTTCAGATCTGTACACCAAAATGGGATTAATAAAACCTTTGCCAACCCTAAATTGAAGAAGAGCAGCATACATACCAATATGGACGATACTAATTCGCTCATCTTTTTTTATGGCTTCAAAGAAATCGGATAAGGGTTTTAAAGTTTCCATTGGAGCAGAATTTTTAGCTTATGTGCATACCAGTACGTTTGGAATGATTTTCTTGTTGAGTTTCATTTGTCTTTTGCAGTTGCTTTACGCTTTCCATTGTATTGTTTCCTAAAGCACTTGAAAGCGTAATCTTTTTGGAATTCTTATCATAAATATTTACAGATTTAAATTGCGGATTGGCTTCAATATAAAACCGATGTTCGTTTCCGTTTTTTGTTAAGGTCACGCATTGCCTGTTTCCTTGTTTTAAATTATCCAGTAATTTATCTGATTCCGCTTTATTCAAAAGTTCCTGCCCAGGTAACTGCTCTATTGCTTTTTGAAGATTATATCCGTATCCTGAGTGAAATTCTTTGATACGGTGGCTGCCAGAGGAATCCTTGTCATTAAGATCCAACTGAATCCAGGTTCCTTCTTTCTGAATGGCTCTCCCGGCAAGTAAATTATAAGCCTGTGTTGTAGTAACAGAATTTCCTTCTTGCATTTTAAAGAACTGTTGTCTGTTTTCATTGGGTTTTAATTCATTTTGTAAAGTAGTCTTATAGCCTTCAAATTGATACTTTCCAGATTCATCTTTTCTAAAAGACAACTCATGATTAAGCCTTTCTTTTTCATTAACGTAGTGCGAAACAGGTATGCTGAACTCCGGGTATCCCTGTCGCACGTTTTGATCAATTGCACTTGAGAGATTAGTGAAACCAATACGCTGCACCTGTTCATGCAGCGCTTGGTTATTTTGTTCCTCTTCTTTTGCATCTTTGCGCACTGCAATTTGATTTATGAGTGGCGCAATGATCAGCTTACGAATAAGGCGCACTAATAAGTTCGGATAAAGTTGTTTTAGAATCTTGTTTCTTTCCTGCCTTAGAAGCTGTAAAGCGATCCGTTCTTCAATATTATTGGTTCCCTTATATTTTGTAGCAATACGTTCGTAGTGATATAACTTTTCTTTAAGTAGTGCTCTATTTTTTGAAAGACTGAAATTAAAAAGTTTACTGAAACGTTCCTCCCTTGAGCGCCATTGGCTTAATTCCATCTCCACTCTGTTATTAGGAATTTGATCTTTCATCACTAAGAATTTATTTATTAGCTACTAAATGGAACTGGATTGGCTTTTCCTTTTTTTCTTTGCTTCCTTAGGTACTTCAGGTCCGTCATCATCCGTGCTTTGACTTTGTTTTCTGTTATTTTGTTTTACGGAAACTTCTTCACCTTCAGATTGTTTTTCCTCTTTAGCATGGCGATTATTGATACGATTCATGTTTGTATCATACACATTGATAGTCTTGAATTGTGGACTGGCTTCGATGTATTGTTTGATTTCGTTACCATCTTTCAAAAATGTTGCGGATTGGAGATTTCCTTTTTTCATAGAATCCATTAGGTCTTCTTTGTACTTTGGATTTTCCAGTTCTTTGATAGAATGCTTACCTAATGTTGCTTCAAGATCATAACCATAATTCTGATGGTATTGGTTCAATTTAAAGTTTCCATTGGTATCAGCCTGTTTAAAATCGAGCTGCAACCAAGAATTGTATATTTCCCCTTCTTTGTTGGTAAGATCTTTATTTACAGCTCTTCCTTCCAAAAGATTGTACGCTTCCTTCATAGTGATGTTGTTCCCTTTATTGATATAAAAAGTTTGTTCTAAAGCCTCTTTCGAGTTCTCTTTATGAAGCTCAACTTTGTAAGAATTAAAGAAATACATATCACTTTCGTTCGACTTCTTGAAATTTAATGTCGCCTGAGTAGTATCATCACCGTACTTAGCAGTATAATTCAAAGTGAAATTTGGTTCTTCTTTTTGCATTTTTTCCTTTAACTCGCTTTCCAATCCTTCACCGAAACCGGTGTACTTAATTTGGTCTTTTAAGTATTCAAAATTTTTCTCGTTCATGATTACATTCTTTAAATGATTAATAGTCTACAATTTTGGCAATACGGTTACCTTGACCAGCTTTGTATTTTTGACATGAAGTTCCAAATGCCTGCCACCGTTTTTTTCCATAAGTTGTATGGCAAGGTATTTTTTCTCAGGAATAGTAAATTTTGGCAAGGCAAAAACAAATGTATTTTCCGCTTCTCCCTCTATTTTTGGTTCATTGTTGAGAACATAAATTGGCGTAATTTCGATCTCCTGTGAGGCGGTTCTCTTGACTTTTTTAGTGTCTCTAATATAGAAGCGAAGCTGATCAATGTCGTAATTGATTTTAGAAGTGTTCGTTACATTTATCCTGTAATACATAACATCATCGCGAATAAAAATTCCATTGAGTGCAAATGCGATGTTGTATTTACTTTCTCTTTCACCGTATACTTTTTTCTTATCATAGTAAGCCAGTTTGGAATATTCCTCAACATCCTGATCATTGATATTCTCTTCAGAAAAGTAAATTTCTTGTTCTTTAGGTTTACTTTTATTTAAAGTGAGATTCAACTGTGGTGACTGCTCATCATAATTCAAAACAAACGAATAGAGTTTTCCGTCGGCTGTAACCACTGTAAGGTTGGTTTGAAAAAATCCCCTTTGGGCAGCCTTGATCTGAAGTATGTTCTCAAGCCCTTTGGCTTTTTGAACCAATATGTCCTGACTTCCCTTATCTACGCTTTTAATTGCAAAAGGAAATACGATGTTGGTAGTTTTTGAATAGGCGATCAAAAGTGAATCAGGTTCAATCTTGGAAAGACGATTTTTAGTTGATTGTTGTGCAAATGCACTAATAGTGATAAGGAATACATACCCAATCATCCATAGATTAAAGTTTTTCATAGTATTAATTTTTAGTTTTTAATTGGAATCTTTTTGTTTCTGTTTTTCGTCACGAAGTAGTACCTGATAACCAGCTTTTACAACTACTTTAATCAATTTTACTTTTTTACTGAGAAGACTTTTGGCAGCTTCAATACCAGCACCAGCAGCTTGAGATCCCCAGGAATCATCTAGTGAGGCAACACCCAGTGTTTGCATGGAGCGGTCAGCGGATGCTTTGGCAACATCACGATTGATAGCACCTGGTATATAAATTCCAGAGAGTCCATCCATGTCGTAAACAGATAAATCAACTGGAAAAAGTGAGTTGTTGTACCTAATACTATTGATTTTAATTGCCAGTCTTTCTCCTTTTAGAGATGCGGTGCCAAAAAGGAAGTTATCTTTTGGGATCTGTACACCATTGATAAAAATATCATTGACAAGACGTAATTTAATTGTAGCACCATTGACAACGGTCTGTGTTTGGTGAATGACAGCTTCAACCGCATTTTGTACGTGATCAATAGTTTCGGCTTGATCAAAGGAATAAAATCCATTGTGTGTAGCTTTTCCACCGAAAGTTGCCGTTTTTGCTGGGGTATTTTGCAATGAAGAAATATTATCTTCTTTGGTTTTAGTGGCAATTGCAAATACCTGACCCCGCTGCTGTTCTGAAGCTTTCCTTAATTTTTCCTGAACCCTGTCGGGATGCTGGATATCCAGTATGCTTTCGAGCATTCCACTGAGTTGTTGCATTTCAGGATCCTGATCGCTGGTTTGGCTATTCATGGATTGCATCATCTGTTCTAATCGGTCTACATCACTGGAATGCATTGAAGATTCACTTGATTTTGCATACCTATTTAAATCTCTGTTTTGTGTTGGTGGTGTAACAGGTGCATTTATTGCTTTTTGTAATGCTTCCAATTTTTGATGTACTTTTTGTTCGTTCGAGTCATGATACACAGATGTATTCAAACCGGTTCGATTTTTTTTGTAGTTGGATTCATTACCATCCTGAGCAGAATCAATGGGAAAAGATCGACTTAAATAGTTGGGATCTTTTTTTATGAGTTCATCAAGTTTCGCAGAATCTAGAGCAGCCTGATCGTAATAGTTCATTTTATCCAGAGCAATACCTTCTTTAAGATTGGCATTAGGAAGTTTTATATTAAAACCTTTTTGTTGTGGTGTAGCTAAATTAGCCGCATCCATTTTTCCGCCGCCCAATGCCCAAAACATAGTAGTTATAAAAGGCAATATTAATAATGGCAATACCAATAGCATTTTACGCTGTTTCAACACTTTTAGTGATTTTGTTTTTTGTTCCATGATATTATATTTTTAATTGTTATTTATAATAATGCTCTACCTGTTGGAGACTGTCCAAAAGTCCGGGACGAACTCTGACTATACTATCGTAGGTCTTTTTTCCTGTCGGACTACGCCCCAGACTATCCATATGCTTGCGGAAGAGAATAATATTTTCAAATTCGATTGTACTGATTACTGGATTTATCTTCATAGTTTCATGCTCGAATGATACTGTATTAGCAGGCTTACTAATTGGTGTTATCGAGATATTTTTAATAGCAGTGCCACTGATACTACTCACAATTAAGTAAATGCTACAAGCACCTGTGCCAATTGTAAAACAAAACAGGGTTATAATCCAGTTCAGCCGTGAAAAATGTGAGGTCTTGCGCTCGAGCCAATCAGCACACTTATGTTGCAGTCTAAGATTTGCTTCATCAAATCGTTGCCACAGGCTACTTTTATTAGCTTCTGTAATAGGATTCTTTTTGCTATTTCTTTTAAAGGTGAATTTCATAATCCGTAATTTATTATTTTCTGTTTTCCGTACTTAAATCTCGGTTCTCAATAGTATTCCATCGCTCTATTAAAAAACCGTGAGGATTGTTGTCGCTTCGCGATACATTGCGAAGATTACCTTCGGTTATCAGGTTTCGATGTGCAATGCTTGTAGTGCGAATAATTTTCTGAGAAGCATAACATCGGAATCCGTATGGATAAGTATTGATATCAATAGTCACACTATCAATCTGTATCGTCTGACTGATGTTTCCAGATATGATACCAGAGTAATAGCCATTTTCTTTAAGATCATCATAGATTCGTTTGGCACTTTCGTCCGCCAAATAAAGTGCCTTGGTAACGTTACTTTTAATTACTTTATCATCAGGATCAAGGGTAAAGAAGAATTGGTGAAAGGTCTTTACATGATCTCGTGCCTCGATAGGGATATTATCTTTTCGATCAGAAGCATAGGCTTCAAGTGCTTTTCCATTAGCCAGTATGTATACTTTGTCCTGCATTTGTGATACTAAACTGAAACTTTTATAAAGTGAAAAACAACAAATTATAATGCAGCCTGCAATGATCAGCATCGTAAAGCCTCGAACATGTCGAAAAGCAGTGTCAATATTTTTCATTTTGCTAAACATGATACTTGTATTTAGGGATTAAGAATTGCCTTTTAACTTATCGCCCATATAGCTGTCTTTATCCTTAAAATAAGGAGCAGAATTACCAGAACCTGACATACTTTGAGACATGCGTCCTGCGGCATTACCCATCGCATCGACAGCCATGCCTGCGCCTTGTGACGCTGTATTAACCGCGGACGTTGTTGAATTACTGAAAATGCTGGTCACTTTTTGACCGAGTGCGCCGCCACCGCCGGCATGAACAATATAGTTAGCAACAGAGGGAACGGTAAAATAGCCCACAATCCCAATAATCATAAATACTAAATAGGCAATATCAGTACTGGAAAAGAAGGTATCACCATATTCATCAACCTGAGCGATGTCAATTTTTAGCATGTTTTCTTGAATTTTTCCAATGATACTGCCGAATATATTGGCAACAGGAAGCCATAAGTAGATATTAATGTAACGTGCCAACCAGACCGTAAGGGTATGCTGAAAACCATCAAAAACAGCAATACCAAAGACGAGTGGCCCAAGAATAGAAAGTACTACCAATTGAAAAGTTCGAAGGGTATCAATACAAAGCGAAGCAGCTTCAAATAAAACTCGTAATATCTCGCTCATCCACTCCTTTACAGAATTTCGAAAGTTGTAAGAAGCTTTGGACATAGCAAATTTGATATCGTTTCCAATACCCTCCAACATTCCCTGATCATTCGGATCTGCATTGTCATTGGTATATTTATACCATTTATCCTGATCTCCACTTCCGGTTGCACCTACATACATTTGCCAGGTTTTACTAGTCTTGATTGCATCTTCTTTCTCCTTAAGCAATACTTCAATGGCTTTGTTTGATCCTTCAACCATTGCCGCTGTCGCTGTGACGGTAGGTTTCATAACGCCATTAATCATATACAATACAGAAGGAAAAATCATAATGCAAAATCCAATCACAAAAGGACGAAACAGTGGGTAAAAGTCTATGGGTTCTGCACTGGCAATATGTCTCCAAACCCTGGATGCGATATACCAGATAGCTCCAAACCCAGCAATTCCCTGTCCAACTCCCAGAAGATTACTACATAAAGGCATCATCTCATCATATAATTGTTCCAGGACACTATGAAGACTATTCATATCATCTGCCATTCCCTGTGCGTGGCTCGTAAAGGGCAATGCAAATCCTAGGATGGCAAGTATTGCCCCCTTTTTTATCGTTTTCATATCAGTATCTTTTTAGTTATTTGCTTTGTAGATGTGACGCATTGCATTTACATCATTACGTTCCTTTGCTCGCTGTATAGCCAGGACTGAAGTAGTATTGTTGAAGTTTCTTAAAAACAATAATTTATCCTGCATATCCGTATAAATTTTATCAATTGAAGCCAATCGTTCATCATCTGACATGCGCATTTTATTAGCGGTAATCACTGTGGTGAGTTCGTCAATATTCCTAAGACTTTGTTTAAATAGATTGGCATAGACTTTTTCGAGGTAGGCAATCTCATCCGGATTGAAATTGCCACTGTTTCTGAAGCGTTCAAATGCTGTTTTATATTCCTTTACCAAAATCACCTGATAATTAACGATATCACCAACACGCTTGTAATTCCGTACCGTTGGACTTACCTGCATGAGCGCATCAAGAAATGTTTCATGAAGGTTAAAATTTCCCTGAGATAAATCTTTCACCGTGTTGTAACCACCAGTTAGCATTTCATAACCTTTTTTCATATCCTTAAGGATCTGTCTGAATTGAGCCAGTTTTTCTATGTTCAGGATAAGTTGTTGCATTTCCTGCATTTGCGCAGTGGCTCGAAGCGGGAACAAAAAAACAACAAATACAATTCCGGTAATAACTAACTTTTTCATGGTAAAACAGTTTTAAAACCGCCTAATGAGCGGCTGGTTTTTACATCATTTAATTCCTTCATTCTTGATATAGTCAGCACCCTTGTTTGATTGCTAAATCCTTCACAAAAAGATAGATTCTCTAGCATATTTTGGTAGATCCCGTCGATGCGTTTGATTCGCTCATCGTCTTTCATTTCAAGGTCTCCATCGGTTATAATGGTCAAAAGATCGTCCATGTTGTCATCGCAGTTTTCTATCAGGCGTTCAAATACTCTTTTTATATAATCGACTTCATCTCCATGAAACAAATCATCCTGTTGGACCTGCTCATAAATCCGATTATAACCTTTCAGGATTTTTACCTGAAGTGCTATAATTTCTGCAACTCTAGTGTACTTTTTAATTTTTGGGTTAACATGAGCCAACGAAGTAAAATAATCGGCATGAAGATTAAATTCTCCTCGTTTGAAGTCCCCGATAGCATTTAGCCCTTTTTTTGCCACCGAATAGCCCTTTTGTGCATAGCCTATGTACATTTTAAGAGCTGCAATTTGTTGAAACATTACTTTTTGTTGACTTGCCTGCGCATACAGGTTTCCTATTGCAACTGCTGCAAAAAGCAGCAATAAAAATATCTTTTTCATCTTTTATAGTTTTATTACGGTATCCCGTAAAATTTCTTAACCGCATTTACATCACGTTGTGTTTTGGCTCTCTGGATACTCAGCAATACATTTTGTCTGTTGAATTGCATGAGGTCATCGTAGTTGGTGTCAATCTGATCCGCAGCATTATTTATAATTTCCAATCTCTTAGCATCACTCATTTGCGTGGTAAAAGAATCAAGCACTAAAAAAATCTGATCTATATTTTTTAAACTTTCATTCAATATGCCGGAATAGACCCTCTGCATATAATCCAGTTCAGAGGCATTGAAATGAGCATCCTTTTGAAACAAGTCCCAGGCTCTTTCATACTCAGCTACCAAACGAACCTGTTTCTCACTAATATCTCTAATACGCTGGTAATAGGTAATGATGGATTTGACCTTTATCAGTTCATCATAATAATTCTTGTATAAGTCTTTTTGTTTTTGTGTCCAATCGGAAATCTCATCGAGTTTCAGTTTGGACAAGACGGTTTCCAATTTTTTCTGTGCATTCTGTAGCCAGATTGTTTTGTTCTGTAAACGCTGAATCCGAAGGTCAATCGCCTTAATTGCTTTTTTGATGGCTGTCTTTATTGCACCAATAATGGGTAAGGCAGCAACCGTTTCCGCTGGTCTTGCAGGTGTGCCTACCAGCAACAGGCAAAGCAGGCATACCAAAATCTTACTCTTTGTTTTCATAATGTTTCATTTAAATTCCATTTCTCATATCTATTGCCAGTGCTACAATACCTTTTCTAATGTCTCCATCAAATTTTTTGGCGTATGCCTGCACTTTTACTTTTTCGGTTTCCTCAGTAGTGTAGGCTAAGTATTCTTCAAGGGATACTTCAGTACGATAAACTTTAGAAAGCATTCCACCTAAAGAGATAAATACTTCCTTATACTTTCTATCGGGATCATTTGCCTTGTTCACTGAAAGGACAAGAGCTTTTTCTTTTTCAGTAAGTCCGAGTAGTTCCTGAATTTGCTCAAACTTATTTTGGTACTTACTTTGATCCAGTAATATCTTGCAGTCGCTATTATTGATGATAGCCTGTTTTACTACAGGTGACGAAATAATATCTTCTACTTCCTGAGTGACTACAATGGCTTCACCAAAGAATTTACGCACAGTCTTGAACAAATACTTTATGTATTCGGCCATACCTTCCTTGGCAATTGCTTTCCAGGCTTCTTCAATTAGAATCATTTTTCGAATGCCTTTTAACTTGCGCATTTTGCTTATGAATACTTCCATGATGATAATGGTTACTACAGGAAAGAGTATCGGATGATCCTTAATGTTATCTAACTCAAAAACAATAAAACGTTCTTTTAATAAATCGAGATTTTCGGTAGCATTAAGCAGGTAGTCAAATTCACCTCCCTGATAATATGGTCGTAGTACATATAGAAAATTATTCACATCAAAATCCTTTTCTTTTACGTTATCACCCTGCAGGATTTTTACAAAATCATCCTTCAGGAAATCATAAAAAGTATTGAAGCATGGAAATAAATTGGAATCACTATCCAGCTTTTCATAGTACAATTGCAATGCATTGGACAGTGCTACGTATTCACTTCTATTGAATGTTTCGTTGTCTTTCTTCCATAAAGCCAGCAATAGTGTTTTGATACTTTCTTTTTTTTCAGTGTCCAACGTATCCCCATCACTGATATAGAAAGGATTAAACCGGATTGGGTTCTTTTCATCATAGGTAAAATAATAGCCACCTACCATATCACATAATCCTTTGTAACTGTGTCCCACATCGACCAGAACAACATGAGTTCCCTGTTCATAATAACTTCTAACCATATGATTGGTAAAAAAGGACTTTCCGCTTCCCGAAGGACCCAATATGAACTTATTACGGTTAGTGCAAATACCTATTTTTACAGGCTCGTCACTAATATCTACATGAACCGGTTTTCCTGTTAAGCGGTCCCCTAATCGAATACCAATTGGACTAAGTGAAGAACGATAACCAGTTTCCATATTCAGGAAACAGGTCGCTTGTTCTGCGAATGTGTCGAAGGTATCGTTCATAGGAAAGTCTGCTGAGTTTCCGGGAATACCTGCCCAGAAAATCTGTGCAGCACCTACGGTTTCTTGTTTAGCGGCAGCATCCATCTGAGCCAATGCAGAAGAAACTTTATTCTTCAGATCTTTTAGCTCTTCTTTATCCTGAGTCCATACTAAAACATTAAAATGTGCTTTTACTGGTAAACGCTGCTGACTAAACGCTTCATTCAAAAAATCATTAGTGGCATCACGAGCGATAAGATTCTCTCTGCTGTATGCGGACAAGGACTGTAATCGTAGTCTTTTACTTTCCAGTTTTTGCAAGGTCTTTTGAAAATCTTCAATGAAGATATACTGATTGTAAATGTGGTTGCAGGAAAGTAATTGACCCAGTGTTGAAGCAAATCCAATACTAAATTTGGTCTTATCCGTAGAATAACGATCATAGTTAATTCTCGAACCACACAGAGCAGGTAAGTCGGCAGCATCTCCCAGAGTATATATCTGGCAATGTTTATCTCCAACCTGTAAACCATCATTGAAAGCAATGTCTTTAAAAACAAAGGAGTTTTGCTTTTCAGACAAAAAGCAATACCGTTCGATAAGACCAATCTTCCTGTTATGGCTTCTGAGTTCATCATCTTTAAGACGAGTTAATTTCACAAAGCCGCTATCTTCCAATATGCGTCGGAACTGTCCGGTACTATCAATGAATTCCTGACGCAGTTGCTCTTTCATAGTTTCTTCAGGCACTATTGTAGTGCGAAGTAAATTAGAAAATAAGGAGCTTGACGTTTTTCTCCCCAATGGTTTCTTAGTAAGGAATAGGTAACACGAATGATCCAAAAATGGACGCTCGTTAAAAAAACGTTCGCTGCTTCGGGTAAGAAAACTATTGTCTTCATTACTAAAATCCGGTTCAAACTTACTATCTATAAACCAGTCTTGTTTGTGAAACACACTAAATTTCGGAAGCAACTTTATAGCCTTAAGCCATGTCTGATGGAATGCCTCATATTCCTGATCCGACAACGTAAATATCTCTGGCAGTTCTGCTTTGAATACGACTGTCACATCTCCTTGTTTGGACAGGATGCAATCGTGCTCTACATCCATAATCGGTAAAATATCATCTATCATCTTTTCCATCATCCTCTTTATTTACCATTCATTTCATTTGAGCAAGTTTCATTTCTGCATCATAAATACTTTTCTGCTTTGAGATTTTACAGCCTTTGGTACCTGCCGTTTTGCAAGCGACTTCATCATACCAAACTCCCCATATTTGTGACTCATTTTATAGATTTTCAAAACCAATAGCGTACCTGATATCCCGATAATTCCTATGCAGACAAATGAGGGTAATCCCGCTATATACATTCCCGCAAAAAGAATCATAAGAACAATAACACCGCCACCCAGATACCATATGTATTGTGCTTTAAGTCCACGAAATTCAATACTCTGGTTAATTCCTTTATTAATCTGATATACACTATTTGACATACTATACATTTAAAATTTCATCCTGTTGCTACGTCTTATTTCGGAAAATGTCCGATGCTGCCATTTAGCACTATCACTTTCTGTCGTAGTAAAATGTTTTGATTCTTCATTATTCTGTACTGGTAACTGAATTACTGATGCTACTCCAGATTCTACTGTTTCTTCATTGCTATCTTGTGGATTGCTCTGTTTGAGTTGGTTCTCCTGAATTTTTAAGGCTATTTCCCTTTCCAAACTGGAGAGGTCGCTTTTCATTTGTTGCAACTCATGCTCTTTGCTAAAAGCTTTTGTACTTAATTGTTGCAATTCCGGCAATTGATTTTCAATTTCATTCAGGGACTTTTGGTACTTTTCCCTGAGGTGTTCCAACCGGTCAATAGCATTTAGAAAATGACGAGATGCCAGTTTTGGATTGTCTACATTCGGAGTGCCGCCATTGAAAGTATATTTAATCCCATCCTCTAAACGTTGTGCATAAAAACTGTTGGAGTAGCGGTATTGGTACAGACCGTCATTTTGATACGCTTCGCGTTCTCTTTTTATATAGAGCCCAAAATCATATAATTTCCCAATCTGTTTGGATTCATTTTCTCCTTCAGGAGGTTTCCAATGTTTATAGAGTTCGATAATTTGTTTGCCAATATTCTCGGGATCGGTTACTTTACAATCATATAATTGTATCGGATTCGCTTTAGATCCATCAGGTTCATATTTTAGATTCTTTTTGTAAAAGCTGTCGTCGGTAATTAGTTTATCCAATGTTTTAAAAGTGACTGCTTTTTCTTCAAGCAGATATTCAACCTGATATTTAGTTCTGGAAATTTCCTTATAATGTGCTTTTTTGAGGCTTTCCATTACTGCTACTTTCTTCTCCAATTTCGATTTTTCCAGTAAAGAAGTATCACCTGATAATACTGCGATATATTCTGAGAAATTCATTCCGCTTTGTTCATCCATTGCACCTTCATCAATAGATCGGACATTCAGTTCACAGTTTTTCATCTGACTGATAAAAGTCTGTTTATTCTTGAGTAGATTAAATTTGTAATTGTCTAAGGACTGCTCGGTGGCATAGATGAAATTGGTTACTTTATTGTTGTAATGCTGTTTGGCGATTTCGTTACCTTGTCTGCCACCTCGTCCATTACGCTGCCCCAAATCCGAAGGTCTCCAGGGAATATCTAGATGATGCATGGCAACCACACGTTTTTGTACATTTAGTCCAGTACCCGCTTTTTCGGTGCTACCCAAAAGAATGCGTATTTCACCGGTATTCATTTTGTAGAACAGTTGTGCCTTCTTTTTGTCACTCCAGTCGTGGATATAGGTAATTTCATGGGCAGGGATATTAAAATCCGCTACCAGTTTATCTTTAAGGGCATCGTACATATTGAAAGCATCCAGTTTAGGAGTTCCGATATCAGAAAAAACGATCTGTGTTCCTTTGTGTATAGCCGAAGCAGTATACATTTCAGCTACATTTCTGGCGCAGGTATTGACTTTGTTGTCGGGATGATCTGCATACCTCTCATCTATGAGTCTCATATCGGCAGCCATTTTTTTAGCGTAATTGGTAGCAATTAGCATTCTTCCGCGATCTTCCTCTCTAGTAAGAGGTGCTCTTCCGATAAGTGTGGCATTACCGGTTTTTGCAAATTGCATAAGCTTTATAATAAATTCGCTTTGCTGGGGCGTTGGACTAATATTGACCAGCTGCTCGTCAATTTCAGGTTTATCCAGATGAATATGCTTCGCTGTTTTATAGTCCGTAATCTCATTATAGAATAATGCCAGTTCCGGAACTTTAATAAAATGGCGAAAACGCTCTTTGGCAATAATCTCGTTGGTGACTGAAAATTCAAAGTCAGTTGTTTTTCTGGCAAATACGGATGCCCATCCATCAAAGTTTTCTATACGCTGGCGTTCCATTTCTTTGGGGCGTAAGTATTTAAATAGTAAATACATCTCGGTAAGGCTATTAGAAATAGGAGTTCCCGAGAGAAAGGTCACGCACAGATCGGAATCAAATTTCTCTTGAAGAGTCCTAACAGCAAATAACATATTAAGCGCCTTTTGGCTTCCCTGCATATTTCCAATTCCGGCAACACGATCATGGCGGGTAGTAAAAGTCAGATTCTTGAATTTATGTGATTCATCTACAAAAAGATGATCGATACCCATTTCTTTAAAGTTGATGCCGCTGTCTTTCTTGTCTTCTATATCGCTGAGTACTTTTTTTAGTTTCCCATCGAGATTGTTTTTTCGTATCTCAAGACCTTTTAATATTTTTTTGGAGATATCACCTCCCAAATCTCTTACCGTATCAAGATCCCGTTCTACATTGTCCAGTTCATTTTGTAAAATCTCTTTTTGGATTTCCGGTGATTGTGGAATTTTACCGAACTGATCGTGCGTTAAAATGATACAATCCCAATTGTTATTTTTGATTTCATGGAACAGGCGTACTCTTTTAGCCGGAGTAAAATCATTTTCTCCAGGAGCCAGAATTCGGGCATTAGGATACGCCTTGCGATAGGTTGTAGCAATTTGGTCTACGTTGGCATGTAGCGCCAGTATCGCAGGTTTATGAATAATGCCCAATCGTTTCATTTCATTGGCAGCGACAATCATGGTCAGTGTCTTACCAAGTCCCACCTCATGATCAATTAGAGCACCACGATTTTGAATAATCCGCCATGCAGCATTTTTTTGAGAACTGTATAAATCTTCGATTTCAAGTGCTTTTTTGTCTAAACCAGGAAAACTCAAATGGCTTCCGTCATACTCGCGTAGTACATAACAATTGAATGTATTGTTATAGAGGCTTTCTAATTCATTCTTATCACTCACGGGCAATTCCTGTAGCCATTCAATAAACCCACTACGGATGTTCTCGATTTTTTGATGTGCCAGTTGAATGGCTTCATTGTCCGGTAATCGGATTGGTTTGCCTGTTGGTCCATCTACTTCATAAGTGAAAAAAGGAGCCGTGTTTTCAAGTGCATGCTCTAATATCGTGTAACCATAAGTGGTTCGTCCACTTTTCGGAGTTACTGCAAATTCCCTGTCGATCTTGGTATTATGCCCCGAACTTACTTTAAAGGTATCTAGTGATGGGAAATAACTAATTTCTGTTGCCTGATCAAATAATTGCCCAGCAAAATTTTCATAGTAATGCATCGGTATCCATCGTTCGCCAAGGTTAAAGTCGAGTAATTCAAAGGGGATGCGTTCTGGTTGTACCTTTTCTAACGCCTGCATTCCTTTATAATACTGAGTGTTTTCAGGATATTGTTGTACTGCTTGTTTAACCTGTTGTAATTTTTCTACCACATTACCACTGAGATATAAATCTGAAGTCTCCCAATCCTTACGCATCGGATTTAGATAAATAAGTTGGTTCAGACTTTCTATAACCTCATTTTCTTCAAGACCAGTTGCAGCGGTTATAAATCCTAAATCGACAGTTCCTTTTTCATTCAGACTACGAGCTAGTGCTTCAGCGGGATCATCTGTATAGTAGCGTTCCTGTTGTTGTACTACAGATTCACTTAGGATATCGGACTTTACATATCGTTCCCCTTCCTTGCGTTCCAGTGAAGAAAGGATGGTGAAACCGAAAGCAGAATCCTGCATAATTAACCTGCGATTCTCAGCACTGTTAAGAATACCATAGTGAGAAACAAACTTGGTATAGTGCTGATCCAGATTTTCCCGAATTTCTTTACTTGCAGCTTTATCTGATTGTTCTTTTTCAAATAAATCCAGATAATTATCACGAATGACAATATAGGCATCGTAAAATTTAAGATTGCCCTGTGATGCTAAGGGCTGAAAAAAAGCCTGTTTATGTTCGCTATGGATGTCACTTATAATTCCAATAGCTTCTCCAAGCCGAACCAGTGTCCCTTCTTTGTAGAACGGTTTGAATGAAGCTATTTCTTCATATACTTGCCTTTCCAAATTAAAGGCAGATTCCAGGGTTCTGTCTCCTTCATACACATAGGTATGGTCGTAGTGCTGTAGTGTATTGGACAACCCCAATAATTCATGCGGCAATAACCCACCATTCATCCAGTTGGCTGAAAAGCCATCGATTTCTTTTACATTAGAATATAATTTATATAAGTACCGATTAGACTTGTTTTGTTTGGCGGTAATCAGCACTACATTTTCATGTGTCGGATTATCTGTTGTACGGATCGTACTAAGTATTCTTGCCGTTTTTTTATCCACTACAGTTTCATCAAGCGGATTGATATAATCCATTGCGCGGTTGATATTCTCCGCAGGTACAGTATCAAACAATCCCAGCTGAACGGAAATACCACTTGCTTTACTTTCTGGCATGGGTAAGTAGGTGAATTTTTTACCAGATATTTCAGGTTGCTGAATGATACCTGCTTTTTGAGCCAACACAAAACGCTCTAAACTGAAATTATCTTTTAGTCCACCTCTAATATTTTGTGCCAAAGGATTTGCAATAGAATTAATATCACCACTTTGTCTAACACTTTGATGCGCCTGACCATATTGGTTTTTACCAGCGAAGATTTCATTTGCAATTATAAGCTCAGATCTATGGTGCAGGTATTTATTGATATTGTATTTTCCAAATTCATTTTCCAGTTCAACGGTTTGCAGCAGTTCATTTTCATCGTCAAACAACTTTTCCTTGTGCTCATTTTTCTGAACAATAAGCAAGTGATTGGGAGCGTCTGTATTACCTGTTTCTTTCATCAGGTTATCAGGCATGACAGCCACACTCACAAAATCTGCATGTTGAAAAAGATACTCCCGTACACTCTGATTCGAAGGACTGTTTAAAAAAGCGTCTGTTGTGATGTACGCCATAAGACCACCATCAGCGAGTTTATCGAGTCCTTTTGCAAAGAAATAGTTATGGATTTTTCCGGAGATTGCTTTGTCGGGATAAGCCGGATCATAAACTGAAAAATTACCAAAGGGAATGTTGCTCACCACAAGATCATAACTGCCATTATCATTTGTGGGTGCTTCCTCCAATCCTATGATATGAGTGGTACTTTTTGTTGTCAGCGTACTGTTTAATACCGAAAGAACCAAACCGCTCAATCTGTCTTTCTCGACAGCTGTAATTTGTTCCAAATTTGGAAATGTCTTGTCTGCTTCCGTAATAAAAATACCTGAACCTGCTGATGGTTCGTATATTTTTTTTGGACTAATGCCTTCTTCTTGCAAAACAGTGTACAGGGTTTTGGGTACAATCTCTGGAGTGTAAAATGCCGTTAGTACACTGTTGCGTAGCGAAGAAACAATCGCATTATAATCCTTTTCAGTATAGTGTTCCTGTAATAATTCGTGCAGACGAATCATCTCTGAATGTAGTTTCAAATCTTCGCTAGTCGCTCCCGATTTTATCCAGTCTTCGGCAGTACCATTAGGGTATAATACAGCCTTGATACCTCCAAAGCCAGCATATGCCTTAAGTGTCGCAATAGCTTCTTCCGATAAAACATCACCTTGCTGCCATTGCATTGCAATGGTAATCGCCTCGATGTTGGTGCTTAGTTTTTGAGATAGATTGTACGCCATAATTACTTATTTTCATACTACATATTGCTATAAATAGCTCAACTCAGATAGTCAGCAATCTGACCAATAAGGGCATTCCTCAAAGTAGGATCTTCTTCATTTTCTTTTGTAAAACCGATAGCTTCAAAAATTGGCTGGCAACTTTCTATAAGGTTGATTACCTCATAAGTGAGAATACCGGATTCCT
This sequence comes from Flavobacterium hydatis, assembly GCF_000737695.1. Taxonomy (GTDB): domain Bacteria; phylum Bacteroidota; class Bacteroidia; order Flavobacteriales; family Flavobacteriaceae; genus Flavobacterium; species Flavobacterium hydatis. Next base: position 27,502 of record NZ_JPRM01000027.1, read on the forward strand.
GAAAAGCGGCATAGGTTTTCTCAAACTCTTCAGAAAGTAGAGATCGGAGATAGATAAACCGGGAAGGTTTTAGATCTTCCGTAAGTATGTTGAGACAAATTTCTTCGATGATATATTGAGGTGTATCCTCGGATAACATATCTTCCAATAAGGATTTTACACTACCTACTTTTTCATTCAGATAACCCAATACATCATACTCTTCCTGCAGGGTAAACATTAAGTCAGGATTATTATGAATGATATAGAACCATAGCTTTTCTTTGAGTAGATCTTCCATATCTATTGGTTTTAAATACCAAAGAAGGATTGAATCACTGTAGCAACTACAACCAGAAATACACAACTACCAAACCAGGCTGCTGCTACTTTCCCTGTATCTGGATCTCCCGCATTCCACTTCTGATATACTTTGACAGCTCCAATTAATCCTAACAGCGCTCCGATGGCATACATTAGATCTGTACCAGCATCGAAATAACTTCTTACTTGTTGATTGGCTTCATTGATTCCCGCAAGACCATCTTGACCGTAGCTCTGATAATTAAATACCAGCAGTGCAAGGATGATAGCAACAATAGCTAATTTTTGAGGGTTAAACTTTCTAAAATTCCATTCGCATTTTTTCATGACACATTATTTTAAAGTTCAAATAATTAGGTAAAAAAACGAAGGAGGCTGCCGCTGTCACAATTCCACTTTCTTGTCACATCTGCCATACCGCATCGGGACGGACAGGGCATTTCCTCCGTATAAAAAATTCAATTTTTTTCAGATCCATAACGCTTCCGCTTCCTCCTGAGTAAGAACTATAGCATCGATTTTCGTGCATTCTGAAACAATTAGTTCACTCACAGAAGAACTAAAAGAAGAGTTTTTGATTGAGGGGTATTCAACAAGAATTGATCTGAGATAATCGATAAATTCTTGCTTTGGAATTTTCTTTTTGGTTGAATCCGTGATAACAGTTTTTAAGCGCTCTATTAAATGATCAACATCTTGAAAAGTGGTGTCAAATTCTCCAAACGGAGATGGTACGGAATTACGTTCTGTCGATTCCTGAGAATGCAACAATGGATCAGGTTCATAAGAACTGGTATGCTGTGGTGAACGGAATTGAAGTCTCCGCTTGCCATTTAGAAGATCTTTGATATCACCAAAGTAAAATCGGAATCCTATAAATAAATACCAGCTTGCTAATAAAAGAACAATTACAACTATGTAATTGCCCCATGAAATGTTTGTAAACATACGCTCCTCATTTTATCGTTCTACATTAGTTCTTTACAATCCGAATTCTTGGGTTATTTTCAAATCCGGATGTTCGTAATTATAGGGCAAAGAAATACTAGTGAATCAACTGCTACAAGTCCAACTTTTTGTTGTACCTCAGTTGTACCCCGTTGGACCCCCAGTAAAATCAGGGAGAAAAAAAATAGAAAAAATGAGAAAAAATAAAAAAGCCTCCCAGTGGGAGGCTAATTGAATGGTATAACTATGAATGAATCGATAAAAAAATAATTTATGCCTACTAGTTGAAGACAACTAGTAGCAGGCTAGCTTTTAAAAATTAATAAGTTCAAAATGTGATTTCCTTGTAATTTGCCATCCTTCTTTTGTTCGTATAAAATAGGCTTTATGTTTTTTTACTGTTGTTAGGTCTTTATTAAACAATGAATTAAAAACAGTATTATTTCTTATTGTTGTATAAGATACAATTGCTTTTTCACCGGTGCTGTTACTTGTTATGTCTTTAATATTTTCAAATGCTTCATCGGCAATCTTTACTTTTTGAATATTGTATTTTTTATCCTCCTCGGAAGTGGACATAACATAAGGTTTTGCTTTTTCTGTAAATGTGATTAATGGTTTTCCTGCGTCCCGTAGTTTTTGGGTACGCTGCACAATCACCATTCCTTTATACTCTAATCCGGACTTTATCACCTCTTGGGCATGCTCGGGATCACTACAAAAAATATCATAATCCACTACCTTTGGGTAGTCATATTCTTTTTTAATAAGTTCTGCTGCTGTAGTCTTGTCCAATTCTTCAGTATGGCATCCAATCGTTATCAGGAGGATTGTCATTGTTAAAATTTGAGGTAGTTTTTTCATGTCATTAAATTTTAAATGGGTTATTGTTCGATTAATATTCTTTAATCTGTTTAATCATGCGTTCCAACGTGTCAATAGCTATCTCTTTATCGCGTTCTTCGGCAACGTATGCCTTACTACGCATAGAATCATAAGAGAGATCTGTCCTGTTGGGAGTCGATAAAAACGGGACTATTGTTTTAAATAAATGGTTCATTGATTTTGACATTAGAATTTTGAGTTCATCGGAGGCACGTAATATTAATGCTGTCTGATCGGTTGAAAGTTTGCATAAGACTTTTCCAGAAGGATAATTTGCTGCAAGAGGTCTAGCTGTCCTACCTTCTGTTATTTGGAAAGGCGCACTCAGGTAATTTGCAAATCTAGATTCAACGAAAGCGATTAATTCACCCAAACAAGCGATTAAGGTAGTTGTAACTTCCTTCAGATTATCAGTACAAAAGGTGTTATCACTATTAATTTCACTGATTTTATCCTGAAGAAAAATCAATGTGGAATAGTAATTCCCAACTAAAATTTTGATTTTTTTTTCCTTAGTAAGAGAAAATACCTGGATAGTGAACTGTGATTGGATAATTAGTGTTTGTTGAGTTGCTTTTTCAATAATCTCTTTTGATTGAACTGGAGTAATCATAGTAAGGTCTGTTTTATTGGGATCAAGGGTTGAAGTCACCATTAAATCCATCCATTCTAAAAGATAGGTTTGAGTCATTCTTTTTACTTTTAATTAGTAAATATTGCTATCGACTTTTAATCGACAGTATTCTAAATCAATAGTTGCAGAACATTACTAACCCAGCCAAAACAATTATTTCATAGTATTCGGTATATTTAAACTTAAACGATATTCACTTGGAGAAAGGAAAGTATGTTTTTTAAAAAAATTACTAAACAAAGAAGAATTGCCAAATTGCAATTCTTCTGTTATATTGATAATTGTTAAGTCTTGATTTTGAAGTAAGTACTTTGACTCCAATATTATTGCATCTACAATAAATTCCTTGGCTGTCTTTTGTGTACTTTCCTTAACAATTTTCGTTAGATGATCAGCAGTAATGCATAAGACGTCTGCATAAAATTTTACACCATGCTGTTTTTTATAGTTTAACTCTAGGGTTCTGAAAAACTGTAGTAGTATTTTTTCTTTTAGGGTATTATCAATATTTAGTTCTTTATAAAACTGATAATATCGCTCCGCAAGATCGTAGATCAATAAATTAAAACCTAGCATCAGTGTTTCTTCTTTGAATACGTGTTTGCGGTACCGTTTTGCTTTACTGAATAGTAATCTGAATAAATCAAGCAGATGTAAAAAATCTTTATTTTTTAGCGCTATTTTTGCAGGGTACTTAGCAATATATAATTCAAAATACCCAATGTGTGGATGCTTTAAACTATTTATATAGGCAAATTCTAAAGTGAATGACAACACGCAGATCTCTGATGGCTCGTTTATATATAGCACTTTACAGAATCTACTCAGTGGAATAGTAATAATCTCATTAGTAAACAGGTGAATTTTATTTTCATTAATTTGAAGGTTAACAGAACCCGATTTGACCAGTATAATCGAAAAATAATTTTCATTAAAAAGCTCCGTCACTGAAAATTTCGATACCGAATTTTCGAGTAAGTGAATTTTTAAACCTAGTGGAAGAGATATCGATTTTATATTTGCCAAGACTGTGTTCTTTGTTTAGTTTTCAGCTTTACTATTTTTGATATTACATTACTTTATAGATGCTTCATGTATGTTTGAGAATTTTACCATAAGGAAAACAGAGACAAAAAACATATTAGAGGCCGTAGTTCCGAAGAAAAGAAATGCTAGATTCCTCGGATTACTACCCTTCAACTCACCATCGGCGAGATAGGCAATTATTTCATCATAGCTTAGCAAGTCCATGATGAAATAAAGGCTGATAAGATTGAAGACAATTAACAGGACACAAAAAATGCAGATTAATTGTTTTTCAATCAAAAATATTTGGCTCATCATCTGCTGAGGATATTTTTTTGTTTAATAATATCTAGTACAACTGCTGTAGTCACTCCCTGGAGAGGACTGTAAATCACACCTTTTACAGCTCCCTCAAAATTTCCGATAGATGTTTTCCAATCTGGATCTTTCCGTTTTTTGATGATACGAAGAATGTATTTGGCTAGGGATGATGATGATAGAATTATTTTCTTATCACTAATGGTGAAAGTGCTGTTATTCATGACTGATATTTCGAACCTTAGGATGTGTTGATAAATGATATCGTACTCTTCTTTCTCTTGTAAAAGAAGTGAGTTTATGAAATCAAATAAGCAACGTTTTGCTTCAATAGTCATAGAGGATTTTGCTAATGTTTCCTGTAAGCAGGACATAGGGTTTTTTAAGAGTACTTCTATTTCTTGGGGGCTAACAACCGAAGTGTTATTTCCCATGTTTAAACTCATTAAATCTTTATTTTGTAAAGCTATTTTACTAACCCGTTCACTTATTCTTAGAATTGTAGTGTCAGAATTAGTGTCTAAAGTCTCATAAATAGTAAGTATGTCTTCATAAGCTACTCCTAACTTGTCATAAGGATTTACTGGATTCGCAACATCAGTAGGACTTAAACCAGTTGAAATTTGGTCAACTTCTTCCGATGCATTTTCGTTGGTAGTACTAACCTCATCATTAGTACATGAGATTAGTAGTGATGATAAAATCACTACCCATAATGAAATTGTTTTCATAATTAAGATGTGTTAAATGTGGCTGACTTATAAAGTCAGTTCATTTTACCCGGGTAAGCAGAACTTTAAATTAGCGCCTTGCTAATTTTTTTGCTTTTGAATTCAGGGCAAAGCTAAAAGGAGCATTTCAGCTTCACAACACAACAGGTATGGATTTTCGAGAATAATGGTATGGATTTTCCGAAAATCCATATCTCTTTTTTAGAATTAATGGCTTATAATCAATTGTTTATGGTATATTTGACGGAATTTGTTGCAAATAAAACCTTACGCTATTTCTAAAGGCTTTAGCCATAAAAAAAATAGAAATTGTATAGGAAAATCCCTCAATTTTAATTGTACTAATGATCAAAATAATTTTATTAATACTATCCCTTTGCCTGGGAGAACAAATTTGGGCACAGAAAACTGGGTTCAGTTTTTCTGATACGCTTCGCAATAAGGATTTTGACTATCTGTATGAACAAATAGAAAATCTAACCGAAGATAGTACTAAGCAGTCCTTATATCTTAAATCATATTTGCACAAGGCTAAGTCAGAGAAAAATGCTAAAGAAATTGTAAGTGGATATAGAAACTATCTACTTTATCTACCCGACGATTTGAAGCTTGTGTATGCTGATAGTATGATCTCAACAGCTATCAAATCAAAAGATAATGCATTAATAGGATCTGCCTATTTATCGAAAGGAATTGTCTATTATGGACAGAAGAAGCACAGAAGAGCTTTAGATAATTATTTGGTTGCAAATAATTTTATATCCCAAACCAACGATCAGTATCTGATTTATAAAGTTAAATACAACATTGCCAGTATAAAATACTATCTCGGATTTTATAATGAAGCCATATCATTGTTTAAGGAATGTATTGACTTCTTTAAAACAGACAAAGAAAATGACCGAGCCTATCTGAACTCAATTCATTCTCTGGGTTTATGTTATAATAAAATAGGCAATTATGGTTTATGTACCGAAACTAATAATCTGGGACTACAGGAAGGAAAGCGACTTAAGAATGAAGAAATGAAGGATTATTTTATTCATTCAGAAGGAGTGAATGAATATTTTAAGAACAATTTGACAGCATCTATTAAAAAGATAACTTTTGCCCTTCCAACATTAGTAGAAAATAAAGATTTTGGAAATGAAGCTGTCGGATATTTTTATATTGGTAAAAGTTATTGGGATCTCAAGAAGCTAAACTTAGCATTATCGTATTTTAAAAGAGTTGATAATATATTTGAAAAGAAAGGATATATCCGACCAGACTTACGACAGAATTTTGAGATTCTCATTGATCATTATAAATCTAAAAACGACCTTAAATTACAATTGCATTATATAAGGAAATTGATTAAGGCTGACAGTATTTTAAATAAAAGATATAGATATTTATCCGGAAGAATTCATAAAGAATATGATACAAAACAATTGTTAGCAGAAAAAAAACAAATTGAAACTTCTCTTGAGATTAGAAAACACAATGATGTTATTCTAACAAGTGTAATTATTGTTTTATTTTCATTACTATTATTTATTGTATATCGATATGTCAGAAATAAGCGAGTTTATAAGCGAAAGTTTGATGAACTAATGGGAAAAAATGAAACGAGCAAAGCTGTAACAAAAAGTATAGAACCTAATATACTGGATATAAATCAAGAAACGGTCAATTCAGTTCTTAATCAATTAGAAAAATTTGAAAGAGAAAAAAAATTTCTTGAAAAAGATTTAACATCAATAAAACTTGCTGTTGCTTTTGATTCTAACGCTAAGTATCTATCAAAAATAATACAGCACTACAGAAGCAAAAAATTTGTAGAATATATTAATGACCTTAAGGTTGATTATTTAATTAGTCAGCTTAAGATAAACAAGCAACTAAGAAAATACACAAATAAAGCGTTGGCAGAGGAAGTTGGATTTAGCAGTACACAACGTTTTGCAAATGCCTTTTTTGCCAGAACAGGCATGCCTACTATGTACTTTATCGAAGAAATAAAGAAGGAGCAATCCTAGTACCATTTTCAAGGCTTTCTCAGGTGTGATTCTTCTCTTTTTCCATTTCCCATTTTTCACATTCTTATTTAACTACTTGAAAGATCGTATTAATAATCTTTCGCAAATTCTGCACAAATTCACACTTCTATGCAAAGATAAAGGGCTATCTTTTTATTAGATGAGGTAAATTTGCTTACCTAAAGCGTCTTGCTTCCTAGCTTTTATAATGAGAATCTGCATTTTACTTACTATCAAACTACCTTAGACGGCTTTATTTTCAAGAATATTATCTTTCATCGCAAGGTAAGAGTTGTAATGCTATTATAATATGTTCGTTTAGCAGTTGGAGGATTTGATACGAGATAAAAAAAGACTATCAGCATCAAATGCCAAAATGGCTAGTCGCATATCTTATTACTTTATACACTATAAACCATCCTGATTTTACACCGCCCCTCCCAGTTATTACTTTGTATTACTATTTACATAGTAATAGATATACATTAGGATAATTGAATCATGTGCTTTGCTATATCACTAAGGTTGTGGCGAATAAACTACATCACTATTTATACAATTCTATGTCATTTGCACTTAAACGACAATTTATGTGTTTAGTCGACAATTTAACTTTTAAAATCACTAAAAGTGGGTATTGTATATGGAGCAAAGAGAGCCTATCATTGCGCAAATTATATCTATTTAACCTTTTAATGAAGAAAAACACAACTTGTTTTCTTAAAATGCTATCCTATATATGAAAAAAAGCTACTTACTATTTATATTTTTTTATCCTCTATTCATGCACTCCCAAGACATCCTTTGGGAAAAATCGTATGGAGGCAAACATGCCGATTATCTTTTTGATGCGCAACCTACAGCCGATTATGGTTTTATATTGGCAGGCAGTTCTTTGTCTGATAAAACAGGAAACAAAACCGATAATAATCATGGTGATTTGGACTATTGGATTTGGAAAATGGATGAAAAAGGCGACCTCGATTGGCAAAAAAGCATTGGAGGAAGCGGTTTTGATTTACTACAAAGCATAAAAAACACCAGAGACGGCGGTTTTATTCTTGCTGGAACTTCTAGCTCCCCAAATGATTTCCAAAAGAAAGATCCTTGCAAAGGGATTAGCGATTTTTGGGTAATAAAACTAGATGCCAAAGGCGAAGAGCTATGGCAACGAACTATTGGCGGTAGCGGGCAGAATGAACTGTTGTGTGCCTTCCAGACTAAAGATGGTGGGTACATGCTTGGAGGTTCATCAAGCTCGAGTCCGGCATTAACAACTTCAAAATCTTTGCCTCAAGATATTAAAATTGATATATATGCTAAGTCTGAGAAAAGTCGTGGAAACATGGATTATTGGATTGTGAAATTGGATAAAGCCGGAGTGGTAGAGTGGCAAAAAACCTACGGGGGGCAATATGCCGATTTATTAAGAAGTATGGAGCAAACTCAAGATGGAGGATACATTTTAGGAGGATATTCTAATTCGCCACAATCAGGAGACAAAACTGCACCTAATAAAGGGATTGGAGATTACTGGGTCATTAAGATCAATGACACTGGAGTTATAGAATGGCAAAATACCTATGGTAGCAATGGTGATGATCAATTGTATGTAATTCATCAAACAGCTGATGGAGGGTATATAGCGGGAGGAAACTCTAATAGTACCCAACCACTAACGACTTTAGGAGGCACAGTTGGGAATGGCACGGATTATTGGGTATTAAGACTGGATGAAAAAGGAGAAGTGATCTGGAGTAAAACCTACGATTTTGGCAAAGTAGATATCTTAACATCATTGGTTGAAAATAAAGACAATACCTATTTGATTGGCGGTTATGCCCAAAGCGAAAAAAAATCTACTAAAGAAGGGCTTGTCGGTAAAGTAACTGGTTTGATAGATAAAGATAAGGAAGGCATCAATGATTATATCGCTTTAAAAATAGATGATAAAGGCGAAGAACTTTGGAAGAAAACAGTAGGAAGTGCAGGAGAAGATATTCTTCGCAAACTGATAGAAACCCGTGACGGCGGATATCTTATGGCAGGAACTTCAAATTCAAGCGCATCTAAGGATAAAAACGGAAGTATAGGCGGCAATGACTTTTGGGTGGTCAAACTAAAAGATAAAACCAAACTTGAAAAAGTTAAAACAAGTGTAGAAGCCATTCCTAATCCAGTTGTAACATTTACCAATATTATTATAGGATATGAATATGAGACTGGTACTGCTACGGTTGTAGACATGGCGGGTCGCATCCTACAACAATTTAGTATTACAGAACGAACTGTTCCTGTAGATTTAAGCCGTTATCCCGAAGGTATTTATGTGATAAACATAAAAACTAATGTACAGAGCGATGGTGTGAAAGTAATAAGAAGAGGAAAAAATTAAAAGAACTATAATGAATACAATATATACAAACAACAGGATTAAACATCTATTTTTCTTGTTGCTCATTTTTACAACCTTACATAGTGTAGCACAGTCAGATGATAGTAAATTCATGCCTAATATAACGCCACCATCGCCTGTAGCAGGGGAATTAGGTAAATATGGTAATGTTCCCGTTGGAATGTTTACCGGAACAGCAAACATATCAGTTCCATTGATCAGTTTTAAAACAAAAGATTTAGAATCTCCTATGTCGCTTTTTTATGGATCTAACGGAATCAAGGTGGATGAAGTTGCTTCGAATGTGGGATTGGGTTGGAACCTTAATTTCGGAGGCGTTATTACCCGAACCGTAAGAGATAAAAATGATGATACACAAACGATGATTTATCCTCCAGATGATATGCCTAATGCAACCAATGCCGAAAGAGTTGCATTTTATAGAGCTGCTGGACAAGGAAATGCCGATACAGAAAAAGATTTATATTCTTTTAATTTTAATGGTAACTCAGGGAAATTTGTATATGATAAAAATAATATACCAGTTTTAATAAACAATCAAAAAATTAAAATAGAAAGAATCAATAATAATAATAGCGATTTCTTATTAACCACCACCAATGGAGTTAAATATTATTTTACCGATAAGGAAACAACTTCTTTTAGAAGTCAGGGAGAGGGACATTCAGTAATTAATGCCAGTGTAACAGCTTGGTATTTAAGCAAGATAGTACACCCAAACGGATCAGAGATTTATCTTATTTATGACGGCGCGAATATGGATTATACGGCTTCCAATTCTCAAACACTCACTATGTCATATCCAAGAACGCAAAATAGTTGTGAGGGTAGTTCTCCATACAGTAGTGCTCCAACTCTTAGTGGTATTGTATCGTATAATATGAAAGTTATTGGGAAACGAGTAAACAAAATAAGCAGTAATAATAGTAGTGATGGCTATGTAACTTTTGCTTATACTGCTTCGGGGATTAATGAGGAAGTTAATGGAAATAGCAAAATCGAAACCATTATCCAATACAATGCCGATGGGCTTGTGATTGAAAAAATAAACTTCAATTATTTAAAAACTGCTAACGAACGTATTTTTTTGCAAAATATCACGTTCAACGATCCAAGTAAAAAATATTCATTTGAGTATATAAATCAAGCTGGTTTTCCTAGAAGACTCTCTACAAGTCAGGACCACTGGGGGTATTATAATGGTAAGGAAAATACCAATTTAGTGCCTAAAAACATAAAAGATTTTGGTATAGGCTTAGACAATATAGAGTACAATGGAGCTGATAAAGAACCTGATGGAAATCTTGCTAAAATAGGACTGCTTAATAAAATTATTTATCCTACCAAAGGATATACCGAATTTGATTATGAGAGCAATACCTATTGGGGAGAGAAAACAACTTATCCTAAAAAAACGACACTAACCTTAGAAAAAGACGAAACAGAAACAAACCATGAAGCAAAAACTATAAATATCACTTCACCTATTGATCAAAAAATTAAGCTTATGGGTAGAGTTGTTTATGTAAGTGAACAAGAACCTCGTTATGATCAGTATGGTAACTTAATACCAGACCCTGGAAATACAGGACATTATAGTGCCGCAATGCAAATAACCTGCATAGATCCTTCAGAAGATTGCCCTAGATTTTATGAAGAGACTGATCACGGTGATTTTACTCATGATGATGGTTTTGTTTTTATAACAGCCAGTAATGGTGATCATCATGTTGTAGACAATCAATTTTATTTTAATGCAAAAGCGGGTAAGACATATACACTTCATCTTTCTAAAGATGGAATCAAAGCTTCAGCAAGGGCAGATATTAGCTATTATGCTACCACTTCAGTAACGACAAATACAAATATAGAAACAGGAGGTGTACGAATTAAAGCTACTAAGGATTTTGCTGAACCATTGGCTAAAGCGAATTACAAACGCTATTACTATGCTAATATGAATGATATTAATCATTCTTCGGGAGATAAAGGGAGAACTCCTTTTTATGCGGATATATCTACTCAAAGGACTAGGTGCCCAATATCAGATGGACAAATGGGAGTAGCATGTGCTTTTGTAAACAATAGCAATCTTACAATTAGCTCCAGTAGTTTAATTTCTTTATTTGATACCGGTAGCAGCAATTGTTTTTATAAGTATGTAACTGTTAGTGAAGGTGGTGATGCTTTTGAAAATGGTGGAGAAATGAAAGAATTTATTGTTCATAGAGACTATTTTAGTAATCCTATTTTAGGAAGCGAACTTAAAAGCGCGCCGCTTACTAATACTGGATGGGATAACGGCTTGGAAAGAAAATCAAAGGTATTAAAGAAAAAAGTTGCAGGTGCTCCGTTTATAGTTGTAGCCGAGAATGAAAATATGTACAAGTTAGATCCTTCTTATAATAAGGAGATAAAGGGGTATACAGTTAGAAAAGATTTTGAAGAACTCTGCGCCGATGTTACATCTGTTGATAATTTGAGTATAGCAGAATATAAAACAATAGCATACTGGTTTTATATGGAATCATCCCTATCCATAAAATATGATCCTATGGGAGGGAATCCTATAACAACTGTTACGAATTATGTATATAACAATCCTGTTCATCTTCAGCTGACTTCACAAAGTACCAAATCTTCCTTAAAAGAAAATCTGGAAACCAAGTATTATTATCCTCAGGATTTAAGTACCGAACCTTTTGTTTCTGAGATGATCACAACTAATAGAATTGATACGCCACTGAAAACAGAAATTTTTAGAAGTGGCATAAAACAATCAGAACAAAAAACGGAATATGCAAAGGATGCCACAACAGGTAATTTGTTGCTACCAAAATTTATCTATGCTGCCAAATTTCCTAATTCCCTTTCTACAGCAAATTCATTAGAGAAAAAAATTACTTACGATAAGTATGACGATGTAGGGAATATACTCCAATACACTTTAGAGGATGGTACACCAGTAGCAATTATTTGGGGATATAATAAAACAAAACCCATTGCTAAGGTTGAAAATGCAACCTACGATCAGGCAAGTGCAGCATACGCAACAAACGAGAACACCTTTAGAAATAATTTACCCAATGCAATGATTACCACCTATACTTATAAACCATTAATAGGAGTAAGTACTGTAACCGATCCTAAAGGATTAACTACCTATTATGAATATGACGAATTTAATCGTTTGAAAGTAGTAAAAGACAGTCAGGGAAACATTTTATCAGAAAACCAATATCATTATAAAAACTAGTAGGAGAGCGATGAAAAAATATATATACAGTTTCTTATTACTATCAATTGTTTCATTTGCATATGCACAGGATAGAAGTCTTAGAGCTGCTCCCCCAGGCGGAGGCGGAGGCGGTGACCGACCTGTTAAAATGTATAGAGACGTAGATGAAGATGGATATGGAGATCCCGCTAAATATTATATGAGTACCGAACCAATGGAGGGATATGTGTCTCAGGGTAATGATTTAGATGATAACAATCAATATATTACCAATAGGCCTCCTACCCAATATTTTTATCAGGATATAGATGGTGATACTTACGGGAATCCCAATTCCAGTGTGTTTTATACTTTACAACCACCTGGCTATGTAACCAATAATGAGGATTGTAATGATAATAATGGCGCTATAAAACCTACTACGGTTTGGTATTTTGATGGTGATCACGATAGTTTTGGTAACCGATTAATTACAACAACCAGTTGTTTACAACCAGCAGACTATGTTTTAAATCCATGGGATCTTGATGATGGTAATGGATGCATTACCAATATTACACCACAGATTTTTTACAGAGATTTCGATAAGGATACTTATGGTAGTGCTATTGAAACAATATATTGTAGTGTAATGCCTGATGGTTACGTAACCAATAATTCAGATTGTAATGATAGAGAAAAATTAATAAATCCTAAGACCGTTTGGTATTTTGATGGAGATCACGATAGTTTTGGAAACCGCGCAGTAACGGTAGTAAGCTGTATCCAACCTACAGATTATGTAGATAATGGAAATGATTGTAATGATGCAGCTACAGATTTAAATCCTGACACCGTTTGGTACTATGATAACGATGACGATGGAGGTGGAAACGATAATATAACCGTTAGAGGATGTGCTGCACCTCGTAAATATGTTAGAAGAGGCGGCGATTGTGATGATGATAATCGAGAAATAGATAAATATACAATATGGTATCGCGATGTGGATGGTGATGGATTTGGTGTGACTGCTAATTTTGTATTGAATTGTACAAGACCTGAGGGTTATACCGATAAATATGGGGATTGTGATGATGGAAATGTAGCAATACATCCTGATAATATTTGGTATTATGATAATGATGGAGATGGTGCAGGCGATGCATCTACATTTATCCAAAGTTGTACAAAACCAGATAGGTATGTTCAAAATTTCGACGATTGTGATGATTATAACCCGACATATAAGTACGTTAGGACTTGGTACTATGACAAAGACGGAGATGGTTACGGACGAAGCACAACTACAATAGCCAGATGTATTCCACCTGCTAATTATGTAGACAATGCCAGTGATTATGATGATGAGTCAAGATGTATCACTAATACTCCTCCACAAACTTTTTATGAAGATTTTGATAAAGATACTTATGGGAATCCTAATGTGAGTGTGAGCTGTAGTCATCTGCCAGATGGGTATGTAACCAATAATTCCGATTATGATGATAGGACAGGAAATATTATTAATATTCCTCCGCGAACTTTTTATGAAGACTTTGATAAAGATACTTTTGGGAATCCAAATGTAAGCGTGTATTACAGTATTCAGCCTACTGGATATGTACTAAACAATTCTGATTATGATGATAGAGATGGGTTTATTACTAATATTGCTCCACAAACTTTTTATGAGGATTTTGACAAAGATACCTTTGGGAATCCTAATGTAAGTGTATATCGTAGTGTTCAACCGACTGGATATGTAGCCAATAATTCAGACTATAATGATAGAACTGGAAATATTACTAATATTCCTCCGCAAACATTTTATGAGGATTTTGACAAAGATACCTTTGGGAATCTAAATGTTAGTCTGTATTATAGTATTCAACCCATAGGTTATGTTGCCAATGCTTCAGATTGCGATGATAGAGCTACACTGATAAATCCCAATACAAAATGGTATGCAGACAATGAAGGAGATGGTTTAGGAGATCCGTCTAATTTTGTGCAACAATGTGCCAAACCGGCTGGGAATTATGTAGATAATTTCTCCGATAATTGTCCATTGCTTTATGGCTCAGATCCAGATTGCTCTAGTATTAAAAATCCTTCATCAGATCATAATTATGTCATAACGACAAATTACAAAGAGCCAGTTAAAACTGTTTTATCGAATCCATCACCAAATCAAGCTCAAACTAGTATTACTTATTTTGATGGATTGGGCAGACCCATACAACAAATTGCTAATCAACAATCGAATTCGGGTAAAGACATTATAACACATATAGGTTACGATGATTTTGGACGACAAACACAGGAATACCTGCCTTATGCAGCAACATCAGTAAATATGGCTTATGAAGCAAATGCAAAAGTAAATACCATAAATTTTTATAGTACAGAAAAATATGAAAATACAGCAAATCCTTTTTCTGAAAAGGAACTAGAATCGTCTCCACTTAGCAGAATTTTAAAACAGGCTGCTCCAGGAACAGATTGGGCTATGAATGGAGGACATGAAATTAAATTGGATTACCAAACGAATTCAGGCAGTGAAGTAAAATTATATAAAGCAGCTACAAGTTGGAATGCTTCAGCAGGAATATTTGATATTTCTTTTTCGGAAAATGGCTATTACGATGCTAATGAGTTATCCAAGACGGTAACTTATGATGAGAATTCATCGGCTAATCCTTCTGAAACTTCGGGAAGTACCGTAGAATTTAAAGATAGAGAAGGTAAGGTAATTTTAAAGAGAACCTATGAATCGCAACAAAAACACGATACGTATTATGTTTATGACGATTACGGAAATCTAACGTATGTAATCCCTCCAAAAGCCGATGGAGCTATTAGTAACGAAGTTTTAAATGGATTGTGTTATCAATATAAATATGATTA
Source organism: Flavobacterium hydatis (assembly GCF_000737695.1). Lineage (GTDB taxonomy): Bacteria > Bacteroidota > Bacteroidia > Flavobacteriales > Flavobacteriaceae > Flavobacterium > Flavobacterium hydatis. The sequence goes on from NZ_JPRM01000027.1 coordinate 42,911, forward strand.
TCGTAACCGTTTGGTCGAGAAGAAACTACCAGAAAAGCAATGGGAGTTTATTGTGTATGATAAACTGGATCGCCCCGTGGCTACAGGTCCAGCCAATTCACCTTTTAAAGGAGAAACAACAATCGGTTGGTTAATTACGAAATACGATGCTTTTGGTAGACCTGTTTATACTGGATGGCTAAATTCAACCTCAAACAGTTCGAGCAGAAAAACCATGCAGGATGCACAAAATTCAGCTACACTATTATTCGAAACTAAGCAAACTTCAGGCACAATTGATGGAGTTGCTGCTAATTATAGTAATCTTACTTCACCAACAAGTTTCAAGCTTTTAACAGTAAACTATTATGATACTTATAACTATCCTAATGTATCAACTGTTGCTACAAGTATTGAAGGGCAAGCAGTTTTATCTAATGCTAAAGGATTGGCAACAGGTAGCTGGGTAAGAGCACTTATATTGGCTTCTACAATTTCGGGAGAAACTACAAGTACTTTTTATGACAGTAAAGCTAGGCCAATACGCAACTATTCTCAAAATTATCAAGGGGGATATACGAGTACAGATAGTAAACTGGATTTTTCAGGAAAAGCATTATATACCATAACCAAACACAAGCGTACGACAGGAGACGTAGAGCTTACAATAAGAGAAGAATTCACGTATTCAGCACAAGACCGCTTACTGACTCATACCCATCAAATTAATGGAGGTGCAGTACAACTCCTAGCTGAGAATATTTATGATGATTTAGGGCAGCTTAAAGCAAAAAAAGTAGGTGAAAGCACTGAAAATCCTCTTCAAAAAATTGATTATAGTTATAACATAAGAGGCTGGCTTACCGGAATAAATAAAACGGATAATCTACAGCAAGATACAGATTCAAAAGATTTATTTGCTTTTAAGATTAATTATAATAAGGTTGATTGGGATGCAGGAGTCGCTCAAAAACTGTATAACGGTAATATTGCAGAAACTTCCTGGATAACTGGAAATGATATGACAGGGGTTACACGAGGGTATGGGTATAAATACGACCAACTAAACCGTTTAAAAGACGCTACCTATCAAACTCCAAATCTTACAGATAACAAGAATTATTTTGGAGAGAATCTGGATTATGATAAAAACGGAAACATTATCCGACTACAACGTAAGTTCATGGCTGGAGTATCAAGCAATCCTTATGCTGGAGACATGGATAACTTAGGCTATTTTTATACTGACAACTCAAACCAGTTGATGAAAGTAAGCGATACATCTAATTCTCCGCAAGGATTTAAGGATGATAGCAATGGTTACAATGATAGTTCGGATGATTATGCCTATGATACTAATGGTAATTTGATCAAAGATGAAAATAAAAATATTACCGAAATACGCTATAATCATCTTAATTTGCCAACCCAAATAACTTTTGGAACTGGAAATTCAATTGCTTATATTTACAACGCAGCAGGGCAAAAGCTAGAAAAAATTGTTACGGAGGGAACGACTACAACCTACACCAATTACTTGGGAGGGTTTCAGTACTACTATAGAGAAAATCAAGGCGGAGGAGATTTTCCTACACCTGATGATCCGCAAGGTCCTAAAGACCCTCCTATTGATGGTACAGATCCTCCGCCTATAGAAAACAATAGGAATAATGCGTTAAGGGGACAACTCGTTAATCAAGAAGTTCCATCTACGCCTACGTTACAATTTTTCCCTACGGCAGAGGGGTATGTAAAAAATACCTTTGTAAATGGAACAAACAGCTATAATTATATATTTAATTATACCGATCATTTAGGAAATGTTCGTGTGAGCTACCAAAAGAATGCTCAAAACGTTCTTGAAATTCTTGAAGAAAGTAATTATTATCCTTTTGGTTTAAAACATCAAGGGTATAATAGCGTGAATTTACAACCCGATTATTTACGAAAGTATAATGGGAAGGAATTACAGACCGAATTAGACTTAAATGTTTATGATTATGGAGCACGTAATTATGACCCTGCATTAGGGCGTTGGATTAACCTAGATGCTTTATCAGAAGAGTTTGCAGAATATTCTCCATATGTATACACATATAATGATCCAGTTAGACACATAGATCCGGATGGAAATGCACCACAGGATAGATTAGGTGAAAATGATCCACCTGAAAAGAAAAAATCAGGTGTATCCGCAGAAGCTGTAAAAAGTCTTGATAGACCCGTAGCATCTACTGGTGGTTATCCAGGACAAGGATTGGATGAACTTGTGACAGCAGGTCTACAATGGCTAGGGAAACAAATTTCGGGTAGCGATGTTTCTAAAGAAGCTTCTGAAAATTTTCAATTTGCCACAAGTTTGGCAATTGTTATTGTTTCAAAAGGAAAGAATACTAAAGCTGATAATGAAGTTGTTGAGCGATTAACTAAAGTTGAAACCAAAGCTGCTAAAGCAAGTGAAAATACATTACCAAAACCTGGTAAAGGAAAGGGATCAGTAGCTAGAGCAGATAGAGATCCAAAACGAACTTTAACAAAAAAAGAAAAAACAGAAGCCATTAAAGAAAGAGGGGGCACATGTGAAGGATGTAATAAAGAAGTAACAACTACAACAGCTGATGCCCATCATACTAAAAGACATGCAGATGGTGGGAAAACGACAAAAGAAAACACTACCATTTTGTGTAAAGACTGTCATAAAACAATTCATAAATAATGGAAAAAGAAGAATTTAAATTAATCATTGACTCTCATATTAAAAATTTAGGGTATCATGTTACTACTGTTGCTGGTAAAAGTGCGTTACCAAGGTATTCTTATTCAATTGGTCTTGAAGATACTGTTGGCTTTGAACTAGTCTTTGCAGGAGGTGAAATATTTAACCTAAAGGAAGTCTCTGAGATTATAAAAAATATAATCGAAAAGCTAAAAATTGATTCGGATTGGGAAAACAAGACTTTTAGACTCGAGGACTTAAAGTCTTATACACTTTCAAAAGTTAATGAGTCATGGATTTCATTAATGTTAGATGGTATAGTAGATTATTATAAGGGAAAAAAAATAATTGTTTTACAAATCATACCTGATCAAAAGAACAAGACTCTAGATGTTCCAGATATGTCCATTGAATTCAATGCTGAAAGGAATAAAATTTGGCAGTGGTTAATTAATGAATGGACTTATCCTATAGCTGAAGGAACATTAGTTTTTACTAATACTGAGGCACTATTTGGAGAAAAAATTACAGAACTAATGAGGTGGGAAGAAGATGAATGGGAAATGTTTACAGAAAATAGTGATGAAATTGACAAAGCTAATATAAAAATAGTCCCGTTTGGTGTTCTTTTAGGAATTGACGCCACCCTTATTGAGGCATTAAATGTTAAAGTTGGAAAAGGATTATGGCGTGAAGATGATTCATTAGAATGGAATGCGTGGGGATAAGTTGCTGTACTCATGATGAAAACCAGATTTTGTTGATTTTAGTACTAAAACAATTTATGAACTAAAGCCTTTTAATCCTAGAGCTATGAAAGCAGGCAAAAAGCAATTAACTAATTATAAAGCAGCTTTTGAGGAAGCTTACCCAGGTACAGTTTGGAAGACGGTTTTAGATACTTATTAAAAAATAATAAAAAATGAATAAAAAAGATTTAGTTAAATTTCTTGATGAAATATTCCTTCCATTAGATTTTAAAAGAAAAGGCAACAATTGGGTGTCAAATGGTAATATAATTAATAAGATTGTTAATCTTCAAAAGTCTCAATACAGTAATTCTTATTACATAAATTATGGATATGTTTTAAATAGTTTGCCTCTAGATAATTTTACTTATCATGTTGATAACCGATTAGCCTCAAAAGATAAAAGCGAACAAGAATTAATAACAGATTTACTAAATTTAGAAAATGATATTGATTCAGAAAAAAGATTGGTATTATTGGGAAACATTATTAATTCTAAAATAGTAGAAGAAATCAAATTTATTTCAAAGGAGGAAGATATTTTAAGAATCTTAAAAGCAAGAGAGCATTTGTATACAATTCCTCCTTTCGTACTTAAATATTTTGATTTAAGAGTTAAATAGGTTAATTTTTGAAAGTCGTCATTTGCATACGCTCTTAATAAACCCGATCGCTCGGATATGCACAACGATAGCGCGGAAATCTTTTCCGTGCCCTCAATGATAATCACATAAACCAATAAAACCTCGTCAGAAATGGCGAGGTTTCATTATTGAGTAGAATGTTCCTAATAATTCGCCTGCTGGAGTAAATAGGAATAATGCATTGAGAAGATAGTCGGTAAATCAAGAAGTTCCATTAATGCCTACGTTACAGTATTTTCCAACAGCCGAAGGGTATGTGAAAAATACGCTTGTAAATGGAGCAAATAACTACAGTTGTGTATTTAATTATACGGACCATTTGGGAAATGTTCGTGAGAGCTAAAAAAAAAATGCTGCTAACGTTGTTAAAACCCGACCGCTCGGATATGCGCAACGATAGCGCGGAAATGTTTTCCGTGCCCACAAAGCGAATCACATAATCTGATCCAAGTAGATTACTTTCTCAAAGTTTTGTAAATTCATTACTTCAAAATAGTGCTAATAATTCGTCTACAGTTTGGACTAATGATGGAGCAGGTAATTTTGATAAAAAGGGAAGTAATGGATACATTAATAATGGAGGAGAATACCATGAAGGTAGCGGAAATAGTGAAGTTTTACCTGAGGTTACTATTATTCTCGGTATTGGAGATAGTAGAAATGGAGATAGAATCAGGGGAAATGCATATATGCATGGAGAGTATTACCAAGGCTGGAGAGATAAACAATACAGTAAAAAATTTGATGAATTTCAAGATGGATTAGATTATTTAGGTACAATCCCTGTTATTGGAGAACCTGTTGATTTTACTAATGCTGGTATATCAACATTAAGAGGTAATTATAGTGGGGCTGCACTAAGCTTGGCAGCAATGGTTCCTGTACTAGGAATAGCTTCGACAACAATAAAACAAAGTCATCATCTTGTACCAAAAGCTGTTTTTAAAGAATTTAAGAAAGACTTAAGTAAGATTATGAAACGCGATGGCATTAAAAACCTAATGAGTTTGCCTGTCCCATTTCATGGGAATCACCCACAATACAATATTTATGTTGGTAAAGCTATAGGGGATTTAAAAAGTAGAGGCGCTTTATCTTCAGGTTCGATCGAATCATTACAAGGAAATTTAAGAGGTATGATAGATGAAGCACTTGAATCAGGAGAGAAATTAAATGAATATTTTAGAAAATTTAATCCGTAAATAAAAATGAAGTATTATCAGATAGGAATAACTGCTGACCCAAAAATTGTAGGGGTAAAAAATGGAATTTATCAAGTAGAGATTAATGAAAATGCAATTGAAAAAGATGAAAAATTCAGATTCTTTTTAGATTTTTTTGATTACGAAAATAGTCATTTTTGGAAAAGACAAGATGAAGTAAATTCTATTAAAATCCCTTCAGTTCCTGCTAAATTACTTAAAAATGCGATACTTACAGATATTATGGGGTATACGCCAAATATTACTTTTTTGAACGAGTTGTATAGTGATAAATTTATTAATATTCTTAAAGAATTTAATATTGGAAGATATACAACTTTTGAAGTGAAAATAGCAAATAATATTACCCAATTAAAAGATAATTGCAAAAAGGAAATCTCAATTAAAAAAAAACTTTCTGCAATAAATAATGATATTGATTCGGCATTTTCCAGTGAGGATTCAGATATAGAAAACCACTATTTTATACCTAATAAGATTCAGGTTTACTTACAAATAAATTCATTTGACAATAGATTTTCACTTCTAAAAAAGAGTCAAAACAGTAGGCATTTTCATTTGCCTTTATTCATACAATACCACGCAATAAAAATACCATAGTACCTATTTATTTTTCACCTTTTTACTTTCGATACATCTATGTTTCGAGAGCAAATCATTGTATTCTTTAAACAATTTAAAAACAAAAAATATGCACTTAACTCCCAGAGAGACCGAGAAATTATTGGTCTTTTTAGCGTCCGAGGTCGCTTTAAAAAGAAAAGCAAGAGGATTAAAACTTAATTATCCCGAAACTATTGCCATCATAACTGCTTATGTTATGGAAGGTGCCAGAGATGGTAATACTGTTGCAGAACTTATGCAAAGTGGTGCCAAAGTACTAACACGAGACGATGTAATGCCAGGAGTCCCAGAGATGATTCATGACATACAGGTAGAAGCGACTTTCCCAGACGGAACTAAGCTGGTAACTGTTCACAATCCAATTCGTTAACTAAAAAAAAACAAAAAATGATACCAGGAGAAATATTCATAAAAGAAGGCGATATCGTCTTAAATGAAGGTCGTGAAACAACTAGCATAAAAGTCATTAATACAGGAGACAGACCAATACAGATAGGTTCGCATTTTCATTTTTTTGAAGTAAACAGAGCAATGGAATTTAACAGAGAAAAAGCATTCTGTATGCGTTTAAACATTCCATCTGGCACTGCGGTTCGTTTTGAACCAGGCGAAGAAAAAGAGGTTAGTCTTGTAAAAATTGGTGGTAATCGCAGAATTATGGGACTAAATAATCTTGTAAATGGTGATGCCAATTCATCACATAATAAAGACATGGCATTAAAATTAGCAGAGCAATTAAATTTTAAAAATACATCAAATGAGTCTTAATATAAGTAGAGATAAATATGCTAATCTAGCAGGACCAACAACTGGAGACAAAATTAGATTAGGAGATACCGATTTAATAATAGAAATCGAAAAAGATTATGCAGTATATGGTGACGAAGTAATTTTTGGAGGAGGAAAAACTGTACGTGATGGTATGGGACAATCTACAACCTCTATACGTGAGCAAGGTTCATTAGACCTTTGTATTACAGGTGTTATCATCATTGATCACTGGGGAATTATTAAAGCCGATGTGGGTGTTCGTGATGGTAAAATCGTAGGTATTGGTAAAGCAGGAAATCCAGACATTATGGATGGTGTAGACTCTAACCTTATCATTAGCGCATCTACCGAAGTTCATGGTGGTAGCGGATATATTCTTACTGCTGGTGGAATCGATACTCACATTCATTTTATTTGTCCGCAACAAATAGAAACTGCTTTGTATAGCGGTATTACTACAATGATTGGTGGAGGTACTGGACCAAATGACGGAACCAATGCTACAACAATTACGCCTGGAAAATGGAATCTTGAAAAAATGCTTCAGGCTGCAGAAGAATATCCAATGAATTTAGGTTTTTTCGGAAAAGGAAACTGTTCTACACCTAAACCTTTAATTGAACAAATTGAAGCGGGTGCATTAGGATTAAAAATCCATGAAGACTGGGGAGCAACTCCTGCAGTTATTGATGCTTCACTTACTGTAGCTGACGAATATGATGTACAAGTTGCCATACATACAGATACCTTAAACGAGGCTGGTTTTCTAGAAGATACTATGACTGCTATTAATGGTCGTGTTATACATACTTTCCATACCGAAGGAGCTGGAGGAGGTCACGCACCAGATATTATTAAAGCGGCAATGTATAAAAATGTTTTGCCAGCATCTACAAATCCTACAAGACCATTTACTGTAAATACAATAGATGAGCACATGGATATGTTAATGGTTTGTCATCACTTAAGTAAAAACATTCCTGAAGATGTGGCTTTCGCCGATTCAAGAATTCGTCCAGAAACTATTGCTGCCGAAGATATTTTGCAAGATATGGGAGTATTTAGCATCATGAGTTCTGACTCGCAAGCTATGGGTCGTGTAGGTGAAGTTGTTACCAGAACTTGGCAAACAGCAAGCAAAATGCGTTCTCAAAGAGGATATTTAGCCCCTGATACTGAAAATGATAATTTCCGTGTAAAAAGATATATCTCTAAATACACGATTAACCCAGCAATTGCTCATGGTATCTCCGATTATGTAGGATCTATCGAAATAGGAAAAATAGCCGATTTTGTGCTTTGGAAACCTGCTTTATTTGGTGTAAAACCAGAAATAATTTATAAAGGCGGATTTATTGCTGCTGCAAAAATGGGAGATCCAAATGCTTCTATCCCTACTCCACAACCTATTGTTTACAGAACAATGTTTGGTTCTCACGGAAAAGCGAAGTATGGTACTTGTGCCACTTTTGTATCTCAAGTTTCTATAGAAAAAGGAATTGTGGAAGAATATGGTTTACAAAAAATGGTTTTACCAGTAAGAAACTGCCGTAACATCTCTAAAGCAAATATGATTCATAATGACGGAACTCCTGATATTGAAGTAAATCCTGAGAATTACAAAGTATTGGTAGATGGTGTGCATATTACGTGTGAACCTGCTACTAAATTGCCTTTGGCTCAATTGTATTTTATGTTTTAAGTGGTCATTCCGAACTAAATTAAAAAAGTTATCACATGCTTATTAAAGAAATATTAGGTAATACAGCCCAGCAACCTTTAGACAAACTAAAGGTTGATTTACTGGAAATTGAGTGGTATGAATCTACCAAACGCATCCAGCGAAAAACTAGCAATGGCGGTACAGAATTGTCTATAAAATTCTTAAAAGAAGGACAACGCTTACGTGATGGCGACATCCTTTATCAGGATAATGATACAGCTATAGTTGTGTATATAAAACCTTGTGAAGCTCTTGTAATAAAGCCTACTACGATGTTGCAAATGGGAACGGTATGTTATGAAATTGGTAATAAACACATGCCTCTTTTTATTCAGGATGACAAAGTAATGATGCCTTTTGAAATGCCAATGTTTAGATGGCTAGAAGCTGCAGGTTACCAACCTACAAAAGAAGAACATCAATTACTGAATTTATTAAAATCAAACGTAGAGCCTCACGGGCATTCGGGAAGTACCTCTTTATTCAGTAAAATTATTAATATCGCCGCTAAGAATGACCAATAAATTTTTAGGCAGTTTACTGCATATAGCCGACCCAACATTGCCCATAGGAGGATTTTCGCATTCTAATGGATTAGAAACTTATGTGCAAAACAATATCGTAAAAGATACCCCTTCTGCAGAGGTTTTCATTGAGAACATGCTTAAATACAACATCAAGTTCAATGATGCTTCTTTTATGCGATTGGCTTATGAAAAAACATTAAACAATGATTTGCAAGCCCTGATTCTTCTGGATCAGGAATGTACCGCATTAAAATCTCCCAGAGAAATGCGGGATGCCAGCCAAAAATTAGGGCTGCGATTCATTAAAATTTTCAGGCGTCATAAAGAATTTGATCTTGCATTACAGTATGAGCAAAGTATTTATAAAGGCGATACAACTGGACATTACGCCATTGCGTTCGGAATGTATGCTTGCTTAATGGAAATTCCTCTTGAAGAATCTTTGTTTGCCTTTTTTTACAATAGTTGTATCGGAATGATTACCAATAGTGTAAAATTAGTTCCGCTGAGTCAATTGGACGGACAAGATATGATGTTTCGTTTTCAACCCAAAATTGCACAATTGGTAGCAGAAACCCTTTGCTTAGATAAAAACCTAATCGGAATGTGCAGCATTGCTTTTGATATAAGAGCAATGCAACATGAAAGATTATATTCGAGACTATATATGTCTTAAAATAATAATATTTAGAACTAAAATGGAAGATAGAAAATATGTAAAAATAGGTGTTGCTGGCCCAGTTGGGTCTGGAAAAACAGCACTTTTGGAAAGACTTTCCAGAAAAATGATGGATAGTTATGATCTCGGAGTAATTACCAATGATATCTATACTAAAGAAGATGCAGAATTTATGACTAAAAACAGTCTGCTGCCAAAAGAAAAAATCATCGGGGTAGAAACTGGTGGATGCCCTCACACGGCCATTCGCGAAGACGCAAGTATGAATTTAGAGGCAGTAGATGAATTAGCAAAACGCTTCCCTGATATTGAAATCATTTTGATAGAAAGTGGTGGTGATAACCTTTCGGCAACCTTTAGCCCAGATTTAGCCGATGTAACAATCTTTGTTATCGATGTATCTGGAGGTGAAAAAATTCCAAGAAAAGGTGGACCAGGAATTACTCGTTCTGATTTATTACTTATTAATAAAATTGACTTAGCACCCATGGTTGGTGCAAGCCTGGAAGTAATGGAGAATGACGCTCGCAGAATGCGTCAGGGAAAACCATTTGTTTTTAGTAACCTAAGATCTGATGAAGGTCTTGATAGTGTTATAGGTTGGATTAAAAAATATGCCCTTTTAGAAGATATCGAAGAGCCTAAGCTATACCGTTAATGGATTCTAAATTAAACATCGTAACAGGCTGTAGAGACGGAAACTCTTACATGAAAGATGTGTATGTAACACCTCCTTTTCGCGTTGTTCCTGTGGGACAATTAAAAAAGGATGGTGGCGCATACTTAATGATAACTAGTTCATCACCCGGGATTTTAAATGGTGATAACTATTATATCGATGTTCTAGTAGAAGAAAATGCACGTTTGCAACTATTGTCTCAATCCTACCAGCGTTTATTTAATATGGATGGGCATGCAACGCAAAATCTTATTGCTAAAATGGAAGCCAACACTTCTTTCTTTTATGTACCACATCCGATTGTACCACATGAAAATTCAACATTTATAAGTACAAATACGATTTACATAGAAGATAATTGTGATTTAATGATGGGTGAAATAATTACTTGTGGAAGAAAACATCATGGAGAGGTTTTTAAATATTCTCATTTTCAGAATAAAACAGAAGTTTTTCATAAGCAAAAATTAATTTTTAAAGACAATATTTTATTACGCCCCCAAATAATCCCACTAGATTCTATAGGTTGTCTAGAAGCATTTACTCATCAAGGCACTTTGGTTTATCTGAATACTAAAAACATTAAAACTGATGATTTTATAGAAGAAATTTACGAGATGATGACTACCGAAAAGGAGTTAGAATTTGGAATTTCTTCTTTACAAAATGATGGTTTTGTAGTACGATTATTAGGTCATGGAGGGGAACAAATGTTTAATTGCTTCCAGAAAATACAGGAAAAAGTATGGAGTTTTAAAACCGAAACTATTTTATCATGACAGAAACATTATGGACATTATCGCTCACCGCCATTTCTATCAGTTCCATACATACAATGTCGGGACCAGATCATTATTTGCCTTTTATTGTTTTATCCCGTTCCAGAAAATGGTCGGCTTTTAAAACTTATATGTTAACAATAGTTTGCGGACTCGGACATGTTTTAAGCTCTGTAATTCTTGGTCTTATTGCTGTGTTTTTAGGCTGGCAAATGAATAAAATAAGCTGGTTTCAGGATATACGCGGAAACATTTCTGGTTGGGCTTTATTGATTTTTGGACTCATTTATTTAATCTATGGAGTATGGCAAGCTTATAAAAACAAACCTCATAAACATTTTGATGTTCTGGGTGAAGATGTTTATGTTTTTGAACACAAACATGGCGAAATTGTTATGCCTGATAAAAGAGTAAAAGTTACTCCTCTTGTTCTTTTTGCAATTTTTGTTATGGGGCCAAGCGAGCCATTGATACCATTACTTTTTTTCTCAGGAACACATCGATCTGTTACTGAAATTGTTGTACTTATTAGTGTTTTTACTGTCTCTACCGTACTAACTATGCTACTTATGGTGGTCTTAGGTCGTTATGGATATAGTCTTATCCAAACCGAAAAACTAGAACGTTATTCTAACGCAATAGGTGGTTTTGTAATTACAACTTGCGCTTTTGGGATGGTCTTTTTAGGCTGGTAAACAATTACGGTTCTCTAAATAAATAATACTTTTTATAGCAAACAAAAATCTGTTAATTAGATTAAAAAAAGAAAAAATGAACAAAATAATAGAACAAAAATTTCCTTTTTTAAGTGAAGTTTTAAAAGGTATTGGGCAAATAATGCTGCAAGAAAACATCTATACAGGATTGCTTTTTACCATTGGTCTTTTTATAGGATCAGCATCAATGGGTATTGCAGTACTTCTTGCCTCTTTAACTGGTACGCTTACTGCCAAGGTTTTAAAATATGACAAAGAGGAAATCAGCATGGGTTTATACGGATTCAGTGCCTCTTTAGTAGGAGTTGCATTAGTCTTTTTATTTAAGAATGAAATTATCATTTGGCTACTTGTAATCGTGGGATCTATTGCTGCTGCAATGCTTCAACATTTTTTCATCAAAAGAAAAATTCCCGTTTTTACCTTCCCCTTTATTTTTGTTACGTGGGTCTTGGTAACTTTACTGCATCACTTTTCGAATATTCCTCCATCCGAAGCATTTATGAAAGTTCCCGATTTATCTAATATCGATACTTTTACATCTGAAGTAAATGGATTTGGAGAAGTTATTTTTCAGGCAAACATCTGGGCTGGACTTCTTTTCTTTGTTGGCGTTTATATCAGTTCGCCCATTGCAGCTTTATATGGGTTGCTAGGTTCGGCAGTTAGTTCTGCAATTTCATTTCATGGGCATGAACCTATTAACGATGTACACATGGGGTTATTTAGTTTTAATGCAGTATTATGCGCGATCGTTTTTGCTGGAAACAAAAAAATAGATGGTGCTCTGGTTTTAATATCAGTAGTAATTTGTGTAATGATTAATATAGGATTGGTAAATGCTAAAATTGAAGTTCTTCAAAATGCCGGTGGTGCATTTACACTACCTTTTGTTTTGGCAACTTGCTTGGTTTTGCCTCTCAAAAAATTTGTTTCAAAAAATAAGTTTTTAGCTAAACTGGAGAATTAATTTTTTGATTATTATATAAATTGGAAGTAGTCATTATTTATTTCATGGCTATTTCCAATACCTTTATTAAACAACTAATCTTTTACTTTTTATCATCCAATAATTCACTTATTTCCTTTTCAAGAATATTGCGATTAGCTAAACTATTGGTTAATAATACAAAACCCGAATTTAGTTCTGGAAAGAATTGCAATGTACTTCTTGAACCTCCTGCTCCCCCATTATGTCCAAATAAAAGAGATCCTTTATTTGTTTTATGAATATACCAATTAAGTCCCATGCCCTCATTTAAACTTCCGTAAGTCAGTTTATGAGATAAAGCAATTGCTGGAGTTGCATTGCTAATATTTCCAACAACATATTTAATCATATCTTCAGTATTAGATTCTAAACTTCCTATTGCAAATAATTCCCCTGAGTCCCACCTTGGTGTAACTTGCTTTTTAGCATTATGTGGCATCGCCAAATCTCTAGAAGGAACACTCGAAACATTATTATCAGTAATCGTATTATTCATTTTTAATGGAGAAAGAACATACTTATTTACTAGATTAAAATATGGTACTTTGTACACATCTTCTAAAATTACTCCCAAAAGTCCAACACCCATGTTTGAATAAGAGGAAGTTTTTCCGACCAAGCTATCAAGTTTCATTTCATGTAATCCTTCGTAAAGTAATTTCTTAGTATAACTAGTATATGGATTTAAAGAATCATAAGCTTCTCGCTGCCACAAATTCTTAAAAACTCTTGTTATTCTTCCAGTATGATTAGATAAATCTACTACTCGAATAGGCGTTCCCTTATATTCTAAATTAGGAAACTCTCCTGGTAGATATTTTCTTATGTCATCATCTAAATTAATTTTTTTATCTAAAACGGCTTGAGCCAAAAGTATACCTGTAAAAGTTTTAGTGATAGATCCTAATTCATAAATCGTTTTTTTGGTAGGTAATATTCCACTACCAAATTGTGTTTCTCCATAATTATAATAATGCTTTTTTCCGTTCTGGAGTATTACCATCGAAAGTCCTACTGCCCTATTATCTTCATAATAACTCAATACTTTTTTATGTACTACCGAGTCCAATCTAGTTTTTAACGGGTTATCTGTTTTTAAATCATTCGTTTTAGATTGCGAAAAACCTAAATTAACTAGTAGAAAAATCATCAACAAAACTGGTATCTTATCTTTTAACTTAGCTTTCATTTTGCACTTTGGGATAAAGAATTAAACAATACTAGATAACTTTACATACTCTAATTACTTCATAAACAAAATAATACCACTAATTTATATAAATTTCTTATTCCTTTTATGTTTGAAAAATATATTTAGAAACACATAGCTTCAACAACAAAAAACTGTTGCAACACTTACCTATTACACAAATTATTATGTAAATGTCTTATTGAGAACTACAAATAATGAGGCTCTTAGCTACAAGGACGAATTAAGTTTTAACAACTATCAATAGAATCCGAAGAAAAGATTAGCAAATATTTTCGTATAAAAACATTTAAAATTTATTGTAGCTTTTTTCCTGTGAAATATTAAATAAAAGATTACAAATCATTTAACTTTTATTACAAAATTGTACGTTAGTTTTTTTGTAATTTCGCGCCCTCATATTTTGAATCCTTCTCATGAAAAACAAACTAATAAATATCCCTCCACTACCAGCAATTATCTTAGCTATATTAAGTGTACAATGTGGAGCGGCCATTGCAAAAAGTTTATTCCCTGTTATTGGTGCAGCGGGAACTGCATCATTACGTATAGGAATTTCTGCAATAATATTATTTTTAGTTTACAGACCAAACTTACGAATGATTACACCTCCACAATGGAAACTTGTAATTCCTTATGGTTTGTCTTTGGGAGCAATGAACTTAATTTTTTATCTGGCGATAGAAAGAATTCCAGTTGGTTTAGGAGTTACATTAGAGTTTGTAGGACCTTTATTAGTAGCCGTTTTTGGTTCTAAACGTTTAGTCGATTACTTATGGATATTACTTGCAGCAATAGGAATTGCCCTTATTGCACCGTGGTCTAGCGATGGTATAGATTTAGTTGGGGTTTTATTTGCGTTATTAGCAGGAGCTTTTTGGGCTACTTATATCGTATTAGGAGGAAAAGTTTCGAGAGTTATGAAAGATGGAGATGCTGTATCTACAGGAATGTTATTTGCCTCTATACTTATTGTTCCTTTTGGGATTATGGAAAACGGATTAAGTAACCTTACACCAAGTTTATTAGGAATGGGTGTTGCTCTTGCACTTTTATCGAGCGCAATTCCGTTTACTTTAGAAATGAAAGCATTGGGACAACTCCCTCCGCGTACTTTTAGTATCTTAATGAGTTTAGAACCTGCTGCTGCATCAATTTGTGCTTTTTTCTTTTTGCAAGAACACCTTACTTTTAGCCAAATTCTAGCTGTAGCATTTGTAGTAATAGCCTCAGCCGGATCTACAATGACTGCGAAGAAGTAATTTTAGATTTTAGATTTTAGATTTTAGATTTTAGATTTTAGATTTTAGATTTTAGATTTTAGATTTTAGATTTTAGATTTTAGATTTTAGATTTTAGATTTTAGATTTTAGATTTTAGATTTTAGATTTTAGATTTTAGATTTTAGATTTTAGATTTTAGATTTTAGATTTTAGATTTTAGATTTTAGATTTTAGATTTTAGATTTTAGATTTTAGATTTTAGATTTTAGATTTTAGATTTTAGATTTTAGATTTTAGATTTTAGATTTTAGATTTTAGATTTTAGATTTTAGATTTTAGATTTTAGATTTTAGATTTTAGATAACTTTACGTCCTTCGCAAGCTCAGGGACATAATATTGTGTTTTGCAGTATTTCATACGCAAACCAAGCAACCTCTGAGCCTTTGTGCCTTAGTATCTTTGTGCCTTACTAAAAAATCTTTGAATCATTGTTCCTCAGAACCTTAGCACCTTAGATCCTCGCCCTTATCCTACTTAAAGAAACTGGAGATACACCTATAAAAGAAGCTATTTCTTTAAGGGGAACTCGCTGAAATAAGTCAGGTTTGTTCTCTTGTATATCTAGATATCTTTCTTCGGGAGTTAAAAGAATATAATCTAAATATCTCTTTTCTAACTTCATGGCTTCTATTTCGGTAATTGTTCTAGACCAATTGCATATTTCTAAATTGGTAGCATATAGCACTCTCATTTCCGAAATATCAATTTTGTATAAAATACAATCTTCTAACAATTGATAATTCTCGTACCCTTTTTTACTATATAAATATCCGAAACTAGAATTAATAATGTCTCCTTCCTGAGCAAACCAAAACGTAATTTCCTTTTCGGCTTTTCTTATAAACGAACGAATAGTTCCTTTTTTTATAATATAGGCATTCTTCTCTAGTTTAGTTTCATCTATCAAAAGGTGTCCTTTATTAAATTTAACCTCCGTTAAAGTAGATTTAATCAATCGCAGTGACTCATCAGAAATGCCTTCTGATAAAGGAATATCAATAGAATCTATAAACATTATTATTTGGTATAAGTCATTATCAGTTCAGTTTCTCCTGTATGTTCTTCTATCTTTTCTCCCAAGATAAGAAATCCTTGTTGCTTGTAAAAAGAAATAGAATTTAGATTCTTACTATATACGCCCAATTCAAGCTTATTATGTTTCTCTTTTACAAAGGAAATTAATTGCTTTCCGATACCTTTTCCCTGACAAGTTGGTGCAACAAATATAGCCGCTATATAATTATCTATTAAAGAAATAAACCCTAGCACATTATTAGAATCTTCGTATGTATAAACAAATGTCTTGCTAGAAGGTAAATAAATAGATTGCATATCTTCCGTTTTCTCTTCCCAGTAAGATTGCTCTATAAAATCATGTGCAATTATAGAAGCTGTTAACCATATATCGATTATTCTTGGCATATCCTCTTCTTTAAACTCTCGTATCATTTTTATAAATATTTAATTGTGAAGCAAAAATACTTTCGATTTAATCAAAAATACTTTACTTAGGATAAGAAATATAAAAAACTAGTTACATATTCATAGAGCAAAAAAAAAGCAGCGATTTAAAAACCACTGCTTTTTTTGACAATCTATTTAACTAAATTTAAAATATTCCGATATAATATTGATCTGCACCTGCTGTTACTTTTGCACCTACAGTTCCATCTGGACTTAGAGAATTTACATCAAATACATAAATATTTCCTTGAACACCAACTGGAGTCAAAGCAATGTAGAATTTTCCATCTCTCACAACCGAATTTTGGTATTGAGACAACCATAATCCTTTAGGTACGTTTAAATTAACAATTGTATTATTCTTCATGTCAATTCTTGCTAATCCCCAAGCTGCAGAATATGTTGGCTCACCACTTGGATTAACACCAATCTGAATTTTTTCGTCACCTATTTTTTCATAAGGAATATAACCAATTCCGTTACCAGCATAAAACCAACCATTACTAGAAGCTTCTCTACCTAACAATCCGCTTACACTATATTTATAGGTTTCATCATATTTACCATCCTTAATTTTTACGATATTAAGCTCCTTACCGTTACTTACCATTTGCATGATTTCGCCAGCTTCATTAAAGTGTTGCGTTGGCGTACGATAACCGTTTGTAGCTCCTTTTACATGCGAAGTACTAATTACAGTTGCATTAGTCAAAGCTGGATAATCAAGTACAAGAGTAAAAGTCTTATCTGTAACTCCATTAGTACCTGTTGCTGCATTAAATTTTTTCACAGAAGTACCGTAATACAATTTATTACCAAAAACAACTGGGCAATCGATACGATCAATAAAGTAACCTTCACTAGCCAAAGTTCCAGGAAGAACTACATCAATATCCTTCTTAAAATTACTACCAAAATTCATGGCTTCTAAATTAAGAATACCAATAGCTACAGTCATTTTGTGCTTTAAATATTCTGTCTTATTAGTTTCGTCATATACTGCTTTTGCAGTAATATTATGTACAGAACCTTCTTTGTCACTCATTTTAGTAAAACGTACAGCTTTAGCTCCCAATGGAATAGAAGAATCAAAAGTAGTTATTGTTTTATAATTATCCCCACCATGGTACGTTAGCTTATCGATAGTACCAATTGTATAATTAAGGCTGTAAACAATAGAACCATCTGTAGAAGTAAATACTCTTGCTGTACGAGATGAAGTCATTGAATATCCTTTTCCTGAAAATGAAATCTCTCCTTGAGAAATATCAGAGCTCCCCTGAAGATAAGTACCAGAAATACTACCAGAACCACTAGCAAATGCCAACTGAAAGTCTTTTTTTACCCCTGGTAATGTAGAAGTATCTCCATCATTATCATTACTACTACATGAGCTTAGTAGTGCTATTGCACAAGCACCTGATAGTAATGTACTTTTTAAATTTCTAAATTTAATTTTCATTGCGATTATTTATTTTGAAGTTAATGAATACGTTAATTTGGCAAAAAATGCCCTGCCTGGTTTTTGCAAACCAAAATTGTCAAATATCTGTTGATCAAATATGTTTTTTGCATCTACACTAATCGTGAATCTATTAGAAGGAAAAGTATAAGCGATTCCTAAACTATTAGAAAACTGTGTCGGAATATAGTCTAAGTTCTTTCCTCCTACATTTGCCCAGTTTCTAAGAAATTCATCTACGTAACTGATGTTATAATAAATAGAAGCCTTATCATTTTTTGCAAATAAATCATCCTTGTAATAAACTGCATTAATATTAAATTTAAACGAAGGCTCGTTTCTTATTTGCATACGGTAAAACAAGTATGGAGCTCCATTGGCATCAAATTGAGTATTAAATAAAGACTCAAACTTTGATACATTAAATGAGAGATTAAACTTCTTGGCATAATCATAAATAATCTCAGCATCTATACCACGAGACATAACATTCTCAAGGTTTTCAAATTGTGAGTAAGTAAAACTTCCTGCTCTTATAGATTCCCTAATCATCCCTTTAGTGTCTCTATAAAAAAGAGACGTATTTAATCTAATAGAATGCTCGCCAAATTTTAATCCAGACCAGTTTACCCCAATGTTTACATTGTAACTCGTTTCAGGTTTAAGCTCACCTGCCGGCGCAAGTAAATTATCATTAACATTACCAAACAATTCGTTAGGACTTGGTAATCGCATCGCTTTCTCAGCAGATCCTAACAAATACAAATTGGGATTTAGTTCATAAGATAAAGTAATACCATAACCGCTAAAATCAGATTTTTTGGTAAATACTCTCATTTCGTAATTGGGCACTCCTGTAACAATATCTTTCCTATAAGGTTCATTTGAAGTTGCCTTCTGAAAATAATGCTTGTAAAAAATATTAGTTCTCAATTTCTTAGAAAAGGCTAAATTCTCATACGTAAACGAAATGATATTTTTTTCTAAATCCCTAGTATTCTCAAGTAATTGCAGACCCAAAGGCTGTAATTCATCCGATATACCACGTATAAAATTATTATACATATAATTGGCATAAATCGTATTATTACTATTTATTGTATATCCTAAGTTTGTGCGAACAAACAAAGTCTTATCAGTGTTAATGCCAAGAGTTTTAGCACTTGCTACTTCAGCCCCACTACTATATTTTACATAAGTTCCATCAGGATACATTATTGGTTTTCCAGTCCAGTCATACATAACGCCTACAGTATCTATAGCCTGTCTTTTTAAATAAGAATAACTTGCATCAACTTTAAATGACAATCCCTTTGCAAAAAAATCATTCTTACTATAAGTTAATGTTGCAATACTAGAATTTCGTCTGGTATGGCGGTCACCATACACATTATCCATTGTAATACCATGCTGAACTTCTTTATAATCTTTAGATAAAATACCACCAATCATAAACCTATCCGCCCATTTAACATCTGTAAAACCAGCTTCAAACTTTACTCCAGATGATTTATAAGCATCATGAAAACGTTTTGCACGTTGGTCAGTCTTAGTTTGTCCAGTATAATCCTTAAAAGCAATACTTTTCCCCCACACCTCATAATTATTATCGCTATAATTATAAAATGCCGAAGCATCAACTGTTAATCCATTCTCTTTACGGTAATTACCCGCAATATTCCATTGGTGTGTATTAAAAGATCCCAAAGAATAAGAAGTTACAAGCGTGTTTCTAGTCTTCTTTTTAAGAATAATATTAATTGCTCCACCCAATGCATCCTCAGAAAGATTGGCAGGAACAACCCCTTTATAAACTTCAATACGATCTATTAATGCTGGAGGAATACTATTTAAAGAATAAGAAGAACCGAAGTTTGATGCAGGAACACCATCAATAAAAACCTTTACAGCATTACCTGACAAACCATTAATATTATAATCGATTCTAGATCCTAATCCTCCATCTTGCCTAATACGAACTCCAGCCGAGCGATCCAGTAACTCATTGGTTTGCAAAGATTGCATAGCCATTTTTTGAGTATCGATAACATTTACAGCAAACCCCTTAGTTTCAACTTCTTTCTTCTCTGTCTTAACATTAATAACAACTTCCTTTAAGCCTAAACTTGCCGAAGGCTCAACAACCAGAATAATTCTTTCATTGTTACCTTTAAATGCTACATTTATACTTTTTCTGGTAATCTCGATAGAACTTACCTCAATCTCGTACTGCCCGTAAGCAAGGCCTCTAAATTCAAATTTCCCTTCGTCATCAGTAATTACCTGATTCTTTGTGTTTTTAACAGCAACTGCTGCATAAGAAATTGGAGTTCCGTTTTCTAGTCTTAAAACTCCCGAAAGAGTTCCGTTTTGTGCAAATACACCAGAAGACAAAAAAAACATCCCAAGAAAAAACAAACTATATTTTAAAGATTGGTATAAGGAATTTCTCTTTTCTAAAGCCTGTATATCTCCATTAGCACCAAAGCAAAGTTTTTCCTTGAACCCGAATACCTCAACATATACATTTATGATACAAGCAGTTATTATATTCTTGATTGTTATAAAACAATCGATGTAGTTTTTGGAACGCATTAAAAAGTAAAATTGGTATTGTTTATTTGCGTGCAAAATTACCTCTAGTCTTTCGGGGCAAGGGTTTCAATAAGGGATTATAACTTACACAAAAGGGATTGTTTTTATTTAGACTCAATACACATACCGAATATAAACGTATATTTGTAACCAACATAGTAAGAATTAGAATGCAACTCAAAACCACGATAAAAGACACAGATTACAAGCTCTGCGACCAGACATTTTTTGAAGAAAATGACCAGACTTACGAAATTATTGAAGATGTTATTACATTCAATGATTCACAATATGGTAGCATAAAAGATAGTCAAACTTTAGCAGGATCGTTTTTTATAAACTTTATCGAGGTAGATTTATTACAACCTATAAAAATCGAATATTACACAGACAAACCAGTCATTCAAATGTTCTTTTTTATGAAAGGATGTGCCAATATGATGCATCACCAAATTCATTACTTACCAGCAGGTACAAAACTGGCTAAACTTCCTGCTACACCTACAGCCTTAGAATACCTCTCTATATTAATCCCGCAAGATACTTACAATACACTTGTAGATTCTTTAGAATTAGATTTTGAATTTATCTCTAATTACACTAATGAAAATCCCGCAAAACAAGTAAACTATAGTGAGATTATGACACCCGAAATCTTAGCTGTAGTAAGAGATATCAGTACTTGCGAAAGAACAGGTCATTTTCGTAGAATGTATATGGAAACAAAAGTTTCGGAATTACTACTACTACAAGTAGAACAATTAACCCAAGCGCAAAAGGTTTTACATACAATCCCAAAGATAGACGTAGAAAGAATGCACCACGCCAGAGAGTTAGTTGCACAAAACATTATGGCGCCCTGCTCCTTAATAGATCTTGCCCGAAAAGTAGGAACTAATGAATTTAAACTAAAAAAATACTTTAAAGAAATATTTGGAACAACTGTTTTTGGTTATCTAAACGAACTAAAAATGAATGAAGCCAGACAAAAATTACTAAAAAGCGAACTAAATATATACCAAATAGCAGAATCGTTGGGTTATAAATCTCCAAATCATTTTAGCACCGCATTCCGCAAATACTTTGGTTATCCCCCTAGTCAAATCAAGAATCAGAGTAATTGTATTGGCTCAAGTTTTATGAAGGTAAAAGAAATAGTAATAAGTATGTTCTGCCCTTTTGTAACAGAATTATCAGCACTCGATTTGCTAATTATTTAAGCCAAACATTACCCTTATAATTTTTATTAGGAGCTACTTCCAGCTTTCCACTATATCTTTTCTTTGTTAAAGAAACAAAGAAAAGGATGCCGTTACCATCTGGGCTAGAACTAAGATTTTCAAAAATTCATTTTCAATTGAAATAAAAAATGCGCAAAGTCAAAGACAATGCGCATTTTTTAAACCTTTTTGTTTAGTAAGAATTAATAATCTTTATTTAATAATCTTTTTTACAACCACTCCATTATTCGTATAAATACGCAATAAATAAACACCCTTGTTTAAAAAAGAAACATCGAAAGACGTTGCATCTGCTTTTATTTTTTTAATCAATGCCCCATTTATAGCATAAAACTCAACCTCTATAATATCATTTTCGTAAGACTCAATATTAAGTATATTATCTGTAACCGGTACAGGATAAACCAAAACATCATTTCTATTTAAAAGTATAGACTCTTCAGAAATTTCTTCATCTAATAATGAACCTTCTATAGTTTCCAAAACATCTTCATAATTTACATCCTTAATAGATCTTAAAACACTCTTTTTAGCTTCCGAAAATCTAGTATCATTATCGTAAACTGGAATAATGATAACACTTTTTGCTTTAGCAGGTATTACACCCGAATAAGTAGGACTAAATTCTTTACTATTAACATCGTCTATTGTAATGTCCCAGTAACTAAATTTATGTCCCCCTTTAGGTTTAACCTCCAAGGTATATGAAAGACTTTGTAAATACTTACCTTTAAAATCATTAGATAGTTTAATTGTATTAAGCAATACATCACCTTTAAAAAACTCATTGCTAACATTCAAAGCCATTTCACTTCCACTCAAACCAAAAGAAGCTTTCACATGTTTAGTAGCATACGGTTGTCTCTTGATCCAATAATCTTTCATAGATTCGATATTTTTTTTCCATGTTGCCAAAGCCGGAACAGAAGAATGAACATCATGTGTATAACCTATTTCATTTTCAATCCTTTTAGCAAGACTATCAGTAATAGGAGTTGTTCTGCTAGGATCAAATGTCTGGTAAGCATGAACAATATACTGACCAGCAAACTTTTGCTTAAAGGTTGCATTCTTAGAAAGACTATAAAAAACATATCCCATGGAGCTCGTAGAACTCTTTTGAGTACGGGTTATATTATTATCTGCAGAAGAATATCTAATCAAAGCCAAATCGGCATCATGCAATATATAACGCCATTTGGTTTTATTAGCGTAAGGTCGCCACGCTTTAATGTTATTATTAGGCTGATCGCGATTGTTGATATAAGTCTGTACCAAAAAATAATTTAACACCTCTGGTTCATCTATATACTTATCTATGTATTTAAGATAATTAGCATCAGTTTTAAGGTCATTAGCTTTAAGATAATTTATCATTTCATTCCACTGATTCATGTTCCCCTGAGAAGCACGAATAGTCGAATAATCATTATGTTTTCCTAGCAAATCATATTCATTAGTCTCCAAACCATAATTAGACTCCAAATAATCCTTTTGAGTTCTTTCCCTAATATTCATCAAACCATTATAATTACCATTAATATATACAACGGCAGGCTCATAAGCCCTACGATCTATATCCATTTGGTCTTTTATAAGAACGTGTACTAATGCATCCTGCATCATAGTTTTACTACCATCCTGACCTGAAGTTCTTAATGTAACCGACTTTCTTTTTTGACCTTTCTTTTCATTAAAAAAATCATATTTCATACGGTTATTCCCCTGAAATCTCTTGTCTGCTATAATATTAAACTGCTTATGCTCTTTGGAACGCTGACTTGCTGCAAAAATCTCAACATTCATTTGATAGTTAAAATTAGAAGTTCCATTTTGAGTTGGAAAAAACTCTACGTTTGATGGTCTTTTCATGACTGCATTCCTGTAGTTTCTCCATATTCCTAACGTTCCATCATTTCTATATTTTTCATTTATAGAAACTGAAAAAACGGGCAAATCAATATTTCGTTTATTTTGTAAATACGATTGCGTAACAACAGTACTTGGCAAATAATCAGGAGCATAAACTTTGGCTCTAATAACCCCATTAGTAACAGTAATCGCACCATTATAAAGCAAAGCTTTCCCAGTAAGCATTTTAGACGCATCAGTTACCTGAGTAGTAGCGTCAAAAGGTTCATCACCATTTAGAGTATAATAAATTAATGCTCCAGGAGTTTTACTAGTTAATGTAATTTGTTTCGTTCCACTAATAAATCCACCTGCTTCACTAAATAAAGGTTGTTCTGCCTGTTTATTTGCAGGAACCCCTTTTGTATTAGTCGTTTTAGGAGTGGGATAACTCATAAAACTCCAATCATTACCACCATCTGTAGTTCTGGCATACGATATATTGCCATTGTTTAAAGTAGGATACGTTATTTTATCTACAAGGTTTTTAGCAGCATCAAACATATAAATTGTCCCTCCTTTTGGCTCTAATCTAAAACTTGCACTAGTGCTTGTATTAGTTTCATCAAAATAAACGACGAAAAATCCAGCTTTAGAGATACTCGCTTTAGAACTTGTTATTTGCCATTTAGTAGGCAAATTGATATCATCAGAAAAATAATAGTTACGAAAACTAACAGTCGCATTAGCTGGATTGTATAATTCTATCCAATCAGAAAAGTTATATACAGTAGGGTCATAACTCATAGTATTACTAACCATGACTTCATTAATCTTAATCTGTGCGCTTGCTGTTGTAGAAATTGAAATTACAAATACCAATAAAAAGAAGCCTTTAAAAAGTTTACGTAAAGTTAGATCCATATAAAGTTGGTTTTAAGTTAAAATTTTAACTCCAAAGTTCCCTTTATTTCATTTTACAACTGACTTTCAAAAGTTTTTTTACTAATAACTGAAGGTAATTTTATTAAACCATTACTTAAACACAACATTATGGGCGATTTCTTTAAAATGAATTAGTTCATTATCAAAATCTGAGTAAGCAACTCCTTCCAGAGCCAAAGCTTTATCTATATTCCTTATAATAAGTAAATAAACTAACGCTTTTTTCCCTTTCAAGAAACCATAAGCTTCAATTTCGTAAGCGTCATAACCATTTACTCGTTCCGTTTTGATATTTTTTTCTTCGATTAGAACAAAACCATTCTGAGTCAATCCGTTGAGTATACTTTCAGATAACTGTTTTTTAGTTACACTATAATCTGCAGGCAAAGGTACAATTAAGAACATCGGTTCATTTTCATAAGACTTCTTAACAACTCCATCTGTAGAAAAAGTAAACATATTCCCTGAAGCCTGTGCAAATTTAAATTTCGATTTATTCGGGTTTACTTTAAAAACAGCTAAATCCAAATAATCTATCTTAAGATTCTTGTCATATTTTATAGAGAAAAGAGCTTTTTTTATTTGGTCGGCAATAGTTTTATCATTAGCTGGAAATAACGCCATGACCATATCGCAAAATGTAGAATCACCAAAAACGATGCTCATTCCCTCCTGATTATCCTGACCTTGCATATGGATATATTTAGCTCGATAACCATCAAGTTCAAACTCTTTATAATCAAAAACCTTAACTCCTTTATCCTCAAAACTTTTTCTAGAAAAATCTCTTGAATTACTATCAAAGTTCCCTCCTACCAAATCGGATATCTGAATCATCGCATTATTCCCTTTTTCAAGTCCGACGATACTTTTAGATAATTTGAAATTTTCTGGTGCTTCAATAGAAACTTTCGTTGAAGGGATACTTATCCTTTTCACTTCTTCTTTACAGCTAATTAAGGTAAAAACAAAAAAGATTAATATGTAGATTTTGTTCATGGAGTATTTATAAAATTTTGATTATTTTGTTCGTAACCTAAACAGTTTCTGAACCTTTGCCTCTTAGTACCTCAGTAGCTTTTAAAACCTTTTTTTAGAAAACAAATTCTCTACTACCCAAGCCGGACCAATCATTAAAAACTGAAGATCTTTTAAGAAAGAAGGCTTTTTACCCTCGATATTATGTCCGTAAAACTGTCCAATCCAAGCAATAACAAAAACACCAATAGAGAATATCCATAACGGAAAAACTTGTCCTATATAATAATTAACAATCAAACAAATAGTTGAAAAAATTGCAATCTTAAAAGCCATTACAACCGACAATCGAATATAAAAAACAAGTACAAAGAGTAACACTACCACAGCCCAATTTTCGAGTATTGGAGCATTCAGTTTTAGAGTACGAGCAATTAAACCACTCGGAATACTCATTAATAAACCCACAATCGAAAAGAAAATAGCAGGAACACATACATAATGTATTGCTTTATTCTTTGGGTTTTGGTGACTTACTGCATATTCATCAAACCATTGTTCTAACGTTCTCATAATTCAGGATTTAGGTACAAGTAAATCTAATAAAATTTATGGAAGAAACAAAAAAAGGTTTTTTTTAGAGGTTCAAAGGTACTGAGGCGCTAAGGTTCAGAGGTTGCTTAGTTTGCGATAAGATAAACGATAGCGAATTGGAGAAGCAATATTCACGAGTAGATTGGTAAACAAGCTCTCCAATCTTGTCTTTCTGAACGGAGTGAAGAATCTCCATAAGTATTTCCTCAAACGATGTTGAATTACGTATGTATCACAATCGTTGTTACCCAAAAACTAAGCAACCTTAGTGCCTCAGAACCTTAGCACCTTTGAACCTTCCCCAAAAAAACCTTTGCACCTTCCTCAAAAAACTCCATCCCATAACTCATCAATCTTAAGAAGCGCTTTATCGAGTGAAATAACTTCCCATTTTCCATTTGTTTCTATACCAAGACCAATATTTTTTAACTTCAATAAAGCATCATGTACATCAAAATCTAAATCAGTATCAAACTTTGTTTTAAACCATGATTCTATTTGGTCATCGAGTTCATCTGCTGTTAGAGGATTCTTGCTTCTGTCTAAAAAAGCATAAGCCAAGATAGTTTCCTTAAGTACTTCCTCTTCCGAAGAATTTAATAACGAATAAAACGCTCCGCTATTATTTCCTAGATTCTTAAAGTAAAGACTATCTGAAAGCATCTTAGAATATTTTATCTTCTTATTTACAAAATTACTATACTGCCTAAATAAGTACGCAGATAATATCCCTAAGGCAATTAAACCCTGATTTAGCGAAGCTTTACTATTTAATAAATCAAGTGTCTCTCCAGATTTGTATGCGCCGTACATCTTAATCAATGCCGGAATTACGGTAGTACTCAATAACGAAACACCTCCAAAAATACCAGGAACCCACAACAATAATTTATCTGTAGTAGACATCTTCGGGATTGCATTTGGGAATATCGTTTCGAGATCGTTTTTAGGAACACGCTTAAAGATTTTTAAAACTACAGAACCAGGTTCAATAGGCATTTTTCCTAATTTTACTTTTTTCTCTTTAAGATAATCAGCGTCATTATAATTAAGATAAATCATGACACGATCATAATATTCAATCTCAATTTCTTTCTTCCAGAAAACAAATTTGGTTACCTTTTCTTTCGCTTTATGATGACCTCGAACATACAATTCGTAATCTTTAAAAGCATTAAAGTCTATTGCAAGATTTAAACCTATTAAATCTGAATCTTTAAAAGCTTTATCTAACGTTTCTTTATCAATACGTCTGTAATTTCCATGTTCCAGAACAGTAACAAGAGTTTCCTTAAAAACAGAAAAATCACTTTTTCCGATAAAACTTTCTCGCTCTTTCGGGCTTAAATCAGGATCAAATAAAGCATAATTTTGTTTTAGATTTCGGTTAAGATTAAAAGCTTCATAATGATAATAATGCTCAATAATGTCGAATAGTTTTATAAAATCCTCAACCTTTTTCTGATCTTCACGGAAAGTTTCGATTTGTTGTTCGAGTAAGAATTCCTTATTAAAGGGAATATAATGTTCTCGTGTCATATGGAATTTGGGGGCTTTTTTTTAAAGCTGCAAATGTACAAAGGTTTTTTAAAAGGCTCTAAGGTTCTGAGTAACTAAGGTTCAAAGGTTTTTTTAAAGTACAGAACACAAATTTTCTTTTTAAAAGGTTCAATTTTATTTTATCTCTTTTTGCCTTTCTAAAAAACCATTACACCTGTAAACCAATTATTTGCACTTGTTTTAGTTGTTTTTTTCGTAAATTTGAAATAACCTCTTAATCGGAAGTTTATATATTCTCAGATTTCCAGAATTGATTTGTTCTAAAAAATAGCCTTCTTATTTTATTCTAATTAAAAAATAAAACTATGCGAGTACCTGTCATCCGAAAAGATATACGATTTACCCCAGATTCCAAAAGAGTTGTTGCTCGATATTTTATGAATGGCGATGAACGGACAATCCAAATGATAGCACGCATAATGACACTCGATGAAAAACAGGTCGTAGATACCTTAGAACATACACTCCGAGAATTTGCCAGACGCCACCGAAATATTTCGAGTATCTTTCTTAAGCATTGCGGAAAAATAAGAGGCATAATCGAGAATATGCAAATAGATTATGAAGCTATGACTCTAGAACGAAAAATGCTCATAGGCTCTTATTGTACAATGGAATATGCCATAGAATCGGCAGCAATTTTCAACCCATCTATTGTAGAAGATTTCGACCAATCGGATTTACAAATAGGCGAAAAACGAGTTATTATTTCTTTTCGTGCTACGGGCGAAGGTCATATTTCATCGATTGTTTTCAGGAGAGGAATACTTGATAAAGATAACAACCTACAAGTAATGAAAATTGGGCATAACATCGATAAAGCCGAGATTGTGCACAAAAGCTTATACAACAAAGAACGATTTCTACTAAAATTGTCTGAGATGCATACACAAGACAAATACATTGCACAAATTATGCAGGATTTGCCAAATGAATTTGAGTATGCCGTATTAAAAAGCATGGTAAATATAGCATTAAGTGATCCATCTATTCGCCAAGAAAGAAGAACTGCACTCGAAGAAATAATCTGGCTAGCCGATTCCTTTTATGATTTACAATTCAAGCACGATTCAGACATTACCGAGCGTGTAATATTCCCTATATCCGACTCCGAAAGCAAAGGAATCGAAGATGCGCGCTTTGTACATTTTGTCGATGATGATGGGTCTAACAATCGAGTAATGGCAACCTATACCGCTTATAATGGACATACCATACTCCCAAAACTTATCTCAACCGAAGACTTTTATACCTTCAGAGTAATGCCTTTACACGGAGCTGGTGCTCAAAACAAAAACCTAGCACTTTTCCCCCGAAAAATAAAAGGCAAATATGCCATGCTTTCCCGTATCGATGGCGTTAACAACTACATCATGTATTCCGACAGAGCCACACAATGGAACACTCCTGTCCTACTGCAAGAACCTCGCTATACGTGGGAGTTTACCCAAATAGGAAACTGCGGATCACCACTCTGGACCGAAGAAGGCTGGCTTGTAATAACCCACGGTGTAGGCGCCATGAGACGTTATTGTATAGGCGCATCGTTATTTGACCTTGACGACCCATCCAAAGAAATCGGAAGACTAAAAGAACCTCTACTCTCTCCACTCGAAGACGAGCGAGAAGGTTACGTACCCAATGTTGTGTATTCTTGTGGTGCAATTATCCACAACAACAGCTTAATATTACCCTACGCCGTATCCGATTATTCATCGACCTATGCCATCGTAGATATGGTAGAATTAATAACTGCTTTAAAAAATAGCAAATAAGAATTTGAATTTGGAGCTCTCGAAGTATTAAAGACAACTACCCACTACAAAAAATACTTAAATTTTGAAACTGCTAATAAATTATTTATGAAAAACAGAAGCCATTCCCGGATAGAATGGCTTTTTTGATTTTGATTACTGAACTGATTGCAAGTCTTCACTATCGGGATTAAAGTCTATTTGGTGTGATTTAGGTTATTTTAGCAAATAAAAAACCTTGTCAATATTTTTGACAAGGTTTGATTGTTTTAAATGATTTTCTTTGTAGGCACGGAAAAAATTTCCGCGCTATCGTTGCGCACATCTGAGCGGTCGGGTTTAAAAAACAAAACCCACACAATTGATGCATTACCTTGTCTCATCCTAAAATAAGTTTGCACGTATATCCGAGCCGTCGGGATTTTAGATTACGTCTTATCATTGCGATTACAAAGTCAAGAGACGTTTGTACAGCATATCCTAACATATTTAATCTTTTAAAGAGAACACTTTGGAGAGCTGGGGAAACCTAATCTGAAACAGTATCAAACTTAGTTACCTCAGAACCGTTTTTATTGGATCTAATTAAATAAAATCTAACCTCATTATTAATAATCATAGTAATATTCAATGTAGCAAATTTTTTTAATTCAATTTCCCCTTGA
The DNA here is from genome assembly GCF_000737695.1 of Flavobacterium hydatis. Classification (GTDB taxonomy): domain Bacteria; phylum Bacteroidota; class Bacteroidia; order Flavobacteriales; family Flavobacteriaceae; genus Flavobacterium; species Flavobacterium hydatis. The sequence continues at coordinate 73,314 of NZ_JPRM01000027.1, forward strand.
ATTTTATTAAAATCACTTTTATCAAAGTAATTATAAACAGTTGCAATCTCATTTTCATTATATTCTTCTAATTCATCTTTTGTTTTCTTTACTATATATGGTTTGTAATAAACTTGTTGTTTTTTTTCAATTTTTTTATAATTAAGAAGCAATAATATATCATTATAAATAAAATAAGAGGACTCCTTTTGTTCTCCATTAATATCAATAAATTCATCTATTATTATTATCTTATCATTATTAAGAATATTTAATGAGTCTATAATTTTAGTTCTCAATTTCATTCTTCTTTTATAAAAAAATGTTTCATCATCAACAATCTGATTAGATATTTCAGGAAAATCTCTGTATTCCTGTTTTATTTTACTTATTTTATTCTTGAAATAATTCTTATAAGGTTGATTTACTTTGTGTATTGTTATTTCTTGAGAAAAACATACTTGGGTTAAAAGCCCAAAAAAAAATAAAAATATATTTTTAATTACATTCATTGTAGTTAAATCTTGAATTTAAAATTACTCCTCCGCTTGCTCTTATTCCATCCCTAATACTTGCTTCCATTTGTTTTGGAGTTGTAGTGTTTGAATGGAGGTATCTGGATCCAGAAATATTATAATACACACTATTTCCTTGACCATCAATAATTGTTGATAAAGGATTAGGGCTGTAAGTGTTCGTTTGTTTATTAAATAAAGAAGAATAATGAGTTCTTAATGGTAATCCTGCTTCAGATCTTATCTTATTTTCAATATGTGTTGCTCTAATCTCACTTCTAGATACATCATCTTTATACCATGAATCATTAATCTTGGTAGGATCATTTACATGCCCTAACTCATGTCCTAAAGTTACGAAGAATGGACTTTCTTGAAAACCAGACTGAGTCCAAGTTTTTTCATTGGATTTAGGGTCAATAAAAATAGTATTTCCATCTGCGATATTTTTACCCTTGCTATATTTTAAAAATACATCTTTCTTTTCTCCTGAAAATTCATCAATTAGTCCTTTTCCTGTTTTTCCACTATTTTCTAAACTATTAAGACCAGCAACAGCATTTAAAACAAAATCAGGGAGTACTGTATTAGCATCAATTGTTTGCCACTTACCATCAATCTGATGTTGAGTTTGTCCATTTTGATAGCGATATTTTTCACTTGAATTAGGGTCATTGATATAAATATATTCTCCATTAACATCTATAAATAAGGTTGGAGTATTCCCGGCATATTGATAAGGAGTAAGACTTTCAAACTTTTCAGCCATTCTGTCAATATTCATAAATCTTCCCAAAGCTGGGTCATAATTCCTAGCCCCATAGTCATACAAGTCTAATTTAATTCCTCCAATGTTATCGTCTTGCAGCTCTTTCCCGTTGTACTTATATTTTTGCGCTACAGCAGTCCCTAAAGCAGCAGTCACCCCATTATATCCTTTATGTTTGAGACCGAAAGGGTAGTAGTTGTTTTCTTCTACAATACTCAGGTTCTTATCATAACTCAAACGTACATTTCCTAAATGGTCTTTGTACTGGTAAATATACTCAAAAGTTCCCGAATTATTACTCACATATCCCTCAGGTTGAGAGAAAAACTGTAGAGTATTGTTCTCATAAATAAAACTACCCGCATAATCGGTAGTAGTACCCGTACTTACTACTTTGCGTTGTTTCACACCAGTGGCATCATATACATAATCGATAGTTCCCGATGGGAAAGTAATTTTAGTAGGTAAATTTAAATAATTATAAGCAATAGCCAAGATACCTTTGTTGGCATCGGTTTTCATGTTCCCGTTCGGGTCATATTCATATTCTACAGGAAGGCTAGCTCCATTTTTAAAACCTTCGGTACTACCAGAAGAATCTTCAACTTTAATTAGTTTATTTCCTATATAATCATAAGTCAAGTCATCCATTTTAGCAAAATTAGTAGCATTTACATCTGTATGTCCTAATCTTGTTAAACTCATGATATTTCCGTTCTTATCATAAATCAAACCTTCGTTGTATCTACCAGGATTTAAAGTTGAAATGTCATTGGCAAGTGTTAACCTGTTTAAAGCATCGTAGGTATAGGCATAACTTTTTAGACTAGAATCAGCATTAGCCGTTTTCCATAAAGTCTGGCTAATGTTTCCGTTGTATAGTTTTCCAGTTGTACTGTCATTGTAATTAAGCTGAAAAGCAAATAAACTACTTCCTAGCGCATTTACATTATTGATATTCTTAAGCCATCCTCGAATATTATATCCGTAAGATATAGTTTGTAATCTTGATTGTGCCGTTTTTCCACCCACACTTTTCTTGTCCAATTGTCCTAAATTATCATAACTATTAGTTACAATAAGTTCAGGAGTTTGGTTATTAATGGTTTGTTTTTGGTTAAGCAATCTGCCCATATGATCATAGGTAAAAGTATCTACTATCTTAATTTCTGCTGCAGCTCCTTTTTTATGAATTGTTGTGTTTTCTATGAGCTTTCCTCCAAAATCAAGCAAACTAGCCGAGGTACTTACCGTTCCTAAATAGTTATTTTTGCTGTAGCTATAAATAGGTCTTCCTTTGGCATCATAGTAATTTACATTGGTCGTCCAGCTGGTAGTTCCTAGCACACGTATTTTACTTCCTGTAGCAAGCCCTTTTGTATTAGTTACTGTAGTTGCAGAACTACCGTCAAGATCAAAACTGTAATCGTCGTAATAACTAATAGTCAACAAATCAATCCCTGTATTTGGGAAAGCAACATTGGTATAGCTTACACTCGTTCCTGCTATATTTATAGCAGCGGCTTGTTTACTCTCGAATAAAGTAGTACCATTGGCTAAAGCCTGAACAGCAGCTCTAGTGTTTTGTATAACATTTGTATATTCCCCAGTATAAACAGGCCTGCTAAAAGCATCATATTTAGTAAACATCCATTTATTGCTTGCCTTTAAATTAGCATCCTGAGTAAGAACCTGTCTGTTGAGTTTATCATATACTATGTATTCCCAATCTTTACCCGGAAGTTTTTTCTCAATTAAACGATTGCGATCATCATAGCGGTATTGGTAACACAAGCTACTCAAAGTAGGTTCGGTAATTACACCCTCAGCTTTTGGAGGTAACACCAAGGTAAGGTTACCGTAATTATCATATACATAGTAGGTATCATAAGCTCCATTATTATAAGTTCTCTTAAGCACTACACGTCCTTCTTTATCTTTAAATTCTTCAGTAGTATTGTTATTGCCGTTTATCCAATTTTCGTCTTTGGTAATAGTTTTAAACAATTGTCCTATACCGTAATTAGATGAGGCTGTTATTGTCGGTACATAAACTCCATTAGCGTCAAGTGCTGTACTTACTGCATAAAGTTTAACCGCATCGGCATCAGTATTCGCTACGTAATCTAGTTTTATCTCATGACCAGAACCTAAGGCCCAATCTTTACCAGGTGCCGCTTGTTGCAATACTCGATTAAGAGGAGAATCTTCAAATTCTTTTTGCGAGAATGGGTTGGCTTTTGCGCTATTTATATCAGTAGGGTAATTGTTTATGTAATAAGAGCTTAATCTTGCAATAGCATCGGTACCTGTTCGATAAGAAGCTGTAGCACCGAGAACATCCATATAAGGCAGATACTCTTTGTCCTGTCTTCCAAAATCATCATATTGTATTGGAACCACAAGATCTTGTTTGGTAGGAGATGCTTTTATAGCAATACTTTGCATAGGTCTCCCTAATCCATCAAAATAAGTGATGTTCTCTATTACATCACTATTGTTTGCAATTTTTGTTGTATCAGTCATCGGAGCCTGATAAGTACGGGTAAAGATATAATTTTCCTTACTCCGAGTAATAGCAATATAAGCATCAGAACTTACTTTGGCGACAAAAGTACTTCCAGCTTGTATGTGTGTATTAGGACCAAGAGTAATACTTTGTGTAGCGATAAGAGTTACAGGACCTGTTGCAGCTGTAACCGTATAATTAGTTGCTGGTGGCTCTGGTTTTAGTATCGTTACTGCAGTTTGTGCATGTAGGGCAGCTGTTATAAAAAACAATAAAACAGTTGTATATTGAGATAATTTTTTTATCATGATTAATATTTTTTATAACGATATTGGTTTTCAGATAGTAATTTACCTTCGGCATCTTTTACAAATTGTAATCTGTTTGCTGTATCATAAGTATAAATCATTTTATATCCTTTAGGATCTGTTATGGTACTAACTCCAACCAATGGAACATAAGTATAAGTTGTTAGCATTGCAGCAGGTAGAGCAGAACGTAAATCCTTTAAAGCATCTAGTAAACCACTTTCGGTACCAGCATCAGAGGCATTTTGCGCAACAGTAATTAATCCCAAAGGAATGTTTGCATAAGTAATATTTTCTAACTTAGCAATAGGTTGTGTTTTGTTATAACCCCAAATGATACAAACCGGGGTACCTCCCTCAGGGGTATATTGTAATATGTTGCCTTTATCATCATATTGATCAAAAATAATTTTTCTATCTGTATTTGTATTCAGATCAATGTCGTTATTTCCTTTATTAGAATAAACATATTTTGGCAATAATAAATTCCCCGTCGCAGCACTCTCTTCATATTTGGTAACAGATTCAGCTATTTTTATACTATTCACAAAATTTTGTATTTTAATTGGCTTCCCAATTCTATTTTGGGACACTAATTTTTGCATTTGTGGAGATTGGGCTGAGCTTAATAAGTCATGTGGGTAAGCATATATTGTTTGTAAAGTTTCTCCTTTGGATGAACCTGAAACTATTGAAGTAGGCTGACAATGTAAAGGATTATTATAATCGTAATTAGTCACTACTGTTACAGGATTTAACCCATCTTTATCAAAAATTTTCTCTGTAGTTTTCTTTAAATAGCTCCATTGAGAGCGAACAAAATATTCGTTTAGTGAAAAAGAACTCACTAAAGATACTTGAGGACAAAAAGTTTCTGTCCCAGTCATACCGCCAACAACAACATAACCAAAAAGTTCATTGCTTACATAGGCTACGTGCCCCAATACTGTTTTATCCTTAGCTGGATCATGTACATATTCGTTTATTGTTTCTTTTAGAATAATATCACTATTTAATACCCCCCTTTTGAAAACTTTATGATTTACTAATCTGCCAGATCCAAATCCATTAGTAAGAGGAGTTGTTCTATCATCATCTCCTTGAATCACATAAGGCAATCCATCTTGAAAAATATTATAGGTAAATTCTTCTCCTCCATTTTCAAAATTTTCGCCATAACTTTTAGTTACAGAAGCATAACCAAATTGAGCATTTTGACAAGAATAAATCCTACCCAAATCTGCACTTGAAACGGAATAACGAGTTGTCTGAGATGGATATTCACAAGGATTACTTCTATCTATTTTTCGGATATATGCAAGAGGAGCTCTTGAGATATAACTTCCTGAATCGTAAAAATATTTTTCTGTTTCAGTATGCTCATTAAACAAATTTCTATTCATTATTTTTTGTACTCTAAAACCACCAACTTGTACATCTACTTCTTGATGCGTAACTGGAGCTTCATAATAATCAAAACTTACACCCGTCATAACACATTCTGCTGATGATAAATAAACTGTTACTTTATAACTTGTATTTGCTTTGAGTTTAAAAGTTACCGAATCTGAATCAGGTGAATCCCGATGAAAACCATAATGTCCTCCTATCTCTGTTGGAAAATCTGTATCTTCATGATTCACAAAAACGACACGTTCATTTGTTGATAAATCAATAATACTAACACTCCCAGTTGGATCATGATGCTCCTCATAATCCCTATCTATATCTCTACAGAAACTGTTAAATTGTGCATAAGTAGTTAATTTAACAGTTTGATCGTAAGATGAAAATATAGTCTCGCTTTTAGAATCATTGCGCTCGCCTATAGAAGTCTTAAGATCAATATCCACACTAGATTTGTTAGGAAATACTGGTACAGTTACTTTTCCATCTACATGTGGCTCATATACTAAAGTACTGGTTCCTTTAGTTGGGTAGGTTATTTTTTTTAATAAACCAAAATATCCGAAATTACTGTCCGGATTTCTATTTGCCAGTTCGGTATAACTAGAGTTAACTGGATGTTTTACCGAATTAGGAACAGGAATGTCTTCTGTGATTAAAGTAGTATTGTTCTTTCCGTTAAAGAGACCATAATAGTCTTTGGCAAAACTGAATCGAGCTGGTAATAACTCAGGAGAGTAATATTCAAATTCATGAATTTTTGGGCTAATCGAATTATTTTGTTCATTAATTTTTGTGAGGTAAAAACGCTTCGTAAGGTAATTAGGAGACGATCTAATATCAGATGGGAGATAATTGTAATTTGGGTAAGAATCGCCAGCATACTCAGTATAACCCAATCTAATTTTATTAATTAATGCACCCTTTTTATCATAACAATTTATTTCATCAACCTTCATAAAATTGAAATCATTATCTGAAAATCGCTTTGAATATGAAAATGTTATTTTTGTATCATTCGAAATAATTTCTTTCAAAAGACATTCATTGGAAAAGGAGTTATATTTAGCAGTCGTTAATGATATCCAAGGATGAAAACTTGTCTCTTTGTAATCTAAATTCTGCTCAAGACCTGAAAGATATTCTATATTAGTAGGATTCCCAACGTAATTAAGTATAATTTCTTTGTTTGTCATCGGATCAAAAATCCTAGTTAAATACCAAGATGTTTTAACATTTGTAGCTCTTGGTCCTTGTTTTGAAAGGTCTCTAACTAAACTTGACTCAACACTTCCGTTGCCTCCAAAAAAATATTTAATTCCTTTTGTGTCTGTAATAATTACTTCAGGATTATAATTCACACCATTAGTACCTATACCAAGGAAGGCTTCAGTAACTTCTATTCTAATTCCTGTAGGCTCAATTTCGACAGGAATATTATCATCATCCAAAAAAAACTTTCCAGAAATACCGGCAAAATTATAACTATATATATCAGGTTGGGTATCAGAATCGGGATTATTAGAAGCCTGCTCTAAAAAAGCCATCATTTCACTAGAATTATATGCCGTATTTGGCTTTTTAACTCTTCCACGATAATTATCTTGATAATCAAACACTTGTCTCGTAATAACACCTCCTGCATTTAATGCCCATCCCATCCCTACATTCGATTCATATTGATCAACCTTTACTCCATCTGAAGAATACGACAAACCTATTGGCAATTCTAAATTACCTGATTTAATAGTATGTAAAGGGATATTAATTATACCATTTCCTGTAAATTGATTTAAGGGAACTTGCCCATATAATCCTAAACTGGCACTATTAGGAGGTGGCGGAACTATGATAGGAGTTTTGCTTACTGGCTCTGGATCGCGTTGTGCTATTATTGGTAAAGATGTAAAAATTAGCAATAGGAAGAATACATATTTAAACCTGTTACTTGTATGTACTATATTCATTTTTTATTTATTTTTATTGTTTATTATCATCACTCTCCATATTCATTTATATGTTAACTATATAAACCTCTTCGAAATGAAGAAATTTAAACATATAAAACAATTGATTCTTAGATTAGATAAGCTAATCTCTTTGAATTTAATTACTCAAAAAGATAATACTTTAACATCTTTTCTAAAAGTTACTTGGAGAATTAAAAGTCTTTAAAAGATAAAATATTCATCTTATGACAAAAAATATCAAAATGATAATTCGTTTTTGTCTCTATACAAATTCCTCTTAAGATATCATGGAATTGTAATAATATAATGATTAAACAATAATAGTGGTAGGTAGTTGTTTTTCATGTTTATGCGTTCTTAGATTAAGAGAAACAATTGTATAGTGTTTCTTATGTAGTATTTAATTTAGGAAATAAATATTTTTAAAAATTTCTTGCTAAAATAGCTGGGTATTTATCAATATACAATACCCACTTTTAGTGATTTATTTGATTATTTAATAACATAACAACAATAAAACAAAAAACTCCTTAACAAGTTAAGGAGTCTTTATAAATTTAATATTTTTTATTACTTCAAGAAATAATCGGCATCGATTAATTTGTTTCCTGTATCATCATAAACGGCATAGTTAAAACCACCCTGAATACAATACGAACCATATTCTCCAGCTTTATTTAAGGCAATAAAACCTACCTGAATATCTTTTAAATCTTTGTTTCTGTTCTTGGTTAGTTTTACAATTCTTGCTACGGCTTCTTCGCAGGCTTTTTGAGGTGATTTTCCTTGTCGCATCAGTTCTACAACGAGATGACAACCCGAAATACGGATTACTTCTTCGCCATGTCCTGTGGCAGTTGCAGCACCTATTTCGTTATCGACATACAAACCCGCTCCAATAATTGGAGAATCTCCCACACGACCGTGCATCTTAAAAGCCATTCCGCTTGTGGTACACGCACCCGAAAGATTTCCGTTGGCATCCAAAGCAATCATTCCAATAGTATCGTGATTCTCGATATTAGCAATTGGTTTGTACTTACTGTCTTTTAGCCACTCTTTCCATTCCTTTTCTGACTCTTCTGTTAGTAGATTTTCTTTTTTGAAACCTTGCTCCAAGGCAAATTGCAAAGCTCCATCACCAACTAACATTACGTGTGGTGTTTTTTCCATTACGGCTCTTGCAACCGAAATAGGGTGTTTAATATATTCTAAACAAGCAACTGAACCTATATTAGCATTTTCGTCCATAATACAAGCGTCGAGTGTTACACGACCATCCCTGTCTGGACGTCCACCATAACCTACGCTTCTTTCTTTTGGATCTCCTTCGGGAATTTTAACTCCTGCTTCGACAGCATCTAGAGCCGTTCCTTTATTTTTTAAAACTTTCCAAGCCGCTTCATTTGCAGGAATTCCAAACTTCCAAGTAGAAAGTACAATTGGCTTCTTCCCTTTCTTAGCTACTATGATTTTTTCTTCCTCTCCTAAATCTGAATTGAAAGATTGCAATGCCACTGCAACCGAAGCTATTGCTGCTGTTTTTATAAAATTTCGACGATTTGAGTTTGTCATATTAAAATATTTTTAACCATATATAATATTAAAAAAATTAAACCATATAAGTTATGTAAGCACAATAAAGTTTTTTAAATGAACTTATATAACTTATATGGTTTAAAACAGTTTAACCAATCTATGCTTTATAAAGCAAACTTGTAGCACCTAATAAAGCAGCTTTTTCATTATCTGTAGAAATAGATACTGTAACATTGCTTCCTGCTTCTTTTATTTTTTTACTGAAAACTGGCAAGAAAAATTCACTTGCGTTTGCAATTTTTCCACCAATAATAAAACTATCAGCTGAGAAAGTTGCTAACCACGGAAGCACAATTGCAGCTAAATCCTCTCCCATTTTTTCGAATACTTCTATTGCTAATTTGTCTTCGGCTTTAGCCAGATTAAAAAGTTCTAACCCATTGTTTAGTTTTTTTCCGCTTAAAGCGAAATAACCAGCTATAAGTCCACGTGCAGAAACGTAATCTTCAGCTATACCTTCTTTGTACGGAAGGTCATATATTTCGCCATCTTTTGGTACTAAATCCCCAGTACTAATCGATTCTCCTTTATCTATAAAACAAGCTCCAAGTCCTGTACCAAGTGTGATTGCCATTACTTTTTTAGTAAGGTTATCAGCATCTTTAAAAACTTCTCCTTTCCCAAAACAAACAGCATCATTCTCAAAAAGAATCGGGAAATCATTCGAAAGATTCAATTTATTCTGAAACAAATCCCGAACATTTAAGCCGTAAAAATGTTCGTATTTAGATTGATCTTTTATCCAGCAAATTCCATTATTATAATCAAATGGGCCTGGCATGCAAACCGCCAATCCTGTTGTGTTTTCAACTTTAGAATTTTCAATAGAAGTTCTAATTACTTTTTCCCAAATAGTCATCACTTCTTCTACCGGCAAATTAGAGTCAAATGATTCTTTATGCAGCGAAAAATCAATCACTTTCATATCTACAATATCTATAATTGCTGCGGTAATATGTGTGCCACCAATGTCTAATCCAACGGCATATTCTTTATTCATTCTTATTTTATTTTGGAATTGAACCACTAGGAGATTAAGATTTTTTCACCATTAAGAAATTCAAGGTTATTAAGTCTGGCTACTTAATTTTCTTAATCTCTTAATGGCAAATATTTTCTTGAATTTTAAAAACTTAATTTTCTTAATATCTCAATGGTAAATATTTTTAGTTTTTTTTAAATGTTTTTATCTTTTAAAATTTGTGGGTAATGAATACTTGTATGTACTATCATTTCTCCAAATAATGTATTTGCCCAAGCAAACCATTTTCGGGTAAACTTAGTTACATCATCTTTATGGAAAGATTCGTGCATGAATCCTGTATCTGCATTTGTTTTTATTAAATTACTAATACAATGCTTAATCTCATTTTCATCTACACTCGTAATCGCTCTTAAAACAATACTCATAGGCCAAATGGTGTCAGTTCCTGTGTGTGGTCCTCCAACGCCTTCTCCTGCTTTTCCTTTATAGAAAAATGGATTGTTTTCTGAAAGTACTACTTTACGCGTATTCAAATATAGTGGACTATCTGGTTCTATAGCTCCTAAATATGGTAATGATAATAATGAGGGAACATTGGCATCATCCATCATATGGAAACTTCCGTATCCGTTTACTTCAAAAGCAATAATTTTTCCAAATTTTGGATGATCAATGATTCCGTTTTCTTCTAATCCTTTCTGAACTTGCCCTTGTAATTCTTTTGCTTTAGCAACTAAATCATTGTCTTTTAATGCTGGTAAAGAAAAGATTTCCTGAAGATATCCAAGTACTTCTATGGCAAACATATTACTCGGAATTAAATAGCCAAATAATGTACTATCGTCACTCGGTCTAAAAGTCGAAACAATTAATCCGCATGGTTTTACTGGATATCCGTAACCGCTTAATGGCACACCATCGGTAGCCCAAGCTGTTACTCTCTGGAAATTGTATGGCCCTTTATCAGTCCAGCGTTGTTGTTCTTTAAAAGTTTGCAATACCAAAAGCATGGCTTCTTTCCACTTACTATCAAACAAACTTATATCTCCTGTTTCCTTCCAATATCCGTGTGCCAATCGTATTGGGTAACACAAACTGTCTATCTCCCATTTACGCTCGTGAATACCAGGTTGCATTTTGGTCATATCATTTTTCCATTCACTTACCTGATTAAAATCTTTGTAAAAAGCATTTGCGTAAGGATCAAGTAAAATACATTTCGTTTGGCGGTTAATTACCCCTTTTACCAATTCGGCTAGTTTTTTATCTTCTTTTACAAACGGAATATAAGGCCATATTTGTGCTGTACTATCTCTTAGCCACATCGCATCAATATCTCCTGTTATTACATAAGTATCTGGTTTGCCATCGATAATTTCAAAATCGACCGTTGTATCTAGTGTATTAGGAAAACAGTTTTCGAACAACCAAGCTAGTTCTGGATTTGCTATTTGTTTTTTGATTCTAACAATTGCGGCTTCAATAGCTTTACTTGTAAATTTTCTTTCGGCCAATGGTGGTCTTTTGGTAATAAAATCTTTTAGTGCAAAATTAAAAGCATCCGATTGCATTCCGAAAACATCAGTTTGAAGTGCCAATAATCCTGCTGAAAAAATCCCTGTGTTTTTTATAAATTTTCTACGTGATTGCATAGTATTATTTTGAAGTTGAATAAGAATATGGATAGGCACTTGCTGAAGTTCCTCTTTGTAAATTAGGTTTGCTGCTCATGTCAAAATTTAATTCACCACCTTTTAGTACGTCAAAATGATTGATGAAATTTTTGGTATGACTTGCATTATTCCATTTTAAATCCTGAACATATTTATTGGTATCTGAGTTATTTGGTGCATTTATAATTAGTTCCTTTCCGTTTTCCATTTTTAATGTTAGTTTCTTAAATAATGGTGCTCCAAGAACGTACTCAGCTGTTCCTGGACAAACAGGATAGAATCCCATTGCTGAGAAAACGTACCAAGCCGAAGTTTGTCCGTTATCCTCATCTCCGCAATATCCGTCAGGAGTTGGTTTGTACAAACGGTTCATTACTTCACGAGACCAGTATTGTGTTTTCCAAGGTTCGCCTGCATAATTATATAAATAAATCATGTGCTGAATTGGTTGATTTCCGTGAGCATATTGTCCCATATTCATGATTTGCATCTCGCGGATTTCATGAATAACTGCTCCGTAATAACTATCATCAAAAATTGGTGGTGTAGTAAAAACTGCATCTAATTTTGCCGTGAATTTTTTCTCTCCTCCCATTAAATCAATCAAACCATGTACATCATGAAATACGCTCCAACTGTAATGCCACGCATTTCCTTCGGTAAAAGCATCTCCCCATTTAAAAGGATTGAAATCTTTAGGAAAACTTCCGTCTTTATTTCGTCCGCTCATCAATCCGATTGATGGATTATAAAGATTCTTATAATTCATCATTCGTTTTTCGTATAAACTGATTTCTTTTTTCGGACGGTTTAGGGCTTTCGCCAATTTCCAAATGGTGAAATCATCATATGCATATTCTAATGTTCTGGCTGCATTTTCATTGATTTTTACATCATAAGGTACATAGCCTAAAGTATTGTAATACTCTACTCCTTTTCTTCCTACTGCATCCATCGGACCTTCGTTATTAGCTCCGTGCAACAATGCTTCGTATAATTTGTTTATATCATATCCTCGCAATCCTTTGATGTAGGCATCAGAAACTACAGAGGCCGAATTATTCCCAACCATTACATTTCTGAATCCTGGACTTGACCATTCTGGCAAAAATCCACCTTCTTTATAATCGTTGATTAACCCTTCTTGCATTTCTTTATTTATCGAAGGATAAACTAAATTTAACAAAGGATATAAGGCACGGAATGTATCCCAAAATCCTGTTCCTGCATACATATAACCTGGTAATACTTTTCCATTATAAGGGCTATAATGCACAATTTCTCCCTTAGCATCTATTTCGTATTGCTTTTGCGGAAAACAAACGGTGCGGTATAAACTTGAATAAAAAGTTTTAAGTTGTTCTTCGCTACCTCCTTCGGCATTTAGTTTCCCTAGAATTTTATTCCATTCTTGTTTAGATTCGGCTACTGTTTCATCAAAAGTTGCTTTTCCTAACTCATTCTTCAAATTCAATTCTGCTTGTTCTATGCTAATAAATGATGATGATACTTTTACATTTACTTTCTCTCCTCTTTTGGTTTTAAAACCAACTATTGCACCAACATGATTGTCTTTTAATTCTAGTTTGTCTTTTTCCAGAACTTTATCATGCCATGTATAATTTGTTGCAAAAGGTTTATCGAATTGCAATACAAAGTAGTTCTTAAAATTCTCTGGAACTCCACCACTATTACGGGTTGTGTAACCAATAATTTTATTTTCTGATGGAATTATTTTGATATAAGATCCTTTATCGAAAGCATCAATTACGATAGAAGATTGTTCGTTTTCTGGAAATGTAATCTGAAAATGTGCCGCTCTTTCCGTAGCTGTAATTTCGGTTGTTACATCATAATCGGCTAGATATACGCTGTAATAATAAGGTTTTGAAACCTCGGCTTTATGGCTAAACCAACTTCCTCTTTCGTCTTCTGCAAAAGTCAACTTTCCTGTAACTGGCATGATCGAAAACTGTCCGTAATCGTTCATCCAAGGCGAAGGTTGATGTGTTTGTTTGAATCCTCTAATCTTTTCGGCAGTATAAACATATGCCCATCCGTCACCCATTTTTCCTGTTTGTGGTGTCCAGAAATTCATTCCCCAAGGTCTGCAAATTGCAGGATAGGTATTCCCGTTAGAAAGACTATGCAAAGATTGTGTTCCCATTAACGGGTTAACATATTCTACTGGATCTAACGCTTTAACTTGTGCATTTACAAAAATGCAGCATTGTAATATCCCTAAAAAAATTAAACTCTTTATTTTCATATGCTGTGTTGTTATCCTAACAGGTTTTAAAAACCTGTTAGGTATTTTATTCTTTGTAAAATGTGAATCCCGATTGGCTAAGCTTTGTCAAAGTTTAAAACTTTGACAAAGCTACCTAAGCCTGAAAACTAAAACCTTAGATCATACCTAACAGGTTTTAAAAACCTGTTAGGAGACTGAAAACTGCGACTGTAAACTGAAAACTTCCTAAAGCGGTCTATCTTCTTTCTTTACTCCAAAAGTTGTCGATGGTTTGCTTCCCATATACAGTTTTAATTCTCCTCCTTTTACAATCATATCATGCGTGATGTATGATTTTGTGTATGGTTTTCCGTTATACTCTGCTTTTTGGATATAGATATTTGTTTTACTATTATCTATAGCTTTTAATGTAAATGAAATTCCTTCTTTATGATGAATTGTCGCTGTATTTACTAACGGACTTCCTAAAACATAAATTCCGTTTGCCGGATTTACTGAATAGAATCCCATTGATGAGAATACGTACCAAGCCGACATTTGTCCTAAATCCTCATTCCCGCATAATCCGTCTGGTTTTGTCGAGTAGAATTTATCATCGATTTCACGGATTAGTTTGGCTGTTTTCCAAGGTTGTCCTGCGTATGCATAAAGGTATAGAATATGATGATTTGGCTCGTTTCCTTGTGCATATTGACCGATTAATCCACTGATGTCTGGTGAAATTTCTTCGCCTTCTACTTTATCTGTTATTAAGAAAAGTGAATCTAATTTGGCTAAAAATTTATCTTCGCTTCCAAACAATTCTATTAATCCGTAAGGGTCTTGTGGAACTAACCAAGTGTATTGCCACGCATTTCCCTCTACATAATCGTCTTTACGATGTGCCGATGAAAGCGGATTAAATGGTGTTCTCCAATTTCCATCGGTTAGTTTCCCTCTCATGAATGTGGTTTCTTTATCAAAATAAAGCTTGTACAAATTGGCTCTTTTAGTAAAATAGTTATAATCATCAGTTTTACCCATTGATTTTGCCATTAGTGCTATACAATAATCATCGATGGCATATTCTAGAGCATTACCAACTGATTCTAGCACTTTATCGGCAGGAATATATTCTAGTTTCTGAATATAATCCATTCCGTCACGAGTTTGCATCGCAGTCTTTTTGATAGCTTCATAAGCCAATGCGGTATCGTAATCTCTATATCCTTTCATATAAGCATCTACAATAACTGCAATCGAATGATTCCCGTTCATGGTATTCGTTTCATTACCCATTAAATGCCAAACTGGTAATCGCCCTTGTTGCTCGTAGATTGCCAAAAATGATTTAACTATGTCATTAATTTTATCTGGTTGTGTAATCGTATATAATGGATGTAAACCTCGGTAAGTGTCCCAAAGTGAAAAAGTTGTGTAATTGGTAAAACCTGCTTTTTCGTATACCTTTTTATCTGTTCCTCTGTAATCTCCGTTTACATCATTAAAGATTGAAGGTGCAAACATGGTATGATATAATGCTGTATAAAAAACTTTCGTTGTTTTATCATCTGCTTTTATCTGAATCTTGTTTAATTCTTTATTCCATTTTGATGTCGCTTCTTTTGCTACAGCATTAAAATCCCAACCCGGAATCTCGGCTTTAATATTCGCGGAAGCGTTTTCATAACTTACTGGAGATATTCCGACTTTTACTAAAACTTGTTTATTTTTTAAAGTCTTGAAATCTAAAACCGCTTTCATTCTTACCGCCTCGCCTTCATTTCCTGCGACTGCCGTTGTAGCATCATACAATGCCATATTAGTAATTGGCTCTGAGAATTCGATTGTAAAAAAGATACGCTGATCGGCTGCCCAACCTGCAGAATATCTATATCCTACAAGTGTTGTTTCGTTTATCTTTTTTATGAATGTTTTTACTGGTTTGTCCCATCCTACACCATCAGCAAGGTCTAGTAAAACGTGATTATCTGTAGTGGTATTAAATGTGTATTTATGAAAGCCTACTCTTTCGCTAGCTGTTAGCTCTGCTTTAATTTTGTATTTATCAAGCAAAACGCTGTAATATCCTGCTTTGCTTACTTCGTTTTTATGCGAAAAATAAGAGCCATAACCCGTTACCATATCTTCTTTTGTTCCTTTGGTAAGTGGCACTTTTCCTGATAGTGGCAACAACAAGATATCGTTTAAATCTCCAATTCCTGTTCCGCTTAAATGGGTGTGTGTGAATCCTAATATCGTATTACTTGCATAATTGTACCCACTGCACCAATCCCAACCTTCAAAAACATTTACTGGTCCTAACTGCACGGCTCCAAAAGGAACATTAGCACCAACAAATACATGTCCGTGTCCCGCAGATCCTATTAATGGATTTACATATTGGGTGTAATCTATACTAGTTTGTTTTGCTTTCTTTTCCTGTGAAATTGCAGGATTAGCAAAAAATAGATTTAAAGCTACAATACCGCTAAAAGCTATTTTGTTATATTTTTTAAACATCTATTCTATTTTTTTATTTGAATTTATGGTGAAAAAGATTTGCAGAAAACCTTTGAACACAAAAAAAATTAACCGCAGAGGTCGCAAGGATTTACGCAAAGGTCGCAAAGATTTTAATCTTTAATGTTAAGCAAAGACGCACTGCGGTGCGTCTCTACAAAAAACCTATGAACACAAAAAAATTAACCGCAGAGGTCGCAAAGGCTTTAACCTTTAATGTTAAGCAAAGACGCACTGCGGTGCACCTCTACAGAAAACCTATGAACCTTTTTTATTCGCAATACAAGAAACCTTTG
Source organism: Flavobacterium hydatis (assembly GCF_000737695.1). Classification (GTDB taxonomy): domain Bacteria; phylum Bacteroidota; class Bacteroidia; order Flavobacteriales; family Flavobacteriaceae; genus Flavobacterium; species Flavobacterium hydatis. The sequence continues at coordinate 90,077 of NZ_JPRM01000027.1, forward strand.
TACCTCAGAACCTCAGAACCTTAGTACCTTTTAAGAACATCATAAAGAGAATAAACCTTAACCTCTGGTTTTGCCATTTTCCCTTCGAATGTGATTGTTTTTTCTTCTCCTGCTTTTAAGTCGATATAATTATCACTCCATTTGCCTGTGTATCCTTTTATGGAAACATTTACATATTTAGCAAATTTTGATGCTTTTAAAATCAATTTATTTCCTTGTACTTTCCATGTGATTTTTGGATCTTCTAGTTTTAAATCTATCGGACGTGTCAAATCAATTTCGGGAGTTATATCATCTCGATAAGCTTCTTTCATCGCGTACCAAGCAGCTTTTGGTTGTCGGTCGTAATAATCGGTTACGCTCCAACTTGCTACTGGCCAACAATCATTAAGTTGCCAAACCAATGTTCCCATATTATAAGGTGCTTTAGAACGATGGATGCCGATTATATTTTTAAGCGAATAATACTGTAAACATTGTGTGAGATACGTATAATCCTCGACATTCATTTTCTTTATTTTGGTCGAATCAATAAAATAACGGTTTAGATACGAATCTAATTTCATGAATCCTTTACCTGCTTTTTGATGGGCTTGCAAAATATCTGAATATAAATATCGGTCTTCTGGTTTTGTAAATCTTTCGATAGAAGAATAATTTGGCATCGCTTGCATTCCGTATTCACTCACAAAACGACCAGTTTTTTTCTGTACTGCTTCTATATCTTCTAATCCCCACCAAGTTCCCCAATAATGGCTATCTCCTTCGGTAATACTTTTTTCTTTTGACCAATGAAATAATGGTGATGAACTAATATATGGTCTTTTATTATCGACTTCTTTTACCCATTTTGGGATACTATCCTGAAACAAACGAACGTAATCTTTCCATAAACGCGTTGAATCTTGTTTGGACATATTCATGCTTTTTTGCCAACCCCAGTTCTTAAATGCTTCGTCGGCTTCGTTATTTCCGCACCACAATACAATACTCGGATGATGACGTAAACGCTTTACTTGGTATTGTACTTCTTTTTTTACATTGTCAAAAAAAGCATCATCTCCTGGTACCATTGTACCTGCGAACATAAAATCTTGCCAAACATTAATTCCGTATTTATCGCATAAGTCATAAAAATAATCATCTTCATAAACTCCTCCACCCCAAATACGCAGCATATTCATATTGGCATCTTTTGCCATGCCAACTACTTTTTCGTATTCTTTTTTGGTTACTCTAGAAAGAAATGCATCCGAAGGAATATAATTGGCGCCTTTCATGTACACTGGCTTTCCGTCGATTTTAAAGTAAAATGATTTACCTAAACTATCTGGTTGTTGTACTAACTCTATCTTACGATTAAGTACATACGGTTTCTCAGGCGTTTTTTCATCGTAAGCTTCTAATCGTGGTGTTTTCCAAATTCCGCAAGTAGTGAATTTTGGTCCCCAATCCCATCCAAAATGGTACTGCGCTTTACGTACATAAGCACGAGGATTGTCTGGAATTACAAATGGTAAATCTTTCTTGGCAAGCGAATCGACTACATTTTGTGCCGATTTAAATACGATTACCAAATCATTATTACCCGATTTGATTATTTTCTTTACATCAACTCTCCATTGACGAAACATATTATCGGCTTTTAAAACCAATTGATTGTTTAAGTAAACTGTTGCGTAAGTATCTAATCCGTCAAAAACTAGTTCTGCATTCTTTTTGTTAAACGTTGCTGGCGTAACCTGAAAGGTCGTTTTATACTCCCAATCTTTCTTTTCTATCCATTCTAGTTTTTTCTCATTGTCCCTATAAAATGGGTCTGGGATTAATTTGTTGTTTAACAAATCGGTATGAATCTCTCCAGGAACTGTTGCCGGATACCATTTTGTGGTTTTGGTTTCCCGATATTGCCAATCTTTTTTTATATCTATATTTTGAGCATTTACTGCAAATGAAAAACTTGCAAGACAGATGCCGACAAACCAATAAAAGCTTTTTTTACATTCCATTTTTACTGAGTAATAAAATTATTATTTATGTCTAATTTTTAAGTATGCTTTTTGCAAATAGCAAAAGGTAATTTAACCGTTGGCAGTGGGAGAAGGGTAATTGTTTTCACAATTAACTCCTTCTCTTTTTAGGTTTTATTTCCTAGAATAAGAGTAACTAACAAAAATATCTAGACATTATTTCCTTTTTTACGGCTGCCAAACTTATATTAATTTTAGATTGGTGATTTTAGTTCCGATCCCGAAACGTTGGGAAAGGATTAGATTTTAGATTGCTCAAAAAATCATTTATTTATTTTAAGATCTTTGGAAAGTAATTCCATCTTTTTCAGCAAAAAGTAATTTTTCTGATTGCGAAAAAAAAGGTACTAAAAAACAATATATTAACCTCTTTATAACAAATGTTTTTTTTATAAAAAATCAAAATAGAAACTTAAAAATAAGCCGGGAGGATATTCCTACCCGACTTATTCTAACTAATCAACCAAATTAATTATTATTTATCCCACCAAATTCTAGTTGTCATTAAATCCAACCCTTGGCGTTGTATTGCTGCCTTGTAATTTGCTCCGTTTGTAATTAACTCCGATTGATCGTAAATTAATCTTCTTGGGATTGTACCGTCTGTTTCTCCTAAAGGATCATTTACTGGTACTAAAACAGGATATCCAGTTCTTCTCCACTCTGAGAATGCTTCGAAACCATTAAATAGTAAAACAATCCATTTTTGAGTAATAATTTGCTCTATTTTTTGTGCTTCTGTTCCTGTAGCTTTAAATGGATGTGCTGTAATATAATCGTTATACTCTGCAATGGTAACTGCTGGCACTTTGTCTCCAAAAATAGACAGGATTTGCATTGCTCCTTTTACTCCATCTTCGTAATGTTGCTGAGCTGTTCCTGATACATTCCAACCTTTTGCTGCTGCTTCTGCCAATAAAAATTCTACTTCGGCATAAGACATGATTAGAGTTGGTGCGTCTAAACGTAATACGGTAGAAGTATTAGGATCTGAGAAAAGTTTTTTGTCTCCACCAGGAAACTCTTTTGCATCATTTGCAAGCCCTTGCTGATCTGCAGGATTATTATTTCCTGAAGCTTCTAATTTTGCATAAACTCTTAAACGCGGATCGTTTGTATTCTTTAATAAGTCTATAAAAGTTTTGCTGTATTTTATATTTGATTCTCCTCCGTTTAAGTCATTTCTTACCCAAGATGATGTTATTGGGTTTGTTCTAACTCCTTGCGGGCTTGCATCGTGTTTTAATACTGCACTATCAATATTAGAATTAAAAACTCCTTTTGCAGAAGCTTTTTCTACATATTGTTTTGATTTTGCCGGATCTACTTTAGACAAACGCATCGCAACTCTTAACATTAATGAGTTTGCAAACTTTTTCCATTTTGCTACATCACTTTGGTAAAATAAATCTGCATTACCTACAAAAGGTTTATTTGCATCTAATGCATCTCCTGCTTCATCCAACTCTTTTAATAAATCATTGTAGATGACTTGTTGCGTGTCGTATTTAGGAGCAAAAATATTTCCGTTATATCCCTGTCCTGCTTCAAAATACGGAATCTCTCCATACGTATCTGTCAGTTTCTGGAACATAAATACTTTCATAATTCTACATGCCTGAATCATATTTGAGTTTTCTGCCGTTTCTGGTAAAACAGACATCAACTGAAAAATTTGATTCAATCCTTTTCCGTAAGATTCTCCAAATAAAGATCCTGAATACTCTGATGAGTAGGTATATTTAGAACCTGGCCCTCCTAATGAAGAAAATTGTTGTACTATTTGAGCAGCATATCCATTATTTCCTCTTGTGTTAGAATAATCTTGTCCGTCGATATATATTTCAGCAAGTGTGAACATCGATTTTGGTGCTGGATCTGTTAATGCATTTGGATTCTTGTTTAAATCCTCGAATCCTTCATCGCATGCTGTGAATGTCATTGCACTAACAATAGCGATACAGAATATTTTTATATATTTATTTTTCATCTTTCTATTTTTATTATTAGAATTTGACATTAAGGGTTACACCATAATTTCTAGTTAAAGGCATAGAAGCTCTTTCAAGTCCTTGCGCATTGCTATTAGAATAATTTGACTCTGGGTCAATGTTTGGCGTAGCACTATAAATTGTCCATAAATTATGAGCAGAAAATGCTAAACTAATAGATTGAAATGGTGAATGTGCTAGATATGCTTTTGGGAAATTGTAGCTAAAAGAAACTGCTCTTAGCTTAACAAAATCGGCATCATAAACAAAATTAGATGTTACATCACTATAACTTCTCCAATAATCATATGCAGAAAGTCGTTCGTCTATGATGTTCCCAACAGGATCTCTACCTTGTACAGCAATTCCTCCTTCACGTCCTTCAAGCGTCTTATCTGACAATCCGTAACGTGTTCCTAACTGATTTGTCGCCGAATAGATTTCTCCTCCAAATTTAGCATCTACAAAAATCGAAAGTGTTAGGTTTTTATAAGTAAAATCATTTGAGAATCCCATAGATGTTGGAGCTACTCCTTGTCCTGCGATGATTAAATCTCCTCTCATGAATTTTCCATTAGAATCTAATAAAATATTTCCTTTATCATCTCTTAAATAATCATACGCTTTGATTACTCCAAATGGTTGCCCTTTCTCTAATACTACTGATGCTCTGGAATCTCTATTTCCTTCTAATGTTTTGGTAGTAATTTTGTCTGACAAGTTCAATACTTCACTATGGTTGTAAGCAAAATTATAACCTACATTCCAACTAAAGTTTTCTGTTTTTATCGCTTTTACATTTACAGCAAACTCAACTCCTTTATTTAAAATCTCACCTACGTTAATCTTGGTTGTTCTGTAACCTGAACTTTGAGAAATATCTGCATCGGTAATATCATTTGTTGTTTTCTTGTAATAGAAAGTTAAATCTGTACTAACTCTATTCTTAAAGAATGTATTTTCGAAACCAAACTCGATTGTACTTACGTTATAAGGTTTTAGGAATTTGTTAGGAACAGTTTCTCCGTTAACACCTAAAATTGGTTGTCCTTGAGCCTCTGTTTGTCCGTCTGGTGCTGTATATGTTAAAGCTAAAGCATACGCTTCTGGCAATGCTCCTCCTACATTACCCCAACCTGCTCTAAACTTACCGTATGACATCCACTCTGGGAAATCGATAACTTCTGAGTAAACAAAACTTGTACTAACAGATGGGTAAAATGTACTGTTATTAGCAGGATTTAAAGTAGAAAACCAATCTTCACGTCCTGTAACATTTAGATATAGGAAATTTTTATATCCTATGTCGGCAGAATAAAAAAGAGAGTTTACTTCACTTTCTGAGTATAATTTCTCTGTTTTATCTGGCATTGTATTTCCATAAAAGTATTTAAACGGAACGATAAAGTTGTTCCCTTTCATTTTAATACCACTATATCTGTTATGCTGACGGTTTGCTCCAATAAAAGCATCTAATGAAATATCTTTGGTAATATCTCCTTTGTATCCTAAATAACCAGATGCATTAACTTCTGAACGATTTTCTATTCTGTTTTCATAAGATCCTCCTGGATTATAATTGATTCCTGTAGGTTCGATTTCAGTATATTCATAATTAATATCATCAATACCAATTACTGCCTTAGCGTAAATTTTATTTGTAATGTTATAATTTACTTTGGCAGAACCAATAAAACGTTTTCTAAGGTCATCGTTTAATGTTTCTTGTGTTGCAAAATATGGATTAGTTTGGTACGTATTTGAACCAAAATAATCTGCTTCTCCTCCGTTTGCATCATATCCGTTACTTAACCATCTAATGTCTGATCCTGGCGTTAAAAAAGTAGTAGGGAAAGATGGGTTTCTTGGTGAATCATTCAAATAAGGTCTGTTATGACTTTTCTCAGAAATGTATTGTGCATTAGTTTCAATGCTTACTTTTTCATTTACTGCAGAGTTTAAACTCAAAGCAACGTTGCTTCTTCCAAAATCTGTTCCTGGTAGGATTGACTCATCTTTTGTGTTTCCGAATGATAATCTGAAATTTGTATTCTCGTTACCACCAGACACTGCTAAAGTATTACTGAAAGAAAATCCTGTTCTGTAAAAGTTTTTCACATTATCTTTTCCGTAGGCTTGGTAAGGTCTTGTTTGTCCATCAAGAGAAAGTGAAGGTGTTCCGTCATATTTATCTCCCCAAGCAAAATAGTAAGAATCTCTAAGTTCTTGTAAATTATTAAATCTTGTAGCAACTCCATTTACTGGTGCCCCCGCTCCGTATTGGTCTTGCCATTTTAATAAACTTACAGGAGTATTAAATGTAGCGTTTGTGCTAAAATCTACTCCAATTCCTTTTCCAGCTTTACCTTTTTTGGTTGTAATTAAGATAACACCATTGGAACCTCTATATCCATAAAGTGCAGATGCCGCACTACCTTTTAATACCGACATAGATGCGATATCGTCTGGGTTAAATGATGACATTCCATCTCCTTTATCTGCTCCTCCCCACATTCCTGCATTCCCTTGCTGGCTATTATCAATAGGAATACCATCTACTACATACAAAGGTTGGTTAAGTCCTGAAGCCGAAGTTGCTCCACGAATTACTACACGGCTTGAACCTGATGGTCCAGAAACTGGTGCAGAAACATTTACCCCAGCAATTTTTCCCTGAAGTGCATTTCCCAAGTTAATTTCTTTGGTTTTAGTTAAATCTTCTCCTTTAATTTCTCCAACTGCGTATCCTAAACTTTTCTTTTGTTTTTTTACTCCAAATGAAGTAATAACAACATCTTTTAATTCTTCTACACTAGATAATAATAAAATATTAATCGTATTTTCTTTCTCTCCAACTTCAATATATCGTGTAACATAACCAATAGATGATACTGTTATACTAATTTTTCCTTCTGGAACTGTCATTGAGAAACGTCCGTCGGTATCCGTTATAGCACTAATGGATTTTCCTTTTACCTTAATTGTGGCAGAAACAATTCCCTTGTTATCTGCATCTGCTACTACGCCTGTTACTGATCGATTTTGTGCCACAGCTCCTAAGCTGGTCAACAATACCATTCCTAACACTGCTAAAATTTGTTTCATACGCATTCGTTTTGGTTTATTTGTTTTGATTTGTTTTTGTGTTTGACTTGTTTTTGTTTTAAATATTAATAAAAAATTTGAACTCAATTTTAATATGTCTTTCCTAGCCTCTAATCCAAGAATATCATTGATTAGCACCTATTTGAAACTTTCTTTATTTTGCTAAATCGATATAGTAAATTCATCAAAAAATTTTAGTGATTTTTGCTTTTTGATAAATTAAAACTTACTAAAACGATTTAGTAAAAAAACTAAAAAAAAGCCAAAGCTACCTTTGTTCTTTTTTTTTAGAAAATGGCATTGTATCTATGTTATACCGATTCTCTTATTATTAAATTTCCTTTTTTACGTATTCCTTCAATAACAACAGGCTTAATTCCTGTCATTTGATCCATCAATAATTTTATTGCATTCTCGGCTATTTCTTTAATTGGCTGAGCAATAACTGATATGGTCGGTGTATGCAATCTAAAACTATCGTGATCATCAAAACTTATAACCGAAACATCTTCTGGAATCCTAAACTTCATTCCTCTAAAAGCCTGAAGTCCTGCTAATCCCATATAATTCGCCAAAAATAATACAGCATCGATTTTTTGGTTCTTTGTAAAAAAGCTAAATATATCGGCAATTTTACTTTCTTCGCTACTATTGTAATCCATATGAAGAACAAGGGAATCATCATAAATACCTTCTTCTTTCAAGGCATCTCTATATCCGTCTTCTCTAAGCTTCATCTGGATCATTCCAGAATTAGTATTTACAACTGCAATATTTTTTCTTCCTTTACTTAACAAAAATTTAGTTGCAGAGTGAGAACCTTCGTAATTATCCATTACTACGTGACTCACTTTCTGGTTAGGAAAATATCTATCTATTAATACAACAGGTTTTTGCAATTTTAAAAGTAGGTCTATACTTTTTTCCAACTTTTCTGTTGGTGTAATTATAAAACCATCCACATTAGCCTGCAAAAGACTATGTATCAATTCTTCTGAACGTTCATCATCACCACCTGTACTACAATAAAAAACTCTATAATCAATTCTCTTAGCTTCGTCCTCTATAACTCTGGCAAGATCTGCAAAGAACTGATTCGAAATATCTTCAACAATAAGTCCGATAGATCTAGTCTTTCCTGTTCTAAGACTTGTCGCAATCATGCTAGGTCTGTAATTAAGTTTATCTGCAACTTCTTGCACTTTTTTAATTACCGCAGGACTAATTCCCATTTTTTCGCCTTTATCATTAATGACAAAAGATACAGTAGATATAGATACTTGCGCCTCTGTGGCAATATCTTTAATAGTAATCTTTTTCATTTGGCGAGTTAATTTTTTATTAAGCTGTTATTAATTATATCACAAATATATATAAAAATAGTTACTAAAACGATTTTGTAATTATTTTTTTGAATAAAACATTATTTTATAGACAATTCCAAGTATTATCATCAGTGATTACAAGTCTTTACCGATTAATTAGCATATTTACTTAGTGTTGTTCAGTATTCAGTGTTTAGTCGCAGTATACAGTTTCAGTATTCAGTTTCAGTATTCAGTATTCAGTATCAGTATTCAGTATCAGTATTCAGTATCAGTATTCAGTATCAGTATTCAGTATCAGTATTCAGTATCAGTATTCAGTATCAGTGTTTAGTCGCAGTTTCAGTGACAGTTAAAGCGTTTAATCACCGTTTATTTCTTTAAACCTTAACATCTTAGTCACTTTGAACCTTTCTCACTCAGAACCTTAGCGTCTTAGTACCTCAGAACCTTTGCCTCTTTGAACCTTTGCTCCTCTGAACTTCTAAATAGTTATTTCCAAAATTGCTCCTTCTCCATTTAACACATAAGCATCCATTGCTGCAGGGATTAAAACTGTATCTCCTTTTTTATATTGATACACTACATTTTCATGTCTAATTTCAAAAGCTCCTTCAATACACATATAGACTGTAAAAGTATCTCCTTTTTTATTTACTTTCACACCTCCGTTTAACGGAATAAAATTTGTTGTAAAATAAGGACAATCCACAACTACATTAGACTCATTTACAGTCTTTTCATATTTCTTGTATGTATCAACTTTATTATAATTGATAGCATCTAAAGCTAAATCAACATGTAATTCTCTTTTATTTCCCTGTGCATCTACTCTATCAAAATCATATAATCGATACGTAATGTCCGATGTTTGCTGAATCTCTGCAACAACCAATCCTGCTCCTATAGCGTGAACTGTTCCTGTTTCCAGAAAAAACACATCACCCACTTTGGCTTTTACATCATCAAGAATAGAAACCAACGTTTTATTATTTAAGTTCTCCAAATATTCTTCTTTACTTGAATCTTCCTTAAAACCTACAATAATCCTTGCATCGGCATCAGCTTGCATTACATACCACATTTCGGTTTTACCAAATGAATTATGGCGCTCTTTTGCCAACTCATCATTAGGATGTACTTGTATCGATAAATCTTCGCGAGCGTCTAGGTATTTAAAAAGTAATGGAAATTGTTTTCCGAATCGGTTATAAACTGACGTTCCCAAAATTTCGTTTGGCTGTTCATCTATTAATTCTGTTAATGATTTTCCTTTTAATTCGCCATTGGCAACAATACTTATATCTCCTTCTACTGTAGATAATTCCCAACTCTCACCTGTTATTTTAGAAACGATAGGTTTATTAAGAACCGTTTTTAGTTTTTCGCCTCCCCAGATTCTTTCTTTTAAGATTGGTTCAAATTGTAAAGGGTAAATTTTTATGCTCATTTTTATGTTTTTTAAATTATTGTTTTTTTTGGATTGTCTAAAAGGGAACGCGGATGACGCGGATTCGCTATCGCAAAAACACGGATAAAAACGGATTTTAAAACAATACTTTGTTTTATATTTTTTGCCACTAATTTCACGAATTGTCACAAATTATTTTTCATCTAACTTAAATCTGCTCAATCTGCCACCCGAGCGATAGCGAACAGACGAAGTAAATCTGTGTGAAACAAAAAACTCTTTAATCCTTTTAATCTGTGGCTATACTTTTCTCTCGCAGATTTAGCAGATTGAGCAGATTATAAAATCCGTTTTTATCAGCGTCTTTCCTTTAGGAAATCCGTATCATCCGCGTTCCATTCACAAACAATGTTTACTTTATAGAAATAGCCACACCACCACTTGCAGCTAATTTTTGCTTTAATTTAGTTTTACTATTTACAGTTACTTTACGAATGTTATATGATTGCGGATTAGTTTTGTAATCTGCCGTTTTTCCGTCTTCGTAAATCGTTGCTGTGTATGATTTTCCTGCAGGTAAGAAACTAAAATCAATCGTAGCTATACGTGGATTTTCATCTGTGATTCCGCCAACAAACCATTCTTGTTTTCCTTTGGTTTTTCTGGCAATGGTAATATAATCTCCAGGTTCAGCTTCGAGGATATACGTTTCGTCCCAGTCTAAAGCAACATCTTTTATAAACTGAAATGCATCTTTAAAACGCATATAATTTTCGGGTAAATCGGCAGCCATTTGCAACGGACTGTACATAGTAACATACAATGCCAATTGTTTCACTAATGTTGTACTTAACTTGTTCTTCTTGGATCCGTAAACCGATAAATCTCCCTGAAAAATACCAGGTGTATAATCCATTGGCCCTCCCATAAGTCGGGTAAAAGGTAAGATTGTAGTATGATCAGGATGAATTCCTTCCATAGCTTCAAACTCTGTTCCTCGTGCCGATTCTTGTGCAAACCAGTTAGGATACGTTCGGTGTAACCCTGTAGGTCGAACGGCTTCGTGAGAATCTACCATGATTTTGTGTTTCGCCGCTTCTTTAGCTACATACGTATAATGATTTACCATTTGTTGTCCGTCATGGTGTTCTCCCCTCGGGATAATTGGACCAACATATCCTGTTTTAACCGCATTATAATTATTATCAACCATAAAATTTAAAGCGTCATTTAGTTGTCGTTCATATTCGGCAGTTGAAGATGTAGTTTCATGATGCATCACAATTTTTACCTTCTTTTTACTCGCATAGTCGCTTAAATCTTTTACATCAAAATCGGGATAAGCTTTAGTAAAACTATAAATACGTTCTTTCTTAAAGGCGGTATTGTCTTCCCAACCTTCATTCCAACCTTCGACCAAAACGGCATCAAAGCCATTTGCAGCAGCAAAATCTATATATTCTTTTATATGTTTCGTATTTGCTCCATGTGTAGTATTAGGCTTTAATTTAGAGAAATCGGTAGAACCAATAACTACATCTTGATTATCAGAATATGCCCAAGTAGATCCACCTCCTGTAAAATATTCCCACCAAACACCAATATATTTTACTGGTTTTATCCAAGAAGTATCTTCAAAATTGCAAGGTTCGTTAAGATTCAATATCATTTTTGAAGCCAAGATATCTCTCGCATCATCACTTACTACAATTGTTCGCCATGGTGTAAAACTTCCCGTTTGTATATATCCTTTATTGCCCACAGCATCTGGAACAAGATGCGAACTCAACGAATATGTTTTATCATCGACATTAAGGCACATTGCAGGATAATTTTTTAAAGCTGCTTCGTGAATATTAATATAAATTCCAGCATCCGTCTTAATCATTAAAGGCGTTTGCGTGGCTAAATTCTTGATAGTGGTTTGTGCTGCAAGAGAAACATGTGTTGCATCGTAAACCAAAGATTGCATCTCGGATATTTTAGAAGTTGTATAGCTATATTCGTTTGTATCATAATCGCCCGGAATCCAAAAAAGTTTATGATCTCCAGTTAAGTTAAGCTCGGTTGTTTCTTCCTGAATAATAAAATGACGCAAATTATCTTGCACAGGAAATTCATATCTAAAGCCTAAACCATCATTAAACAAACGGAAATAAATTGATATTTTTCGTTTGCTTTTCTCCTGAATAAGGTCAGTTTTTAATTCGTTATAGTGATTTTGTATTTCTTTTTGTTCTCCTAAAACTGGTTTCCAAGTACTGTTTTCTGACAGAAATTTGGTCTCTGCAATCTGGAAACCTTTATTCAGCATAATATCCGATTTTATAATAAAACCCAATTTACTTTCCTTAATCACTTCTTTATTCTTGTAACTCAAAGAATAAATTGGCGTTCCTTCGGCATTTAAATGAAACACTAAAGTCAAATTTCCATCGGGCGATTTAAGTTCCTGAGCATTCATAAAAGCAGTTGAAACAAAAATAAAAAAGCAGATAAAAAGTATATTTTTCATAATTTTAAGAAAGTTACATAAATTGCTAAATCGATTTAGCAAACATAATAAAAAATGTTATACTTGTATACTTAATCTAAAATTTATGATTATAAAATAATTAATCCCGTATAAAAACAAGAATATATCTTATTATTAATCAAAAACTTGCGAACAATTACATACCTAAACCCAAGCGTTAAACGGTACCAAAAATCAATCAAACTAAAAGGTTTATAAAAAAATTAACAACTACGACAGCCAAGAAAAAGTATCTTTGCCCCTAACTATGACAAAAAAGTTCTACATATTGCTACTTGTTACGCTTGGTTTCCTAATGGGACCAACGCTTACTTATGCGCATGGAACAAAAAAAGAAATGTCATGTTGTAAAAAAGAATCTACAGAAAAAGACTGTTGCAAGAAAAAAGATTCTAAAAAGAAAGATCACGATTGCGATAAAGGTTGTTTAGGAAACTCTTGTGGTTCTGCAACTGGTGGCTGTGGTTTTTCGCCAATGGCACTTTTTCAAACAGAAAACAATTCACTTTTTAGTTTTTCTGAAAGAAAACAAAATTATTATTATTCTGAAATCTTTATTTCTTCAGATTTCCGTTCTATCTGGCTTCCACCTAAAATAAGCTAGATTTATTTCCTGACAGCCATAAGTCTGTCTAATCCAAAGTCATTTTAAGACTTTAAAACAAAAAACTTTTTTTAATCCCGATTCTATTCACAGAAATAGCTGTATTTGCTATAGTCTCTGTTGTATTTTAGGATTAATCCATCCAAAAAAAATTACATACAATGAACTCAATAAAAAAATTATTGATGGTAATGACTCTATTACTATCAGTTACTTACGCCAGCGCACAAATAAAAAATAAAACTACCGAATCTGTAAAAATTAGTGGAAACTGTAGTATGTGTAAAAAAGTTATCGAAACTGCAGCAAACGTTAATAAGGAAGCTAAAGTAAACTGGAATGAAAATACTAAAGTGGCAACTGTTACTTATGATAACAAGAAAACCAATCTTGATGCTATACTAAAACGTGTTGCTGATGCAGGATATGATAATGAAAAATTTACAGCTCCAACTACAGTTTATGATGAACTACACGGATGTTGCCAATATGATAGAGAAGTAAGCCCTAAAAAAGCACAATAATCTTAATCAAAATCATTTAAATAACATGTTTGATTGGGGTGCAGATTAAACCATATAAGTCGTTTAAGAAAATATAAGTTTTAGACACTTCTCTTAAATGGACTTGTATTACTTATATGGTTAGCTTTTTGTCCTACATTAAGTTAATCAAATTGTAAAGTTTGTTTGCATTTTACTCTTTATATTCTGTGGCTTAAAACAGAATATGTAACCCAACACAGTCAAGTATCAAAAAAAATATCATGTTCAAAATAAAAAACATAATCACATTAATTACTCTTGTTGCAACAGTTTCTGTAGCAAGTGCTCAAATAAAAATAGGAGATTCTTTTCCAGATGCTCAGCTTCAAAACAATAAGAATGCTACCGTTAAACTAAATTCTTTTAAAGGAAAAACAGTTTTGGTAGACTTTTGGGCTTCATGGTGCGCTCCTTGCAGAGTGGCCAATAAAAAACTGGTAAAACTATATGACCAATACAAGGGTCAGAACTTTGAAATCGTTGGAATATCAATAGATATCGACAAAACTAAATGGTTAAAAGCTATCGAAAAAGATAAACTAAAGCACCAGCAATTAATTGACCCTAAAGGTTTTGATGCTAAAACGGCTGTAACTTTTGGAGTAGATGCTTTGCCATCGGCTTATCTTTTTGATGCATCAGGAAAACTGATTGCTATAAACCCAACTGAAGCGCAAATAATTACACAAATCAAAAAAAACAAAAAATAAAATGAAAACCATAAATATAAAATTCATAACCGTTACACTTGTACTATTATTAACTGGTGTAAAATCATATTCTCAAATTTCTAAAGCCGAAATAATGGCTACAGGATTAACTTGTTCTATGTGCTCTAATGCCATAAACAAGCAATTAAAATCTTTTACAGAAGTAGATAGCATTGCTACAGACTTAAACACAAACACGTTTACAGTTTACTTTAAAAAAGATAATTCATTACAACCTAAAGTATTGAAAAAAGCAGTTGAAAAAGCTGGTTTCTTTGTAGGTTCACTGGTTTTAACAGCCAAGTTTCATACACCAACAATTGAGGATAATACAACCCTAAAAGTTGATGATGCTACATATACTTTTATCGATATTAAAAATCCTGTAGCTCATGCTGAAGCAAAATACAGAGTGCTGGACAAAGGTTTTGTAACCCAAAAAGAGTACAAAAAACTAGTTAAATCATATTCTAAGTATCCTGGTTATGCTACAGAAAATGAAGATGATTATTACTTAAAAGCATTATAAAAAATGAAATATCTATCATTAATCTTCATCTTCTTTATTTCATACAATATAGATGCCCAAGAATTATTTGTAGTAACCGAACCCGCTAGTAACGCTCCGGCGGGATCTATTGGGGTTCGTGTTGGGCAATCAATCATGGATAACAAACACGAAAGTGGCTCTATGTACAATTTAACACCTGAAGTTACTTGGGGAATAAATAAAAACCTGATGGTTCGTACCTCGGCATTTTTAAGCAACCAAGAAAACGGATTGGGTCTTAAAGGTGGTGGTTTTTATGCCAAATACAGATTTTTTTCTGTAGATGATTTACAGAGTCATTTCAGAATGGCTGCCTTTGGACGATACAGTTATAATAACTCGTTTTTTAATCAGGAAGCGATAGACTTAGCCAACGGAAATTCAGGTTACGAAGCTGGTTTAGTTGCAACTCAGTTAATTCATAAAGTGGCGCTAAGTTCATCTGTAAGTTATGTGCGTGCACTTAATAATCCAGATTATAGTTTTCCAGATGCTTTGGGTAAAAATGCTGTAAACTATACCTTTTCGGTAGGTAAATTAATGTATCCTAAAAAGTATACGAGTTACAAACAAACCAATATTAATGCAATGTTGGAGTTTACGGGACAAACAATTACCGAAAACGGAAAGTCGTATCTAGATGTAGTTCCATCTATTCAGTTTATCATTAATAGTCAGGCGAGAATAGACCTTGCTTACAAAAAAGAATTGTATAGCTCGATGCAACGTGCAGCATCTGATGGTGTTTTCTTAAAACTAGAATATACATTTTTTAACGTGACTAAATAAGATTTTGAGACTTTCACGCAGATTTAAAAAGATTTAAGCTGATACAGGCAGATTTATTTATAACCTAAATTTAATCTGCTTTAATCTGTAAGATCTGCGTGAAACAAAAAAACTTTAGTTAGAAAAAATAAAATAGAGATCTCTTTTTAGTAGTGTAAAAGGTCGTTTTACTCAAAAAAATAAGGTCTCATTCCAGGCCTAACAGGTTTCTAAAACTTGTTAGGTTTATTTCTATAAAAGTCTAAAACGTATAACATTTACATCAAAATTAACACCCATCTGATAATTAAATTTTATTTTCGTGTTTCTTATGACTAAAAAATTCTACATACTATTAATTATAACGTTTGGTTTATTTATGGGACCAACGCTTAATTTTGCACGTGGAATTAAAATAGAAAAGATATGTTTTAAAAACAAAACATCCTTAAAAGCCTCTTGTAAAGAGACAGATTTTAAAACAAAAGAACACAGATGTGCTAATGGTTGTATAGAAAGTTCTGACGATTGCACTGTGG
Organism: Flavobacterium hydatis; assembly: GCF_000737695.1. GTDB lineage: Bacteria > Bacteroidota > Bacteroidia > Flavobacteriales > Flavobacteriaceae > Flavobacterium > Flavobacterium hydatis. The sequence goes on from NZ_JPRM01000027.1 coordinate 106,191, forward strand.
TTTACTGTAGTTATTATACACCAATAATTTCTTTTCAAACAGACAATCATTCTTTTTTTAATTTTTCTGAAAGAAAGCAAAACTATTATTATTCAGAAATCTTTATTTCTTCAGATTTCCGTTCTATTTGGCTTCCGCCAAAAATAAGCTAGATTCCTTTTGCGACAGCCATAAATGCGTTTTGTTCAGAACCATTTTAAAGCTGCAAATCATTAAAAAAACCAATTCTATTCAGGATATAACAGTATTTGTTATGTTTCTGTTATGTCTTGGAATTAACTCTTTCAAAATTACAAAAACAATGAATTCAATAAAAAATACATTGATAGCAATAACCTTATTATTAGCTATCACTTCCGTTAATGCACAAATTAAAAAAGGTAATTCTTTCCCAAATATCCAATTACAGAATGATAAGAATAAAACAGTTAAACTAAATTCTTATACAGGAAAAACAGTTTTAGTCGATTTTTGGGCATCTTGGTGTCCGTATTGTCGAATAGCCAATAAAGATTTGGTGAAATTATATGATAAATACAAAAGTCAAAATTTTGAGATTGTTGGGATATCCATAGATATTGATAAAGCAAAATGGTTAAAAGCCATTAAGATTGATAATCTAAAACATCCTCAATTAATTGATCCAAATGGATTTGATGCCAAATCGGTAGCACTCTTTGGAGTAAAAGGAATACCTAGTACGTATCTTTTTAATACTTCAGGAAAATTAATAGCCATCAATCCGACGGAAGCACAAATAATTGCTCAAATCAAAAAGAAATAATTATATCAACCCGTTGGATGCAATTACTGCGTCTATTCGCTTCGTTCAGGTCTTAAAAAAATTATTTAACACATAGAAACATAGGTTTTATGTATAAAAAAAGAGAACAAAAGAAATATATTTCTTTCACATAGCTAGGCTAGCTATGTGCATTTAAAACAAGTGAAACGTCTTTTTTGCATGTACAAAACCTATGTTTCTATGTGTTAAAATTAATTGCAACCAATGGGTTAATTATATCAGTATAAAACACTAAATAAAAATCAAATTATCACCAGAACAATTCGTTCTGATTAAACTTATAAAATGAAGAAAATCTTATATTTATTATTACTGATTTTTGCCTTTGCAAAAGTCCAGGCACAGATTATAAATCCTGTGAAATGGGAAGCTTCAATTGAGAAAAAGTCCGACTCTGAATATTTACTTTCTTTTAAAGGAGCTATCGAATCAGGTTGGCATGTGTATTCTCAATTCACTCCCGAAGATGGTCCGCTACCTGCCGAATTTCTTTTTCATGATAACAAAAACAATTATGAACTTATTGGAAAAGCAACTGAAAGCAAAACGAAACGAGCCTTTAATGAAATCTTTGGTGTAGATGAAATCTTCTTTTCAGATAAAGTAATTTTTACTCAATTAATCAAACAAATTAATCCTGAAAAAGAAACCATACAAGTAGAACTTTCTTACCAAGTTTGTAAAGAAAATTGCATTAGCGAAACAAAATATTTTGAGTTTAATCTTAAAACGCTTGAAGCAAAAGAAATCCAAGCTGCAGCTATTGTAAACGAAAAAACGACCAAAACAGACGCAACCGTTACGGTAGAAAAAAAAGCAGAACCTAAAGAATCAGATTCTAGTTTGTACATGATTTTCTTTATTGCTTTCTTATCTGGATTTGCAGCATTGCTTACACCTTGTGTATTCCCGATGATCCCAATGACGGTAAGTTTTTTTACAAAACAAAGTAAAACTAAAGCCAAAGGAATCAAAAATGCCATTATATATGGCGTTTCTATCATCTTAATTTATGTATTTCTAGGAAGTGTAATTACCTTAATATTTGGTGCCGATGCCCTAAATGCATTATCCACCAATGTTTGGTTTAATATAATTTTCTTTGTGTTATTGGTTGTATTTGCTTTATCCTTTTTAGGTGCTTTCGAAATTATGTTGCCTAATTCTTGGGCAAATAAAGTTGACCGTCAAGCGGATAAAGGTGGAATATTAGGAATCGTATTTATGGCATTAGCACTTGCCATTGTTTCTTTTTCTTGTACTGGACCAATTATAGGAACTTTACTGGTAGAAGCAGCTTCTAAAGGTGGAATTGCTCCAATTGTAGGTATGTTAGGTTTCTCATCTGCATTAGCATTACCATTTATGTTATTTGCTATGTTCCCAGGTTGGCTAAATACATTACCAAAATCTGGTGGATGGTTAAATACAGTAAAAGTATTTTTAGGATTCCTAGAACTGGCTTTAGCATTTAAGTTTTTATCAAATGCCGATTTGGTATTGCAATTACATTGGTTTGAAAGAGAAATTTTCTTAGCCATTTGGATAGCGATATTCGGTACATTAGCATTCTACTTATTCGGGAAAATAACCTTGCCACATGATTCTCCTATAACTTCTATTTCGGTAGGAAGATTGTCTATGGGATTGGTTGTATTGGTATTTACAATATATCTTATTCCAGGATTATGGGGTGCGCCTTTAAAACTTATTAGTGGCTTCCCTCCTCCTATGACGTATAGCGAATCTCCTTATGGTGTGGGTGGCACAAGCAAACAAACTGCATCGGCAATAGCATTACCAGACGGAGCGCACAAAGGTCCGCATGATATTATGGCTTTTACCGATTATGAAAAAGGATTGGCTTACGCCAAAAGTGTAAACAAACCTATCCTTTTAGATTTTACAGGATTTGCTTGTGTAAATTGTCGAAAAATGGAAGATTACGTTTGGTCTGATCCACGTATTTTATCCATACTAAATAATGAAGTAGTTTTGATTTCGCTATATGTTGATGATAAAAGAGAATTGCCAATTGAGGAACAATATACCTCAAAAGAAACTGGTAAAAAGATAAAATCAATAGGGAACAAATGGAGTGATTTTCAGATTACCCGTTATAAAGCAAATGCGCAACCGTATTATATTATACTAGATACCAATGAGCAAAGCTTAAATAAACCTACTGGATATACACCAAATATTACAGAATATGAGCAATGGTTGAAATCTGGAATCGAGGGATTTAAAAAGTAGTTTTAGGGAATTTAACCGCAAAGTTTTTTAAGTTTTAAAATCTGTGGCTAAAATTTAAACGCAAAGTTCGCAAAGGGTTACGCAAAGTACGCTAAGTTTTAAAATCAGTGGTTAAAAAAGTATTTAGTACAAGTACACAGTCTCAGAACCTTTGTACCTCTGTACCTTTGAACCTTTGTACCTTAAAAAAAGGCTTCCCAAAATATTTTGGGAAGCCTTTTTTGCAATAAAATCAGTTTCAAAATAGTCATACACAAAAAGTATCTTATTTTTTATATTTGAAGGCTAAACTAAAAAAAGGAAATAGTAACTTTATAACGATGAATATTTTAGTAATAGAAGACAACCAAAGAGTAGCCGAACTAATCCTAAGAGGACTTGAAGAACACGGTTTTATACCTACAATCGCTTATGATGGTCGCTCAGGAAAAAAGTTAGCCCTTAATAATCAGTACGATTTGATTATAACAGATATTATTTTGCCAAAACTCGATGGCTTAGATTTATGCAAAGAAATACGTTTAGTAAAACCCGATTTACCTATAATAATGCTAACTGCATTGGGTACAACCGACGATAAAGTAGAAGGTTTTGATGCCGGAGCAGACGATTATCTGACAAAACCCTTTGAAATGAGGGAACTTTTGGTACGTATAAGAGCTTTATTAAAACGCAGTAATAACAACATCAATAATACTGGGTTTATCCTGAAATATGCCGATCTTGAAATGAATCTGCAAACCAAAAGCATAAAACGAAATGAAACCGAAATAAACCTTACTCCAAAGGAATTTAAACTCTTAGAATATATGCTGCAAAACTCTGAACGTGTTTTATCACGAACAGAGATTGCAGAGAAAGTATGGGATACACATTTTGATACTGGCACCAATTTTATTGATGTGTACATAAACTATCTGAGAAAAAAAATTGATAAAGATTTTGATAAAAAACTCATTCATACACGATCAGGAATGGGATTTATTTTGAAAGTAGAATGAAAATCCGAACCCGATTAACCATATTATTTACTTTAATAACAGCCACTATCTTATTAGTGTTTGCTGCTATTATATTGATTTCTGCTAAAGAAAATAGAGAGAAAGAATTTTATGCTTTATTAAAAAAAGAAGCAATTACAAAAGCTAACTTGTTCTTTAATGCCAAAGTAAATAGTAAGACGCTACAAAACATTTACAGAAATAATAGAGAAACATTAAACGAAGTAGAAGTTGCTATTTATACAACTTCATTTCAATTATTATATCATGATGCAGTAGACATTGATGTTGTAAAAGAAACCAAACCAATGATTGATGAAATCGCAAAAAAAAGCGAAATACAATTTTATCAAAATGATTGGCAAATAATCGGAATTAAATATAAATTTCAGCAAAAGGAATATATTGTTACTGCTGCGGCTTACGATGGATTTGGGTATATCAAATTACATAATTTGCTTAAAACCTGCATTATTGTTTTCATAATATCTATTTTGCTTCTTTATATGGTTGGTCGTTTCTTTTCAAAAAAAGCATTCGAACCTATTGTTAGAATGACAAATCAAGCGCAAAATATTTCTGCAACAAATCTTAAATCACGCATTGATACAAACGAAAGCAAAGATGAAATTTCTGAGTTGGCAACTACTTTTAATAAGATGCTAAACCGCTTAGAAAACTCCTTTGATTCACAAAAGCAGTTTGTTTCTAATATCTCTCATGAACTACGAACACCTCTTTCTGCTATTATTACAGAACTGGAAATCTCAACTAATAAAGAACGAAATAACGAGGAATATAAAGTTGTTATTTTAAATACCTTACAAGATGCTACCAAATTAGCCAAACTATCTAATAGCATTCTTGATCTTGCCAAAGCAAGTTATGATCCGTCAAAAATAGCATTTAGACAAGTTCGCATTGATGAAATTTTACTAGATGCCTGCCAGCAAGTTCAAAAAGCAAATCTTGATTATAATATCTCCATTCATTTTGAAAGTGATTTTGAAGACGACGATCAAATTTCGATTAATGGAAATGAATATCTATTAAAAGTCGCCTTTCTAAACTTATTCGAAAATGGCTGTAAATTCTCAGACAATCACCAAAGTAAAGTAAATATTTTGCTCCAAAATGATAAAATTATTCTGCAATTTATCGATAATGGAATTGGTATTTTAGAAGAAGATTTAAAACATATCTTTAAACCATTCTACCGAGGTCTAAATAAAATTTATGCCGACGGAAATGGTATTGGATTGTCCTTAACCGAAAAAATTATCTTACTACATAAAGGGACTATCTCTGTTACATCTGATAAAAAATCAGGTACTATATTTACCGTTGTGCTTTACCATGACATCAAAAATACTACAGATTAAAGTAGGAGCCTATTAAGGAACGCGGATGACGCAGATTCGCTATCGCGAAAACGCGGATAAAAACGGATTTTTTTCTATTGTTATCTTTTAAATCCGTTTTTATCCGCGTCTTTACTTTTGTAAATCCACGGCATCCGCGTTCCTTTATTTGACGTTAATCTTTTAGCAATCTATGTGTAAATCCGCGTCATCCGCGTCCCTTCATAAGATACCGTCTCTAATAAAATTCTAATTTTTTTCTAAAACATCTCTAACCGCCCCTCTTCAGGGGTTGTTTTATTTTTGCAGCATTATAAACGGAAAATAATTTATTCAATACAATCTAAAATGGACATTCCTCCACTTCTCTGTAAACAAAAATTATAAATTTCGCTTCTGCTGATATGTCATTGACTTTTTCGCAGCAGCGAATTAAAATCAAAAAATCATGTCGAAAATCTTCTTTAAAACTTCACCAAAAAAATTAAATGCTGATTAAAAATTAGCATTAAAATCTCCAACGCCAATCTTTAATTTCACTTGTTTCTCTCCTTTATTTGAGATACAACGCTGTTATCGCTTGTTAATACAATTCGTAAAATATATTAATAAAAACTACTATGATCCTTAAAAGAAACCTCAACCTCAACACCCAGATATTTAAAAGCTTAAACAGAAAATTACAATATCTGAATATGCTATTTTTTCTGATGATGATAACAATTTTCACCGCTTGTAATGATAAAAAAACTGCAACTGAAAATGAAAATTATTCTCTAAAAGGCGATACGATTATTGTTCCTGCAACATCTACAATTGCGCCCAAACTAAAACTAGAAACGATTAAAAACGTATCCTACCAATTAGAATTAATCACTGCTGGAACTGTAAAAGCAATTCCGAATTTTTATGCCGAAATTGCGCCTCCTTTTTCTGGCAGAGTTACCAAAGTATATTTAAAACTAGGAATGAAAACTCAAGCTGGGACACCACTTTTTGAAATGGTTTCGCCTGATTTTATCGATGCGCAAAAGAACTTCTTCCAAGCAAAATCAGCTTATCAAGTTGCTAAACTCTCCTTAAAACGTCAGCAAGATTTAAAAAGTAATGGAGTTGGTTCACAAAAAGATTTAGAAGAAGCTGAAACCAACTTTGAAGTCAACGAAAAAGAATATCAAAATGCAATTGCAAGTCTAAAAATATTTGGCGTAAATGTAAACAAACTAGTTTTTGGACAACCGCTCGTAATCACCTCTCCCATTGCAGGAGAAGTTATAACCAATGAAGTTGTAATGGGACAATACATTAAAGCAGATGATGCTCCTAAAGCAAAAGTTGCCGATTTAAAAAAGGTATGGGTTGCAGGACAAGTCAAAGAAAAAGACATTCGGTTTATACAAAAATTAGATGGTGCCGAAATTCAGATTGCTTCCTATCCCGACAAGATAATTGTAGGGAGAATTTACCATGTCGACGAAATGGTCGATGAATCCACCCGAAGTGTACAGGTTCTAATCGAATGCCTTAATGATAACCATACCTTGAAACCTGGAATGTATGTAACTGCAAAATTTATCGATACCCCAGAAAACACTTTGTTTGTTCCCGCTAAATCTGTACTACAATTTAACGACAAAAGTTTTGTGCTTGTACAGATTTCCAAAGGAAAATACATTAGACGTTACGTAGAAACTGGAATTTCTAACAAAGGAAAAATAGCCGTATTATCTGGATTAAAACCAAATGAAACAATTATAAGTGAAGGGGCTTTTTATCTTCTTGAAGCGAAGTAAAAGTGTTCAGTATAAGTATTCAGTACTAGTATTCAGTCTCAGAACCTTAAACTTTACAATAAATCTTTTAATCAGTTAAAGAAAAAATTAACCGCAAAGGACGCAAAGGTTTACGGAAAGCTCGCAAAGTTTATCTCCAATATTGTCTTTTCGACGAAGGAGAAATCTCTATAAGTGGCTCGACAATGATTATGGAGTTTCTCACGAAGATTTCTCCTTCGTCGAAATGACAACCGAGACGAAATATCTATAATAAAAAAGCACTCAGCCTTAGAACCTTAGTTCCTCAGCACCTTTGAACCTTTGTGCCTTTAAAAGAACCTTTGAACCTTAAAAAGAAAAAAATGAAACAAAATATATTTGAAACAACAATTGTAAAACGCTGGCTGATTCTAGCGTTATTTTTACTACTCTCCTTATTTGGGTATTATTCATGGACACAACTCTCGGTAGAAGCTTATCCTGACATTGGCGATGTAACCTCGCAAGTGGTAACACAAGTTCCGGGGTTGGCAGCCGAAGAAGTAGAACAACAAATTACTATTCCGATAGAACGTGCTATAAATGGTTTACCCGGAATGCATGTTATGCGAAGCAAAAGCACTTTTGGTTTATCTATGGTAACCATTGTTTTTGATGATGGTGTCGAAGATTACTTTGCTCGAACAAGAATTCAGGAGCGCTTAAACGATGTCGAATTACCTTATGGAGCAACTCCTGGTTTAGATCCGCTTACCTCTCCTACGGGTGAAATTTATCGCTACATTATTGAGAGTAAAAGTCATGATTTACGAGAATTAAGCGAATTACAAGAATACACGATTATCCCAAGAATAAAACAGGTTTCGGGTGTTGCCGATGTGACAAATTTTGGTGGAATCACTACTCAATATCAAGTGGAACTTGATCCTCGTAAAATAGAACAATATGGTTTATCACTAAGTGAAGTAACCGAAACTATCGAAAAAAATAATGCCAATGTGGGCGGAAGTGTTATTAATCGAGGAGATCAATCGTATGTTGTACGCGGAATAGGTTTGGTAAAAAATCTGAAGGATATTGGGCGTATTGTGGTGAAATCGGTAAATGGTGTTCCTATTTATCTCAATGATATTGGCACATTAAAATACGGAAATCTTGAGCGCAAAGGTGCTCTAGGATATTCAGACAAACGTGGTGCTGATTATTCGGATAATATTGAAGGAATTATCCTTTTACTAAAAAACCAAAATCCATCTGTTGTATTAAAAGGTGTAAACGAAGCTGTTGATGATTTAAACAAAAATTACCTTCCCGAAGGTGTTCAGATTCATACTTTTTTAGACAGAACCGATTTGGTTGATACAACACTTACAACCGTTTCTCATACTTTGCTCGAAGGAATGGCATTGGTTATTATTGTATTAATTGTTTTTCTGGGTAGTTGGAGAGGTGCTTTATTGGTGGCTATTACAATTCCGATTTCACTTTTAATCGCTTTTATCTTAATGAAATTAACCAATATTCCTGCCAATTTACTTTCGTTAGGAGCAATCGATTTTGGAATTATTGTAGATGGAGCAATCGTAATGATGGAAACTATTCTGAAAAAACGAGAGGATAATGAAGAGGAAGAACTCACTGAAAGAAGCGTTGCAGAGAGGGTAAAAAGTGTTGCTCGACCTATCTTTTTTGCCACCTTGATTATTATTACTGCTTACTTACCCCTATTTGCTTTTGAACGTGTAGAGAAAAAACTATTCACTCCAATGGCATTTACAGTTGGTTATGCTCTTTTTGGAGCATTATTGGTGGCGTTGTTGCTTATTCCGGGATTAGCATATTTTATCTATCGCAAACCACAAAAAATGTATCATAATAAGTGGTTGGATAAACTGACGAATGCCTATCATAATCGGATTTTAAAAATAATGAAGACTCCCAAAAAGGTATTTGCTCCTTTAATTGGTGTGTTATCTCTTGCTTTTATTCTTACTGTAATGGTCGGAAAAGATTTTTTACCTCCATTAGATGAAGGTTCTATTTGGTTGCAGGTTTCATTACCGCCGGGGATTACTTTAGAGAAATCGAAAGAAATGAGTGATACGCTTCGACATCGAACTTTAAAACATGATGAAGTAACCTATATGATGGTTCAGGCAGGACGCAATGATGATGGAACAGATGCTTGGACTCCTTCGCATTACGAATGCAGCATTGGTTTAAAACCATATAGTCAATGGAAATCGGGTAAAACCAAAGCCGATTTAATAAAAGAACTTGCTGCTGAATATGCTACAATGCCAGGATATAATGTTGGTTTTTCGCAACCTATGATTGATGGTGTAATGGATAAAATCTCTGGAGCGCACAGCGAATTAGTTGTAAAAATATATGGAGAGGATTATAAGGAAACCCGCCGAATTGCCGAAGATATTATTAAAACATTACAAGGTGTAAAAGGTGCTGTAGATCTTGCTATAGATCAAGAACCGCCATTACCGCAAATACAAGTTATTGCCGACCGCCAGAAAATTGCACAGTATGGACTTAATGTAGATGATGTATCAGAATTAATAGAAGTTGCAATGGGTGGAAAAGCAGTTTCGCAAATTTTTATAGGCAATAAAGTCTATGATATCATAACGAGGTACAATGAAGAAAGTCGTAACAATCCTGAGAAAATAGGTAATCTAATGTTGACTAATTCCGAAGGTATTAAAATTCCATTATCTCAAGTATGCGATATCAAACTCAATACGGGAGAAAGTACAATTGCCAGAGAAATGAACAAACGCCATCTTACTGTTCGGTTAAATTTAAGAGGAACCGATTTGGGTTCTTTCCTAACCGAAGCTCAATCTAAGATCGAAGAGAAAGTAAAATATGACCACGAACAATTTAAAATAAAATGGGGAGGACAATTCGAGAATCAAGAACGAGCCTATAGCCATTTGGCAATAATAGTTCCTCTAGCCTTGGCACTAATGTTTGTATTGTTATATGGTGCCTTTGGGAAATTCCGTCAGGCAGGATTATTAATGAGTATCGTTCCGCTAGCATTATTTGGAGGAATGCTTGCGCTAAATGTTCGTGGTATGACACTCAATGTATCATCCGCAGTAGGTTTTATTGCCTTGTTTGGAGTTGCGATACAAAACGGAGTCATAATGATTTCGCACATTAATCAGCTTCGTAAAAACGGAATGGATTTACTAAGTGCAGTAACAAATGGTGCAAAACAACGCTTTCGTCCTGTATTAATGACTGCCACTGTTGCCGTATTAGGATTATTGCCAGCATCATTAGCAACAGGCATTGGTAGCGATGTACAACGACCTCTGGCAACTGTAATTGTTTACGGACTACTGTTCTCTACAATCTTAACATTATTTGTTTTACCCTCACTTTATTATCTCATCGAGAAAAAATTTGATCAGGAAAATGAAGTAATACAACATGAAATCGATAATAAATAAAACGATACATTATGATTAAAAATATAAAACATAAATGGGTAATTCTTTTGTTACTGCTGAATATTTCGGTAGTAACAAATGCTCAGATCGATACCACATTTACTAGTATAAAAATAAGCTATTCTGATTTTCTGTCATTAGTTAATAAAAACAATTTAGACTATGCAGCCGAAAAGTTTAATGTAAATATAGCCGAAGCTAATCTAGAAGCATCTAAAGTTTTTCCTGATCCTGAACTCGCTATTGGTGCAAGTGATAACGGGCAACGCAGGATGCAAATGGGTTATGGTTTTTCGTCTCAATTAAGTTGGACATTAGAACTTGGCGGAAAACGTAATGCACGCATAAATGTAGCTAAAAGTACAAACGAACTCACAAAAGCTTTACTAGAAGATTATTTTCGGAATCTACGTGCCGATGCTACTTTAAATTATTTAACCAGCTTAAAGCAAAAGGAAATTTTTAAGGTGCAATTAAACTCTTATACTATTCTTAAAAATATAGCTGTTGCAGATAGTATTCGGTTTAAATTGGGTAGCATAACCGAAATTGATGCTCGCCAGAGTAAACTCGAAGCCAACGCTATGCTAAATGAAGTGTACCAAAGTGAAGCTGATTGGAAAACAGCTTTATTAGAACTGGGTACAATGGTTGGGAATCAAAAAGCAGATACATTGTATTCGTCTTCCGGCGATTTAGCCAAGTTTGACCGTTTATTTGATTTAAATGAACTTATAATTTCTGCCGAAAATAACCGAGCTGATTTGTTGGCTGCGCTTAAAAACAAAAATGTTTCACAGGATATTTTAAAATTAGCCAAAGCAAATAGAGTTCTCGACCTAGGAGTAAATATGGGAGTAGAAAGCGCCTCGGTAGTAACCAATAGTGTTGCACCTACTCCATCTACGGCAGGCATTTCGGGAGGTATTAGTATTCCTCTTAAATTTTCTAATCGAAATAAAGGCGAATTAAAAGCAGCTGAATTTAGTGTGCAACAAGCCGATGTATTGTACAAACAAACAGAGCTACAAATCCAGATAGAAGTACGAAAAGCATGGTTTAATTATCTCACCACACAAAAACAAGTACGTCAATTTAATACTGGTTTATTAGCCGATGCGCAACGTTTACTCGATGGAAAAGTTTATAGCTACAAACGTGGAGAAACAAGTTTACTCGAGGTATTAAACGCACAACGAACGTATAATGAAACTCAACTTAATTATTATGAAACCCTATATAATTATGCTGCATCACTTGTTGAACTAGAGAAAGCAGCAGGAATTTGGGATATTAATTTTTAAAATAATACAGATAACAATGAGAAATACATATACAATTTGCATCATGCTTTTTTTTATACTTAAAATTAGCGCACAACAAGATGGTCTTACTTTTGGGATAAGCGGTGGTATAAACTGGACATCATTAATGGGAAAAAACATTGACAGTTTATCTAATGATAGTTCTCAAAAAAGTTTAATCGGACAATCAATCGGAATTACACTCGACAATAAAACATCAAAATATTTCGGACTAAAACATGAACTATTTTATAGCCAGAGAGTATTGTCTATCAAAATTGATGACGGAATAAACCCTGAATTCTCCAGTAAATTTAAACGTCAGTATATTGATATATTTCCTGTGAGTCCAAGTTTTTACTACAAAGGAATACAAGTTTATGCAGGACCTTATTTAGGCGTTTTATTAAATGCATCGATTCAGCGTAAAGATGCTGATGGAAATCTATATACCGATAAATCAATTTATGGTTCTGGTGAAGCTCCAAGTAATTATAGTCAGAAAATGGATGCCGGATTTGTTGCTGGTTTAAACTACGAACTCTCAAATGGAATTAATATTGGCGGAAGATTTATTCGTGGCTTTGTACCAATAATAGAAAATGCCAATACCAAACAACAATGGAAGATTTACAATGAAAGCTTTTTTGTTACAATAGGATATAGTTTTTTCTGAGGTACTAAGGTTCTGAGAGGCAAAGGGACAAAGGTTTCTTGTATTGCGAATAAAAAAGGATCATAGGTTTTCTGTAGAGGCGCACCGCAGTGCATCTTCAATAGATATTAAAGATTAAAATCTTTGCGTCCTTTACGTAAACCTTTGCGCACTTTGCGGTTAATTTTTTTTTTGCCACAGATTAAAGTTTTTTCACCATTAAGAAATTAAGAAAAATGAAGCTTAATTTTATTATTAAGAGCTCCGGCGGAGCGTAATATTTATAGCAAATACATACATTATCCTTGGTAAAGCTCCAGCGGAGCGATATCTATATTTATCTTTTGATTATAATATGCCACCCCGATGGGGTTCTTTAAAAAAATTAAAATTTTCTATAAACATGGCGTCCCGCTGGGACTTGTTCTTAATGAATCTTAATACCTTAATGGTGAAAATTTATTTTAAAACTTTGCGTCCTTTGCGTTAATCCTTGCGCACCTTGCGGTTAAGTTCCTTTTCCATAATTAAGAAAGCCACTAAAAAATTAAGTTACGACTCCTAATTTTCTTAATGGCTTAATGGATAAAATTTTATTTAGACCGAAGACTAATATGACATTTCTTCTTCTAGTACTTTTGGTGCTGGAACAGCTTTAGAAGCTACTTTAGGCGTTGGGGCTGCTTTTCCTTTTTTGCTGAATTTTTGTTTTCCCCACCAAATTAAAAATCCTGTGATTGGTAAACTGGCGCAAATTAAACTAGCGAAAAAAGCTAAAAACTTTCCTGTAAGTCCCAAGACTGCACCTACGTGAATATCATAATTCATTCGGCGTATTTTATCTGGAACGCTGGCATCTTCATACCTTCCAGAAAAAGGGGTTTTGATTGTAATGTCTTTGAGTGATTGCTGATCGAAACTATAACGATCCATATTATAAAACGTATGGCTTTTTTTATAAACAAAAGCTCCAATAGGATCTGATGGTTTTTCGGGCATTGATATTAAAATTCCGACTGCCTGCGGGCTTTCTTTAACTAATTTCAGCATTACTTTATCAACTGTAGAAACATGAAATACCTTAACGTTTGTAGTATCTGATTTAGGTGAATCTCTGTTTTCTACCAATGGTTTCCCGCCAGAAGTTACCCAATACAATGATTTACTAAACCAGCCAAAACTCCAAACTAATCCTGTAAGCGAAATAATCAATAGAAAAAACATGCTGTAAAATCCTAATACATTGTGCATATCATAATTTACACGTTTAAAACTAGCCGACCATTTTATTTTAAAACTCTTATCACGGATAGATTTAATCCATTTTGTTGGCCACCATAAAACTATTCCGGTAATTAATATTACTACGAATATTAAAATAGCAACTCCTACAATCGGACGACCAATATCATAAGGCAACCATAAAGCACGGTGTCCGTTAAGCATGAATCTAAAAAAATCGGGGTCTTCTCTAGAAATCGCTTTTACATTAAGAACTTGTCCTGTATAAGGATTCATATACACATTAAAAGTAGTACCGCTTCGTCTTTTTTTACGTTTTGGTTCTTTATCTTTAGGCTTATCATTTGAAGCTAGATTACCAGCTTTTGCTTGTTTTTTCTCTTTTTGAGCTTCTTCTACCTTTCCTTCATTATCTTCTTTCTTTTCTTTTTTAGCAACAAAATATCCAACAATTGCTGCTTCGTCTTTATCTCCAAAAGTAACACTAGTGGCTTTTTTGCCTTTCATTTCCTTGTCGGCAATACTTATAAGTTGCGATGGTAACAAATAAGCTTTTTCTTGTGGAGTAACAAAACGCCAATCCTCGATAAAATCTTTTATTTCGTGCTCAAAAACATACATGCAGCCCGTAAGACTGACAATTACCACAATAATTCCAGAGCCTAATCCTAGCCACAAATGCAGCCATGCCGCAGTGCGCTTGAAAAGTGACTTTTTACTTTTTTTCTTTTTTTGGGTAGTGGTAGACATGTTTTTGAAATCTATAAAAATTAAATAATTAAAAACCACTTGCTCTAAAAGCAAAAGGTTAGCAAAAAATAATATACTTTATAAGTTTAAAAGAATATGAATTTATATTAGACGAAGTACAATTAAAGGCTTCACTTGAAATAGATAGAACAAATCCGCCTTTGGAAGTTATAAATCTTGATCTGAAAAGACTAGACTTATCTCAAATAAAAATTGAAGATTTGTTTGATTTAATTGCTACAGATAGTGCAAAAATTATATCATTCATTCTCATTAAGTTAGAAAAATATTTAAATAAAAAAGAGGTACAAGAATACCCAAAAGGATATGAACCTGATGAAGCTGATGACAATATCAAGGTACTTCCCTTTTATAAAAACTTTTTAATTCCATATTTTATAGAATATTATTATTTAAAAAATAAACCAGAAGAATTATGTAGTTATTTACTGAGTCTTAGAACTCCAGCAGCGAAAAAATATGATAAAGAATTAAAGTCCATTTATAAAAAAATCAATTCTTTGTAATTTTTTTAATTCCATAATTAGAGTTGTTAATTTCAAATAAATTTATCCAAAAAAAAAAACGCTAAGATATCTTAGCGTTTTTTGTATTTATATTATTCTAAAACTAAACCAATTTGTCCATCGTCATCTAGTTCTGTTTCGACTGAATCATCATCGGATATCTCTCGTTTTTCAGGAACTTCTTCTACAGGTTCATCATAAGGCAACGGATCCAATAAGTTAACTTGCTTTAATTTATCACTTGTTAATTGGTTACCTAAAGCTTTAAAGCCTTTTACAGCTATAAAATCTTCGATATCTACATACAAATTATCTTTTTGAACTCCTTTTACTTTCGTGAAAACTAATTCGGCTACAGGGCGATAATCAGTCGCAACAATTTCTAACTGAGAATTAGGGTGCTCCGTAATAAAAATTTCTTCTTTATTTTCTGTCTCAACCAAGAAACGCTTAATATAATAACGTTCTTTTTCGCCATCAAAATAAATTGCCGAAATTGGTTTTTTAGGATTCCATTTTTCCAAAACAATCATATCTTCATCAAAATGAGTAGATAATTCTGGAATAATAACCTTCAGTTTTCCTGTCTGACTGATGATTAATATCTTATCACTTGGTTTAAATTCTCCTAACAATTCCCCTCGTGCATCTACATTCAGACGTTTTACAGTATCATCAAACCAAACTTTTCTTGGTAATAAAGTAGAAATTCCTTTCTCTTTAAGTTCGATTTTCTTAATTGGATATTTGGTAACCAAATTCCCTTTTGAACCTCTTCCTTTAATAGCTAATTTGGCAAAATCAATATCGAATTTCAATTTTTTAATCGTTCCTACCTGACGCAATAAAATAGTAATTACCTCAGCTTCTCCGTTTGGATTATGCGAAAAGTAAACTACTTGCGAACCTGCAGTTTCATTGGTTAAATCATACGCTTTATCACGTGTAACACCCGAAACATTAAAACGTTTTATATACGAAGGCCCTGATTTTCCGTCACGATACATCATATTATAAATTGTACGTTTATCGCTCTTATCAAAAATAGCAACGTGTATAATATCTTTACCTACAAATGTCTTAGCATCAACTTTTGTAATTATCATTTTACCATCTCGTAAAAACACAATTACATCATCAATATCCGAACAATCAGTTAAATACTCATCTTTTTTCAAGCTGGTTCCTACAAAACCTTCTTCGCGGTTTACATATAGTTTTGTGTTACGTAAAACTACTTTTGTAGCCTCAACATTATCAAAAACACGAAGTTCTGTCTGACGTTCGCGACCTTTACCATATTTCTCTTTTAATTTGGCAAAATAAGCAATCGCAAAATCTGTTAAGTTTTCCAGATTGTATTCAACTTCCTTCATTTCATCTTCTAACTTAGCTATAAAATCATCGGCTTTATCAGAATCAAAACGGGTAATACGAATCATCGGGATTTGAGTCAAACGTTGTAAATCATCATCATTGATGTCTCTGACAAATGATTTTTTGAAAGGCTCAAATCGGTCATATAAATATTTATATAATGTTTCTCTATCAGAATACAATTTGAAATCAATGTACATTTCCTCACGAATGAAGATTTTTTCTAAAGTAGAAAAATGCCATTTGTTTTTTAATTCCTCTAATTGAATTTCTAATTCTTGTCGAAGCAAATCGACCGTTCTGTTTGTTGAAATTTTCAACATCGCAGAAACTCCAATAAACAATGGTTTGTTATCCTCAATAACGCAACCTAAAGGCGCAACAGAAGTTTCGCAAGCTGTAAATGCAAACAATGCATCAATTGTTTTATCTGGTGAAACTCCTGGAAAAAGGTGAATCAAAATCTCAACATCGGCCGCAGTATTATCTTCAATTTTCTTGATTTTGATTTTGCCTTTCTCATTGGCTTTCAAAATACTATCAATTAAAGTAGTTGTATTGGTCGAAAACGGAATTTGTGTAATTACAAGTGTATTCTTGTCTAATTGTGCAATTTTGGCACGTACGCGAACTCGTCCGCCACGCATTCCATCATTGTAATTAGAAATATCTGCAATACCCTGAGTCATAAAATCAGGGTATAATGTAAACGGTTTTCCTTTAAGAATTTTTATCGAAGCATCGATTAATTCATTAAAGTTATGTGGTAATACTTTTGTAGAAAGTCCTACCGCAATACCTTCGGCTCCTTGTGCCAAAAGCAACGGGAATTTTACCGGAAGGTTATTCGGTTCTGCACGACGACCATCGTATGAAACGCCCCAATCGGTAATTTTTGGTGAGTATAAAACCTCCAAAGCAAATTTAGATAAACGTGCCTCGATATAACGCGAAGCTGCAGCACCATCTCCTGTTAAGATGTTACCCCAGTTTCCCTGACAATCTATCAATAAATCTTTTTGACCAATTTGTACCATCGCATCACCAATACTCGCATCTCCGTGAGGGTGATACTGCATGGTGTGACCTACAACATTGGCAACTTTATTATAACGACCATCATCCAGCTCCTTAAGTGAGTGCATAATACGACGCTGTACAGGCTTAAATCCGTCTTCGATAGCAGGAACAGCACGTTCAAGAATTACGTATGAAGCATAATCCAAGAACCAGTCTTTGTACATTCCGGTAACTTTGGTAATAGTATCACCGCTGTCTTCGTTATTATCGTAAAAATGTTCTCCTTCAAAAGATTTAGCATCTACATCGATAATTTCCTCAGATTCATTCTCGTCTTGATTGTCATCAAAAGAGTTCGTATCCTCCGAATTATTTTCTTCGTTATCTGGAATTATGTTATCGTCTTCTTCGTCTTTCATTTTTATGCTGAATTTATTTTCAGTATTAATAAATTTTAATTTTTTATATAACCTTTATGCTTTAGAAAGTCATATTCTTTATTTTCTGCCTCTACATCTTCATCACCTTCTTCTACAAAAAGCTTAATTCCGAATTTCTTAAATAATCGATCCATATCTGAATAGCAATATTTTTGAAATCCATCCAAATTACTAGAATTTCTGCCATAAGCACAACTTATACAAAACTCGTTATAACCAACAATTCGATTTTTACTATCTCTAAATAAAATCATATGCCGTGGTTTATAACAATCTGCCGGAGTTTCTCCCGTATTACAAGTATCAGAGATAATTAAATTCAGAAGTTCTTTCTCCTGAATTTTATTCAAAATAACTCTCTCTTGTATCATTGTACTATCAAAAGTTAATTTATAATTATCGACTAATATTTTATTAAATGAATGTTTACCATTAACTGTTGTGGTATCCCAAACCATCCTATTGTAATAAGATACTATCTCAATTTTAGAAAAATTTTTTAATGGAAGATCTCTCTTTTTAATTACGTTATTTACTGATTTAACAACTTTCTCTCCTGTCATATCAATTGGAGTTTCTGTCTTCTCTTTTTTACAAGAAATCAAAACTAAAATGGTGGTAATAAAAAATATTATTTTCTTCATTCAATTAATTTATCTTAATCAATTATAAAGAACCTATTTCGTCATCAGTGTTGACGAAATTCAAAATTTTTCAATTCCCGCAACACTGTTGTGTATTTTTAAAACTAAACTTCCTCCTCTATCGCGTCTAGTTCAACTTTCAAATTCTTGATAATAAATTCTTGTCTGTCTGGTGTATTTTTACCCATATAGAAAGATAGCAACTGTTCTATCGATGTATTTTTATCCATCATAATAGGATCAAGACGAATCGTTTCTCCAATGAAATTCTTGAACTCATCAGGCGAAATCTCTCCCAAACCTTTAAATCGTGTGATTTCTGGCTTTGGTTTTAATTTTTCGATAGCCGCTTTTCGTTCGTCTTCAGAATAACAATAAATGGTTTCTTTCTTGTTTCGAACCCTAAAAAGTGGTGTTTGCAAGATATACAAATGTCCTTCTTTTATTAATTCTGGGAAAAATTGCAAGAAAAAAGTAATCAATAACAAGCGAATGTGCATACCATCGACATCGGCATCGGTTGCGATTACAATATTATTATATCGTAATTTTTCTAATCCGTCTTCAATATCTAAAGCGGCTTGTAGTAAATTGAATTCTTCATTTTCATACACAATTTTCTTTGTCATTCCGTATGAGTTCAAAGGCTTACCACGCAAACTAAAAACTGCTTGTGTATTTACATCACGTGATTTAGTAATAGATCCCGAAGCCGAATCTCCCTCGGTAATAAAAAGGGTACTTTCTAAGTTTCTAGGATTCTTTGTATCTGGAAGATGCGCACGGCAATCTCTTAGCTTTTTATTATGTAGATTGGCTTTTTTAGCACGATCTGTTGCTAATTTTCTAATTCCAGATAACTCTTTACGCTCTCTTTCTGCCTGCAAAATTTTACGAAGTAACGCTTCTGCAGTTGGAGGGTTTTTATGTAAATAATTATCTAATTTATTCTTTACAAAATCATTTACAAAAGTACGAACTGATACTGGTGGCGTTCCGTCATCAGATCCCATATCCATCGAACCTAATTTGGTTTTGGTCTGAGATTCAAATACAGGCTCCATTACCTTGATGCTAATCGCACTTACAATAGATTTACGTACATCTGAGGCTTCAAAACTTTTATTGTAAAACTCACGAATGGTTTTTACAATAGCTTCTCTATAAGCCGCTAAGTGCGTTCCTCCTTGTGTTGTATTTTGTCCGTTTACAAAAGAGTGGTACTCTTCGCTATATTGTGTTTTACTGTGGGTTAAAGCAATCTCGATATCCGTATCTTTTAAATGAATAATCGGATATTCTAAATCCTCAGCGTTAATTGTTTCTTCTAATAAATCTCTAAGACCATTTTCAGAATAATATTTTTCGCCATTAAAAATAATAGTCAAACCATTGTTTAGGTAACAATAGTTTTTAACCATTTTTATGACATATTCTAAACGGAATTTATAATTTTTAAAAATAGCTTCATCCGGAACAAAAGTTACTTTTGTCCCTTTTCGCTTTGTAGTATCAATTACTTCTTCTTCTTGAACCAAATTTCCTGCTGAAAATTCGGCTGCTTTTTGTTTGTCATCTCTTACAGATTCTACACGAAAATAGTTAGAAAGTGCATTTACAGCCTTGGTTCCTACTCCATTTAAACCTACTGATTTCTGGAAAGCTTTGGAGTCATATTTTCCTCCTGTATTCATTTTTGAAACTACGTCGACAACTTTCCCTAGAGGAATTCCACGGCCATAATCACGAACCGAAACGGTTTTATCTCTGATAGTCACCTCAATAGTTTTTCCTGCACCCATAACGAACTCATCGATACAGTTGTCTAAAACCTCTTTTAAAAGAATATAAATACCATCATCTGGCGAAGATCCATCTCCCAATTTCCCGATATACATTCCGGGGCGCATACGAATATGTTCTTTCCAGTCGAGTGATCGAATATTATCTTCGTTATATTGATTTTGCTCTAGCATAAATGAATTTTGGATTTTTTGCTAATGTACTATATCTCCTTAAAAAATGAAAGTCAATCTTTTGAAAGTTATCAATAAAAGTATCTTTTAAACGCATTTATTTAAATTAAAAACAGATACTCATTAAATTCATAAAAAAAATGCCTTTTAAACAATATTTTAGGACTTAATACCCAAAACTTGTTTTGCCAAAGCAATCATTTCGGGAGTTCCCGTATTTTTGTTTTTTTCGTCAGAAAGCTTCACAACTCCTTCCCAATGCGTAAAATCGGGTTTAGTTTCGGTTAATTTTATAACCATATTCATAGCTGGCAAACCTACGTCATTGGTGAAATTTGTACCAATTCCGAATGACATTTTTATCTTGTCTTTACAGAAATCCGATATAACTTTTACTTTTTCTAAATTTAATGAATCGGAAAAAACTATGATTTTCGATTTAGGATCGATTCCGAGTTTTGTGTAATGTGCAATTATTTTTTTAGCAAATTCGATTGGATCTCCACTATCATGTCGAACCCCATCAAAAAGCTTAGAATACTTTTTATCAAATTGTTCAAAAAACACATCCGTTGTATATGTATCTGTCAAGGCTATTCCTAAATCACCCCCATAAACCTGTGTCCAGTTTTCTAAACCAACTATATTAGCCACTTTAAACCCATATTGTGCCGCATGAAACATAAACCATTCGTGCGCATGAGTTCCCAACGGTCGTTTACCGTTAAGCATTGCCAAATGGACATTACTTGTACCAAGAAAACTTTCCTGACCATAAAGCGCTAATGTTTCATTAACCAAGGTATGTACTTTATACGAATGACGTCGTCTTGTACCAAACTCCAAAATAGTAGCTCCCAAAGCATTATAACTTTCTATTTTCTTTTTAGTAATATCCTGAACTGCTTTATCGTCTATTCTTTCTAACCCCTGAGACGCATAAAAAAGTTCCGAAATTAAAGCCATCAATGGCACTTCCCATAAAATGGTACGATACCAGAATCCTTCGATTGTAATATCTAAATCTGAACCTACTTGCTCTATCTCAACCTCAGAAGCATCAAAACTATATCCTTGCAAAAAATCCAAATAGGTAGGATCTAAATACGGACAATGTTTCTTTAAATATAATTTCTCTTCTTGAGTCAATTGCAATTTTGTCATTGCTTCGACCGAATGACGCAATAAAACAGCAAAGCCCGGAGGAAAAGTGTGTTTTCCTCTGTTTATAAATTTATACCGTACTTTTGCTTTAGGAAATAGCTTAATTACAGCGTGCTGCATCGTAAATTTATAGAAATCGTTATCTAGTATTGATTTCAGGAAGATAGTTCCCATACTCAAATTGCTTTATTAATTTTAAAAAACTTTGATTGCTAAGATACAGCAATTCGACAAAAAAAGAAAACTATCCAAACACCCTTCTTTAATTATCTCTACTTTGAAATTATCTTAAAAGAAGCGACACTATTCTGATAGAGAAAAAAGGTAATAAACGAGCCCATTTTTTTATCATAAGTAATCTGAAATTCTAAAGTTCCTCTTACTTCTTTTGGATTTTCTACTTTAGCTGGCTGACCCTTTTTTAAATAATAAAATGTATCAGATTTTGAAATGTTATTTATTTTAAAAGTTATTTTATCACCATCATTGGCTTTAATTATTCCTGAATCAGGCTTTAAGATTTCAAGATTCTCTTCAATTGTTTTATCATAGATCAAAGGTCCGTTTAAAAAATCTTCTTGATTTAATTTACGATCCAGATACATCCCTGAATCAGGAAAATGCTTCGCAAAAAAGTACTTTGGATCTGTATCAAAATGAACTGAATTAAAATAATTCACCATCACTTTTTTATTGCTATCATAATATCCTTGTCCCCAAGTTACATCGACCAAAATCCATTTTCCGTCAACCTGAACAATATTCCATGCATGATTAGATAATAATTTTCCCCTACCTATGTCTGTCAATAATTGCTTAGAATCACCACGAATTACTTGAGATTTTAAACCTGTCAAAGAAGCCAAACGTTGGTACAAAAGCGTAAAACCTTCGCAAACTGCTTTTTGAGAATCAAATGCCTTTTGCCATATTTTTTCCTTTATTAACTCTATTTGTTTTTGCTTTTCAGCTTCATTTCTATAACTAAATTGTACTGGCTTCTGCGGAATTAAATAAGCTTTATAATCATATTTTATATTTAAAGCAATCCAACTATAAATAGCTCTTGCCTTATCATATTCTGAAGTAAAATCTTTTTGAATTTTCGCTGCTAAATCTTCCGTTGAACTAAAATGTTTTGGGTATTTCCGTACAATATTATCAATCGCATTGTATTTTTGTGAATAAGCTGGACACAAAAAGATATAATTCAGAAAAAAAAATATAAAGGCAATCTTTTTTATCATCGGTTAAAAACTAGACTTAATAATGTCTTTTAGTTCTTTATCTAACTCTGTATTTGATATTTTATTTTCCTCTAAATCAAAATTAGCATTAAAACTCGGCAATGAAAAACTTGCTTTTATCTCAGTACCATAACGAGGGAACAATTTTGTGGCAATTTCTAAAACCGAAGCTCCACCTCTAGCTCCTGGCGATGTAGCTAATAGTAACATTGGTTTATGCTGAAAAATATCTTTCTCGATACGCGAACACCAATCAAAAACATTCTTGAAAGCAACTGAATAATTCCCGTTATTTTCTGCCATAGAAACTACCAAAACATCCGCTTCTGCTAATTTTCCTAGAAAAGCTTTTGCTGTCGGATGCTGTCCTATTTCTTTTTCGACATCTACACTAAATAATGGCATAGCAAAATCATTTAAATCCAGGACTTCTACGTTGGCATTACTAAATTGATTTGCAGCATATGTTGCCAGTTTTTTATTGATGGAATGCTGACTATTACTTCCTCCAAAAGCTATTATTTTCATGTTTTTAGTTTTAAAGATTTACTCTATTTCTAAGATTTCTTTTTTTATTTCTACTGAGTATTCGTTGGGGTAAATATTACCTCCATATGACCTAGCATATACCTTTGTAAATTCAGCTCCAAAATACAGAATAATTGCCGAATAATAGACCCAAACCAGAATTATTATTACAGAACCTGCCGCCCCATAAACCGATGCTGTTGTAGAACTTCCTAAATAAAATCCTATTCCAAATTTTCCAATCATAAAAAGCACTGCAGTACAGCTTGCCCCAATAAAAGCATCCTTCCATTTTATAATTCCATCTGGTAATGCTTTAAATATAATTGCAAATAGCAAGGTAATACTAATCAAGACAATGAACAGATTTACTACATTAAACAAATAAACCGTGCTTTCTGGAAAATATAGCTTTAAACGTTCGCTCATTAAATCCAGAATAGTACTTACAAAAAGACTCACAAGCATTAAGAATCCTACCGATACTATCATTGAGAATGACATTAAACGATTCTGAACAAACTTCTTAAATCCTTTGTTTGGTTTGGCTCGCAATCCCCAAATAAAATTAATAGAACTCTGAATTTCGGCAAAAACCCCCGATGCTCCTATTAACAACATTCCAACTCCAAAAACTGTTGCAAAAACATTACTTCCTGAAAGCTGCACATTTTTTATTGTTTCCTGAATTTGTATTGCGGCACTATCTCCTACTAATCCGTTTATCTGACCATAAAGTTCTCCCGCAACAGCATCTTCCCCGAAGAACACTCCACAAATGGTAATAATTATAATTAACAAAGGTGGTAGGGCAAAAATGGTATAATACGCCAATGCTGCACTTAATTTTATCGCGTTATCATCGTTAAACTCTAAAACTGTCGTTTTTAACAAATACCACGACTTGGATATTATATTTTCCTTTTTCACAATACTTTTATTAATATTTCTCTCAAATATAAGCATTTAAAAAAAACAAATATATTCTCATATTCCGCGCAAATGTTATAGTTTACCCATCATTACCCCAGATTGTAGTGGAAAGCATTTTGAGAGGAAAAGCAATTTTTTGTTACTGTAAAAAAGCGACCAGCGGAAGCTCTTTTTATAGTATTACAAAAAAGGTTTTACTGAAAAAGCTGGAAACGAAAAGCTGGAAATAGGTTCTGAGAAATTAAAATTTAAAACCATTAAGACATTCAGTTTCATTAAGACTTAACTTCTCTAAGTTCCTTAATCATAAAAACAAAAAAACTGCTGAATCTCTTCAACAGTTTTCCTTTTTACATATTTAAAATCAAGCTATTTTGAAACTTTTTTGAATTCTTGCTGATATCCAAAATTCTTTAATTTCAAGACGCTTTTAAATTCTCTACGAGTTGGCTTAACCACAAAAGAAGTGGAATCTAGTTTTTGTGATTTAATAGCTGTAATTGAATCTAATTTTTCCAAATCATCCATTAAAAGAATATTATTAATTCTTAATACGTCATTCTCTATTGATAAAATCCTAACAGTCCAAAAAATAGAATCACGCTTGTTTAAAACCAATTTACCATCAATTCGTTTTGCTTTATTATAATATGAAAATCTAAATAATGTGTCGATTTTTTTCTCTTCCAATTGTATCGAATCGCCTTTATAAATCATATCATATTTCTGATTTGTATCTTTTATTATTAATTTCCCATCTACAATATCATACTTCCTTTTTAAAGAATCTAATTCTCGTTTGTGAATCATAAGATTATAATACCATTCGTACTGCACAGTATTTTCATTAATTCTTAAAAATGTAGAATCACTATTCATATACAATCCCTTAAACTTGTTAGGAAACCTATCCAACTCAGAATCATTAATCGGTTGTGGAGCTTCAAAATACAAAGTAAAGGCATCAGCAGGTGCAGCATCAGCTTTTCTACAAGATGATATAACAATTAATATTCCTAAAATTAGACTGATTTTTTTCATAAGTTCCTTTTAGTCAGTTTTACCAAAATTCAAGCCAAATGTTAAAAAAATCAAAACAAACACAAAAATTCTTTTCACGCGGATTTTACAGATAAAGTGGAAGTTAATTACTTAATGGTAAAAAGCAATCCCTTTTAATTTTAAGCATAAAAAAAACTGCTGAATTTCTTCAGCAGTTTTAGTCTATTCTCTTATTTCTTTATTCTATTCTCTAAAGAAAATTACACGTTAAAACGGAAGTGCATTACATCTCCATCTTTTACGATATATTCTTTTCCTTCTACTTTAAATTTTCCAGCTTCTTTAGCTTTAGCTTCTGAACCGTAATGAACGAAATCTTCGTATGAGATTACTTCGGCACGGATAAATCCTTTTTCGAAATCTGTATGGATAACTCCAGCAGCTTGTGGTGCAGTAGCTCCGATATTGATTGTCCAAGCACGAACTTCTTTTACTCCTGCAGTAAAATACGTTTGTTGTTTCAATAATTTATAAGCAGCACGAATTAAAACTGATGCTCCTGGCTCTTGTAAGCCCATATCTTCTAGAAAAACCTGACGCTCTTCGTAGCTTTCTAATTCTGTAATATCCGCTTCTGCTCCTACTGAAAGTACAATAACTTCGGCATCTTCATCTTTTACCAACTCACGAACCTGATCTACATATTTGTTTCCGCTTACTGCTGAATTCTCATCAACGTTACAAACATACAATACTGGTTTTGCAGTAATTAACTGAAATGACTCCATTAAAACCTCTTCATCATTACTTTGAGGTGTAATCGTACGAGCCGATTTAGCTTGTAATAATGCCTCTCTGATTCTATCTAAAAGTGCTTTTTCTGTCTGCGCTTCTTTATTTCCTGTTTTAGCTGCACGATTTACTTTTTCTAAACGTTTTTCAACAGTTTCTAAATCTTTCAATTGCAACTCAATATCAATTGTTTCCTTATCACGAATTGGGTTTACATTCCCATCTACGTGAACAATATTATCATTATCAAAACAACGCAAAACGTGAATAATCGCATTACACTCTCTGATGTTTCCTAAAAATTGATTTCCTAATCCTTCACCTTTACTTGCTCCTTTTACCAAACCTGCAATATCTACGATATCTACAGTTGCCATTTGTACGCGTTCTGGTTTTACCAATTCTTCTAATTTTTCAATTCTTGGATCTGGTACGTTTACAACACCAATATTTGGCTCGATTGTACAAAACGGAAAGTTTGCACTTTGTGCCTTTGCATTTGATAAACAATTAAATAATGTTGATTTTCCAACATTTGGTAATCCTACAATTCCTGCTTTCATATGTAGTTTCTATTTATTTTTATTTGCAGCGCTTCAATTCTGCTGAAATTTATGTTCTCGCTTTTAAAAGTTTGCAAATATAAGATTTAATACTTCGTTGCCGAACAAAAACTGCTTATTAATACACTTTTGAATAAACTCTTAAAAAATTTTAAACATTATATTAATATTTTGTTAAAAAACATTACTTTTAACTAAACATCTAACCAAACAACAAAACCAAACTTAATTAATTATGAAAAAATTTACAGTATTAGTATTTATACTAAATATTACATTTCTTTTTGCTCAAAAAGAAATCAGCGGCGTCGTAAAAGACCACAATGGCGTAGCGCTCCCTGGGGTAAACATTATGGAAAAAGGAACTAACAATGGAGTATCTACCGACATACAAGGCGGTTACATTATTAAAGTTAAAGAAGGTGCTGTATTAGTTTTTAGCTATGTTGGGTACACTAATACCGAAAGAAACGCTACAAATGGCATTATTGACATTACTATGAATGAAAACGGTGGACAAACCTTAAAAGACGTTGTAATTGTTGGCTCTAGAAACACTAAAAGGACAG
This sequence comes from Flavobacterium hydatis, assembly GCF_000737695.1. GTDB lineage: Bacteria > Bacteroidota > Bacteroidia > Flavobacteriales > Flavobacteriaceae > Flavobacterium > Flavobacterium hydatis. The sequence goes on from NZ_JPRM01000027.1 coordinate 133,598, forward strand.
TTGTAAACTCAGCCGTACCCATTGATATTATTAATATAAAGGATGTTACTACGCAAAGCGGAAAACTGGAAATTAACCAATTACTGCAATACATAGCCCCATCTTTTAATGCTAATAAACAATCTGGTTCTGATGGTGCAGATCACGTAGATCCGGCTTCTTTAAGAGGTCTAGGTCCTGACCAGACTTTGGTTTTGATAAATGGAAAAAGAAGACATCAATCTTCGCTTGTAAATTTATTTGGAACTCGCGGACGTGGAAATACAGGAACGGACTTAAATGCAATTCCTGCTGCTTCTATAAAAAGAATTGAAATTTTAAGAGATGGCGCAGCTGCCCAATATGGTTCGGATGCTATTGCGGGAGTTATAAATATTGTTTTAAACGACAATATTGACGAACTTAACGGTTCGGTTACTTACGGGGTTTTTAACACTAAAGCCAAAGGTGATTTTCTTCCCGGAACTCCTAACACCAAAGGATATCGTTTGGATCAAAACGGAAATGGAAATTCGTATGGAAAGAATCAAGATTTTGATGGTGGTTCGGTAAAAGTTGCTGCCAATTATGGTGTTGCCATCGGAGAAAAAGGTGGTTTTGCTAATTTTACTACTGAATACATCAATAAAAACAAAACACTCCGTCCTGCTTACGATTTTAGAAAAGGTTTTGGAGATGCTGCAATTCAGAGTTTTAATCTTTTTGCAAATATTGCCCTTCCAATCTCGGATAAAACAGAGTTCTACGCCTTTGGAGGAAGAAATTACAGAGATACTGATGCTTATGCATTTACTCGTAATGATGGTGAAAGAGTTGTAGAATCTATATATCCCGGTGGATACACACCAAGAATTACATCGAATATTATAGATAATTCTTTATCGGCAGGATTTAGAACTGAAACTACTGGTGGCTGGAAAATAGACATTAGCAATACGTATGGAAAAAACCTTTTTCACTATTACATAAAAGGAACTTTAAATGCTTCCCTACAAGCTGCTTCTCCAACTGAGTTTGATGCCGGAGGTCATACCCTTACACAAAACACTACTAATTTTGATTTTTCAAAAAATTATGATTCTGTACTTAATGGATTAAACTTAGCTTTTGGGGCTGAATATCGTACTGAAAATTTTACCATTTTTGCTGGCGACGAAGGTTCTTACGCTACTTATGACACTAACGGAATTCCGATAAGAGATCCTGCGAATCAAAGCGCTCCGATAGATCCAATTTCTGGTAATCCAAGACCTGGAGGTTCTCAGGGTTTCCCTGGCTACAGCCCACTAAATACAGTTGATAAAAGCCGTACCAACCTATCTTTATATACTGATGCCGAACTAGATATTACAGACGCTTTCTTAATTAGTGGTGCAGTTCGTTTTGAAAACTATAGTGACTTCGGTAGTACTCTAAATGGTAAACTAGCTATGCGCTTAAAAGCGAGCAAAAATATCAACTTTAGAGGTTCTATAAGCACAGGATTCCGTGCTCCATCATTGGCACAAATTTATTACAATCTACATTTTACAAACTTTAATGCTGGTGGAGCAACAGAAGTTTTGCTTGCGCCAAATAACAGCCCAATTACCCGTGCGTTTGGTATCCAAAAACTAGATGAAGAAAAAGCATTAAACGCCTCTTTGGGGTTTACAGCAACTTTTGGTGATTTTACCGCAACAGTCGATGGTTATTATATAAAAGTAAAAAATCGTATCGTACTTACAGGTTATTTTGATGCAACTGCACTAAACATTGGTGTATCTGAAGCTCAATTTTTTGTAAACGGTGTAGATACTAAAACAACTGGATTGGACTTAGTTTTTGCATGGAAGAAAAAGTTTGGGGAGTCTCTATTTAGTGCAACTCTGGTAGGAAACATAAATGACATGAAAATTGACAATATAAAAAATGGTAATTTACCCGAAGAGACTTTTTTTGGAAGACGTGACAGAGCATTTTTATTAGCTTCGGCTCCTAAAAATAAATTTGGCTTGAACTTAAATTATGCCCGTCATAAATTTGACGCAGGCTTAGCTTTTACTCATTTCAGCAAAGTTGTTTTAGTAGATTATGGTGATGAAGATGATACCTATTACCCAAGAATTGTAACAGATTTAACCGTAGGATACCAACTAACTAAATCATTAAAATTAAGCGTTGGTAGCAACAACTTATTTAATGTTTACCCAACAAAACAAGATGAACAAGGAAATACTGAAGCTGGCGGATATTGGGATGCTGTACAAATGGGTTTCAGTGGAGCGTATTACTATGCCCGACTTGGATTTACTTTTTAATCTAAAATATATTATAATAAAAAATCCTGAGCATGCTCAGGATTTTTTATTTATAGATCTTTAAGGAAAGCTACATTTTAAACTCTAAAGAACTTATTATTTCTTTTTCTTTGTCTGTAGCTGTAAACCCAGAAATATCCCAATATTTGGTTAGAATTTTATTCTTTTTATTAAAGAGTGTTTTTTCTTTAAAAACATCACTCTCATTATAGGTAAAGTTTTGTTTATTGAAATTGGTTGTTATAAAACTATTCCTTACCTGAATATTCTTGACTTTATTATCCTTCAAAACAAGATTGTAAGCTATTTCTTCATTTGAATTTAATAAATAATAATCAGCTCCATCTATCCTGTAACTCACTTTTATAAATGACCGTGTAATATTTTTAGAACCCACTGCTGGTTTTTCTTCTCCGCTTGGAGTTGATGGATTTAAAGAACAAGTAAATCCCATTATTACCTTTCTTTTATGATCATAAGTCACCTCAAAACTATCCATCTCCTTCTTAGTCTTATCCAACGGGGTAATGCTCATTACATAATAATCTTTATTACCAGGAAATCCTTTTATAATAAAATCATATTCTTTTTTTGCTTTTGAATCTAAAATAGGTTCAAGATAATCCAGATTAGAATAGTTCTCCATGATATCATTCAGGTTATATCCTTTTAAATCTGCACTTACATCCTTTTCTATTAAACCATAAGAACGGTTTTGCTCTACTAATAATGTGGTAGTTGCTTTTTTATTTTTTCCTGTAAATTGAAAGTTTACTAACCCATCATTATAATAAGAGTATTTATCATCGAGTATAAAATATTCTCTTACATACACCTTAAGTCGATAGGGCATCGTGAGTCTTTTTATGGAATTAGAAACAATTTTCTGAAGTATTTTTTGTGGAGACTCTTTAGAAACAACAATCTCTGTCAGTTTGTTTTTCTTGTTTTTTAAATAAATCACAAATTCATTCTCTTTTAAAGCTATCCAACGAGTTGTTAAGCTCTCATAATTTGTCTCGGAAGTCTGAATATTTGAAGCACCGGTTAACATAAAAGTTACTTTTCCTTCTTCATTACTCATTAAAACTTGTTTGGTTTTCATTATAACGACCATTGCATTTTCTATAGGCAACTGCGTTTCTATATCCTTTACTATAATAGAATATTCTGTATTTTGTGCAGAAATACTAACATTAAAAAATACAATAAATAGAGGTATCAGTCTCTTCATAGGCTTACGTTAAAAATTTAACCGTTATAAAACTACAAATAAAACATTAAAAACCAATAGAATACATAAAAAAAGGTATGTATAAAAAAAAATCCTGAGCGTAAACTCAGGATTTCATTTTATATTTAAAATCTAAAAAGACTTTATATTTATTCGTTATGTAAAAACGCTTGTCTGTTTAATAACGTTTCTTCATCTTCTACATGATTATCATCTGGTACACAACAATCTACAGGACATACTGCAGCACATTGTGGTTCATCATGAAAACCTTTACACTCTGTACATTTTCCAGGAACGATATAATAAACCTCGTCAGAAATAGGAGTTTGAGCATCATCAGCATCAACCTCGGTACCGTCTGGCAAAATTACTTTTCCTTTTAAAGCTGTTCCATCTTTGTATCTCCAATCATCAGCACCTTCATAGATTGCTGTATTTGGGCACTCTGGTTCGCAAGCCCCACAATTGATACATTCGTCGGTAATAATTATCGCCATTGTTTTTTAGTCTTAAAGTTAAAAGTCGTAAAGTTTTAAAGTCAAAAAAAAACAAAAAAATCATTATTAGCTTTGTATCACTTAATGACTTTTGACTTTCGACTTATTTATCCTTATTTTTGTGCAAAATTACAATCAAAACTATTCATAAACAAATTACTTATGTTACAAAACGAAAAAAAACAATCTTTTATAGAACTAGGCAAATTTTTGAGCCAATTTTCCGAAAATGATTGTAAAAAAGATAATAATGTTTTAAGTAATGACTTGTTTTTTGATGATTTCATAAAACTAATTCACTTGTCTCAATCACATAACGGTTGGTACACACCTGAACAAGTTTTTTTTGCTATTCAATCATGGGCCAATGCTTTAACTGAAGAGAATATAAACAAATGGCTTTCGGCTTATTCTTTTGATGCTGTTCAGGGAGATAAAAACATAGCCTTAATTCTAGCAGGAAACATTCCGCTGGTAGGTTTTCATGATTTTCTATCTGTTTTAATTACAGGACATAATGTCTTGGTAAAAACATCTTCTAATGATCAATACTTGCTTCCTTTTTTAGCCAAATATCTTATTGCAATCAATCCAGATTTTGCTAATAAAATCACTTTCGTAGAAGGAAAACTAGAAAATTTTGATGCCGTAATTGCTACAGGAAGTAATAATACAGCACGTTATTTTGAATATTATTTTAAAGATAAACCTTCGATTATTCGAAAAAGCAGAAACTCTGTTGCTGTTTTAAACGGAAAAGAAACCAAAGAGCAACTTGTGGCTTTAGGCGAAGATATATTCAGATATTTTGGTTTAGGATGTCGTAACGTTTCTAAATTATTTGTTCCTGAAGGATATAAATTTGATGCTTTTTTTGAAGCAATCTTCGAATATCAGGATGTTATTCATTATGAAAAATATGCTAACAATTACGACTACAACAAGGCCGTTTTCTTAATGAGTAATTTTAAATTACTTGATAATGGCTTCTTAACTTTAAAAGAAGACGTAAGTCACGCCTCTCCTATCTCAAGTGTTTTTTACGAAACTTACAATAACATCGAAGATTTAAAACAACGATTACAAGCTGAAAATGAGCAAATTCAATGCATTGTAAGCGATAACTTAATAGAAAACAGTATTTCATTTGGAAAAACGCAAACTCCTGATTTGTGGGATTATGCAGACAATATTGATACTATATCGTTTTTGTTAATAACATAAGTTAAAATTTCATAATTATTGCGAATAATTTAACGACTTTTCGAGCGCTATTCACGAAATTTGCATTTCTAAAAAAAATTGGAATTTAACTACACCATGAAAAAACACAACTACAGCGCAGGACCTAGTATCTTACCTCAAGAAGTTTTTGAGAAAGCATCAAAAGCTATTTTAAATTTTAATGACTCAGGATTATCTATCCTAGAAATTTCGCACCGAAGTAAAGATTTCGTTGCTGTAATGGAAGAAGCTCGTTCCCTTGCTTTAGAGTTATTAGGACTTCAAGGAAAAGGATATCAAGCCCTGTTTTTACAAGGTGGCGCAAGTACAGCATTCTTAATGGCTCCTTATAACTTGATGAAAGAAAACGGAAAAGCAGCTTATTTAGATTCAGGAACGTGGGCAGCCGCAGCTATAAAAGAAGCAAAAGTTTTTGGAGAAACTATTACTGTAGCTTCGTCAAAAGAACAAAATTATAATCATATCCCAAAAGGTTACGAAATACCTGCTGACGCAGATTATTTTCACTGTACAAGTAACAATACCATTTTTGGAACTCAAATGAACGAATTCCCTGCAACAAATGTTCCAGTGGTTTGCGACATGAGTTCTGATATATTTTCTCGCGTTTTAGATTACTCTAAATTTGATTTAATTTATGCTGGAGCTCAAAAAAATATGGGTCCTGCAGGAACTACTTTGGTAGTTATCAAAGAAGATATTTTAGAGAAAAGCGGACGCACTATTCCTAGCATGTTAGATTATGCAAAACATATTAAAGCAGAAAGTATGTATAATACTCCTCCTGTTTTTGCAGTTTATGTTTCTTTACTAACATTACAATGGATTAAAAATAAAGGTGGTGTTGCAGCTGTTGAAAAATTAAATGATGCAAAAGCAGCTTTGCTTTATGCCGAAATTGATAGAAACCCTTTATTTAAAGGTGCTTCAGCGGTTGAAGATCGTTCTAAAATGAACGTTACTTTCTTATTAAACAATCCTGATCATACGGCAACATTTGATGCAATGTGGAAAGAAGCTAACATTTCTGGTTTACCAGGTCACCGTTCAGTTGGTGGTTATAGAGCATCTATTTACAATGCAATGCCAATAGAAAGCGTTCAGGTATTGGTGGATGTAATGAAAGCTTTAGAGTCTAAAGTTTAATCGGTTAATTGTTTAATCGCAATTCCTATTGAATCTGGAAACCCTAGCCCCGATAGAAGTGGAAATCCTTTTTGTTTTTTCTTTAAAAACAAAAAAGATTGCAACGAATAGCGGGATTAGCTCCTAAACAAAAAAGAAAAATTAATATTGAGGATGAGATTACTTCGTTCCTCGCAAAGACATAAACACAAAATGAAAGTATTAGCAAATGATGGAATTTCTAAAAGTGGAATTCTAGCCTTAGAAAAAGGTGGATTTGAAGTTATAACTACAAAAGTGGCTCAGGAACAAGTTGCTAATTTTGTAAACGAAAATAATGTAGACGTAGTTTTAGTGCGTAGCGCAACTAAAGTACGTAAAGATATTATTGATGCTTGCCCAGGATTAAAAATTATTGGTCGTGGTGGTGTTGGTATGGATAACATTGATGTTGAATACGCAAAAAGCAAAGGAATTCATGTAATTAACACACCAGCTTCTTCATCTGAATCTGTGGCTGAATTAGTTTTTGGACACTTATTTAATGGAGTTCGTTTCTTGCACGATTCTAACAGAAATATGCCTCTAGAAGGTGATACAAACTTTGATGGTTTGAAAAAAGCTTACGCAAATGGTACTGAATTAAGAGGTAAAACTCTTGGTATTGTTGGTATTGGCCGTATTGGTCAAGCTACTGCAAAAATGGCTCTTGGTTTAGGCATGAGAGTTATCGCTGCGGATAGTTTTATCCCTAAAGTTGATGTTAAAGTTGAATTCTTTGACGGACAATCGATAACTACAACTATCGTTTCTCAATCATTAGAGTCTTTATTTAAAGAAGCTGACTTTATTACTTTACACGTTCCTGCTCAAAATGGTTATATCATCGGTGAGCAAGAACTTGCTATCATGAAAGACGGTGTAGGTATTGTAAACTGTGCTCGTGGTGGCGTTATTGATGAGGTAGCTTTAGTTAAAGCTTTAGACTCTGGAAAAGTTGCTTTTGCAGGTTTAGACGTTTTTGAAAGCGAACCAAAACCAGAAATGGCAATTTTAATGCACTCTAAAATTTCATTAACTCCGCATATTGGAGCCGCGACTGGAGAGGCACAAGACAGAATTGGTACAGAACTAGCTTCACAAATTATTACTCTGTTGAGCTAAGTAATTAAAAAATAGTTTAACTTTAAAGGGATTTATTACAGTTTGTAGTAAATCCCTTTCTTTTTATTAAATTTGTCGTCTAATCTAAATGTAAACATCATGTTTGAGCAATTAACCCAATTAGTGCAACAATACAGCGGCAGTGCTGTCGTAAACAATCCCGCAGTTCCTAATGAACAAAATGAAGCTGTAATAAGCGAAACAAGTAATTCTATTTTTGCAGGATTGCAAAAAATTGCTTCGGAAGGTGGTACTGAACAACTCGCTAGTTTATTTAGCGGAAAATCACCTATTGACAGTTCAAACCCTGTTGTGCAACAAATAACACAACAATTGTCTGGTAATCTTGGAGAAAAATTTGGATTAAGCAGCGAAGCATCTAATGGTGTAGCTAGCGGAATGATTCCTCAAATCTTAGGTTCTCTTGTAGGAAAAGCAAAAGACTCAAGCGATAGTAGTTTCCAGATTTCTGATATTATTAGTGCTATTTCAGGTAACGGCGGACAAGCTTCGGGTATCATGGATGCAATTTCAAAATACGGAACTCAATTTGGTTTAGACCAAAATGGCGACGGTAAAGTTGATATTAGCGATGCTATGGAATTAGGAAATAAAAGCGGTGGCATTGGAGGTTTACTTGGTAAACTATTCGGAAAATAGGTTTCTAGGAAGGTACTGAGGCAATAAGGTTCAAAGAGACAAAGGTTTCTTGGAGAGGTGCAGCGCAGTTCGCTTAAAGGTTCTAAATTAAAAAATAATCAAAAGCTGTTTACATAAATGTAAGCAGTTTTTTTTGTAAGTATGTTTCTTGAAATTTTACAACCTTATTAAAAATGCAATACTATGCTGTGTCTCTAAATATTTTAGACGCACTACGGTGCGTCTCTACAGAAAACCTTTGTGACTTTGTAACTTTTAGACGCACTGCGGTGCGTTTAAACAGAAAAACTTTGAACCTAAATATTATGCAACCCAACAAAAAACCTCTGTCCCTTTGAACCTTAGTAACTCAGCACCTTCCTAAGAACCTTTTAGACGCACTACGGTGCGTCTCTACAGAAAACCTTTTGAACCTAAAATTATACATCCCAACAGGAAACCTTTGCCTCTTTGAACCTTAGCACCTTAGCACCTTAGCACCTCTTTTCAAAAAACTGTTAAATAAAAAAAGCCTTCGCTGATTTTTTTGTAAATTTATATTTCAATTTTTTAAGCCATGAAAAATAGCATCTACATATTACTTGTTCTATTTGTTATTGTAGCTTGTTCTACTAAAAAAACAAGTGTTGCTGTTACCAAAAAACCAGCGACATCGGTAAATGATACAGTTCGTATTGTAAACGATGATTTAGAATACGAAGTCATAATAATAGACAATGGATTTAGTACCTGGTTAGCTTCAGTAGCATTACCTCGAAATTATTATTCACAGGCTTATCTTGAAAATAAAAACCAACAATATGTACGTGAGTGGAATAACAGGGTTTCGCAACCACAACGTTTTAGTCCGAACCTGTACGAAATGAGAATTGATTATGAGCCAACAATTAATTATGGATACGAGGTAAATTACTTAATTTACAACTACATGATTTATTTTCAAAATACTTACAAACAAAAGCTAGCAGGATATGTCCCATCCCGATAATGTTACTATATTTGTAATCATTATAAATAAAAATGAATAAATTAAAACAACGTTGGGGGATTACTTCTAATTTTCAACTCACCATCATATTTATTGTATTTGCTATAACCGGCTCTACTTCGGCATGGTTATCTAAGCCTTTTTGTGTTTTTTTAGGAATTACAAAAGAAGATTTCGGATTTTGGTTTACCCTTATCCGCTTAATAATCATTTTTCCTATCTATCAAGTATTACTTGTAGCAATAGGTGCCATTTTTGGGCAATTCCGTTTTTTCTGGAACTTCGAGAAAAAAATGCTTAAAAGTATGGGGCTAGGCTTTTTGTTTAAAGAATAATATCATTCTCAATACGCTTATCTTTCTTTTGGATAAAATAAGTATAAACCCAAGTCAGCGTAAATGATGGGATAATATCTGTAAACGGAAGAATCTCTTCTACAAAAGTCAGGATACCAGCTACTTTTCCTACTCGACCTTTATACATATAAGTCATTAAAAAACCCGCTAGTGGCGCCCAAATAACATCGGCAAATTCCCCTAAAAAAGGAATTGTAAAACTCACCATTCCGATTGCATCAAAAAGCAATCCTAATAAAAGTTTTTTTGTTCTCTCGTCTTTCACAAGTGTTTTTTCTTCCATTTTAATATCTATTAAAACCTGAGTTACTTCAAATATAATTCATTTTGAACAGATTGTCTATTTATTTTTCCATCAATAAACGTATCGTTCCGTAACCATTAATCAAATTTCATTCCTAAAATCTTCAACATCAAAAAAGATATATTGTATCCATTCCAATTTTCGCAATTTACTTTTACCAAAAAATGTTCCTAAAATTCTGTTACAACACATTTTTATATCGGTAGAATCTTTGTTTCTTTGTAAAAACAGTTTCGTAATGATAAAGGCAAAAAATATACATAAATTCTATGATCAACTTGAGGTTTTAAAAGGAGTTGATTTGCATATAAAAAAAGGAGAAATTGTTTCTATAGTTGGAGCTTCTGGAGCAGGAAAAACAACACTTTTACAAATTTTAGGAACATTAGACAAACCCGAAAGAAATAGTGAATCATCTTTAACCATTAACGGCGAAAATATTTTAGCACTTCAGGATGTAGAAAAGGATAATTCTAAACAAGAAAAAAGACTTCGAATTGTTACTTGGATAGGAGGAATTTACGCTGTAGTTTTAGCAGTATACTTATTGTTTTTTAGATCAAAAATAGAAAATGATTTACTAGGAACAGTCACCTTAGTAGCAATGCTTTTACCAATACTATCACTATTTATTTATTACTTTAGATATTTTAACGGAAAGAGTAAAAAAGATAAAACATTGTCTGAGTTTAGAAATCTGAATTTAGGTTTCATTTTCCAGTTTCACCAGCTATTACCTGAATTCACAGCATTAGAAAACGTTTGTATACCCGCTTTTATCTCTAATAAACCCAAAGCCGAAATAGAGAAAGAAGCTAAAAGACTTTTGGAATATTTAGGTTTATCACACAGAATACACCATAAACCAAATGAACTTTCGGGTGGAGAACAACAACGTGTTGCCGTTGCCAGGGCTTTAATCAACAAGCCCGACGTTATCTTTGCCGATGAACCATCAGGGAATTTAGACACCCATTCTGCCGAGAATTTACATCAATTGTTCTTCCAGCTTCGTGACGAATTTGGGCAAACTTTTGTTATCGTAACCCACAACGAAGAACTTGCTAATATGGCCGATAGAAAACTAGTAATGGTCGATGGGCAAATAATATCCTAAAATGATTTTAATTCTTTTAAGCTGGATTTATATTCTTTTCACAACCATAAATCTTGGTTTAGGAACTGATAAGATTCTGCGATTAAAGAATTCAAATTTTATAATTCTCTCTATTCTAGGTCTTTTTACAACAACAATTCTTGCGAGCATTTGGGCTGTTTTTGGTAGGATAAATATTGAATTTCAAATTTTCTTATTAGTAATAAACATTGGAACGTACCTAAGATTAAAAAATGATCTCAAAGTTATTTACACCAGCTTTTTTAAGGAATTACAATCCTTAGACAAATTATTAAAAATAGCTTTAATTATTATTACCGTTTTAATTTTAGCTCAATGTGCATCAATTCCTTACATAATAGATAATGAATCTTATTATATCCAAACCATTAAATGGATTAATGAATATGGTTTTGTAAAAGGTCTTGCCAATTTACATCTTTTTCTTGCCCAGACAAGTGGCTGGCATATTACCCAAAGTGTATTTAATTTTTCATTCTTGTATGATAAGTTCAATGATTTAAGTGGTTTTTGTCTTCTCTTAGGGAATATTTATGCCATTTCTCATCTCAATTATTATTTCAAAAATAAAGAAATTAATTACCTAGTTATCGGATTACTACCTTTGGCAAATCTTTTCTTCTTTTCTTTTATTAGTTCTCCATCTCCCGATTTGCCTATTTATATCTTATCGCTAATTGTCTTTTTTAGCTTCTTAAATAGTTATAAGAATGTTGATATTGGGACATTTAACACTATTTTTATTCTAGTCATTTTTGCGATATATATTAAAACAACAGCAATTGCACTTTTCTTAATTGTGCTATTATTATTTATAAAGCATTACAAACTTTTAATTCCCCAAATAGCAAAACCTTTAAGTATTGGATTACTTGTTTTTTCTTTATTTTTAATAAAAAATACCATTATTAGCGGATATCCTTTATTCCCTATAACACTAAATATATTTCATTTTGATTTTCAAATCCCTGCTTCAATGGCACATTTTTATTATGATGAAACTAAACGAGCAGCTTTTTCGATTACACAAAATGAATTTGACAATATGGGTGTATTCGAAATCTTTAAAACATGGATTTCTAGACCTGCTCTGCACGGATTCTTTAATAAAATCATTGTATTACTGCTTATAATCATGCCTTTTTTCATCTTTAAATTTTTCAATAAAAAAGCATTCTGGATTCTATATGGTGTATTTATTTTTCAATTAATATTGCTAATATTATCTTCGCCACAATATAGATTCTTCATGAATTTTATATTGTTATTTTCATTTCTAATAGCAAGTCTTATTCTTAATAACAGAAACAGGATTATTCTCGCGCTTTATATTTCATTATTAATTCTGACATTTATTGTAATCATTCCAATTAATTTAAAAGCATTCACAACCAATACTTTTTTAACGAGTAATAGTACTTTTTCTATAAACAACATCTTTTACCCATATAAAAATTCCAAATTTAGCGCAGATTATAAACCTGTATCAAATGGTAATTTACAATACAACTCTCCTGTAGATAATTCTTTCTTCTGGGGAACTGGAGACGGGGTAATACCTTGCGTTAACGAAGAACAGATTAAATATTTTGAGACTTATTACAAGATAACACCTCAAATGCGAACAACTAATTTAAAAGATGGCTTTTACGCCAAAAACATATCAAATGAATCAAACTGAGCTTAAAGATTTCCTTGACGAAAAAGTCATTCAATATAACAATCAGGATTTTATAGAAAGTGATCCTGTACAAATTCCGCATTTATTTTCGCAAAAAGAAGATATCGAGATTGCGGGTTTCCTGAGCGCTACAATTGCTTGGGGAAATCGTAAAATGATTATTAAAAACTCACACCAAATGATGGAATTAATGGGTAATACACCCTACGATTTTATCATGAGTCACAACGATGAGGATATAGCAAGATTAGAAAATTTTGTACACCGTACCTTCAACGGAAAAGACTTTGGCAGCTTTATAAAAGGATTGCAACACATTTATAAAAATCATGGTGGCTTAGAAGCTATCTTCTCTAAAAATCAGGAAAAAGATAGTTTACAAAAAAGCATTCATGAATTTAAAAAAGCATTCTTTGAGATTGATCATTTACAAAGAACCCAAAAACATATTTCTGACCCATTAAACAATTCGGCAGCCAAACGCATTAATATGTACCTAAGATGGATGGTTCGCCAAGACACAAAAGGAGTCGATTTGGGAATTTGGAAAAATATTTCGCCTGCAAAACTTTCTTGTCCACTTGACGTACATTCTGGAAACGTAGCTCGCAAACTAGAATTGCTTTCGCGAAAGCAAAACGACGGTAAAGCACTGGCAGAACTAGATTTAAATCTTCGAAAAATGGATCCGCTTGATCCAGTAAAATACGACTTTGCTTTATTTGGACTAGGCGTTTTTGAAGGCTTTTAATATTGATAATTAGATTGTTATACTATTAAATCATCAGATGATTCTAAGAATTTAGTGAACTAACCATGATTTTAATGTACCTTTGCACAAAATTTAATGCAAATGAGCACTTTCGAGACATTCAATCTTCCTAAATCCGTACAAAAAGCAATCGATGAATTAGGCTTCGTTACGCCTACTCCTATCCAGGAAAAATCCTTTTCTGTAATTATGTCCGGTCGTGATATGATGGGAATTGCACAAACCGGTACAGGTAAAACATTTGCCTACTTATTGCCTTTATTAAAACTATACAAGTTTACTCCAACCAATACACCAAAAATTGTAATCCTTGTTCCAACACGTGAATTAGTAGTTCAGGTTGTAGAAGAAGTAGAGAAATTAACCAAATACATGTCGGTTAAAACATTAGGTATTTTTGGTGGTGTAAATATAAATACACAAAAAAAAGCTGTTTACGAAGGAATCGATATCTTGGTGGGAACTCCAGGAAGAACTATGGATTTAGCTCTAGATGCAGTTGTTCGTTTTGATGAAACTCAAAAACTAGTTATTGATGAGTTCGACGAAATGCTTAATCTTGGTTTCCGTACACAATTAACAGCGCTTTTGGCGATGATGAAAACCAAACGTCAGAACATATTGTTTTCTGCAACAATGACAGATGAAGTTGATGCGGTTTTAAATGACTTTTTTGATTTTCCTGAAGAAGTTACCCTTGCAGCATCTGGAACTCCATTAGAAAACATTGAGCAAATTACGTACAATGTTCCTAACTTTAATACAAAAGTAAACTTACTGAAACACTTATTACAAACTAACGAAGACATGAGTCGTGTCCTTGTGTTTGTAAACAATAAGAAGATTTCGGATATGCTTCATGACCGTATCGAAGAAGATTTTGAAGGTCAGTTTGGAGTAATCCACTCTAATAAATCACAAAATTACCGTTTGAGTACGATGGCTTCTTTCCAAGAGGGAACGCTACGCGGACTTATAACTACCGATATTATGGCGAGAGGTTTAGATATCTCTAACATTACTCACGTTATAAACTTTGAACTTCCTGAATTTCCAGAATTATATATGCACAGAATCGGTAGAACTGGTCGTGCCGATGCAACAGGAACTGCAATAAGCTTTATCACTCCACGTGAAGAAGAGTTTAAAGTAGAAGTAGAAGTTTTAATGAACAGAGAACTTGATATTGCTGATTTCCCTGAAGAAGTAGAAGTTTCGATAAAATTAATCGAGCCTGAAAAAGACAGACAACCAGTTAAGTTCTTGATGAAAAAACAAAAACTTGATGGTGATGGCGCTTTCCATGAAAAAGCAAAAAAGAATAAAAAAGTCAACTTGGGAGGTCCTTCTAAAACTAAAAAGAAAACGCACGGATCTGTTAACAGAAACATGCTAAAAACAAGAGATAAGAAAAGAAAAGATAAGAATAAGTAAATCATTTAGGTTCAAAGGTTCAAAGGTTTCTCTATCTTGTGCGTAAAATATAAAAGGCTCAAAGATGTAAAGTTTCAAGTTATTAACTTAATTCTACATCTTTGAGCCTTTTTTTACTTAGAATCTAAGTATTCAGTCGCAGTTTCAGTATTAAGTAATCTCATTTTGAGGCTGAATACTGAAACTGCGACTGATACTATTACTAAGAACTAGTTAAAAACCAAACATACAGGCGCACACAACTCAATTCTCTTTCCTGTATTTGTAAGTTTTCCTGTTACTTTGTCTCTTTTAAAAACAACAATATTATTTGTGTATTGATGTCCTACCAAAAGAAATTTTCCTGTAGGATCAATAGAAAAATCTCTAGGTCCTTTTCCTAATGTGCTTACTTGCTCTACTAATTCAATTTTTCCATTTTTAAGAATTTTATAAACTGAAATATTATTAGCATCTACACGATCTGATACATATAAAAATTTACCGTCTGGCGAAATTTTAATAGCTGCAGCTCCTGTTCCTCCCTTAAAATCTTTAGGTAGAATACTTGTCTCAGCAATCAATTTCAAACTTCCGTTTTTATCATAACTAAACGTAGTTAAGGTAGCGTCTAATTCCTGAATTAAATACACAAATTTCCCGTCTTTACTAAAGGTTAAGTGTCTTGGACCACTTCCTGCTTTTACATCAACACTTCCTTTTAGAGTAAGAACTTTATCTTTCGACTTTGGATTGTAATTATATATAAAAACTTTATCAAGACCTAAATCATTCGATAAAACATATTTCTTGTCTGGCGAAAAATAAACCATATGCACGTGAGCACCTTCTTGTCTTTGTGGGTTAACTCCTTTTCCTGTGTGCTGAATCACTTGTTTAGCTTCCGAAATTCCTTCGGCAGTCTTTTTAAATACAGAGATGTTTCCTCCAGAATAATTAGCCGTAATTATATTTTCTCCATCATTAATTAAGTAACATGGATCTGCTCCCATTGCTTTTTGCTTGTTCAAAAAAGTAACCTTTCCTGATGCTGGTACATATCCAAAAGCACTTACTGTACTTTCTGCTCCACTTTCGTTAACAGCATAAATAAATTTATTATCTGCGGAAACCGATAAATAACTTGGACTTACGGTACTTTCAGACGTGTTTTTTAACTTCGATTCACCCGAATTGGTATCGAATTCATACACATAAATCCCTTTGCTATCACAACTATTAGTATACGTTCCTACCAATAAATTAACTTTGTTTTGCGCCTGAATTCCTGTAAAGAATGAAATTAAAAGCAAAACGGCATACGATTTTTTCATTTGACTATTTTATTTGTTTTTTATCGAAAATAGAATCTCCTTCATGATTACTTTTGTAATATCTGAATCATGGCAATTTCCTACTTTAAAATTTAATTGAAACGCTAAAATACATAATATCCTTATATTGGTTAGGATTTATTTACTGGTTCGAAAAAATATAACAACATCAGTAAAAACTGATTGTAAATTTGTATTTTTGACAAACGAAAAATTCAATGAGCTCCATTGGAAATAAAATCAGTGAAGTAAACTAAACTTTAGAATGCATTTTAAACATCCCGAAATTTTATACTTTCTGTTCTTATTGATTGTTCCTATCTTGGTTCATTTATTTCAATTACGCCGCTTCAAAAAGTCTTATTTTACCAATGTTAGACTTTTAGCAAAACTCTCTATTCAAACCCGAAAAAGTTCTAAAATCAAGAAATGGCTTTTATTAGCTTCACGATTATTACTACTTACCTGCCTTATTCTTGCCTTTGCTCAACCCTATTTTACAGCAAAAGACAGCAAAAATGCGAATAACGAAATGTATATCATTCTTGACAACTCGTTTAGTATGCAGGCAAAAGGAAAAAAAGGCGAACTACTAAAACGTGCCGTTCAGGAATTATTAGAAAATACGCCCGAAAATGCTCAATTTTCTTTACTAACTAACACTGAAAATTATTGGAATACCGACATAAAATCAGTTCGTAACTCATTACAAAGTCTAAATTATAGCGCGACTCCTTTTGAGCTTGACAATATAATAGCAAAAGTTAAAGCTCGCAAATCTGCCTTTAAAAAAGACATTATTATTATTACAGATGCAGTTGGACTGAACGAAAAACAATTAAAAAATATTAACTCCGAAGATGCTCCTTATTTTATAATTCCAAAAGCAGAGCAAAAAAACAACGTGGCGATTGATAGTGTTTACATCAATCAGACATTAGATAACTTTTATGATATAGGCATTAATTTATCTGGATATGGGGAGGATTTCAAACCTATCTCTATGTCTTTATTCAACAATGGAAAACTAATCGCTAAGACTATTGTAAATTTTGACACCAAAAAGAAAAAAGTCAACTTTACCATTCCTAAACAAGCTTTTCATGGTTATGTAGCTATTGAAGACAATGGTCTAGAATATGACAATAAATTGTATTTCAGCATTTCCGACCCTAAAAAAACCAACGTTATTAGTATAGGAGATCCTGCAAAGAGCAATTTCTTATCTCGAATTTATACATCTGAAGAGTTCAATTACCATAATTTTGACATCCGTTCGCTGGATTACAATAGTCTGGACAAACAAGATGCAATTGTCTTGAATGAGCTAGAAGAAATTCCGCAAGCATTACAAACCACTTTAAAATCCTTTGTATCCAAAGGCGGCAACGTTATTGTTATTCCGTCTGAGAAAATTGCTGTTGCCAATATGAATTCATTTCTGTCAAATTTTGGCAAAGTACAAATGGGGTCACTTGAAAACAAAGAAAAACTGATTACAAAAATCAATTTTGATCATCCTATATTCTCAGGTGTTTTCGAAAATAAAATTAAGAACTTCCAATATCCAAAAACTAAGAGTTCATTCCCCATTACAAGTTCTTATTCCGCAGCTTTATCTTATGAAGATCAAACTGCTTTTTTAACTTCGATACAAAATCAAGTTTCGGCAGTTTCAATTTTTTCAGCACCTATAAACAGTATTAATTCTAACTTTCAGCAATCGCCATTAATTGTACCTATTTTTTATAAAATGGCACAAAACAATCAGAAATCTGGAATAATTGCCATTACAATTGGTAATAATCAGCCTTATTTTGTTGAAGCCTTATTATCTAAAGATGCAATCCTGGAAGTACGAGGAACTGATGAACAATTTATTCCGATTCAGCAGATTTTAAATAACAAAGTAAAAATCGTTTTCAACGATTATCCTGAACAAGCTGGTAATTATACCATTTATAATAAAAAAGAAGCGTTAGAAAACGTAAGTTTTAATTACAAACGAAGCGAAAGCGATTTAGGCCAAGTCAATGCAAATCTAGTTTCTGACTACAAAACTGCCGATACGATTTCGACTATTTTTAACACCTTACAAACTGAACGAACTGACAATCAAATTTGGAAATGGTTTGTTATCTTTGCACTGTTATTTTTAGCATTAGAAATGGCAATTATCAGGTTTGTGAAGTAATTTTTTACTATTAAGAAAATTAAGTTTTTCCTTTATTAACTTAATGCTCAAATAAATTAAGCTTTACTATTTTAAAACTTAATTGTTTCAATTAAAATAAATTTATCTACATATGAAAATAATCATCCGTGAAGCAAAAATTATAGATTCTAAAAGTCCGTTTCATAATAAGACTGCAGATATTTTAATTAAAGATGGTTTAATCGAAAAAATAGGAACCTCACTTCCTAATACTGAAAATGCCGAAGAGATAAAACTCGACAATTTACATATTTCGCAAGGATGGTTTGATAGTAGTGTTTCACTTGGAGAACCAGGCTATGAAGACCGCGAAACTATCTCAAACGGATTGAATGTAGCTGCAAAAAGCGGATTTACTGCCATTGCCTTACAACCTAACTCCTTCCCGATTATTGATAACCAATCGCAGGTAAATTTTGTAAAAAACAAAGCGAATGGTTTTGCAACACAACTTTTTCCTATCGGAGCTTTAACTAAAGCAAGTGAAGGAAAAGATATGGCTGAATTATTTGACATGAAAAAAACCGGAGCGGTAGCTTTTGGTGATTATAATAAAAGTCTTGACAATGCCAACCTCTTAAAGATTGCTTTGCAATATGTTCAGGATTTTGATGGTTTAGTAATTGCTTACTCGCAAGATCAAAATATAAAAGGAAATGGTGTTGCCAATGAAGGAATTGTTTCGACAAAATTAGGATTAAAAGGAATTCCAGATTTAGCCGAAGAATTACAAATCGTTCGCAACTTATTTTTATTAGAATATACAGGAGGAAAACTTCATATACCAACCATTTCGACTGCCAAATCTGTTCAATTAATTAAAGATGCTAAAGCAAAAGGGTTAAACGTAACGACTAGTGTTGCTGTACATCATTTGGTTTTAACCGATGAAAAATTAGAAGGTTTTGATACCCGCTTTAAAGTTACACCACCATTACGAACAGAAACTGACAGACAAGCATTGCTTAATGGTATTCTTGACGGAACTATCGATATGATTACATCTGATCATAATCCGATTGATATCGAATTCAAAAAAATGGAATTTGATATGGCTAAAAATGGAACAATTGGTCTAGAAAGTGCTTTTGGTGCTTTATTAACCGTATTGCCTCTAGAAACTGTTATCGAAAAACTAACATTAGGAAAATCTGTTTTTGATATCGAAAATGATACAATTGCCGAAGGCGCTAAAGCAAATATTACATTGTTTAATCCTAATGGAGAAAGTGTTTTTGCAAAAAGCAATATCTTATCTAAATCTAAGAATTCAGCCTTTTTAGGAACTCCATTGAAAGGTTCTGTTTACGGAATTGTGAATCAGAATCAATTGATAGTAGAAAAATAAAAAAGAATTAAAATTTTACCATTAAGAGATTAAGAAAAATTAAGCCTAATTTATAGATGATTCAAAAATCATTTTAATCTTAATATCGAAAGTAAAAAAACTATAAAACACAAGAATGAACAACTCAATCGAAGAAGGAAAAACTCCTGCTATTACCAGTTATATATTAATTATTGGTGTTTTAATCGCGATGTCGATGAACTCCGAAAATAAAAATAGCTTTGCTTCTTTTCATATACGTCAGGCATTAGGATTATCCTTAACTTTTATCTCTTTCGGACTTATTATAAGTAATTTTGATAGCTTTATGATTACTTTCCCAATGTGGATTTGTATCTCTATTTTATGGACATACGGAATTTTTAGCGCTATAAAAGGCGAAACTAAACCTGTGCCTTTGGTAGGTGCGTTTTTTCAAAAATGGTTTAAAAGCATCGGTTAGTTTTTGATATAAACTAAGAGCCACCAACTGCATTTCACAATTTACAACTCACAATTTATCATTAAAAGAATGAATTTATCTTTAGAATATAAAATAAGAGAACCAAAAGTTATCTTAGACAAAAACCCTCTATTATTATTACTTCACGGATATGGCAGCAACGAAGAAGATTTATTTTCTTTTGCTAGCGAGCTTCCTGATAATTATTATGTTATTTCGGCTAGAGCGCCTTATGATTTGCAATATGGTAGTTATGCATGGTACGCCATTAATTTTGACGCTGATCAAAACAAATTCTCTGATAACGAACAAGCTAAAACATCACGTGATTTAATTGCAAATTTCATTGATGAGTTAACTGCAAATTACCCAATAGATCCAAACAATATAACCTTAATTGGTTTTAGTCAAGGATCAATTTTAAGTTATGCAACAGCACTTTCTTATCCTGAAAAAATTCAGAGAGTAGTTGCAATGAGTGGCTATTTTAACGATGAAATCATCAAAGAAGGTTACGAGAAAAACGACTTCAAAAACCTAAAAATATTTGCTTCTCACGGAACTGTAGATCAGGTAATCCCTATTGATTGGGCTAGAAAAACACCTTCAATTCTAGAAAACCTAAACATTCCGGTTTCGTATAAAGAATATCCTGTTGGTCATGGAGTTGCTCCACAAAATTTCTTTGATTTTAAAAATTGGTTAGCACAATAGTTTTCAGAATCCAATCACGCTTTTCAGTTTAAAAAACAATTCAATATAAATTTCAAAATGAGTAATTATAAAATTCTTAACTCCAAGAACATCTTTATAATTACTCTTATTGTTATTAGCTTGACCATTTTATCTGTTTGGCTTTTTGGACTTGGAAATCATAATTCTATTTTTGAAAACTCATTACTATCTACAACAATTTTATCCTTAGCTTTCTTCTTATTTATTTCAATCGGATTATATAGAGGAGTGAAAATAAAAGATAATTTAGGAAAAATAACAGATCGTTTTGAATCAAAGAAATTAGAATTCTTAAAAGACTTAGTACTAGAAGGAAGCAGTTCTTCTGTTCCCGATGTTGGTGAGGGCATATTAGGAGTTCTTGTAAGCTTGGTTTTATGGTTTATTATGGCAATTATAATAAGTTATTTATTTTGGGCTTTTGGAGCGATAATATGGATTTCTATTCTAACTTTTATAGCAATGCTTTATTGGATTTTTTTTAGAGCTTTAAGGCTTGTCTTTAAAAAATCATCTGTCTGTAAAGATTCATATTCAAGAAGTATTTTATATGGTTTTAGCTTTACAATACTGTATAACTTTTGGATTTATATAATCATTTTTATGACAGTATCTCTTTTCTGAAAATATTTCAGTTGTAATTCTTAAATTGCAATCAAATTTTGTAAAACCATCAAAATCTCTATAATTTTAAACGTGGTTAGAAATGAAATATACTTTTAATTCAATTCTGACTCAATAACAAAAAACACAATAATGAGAATAGAAAATTTACTAGATTTTATTTTACCAGCAATATTAATTGCTGCTGGTCTTTTTATAAAAAACACTAAAAATCCAAACTTTCAGACTTCTAAAAAATATTGGAAAATATTATTCATTTTAGGAATCCTGAATTTATTAATGAAATTATACCTTCTGTTCTTCCTTTAAATAAGTAAGATTTCATTTTATAACTTCAATTTCTATCAGTAATACTAAATTGTCATATCTTTAAATTTCAAATAGTAAACTTGAAATCACATAAATACAAAAGGTTTTAAATATTTTATTTAAAACCTTTTTTTATTAAACAATTCCTATAACCAATTGCAATGATAGATTTTACCAATATCAATTATTTAAAAAATGGAAATAGTAAACAATCCAAAGCTTACGAAGTACTTACTTCCAAAGAAATGTTGTCTAAAATTACCGAATTCAATCCTATTCTGGTTGGAACGATTCCTATAAATATAGATATCGAAAACAGTGATTTGGATATTATTTGTTATTGGGAAAATAAACAAAAATTCATTAAGAAACTAAATACTGCTTTCGGTAATGAGAGCGATTTTGAAATTCAACAAACGCTAATTGATAATAAGGAAACCATAATTGCTAATTTTAAAACTCAAGATTTTGAAATTGAAATCTTTGGTCAAAATATTCCTGTAAACCAACAAAATGGATACAGACACATGATTATAGAATATGAAATATTACAAACCAAAGGCGAGAACTTTCGACAAGAAATTATCAAATTAAAACAACAAGGCTATAAAACTGAACCTGCGTTTGGGCTGTTACTTGGTTTAAAAGGAAATCCATATCTAGAATTATTAGAATATAAAACTATTTCTTAGTCAACAATGGTAACAATACAGTAGGAATCAATAAAAATGGAGATAAACACAAAGGATTTAATTCCAAAAGACAAGCACGATATAAAAAGAGCCGAAAATTTAAAAAACTATTCTTATCTGGAACTGAAATCAATAATTCCGGAATTATTAGAATGGCTTCAAGATTGCAATTGGCCAGTTGCGAAGCCAGTTTCTGAATATCTTGTAAGCATCAACGAAAATATTACACAAGAAATTCTTAATATCTTGAAAACAAATGATCAAATATGGAAATATTGGATTATCTCCATTTTTGGAAGAATTACAAATGATACATTCATTCGTGAGGAAATTATATTAATTGCTACGAATCCTACCAAAGATGAAAGCTTAGAGTATGTCGATGAAATAGCAAATGAAATAATCAAGGAACGTGGTTGGAATTAAATTACTTTCTTTTCATATCTTACTTTCTTCTTTTACATCTCACTTTTTACATCTTCCTTGTTTACAACATCTTTTTACGCATTTACTTTTCATATTTTACACCTCCCTTTTCTTATTTAGAATAAATCGTTATATCTTTAAACTATCGTTTCTTGTAACAAATAATAAGGAATAAGACTAACCATCTAAACTGATCTAACTAACTATGAAACAACTATTATTCTCGCTACTTTTTATTAGCATTTCGTTTTTTGCAAAAGCTCAATCGGATAACAAGATTACAATTGGTACGATTGAAACTATTAAATCTAAGATATTAAATGAAGACCGAAAAGTCTGGATATATGTTCCTGATGGTTATACCAAAGGTTCTCCAAAAACAGAACATTATCCGGTTCTTTATTTATTAGATGGAAACGTACATTTTACTTCGGTTGTAGGTATGACAGAGCAATTAAGTGCTATGAACGGTAATACAATTTGTCCAAAAATGATTGTAGTAGGAATACTCAATACCGATAGAGCCCGTGATTTAACTCCTACTCATATCGAATCTGATTTACCAATGATGACTAGCGAAGCAAGTAAAACTACTGGTGGAAATGAAAATTTCATTGCATTTATCCAAAAAGAATTAATTCCATACGTTGAAACCAACTATCCTACTGCTCCGTACAAAATGCTAATTGGGCATTCTTTTGGCGGTTTAACAGTTATAAATGTACTTGCAAATCATACTAATTTATTTAATTCTTATGTTTCTATCGATCCAAGTATGTGGTGGGACAAACAGAAATTTTTAGAGCAAAGTAAAAAAACATTTGCTGAGAAAAAATTCAAGAACACCAGTTTATTTTTGGGTATTGCCAATACGATGGAAGCTGGTATGGACACGCTTAGAGTAAAAAAAGATACAACTCAAGTTACAAGACATATTCGTTCGATTTTAGACTTAGCCAATGATTTAAAAAAGAACAAACAAAACCAATTACATTTTGAATACAAATATTATGACAAAGACAGTCATGGTTCTGTTCCCTTCATTGCCGAATATGACGCACTTAGATTTATTTTTAACTTCTATAATCTTAACTTGACTATTACTGATTTAATGGATACAGGGATGGCATTACCTACAAAAATTGAAAAACATTATCAAAATGTATCTGAAAAAATGGGGTATAAAATACATCCTCCTGAAGCTCCTATTAATCAATGTGGGTATATGGCACTAGGAAGAAAGAATTTACCTCAAGCTGAATATTTCTTTAAACTAAATATAAAAAATTATCCAGAAAGTGCTAATGTATATGATTCTATGGGAGATTATTACAAACAAGTAAGCGACAAACCCAATGCAATAAGCAATTACAAAAAAGCGTTATCCATCAACAAAGAAAATATCGAAACGAAACAAAAACTAGAGGAACTTCAAAAAGGGAAATAACGGATTATCATTTTAAACTCTAAAAGTGATGACAAGCAAGTTAAACGCAACATGGCATAAAGAAAACAAAATGCCAAAAAATCCAACTTTTGAACAACGATTGGAATGGCACTTATTACATCAAAAAAATTGTTCTTGCCGGCCAATTCCTAAAAAACTCGCTGAAGAGATGGAAAAAAGAGGTTTAAAACTATAAGCAACTATATCAACTAAACTATAAAAATGAAAATATCTAAACTTGACAATCCCGCATTAATTCTAATTGATATCCAGAAAGGTTTTGATAATATCGAATATTGGGGCGGAGAACGCAATAACCCAAATGCCGAAAAAAATGCAAGTGAACTTCTCGAAATTTGGAGAGCTAATAAATTACCTATTTTCCATATTCAACATTGTTCTTCTAATCCAAATTCTTTACTTCATGAAACCAATCCTGGAAATGCTTTTAAAGATATTGTAAAACCTGATTTAGGAGAAACAGTAATTCAGAAGAATGTAAATAGTGCTTTTATTGGTACAAGTCTAAAAGAACAACTTGATGACGATAAAATCGATACGCTTGTTATTGTAGGTTTAACAACTGATCATTGTGTTTCGACAACTACTAGAATGGCTGGGAATTTTGGTTACAATACCTTTTTAATTTCTGATGCAACAGCTACTTTTAATAAGAAGGGATTAAGTGGTCAGGAATTTAGTGCTGAGACAATTCACCAAACTGCTCTTGCCAGCCTAAACGATGAGTTTGCTCAAGTGGTAACAACCGATTTTATAAAACAGAATATTTAATTTAACCGCAAAGAATCGCTAAGAGTTCCGCAAAGCTCGCAAAGACTAAGATTCTATTGCTCAAAAAGGACGCAGATAAAACAGATTCGCTAAAGCGAAAACGCAGATAAAAACGGATTTCGTCTATTGTTTTTGAAAATCATTTTAATCTGTGGCAAAAAATAATAGATTTATATAAAAACAACAAAGGCGAGAAGTAATTCTCGCCTTTGTTATATATTTTCTATTTACTGGCCTGTATAAATAATTTTACCGGCTTTTTTAAGTACATAACCTTTCCAAGGTATTAATTCGTAATCTCCATTAACCCAAGGTTCTCCTTCGGCTTTTCGTTCTAAAATAATTGTTCCCTCTTCTGTATCAAGAAAAAGCTCGGCTTTATTTCCATCCTTTTCAAAAATAACATAAGCTACAGTAGAATACGTTTTACCATCTTTGGCATGTTCTAACTTTGTTCCAACTTCAAATAATCGCACGCATTCATTTTTAACAGCCGACCAAGTATAACCAGCAGATCCTTTACATCCATGTGCATCTGAATCTCCTCCTACAATATGCTCAGGTTTAGCTTCTTCTTTGACTGGTTTAGTTTCTTCTTGAGAAACTTTTTTAGCGCAAGAAAAAGTAAGACCTATAATAATCGAAAATAAAAATACTTTTTTCATATGTTCTATTTATTAGTTGTTATACAATTATTATACTGTTCTAGGAATCCTATTTTTGGTATAATAATGATTGATTTACTTCAAAAGTAATACTTTCATCATTATTAACAAAGTATTTTAATAAGACTTCTCCCCATATTTCTCCATCGCTAAAATCTGCAATAATCCATCTATGATTTAAAACCTTTACTTTATTGATGATAAATTTATTTGCTCCTATTTGATCTTGTCCTGTATATGGGTTCCCTTTTGGGTTCGCATTAAGGTCCATTAATTTCTCTGTAACGATAGGAATTAGCTTCTCGTACTGAATCGTTTTTGAAGCATCTGAGGAATCAAAATAATTTTGAGCGTTTTGATTATTTTCTAATGAAAAGTAATTGGCTTCGTTTAATTTCGTTTCTACTAAATTAAGGCTGTCTCTAAGTTTTTTTGTTGTTTTAACATAACGTTCCTGTTCAAACTTTACTTCTTTACTATAAAACATATAGGTAAATATATTCATAAGTATCGCAATGATAAAAAGGTAAAGCAATAGGGATTTTTTCATTTTTAAATATAATTAAATTGTGATTTCTAAATTATCATAGGCTAGAAAAACATTTTTAGGTAGCGTTTTTTGTACCTCTTCATGAAATCCTAATACATGACTAATATGTGTTAAATAAGCCTTTTCTGGCTGAACCAAAGTTATAAATTCTAGGGCTTCCTGCAAATTAAAATGTGTATCGTGTGGCTCTACACGTAATGCATTTATCACTAATACTTTTAAGTTTTTTAATTTGTTAATTTCGACTTGTTCAATAGTTTTTACATCTGTCAAATAAGCAAAATCATCTATTCGATACCCAAAAACCTGTAAATCTCCGTGCATAACATTTACCGGGATTGCCATTTTATCTCCCACAGCAAATGGTTCATCGTTAATTACCTCGATGGTTTTTACTGATGGTGCACCTGGATATTTATTTACGGTTTCGAAAACGTAATCAAAACGTTTTTTTAAATTACCAATAACACGTTCGTGAGCATAAATTGGCATTTCGCCTTGTCTGAAATTATACGGACGTATATCATCCAACCCTGCAGTGTGATCAGCATGCTCGTGTGTAAATAAAATTGCATCTAATTTCTGACAGTTACACGTGAGCATTTGTTGTCTAAAATCGGGACCACAATCTACCACATAAGAGTGGTCATCCCAACTAATCCAAATTGATACTCGAAGTCTTTTATCCTTAGGGTCAGTACTTTTGCATACTGGATGATCAACCCCTATTATCGGAATGCCTTGAGATGTACCTGTGCCTAAAAAATATACCTTCAATTGTACTTTATTTTTTTACAAAAATAGGATTAATTATCTTTCATTAGAAGCCTAATTTACTAACTTTGTAACAAATCAGCCATATTTAAAATAAAATGGGTATAGAAATAAAACTTAAAGGTGACAAAGTCATCGCTCAGATACCATCCATAAAAGACAAAGCACTACGCATAAATCTAAACGAAAATATTTACGGAACCTTTGCAGAGATTGGTGCGGGGCAAGAAACAGTAAGGCATTTTTTTAGATCTGGTGGTTCGTCTGGAACAATTGCAAAGGCGATGTCTGCTTACGACAAGGATTTTAGTGACGCCATTTACGGAATTGAAAGTGATGGCCGCTATGTTACTGAAGAGAGATTAAAGAAAATGTTAACTCTTGAAGGGCAAATAATCGAAGAGCGTTTAAGCAGAGAAAAACACCCTACAAAACTTTTCTTTAGCTACGCAAATACTGTTGCAACGATAGATTTTGCTAAGCAATTTAAAGGTCACGGTTGGGTAGGAATTAGATACCAGATTGAACCTGATGAAGCTTATAATGAAATTATTCTTCATATTCGTTTTAAAGAAACTGATGCTCGATTACAACAAGAAACATTAGGTATTCTTGGAGTAAACTTAATTTATGGAGCATTTTATAAATACAACGATCCTAAAAGATTACTTCGTTATTTATACGATCACTTAGATAAAGATCAGCTTGAAATTGATACCATTAACTTTTCTGGTCCTCGTTTTGCCGATGTAGATAATCGTTTGATTAGCTTGCAATTGGTTAAAAATGGAATGACAGATGCCGTTATGTTCAATCCTGAAGGTAAAAACATTCTTCCTGCTGCGATATTATACAAAAAGAATATTCTTGCCTTACGCGGAAGTTTTCGTCCTGTAACGAAAGTTAATATGGATATGTACGAGAAATCATTAAAAATGTTTCTCGAAGAAAACAAAGTCGAAAAAGACAATACACTGGTAATTTTTGAAATCACTTTATCTAATCTTCGTTCTGATGGAGAAATCGATGAGCGCGATTTTATGGATAGAGCCGAATTACTTTGTTCGCTAGGACAAACTGTAATGATTTCGAACTTCCAGGAATACTATAAAGTTGTTGAATATTTTGCTAATTATACCAAAGCCCGAATGGGACTAGCAATGGGTGTTAACAATTTAGTCGACATATTTGATGAGAAATACTACCGCCATTTAAGTGGAGGAATTCTTGAAGCTTTCGGAAAATTATTCTACCGCGACATGAAAGTATTCTTATACCCAATGATTGACGAAGATGGTACTATCATGAATTCAACTAACTTAAAAGTACATCCTAGAATGAAAGAATTGTACAAGTTCTTTAAATTCAATGGTAAAGTTGTTGATGTAGCCGATTTCGATCCACATACGTTAGAGGTATTCTCTAGAGAGGTATTAAAAATGATTAGCCAAGGAAAACCTGGATGGGAACCAATGCTCCCTAAAGGTATTGCCGAAATCATAAAAGAACATCACTTATTTGGTTATGAACCGAATAAAGTTTTAAAAGAATCGAATTAAGTTACTGAGGCTCTGAGGAACTAAGGTCCTAAGAGGCAAAGGTTTTAAATACGAAAGCATCAGTTATAAAACTGATGCTTTTTTGTTTTTGGAGGATAGTTAGTGAGATTTATATAACAAAACATTGCCAACGGTTTCAACCGTTGAAGCGCGATGTATTATTACAATCGGTATCACACGGTTGAAACCGTGAGCTATGCCTTTAAACTTTGCTTAAAAAGATTGGTTGAGAAAGCTTCAAAGACACTGAGGTTCATAGATACAAAGGCGCAGATTGCGCATAAAACAACCACAATATTGTCTGACTGAACAGGGAAAGAATCTTTGTCAAAGTTTTGAACTTTGACAAAGATCGTCTGAGAACTGAGTTTAAAAACCGAAACTGTAATCTCTACTTCAAGATTTGATCTGCGTGTTCTTTTGTTTTTACTTTTGAAATTATGTCTTCGATGATTCCTTTTTCGTTAATTACGAATGTTGTTCTGTGGATTCCGTCGTATTCTCGTCCCATGAATTTTTTAGGTCCCCAAACTCCAAAAGCTTGAATCACTGATTTGTCTTCATCGGCCAATAATGGAAACGGGAAATCGTATTTTTCTTTAAATTTAGCTTGTGCTTTTTGAGCATCGGCACTAACTCCTAATAACGCATAATTATTTGCTTGAAAACGTTCGTAGTTATCTCTTAAATCGCAAGCTTCAGCTGTACATCCTGGCGTATTTGCTTTTGGATAAAAGAATACTACTAGTTTTTTGCCTGCATAATCGGCTAGTTTATGTGTGTTTCCGTCCTGATCTGTTCCTGAAAAATTTGGTGCTTTATCTCCTATTTGTAATGTTGTCATTTTTATGTTTTTTTATTATTGTTTTTTAAACTGACTTCGACTTCTCTGGTTATTTGAGTTTTTGATTATTAGATTTTCAAAATTTTGTTACTATTTATATTTATTTAAATCAACAATAACTTTCCCAATAGACCAATTGTCTTTTTCTCTTTTTTTGTATTTATATTTAATTTCAAAAATACCATTTTTAATTTCTCCTTTTTCAAATAATGATTCTGGAAAAATACTATTCGCATATTTTAAAGTCTCTTCAATTCTTCCTTTTGGCAAATTAATTCTAAAAATTCTATTCGTTTCTAAATTTAAAAAACTTAAAAAAGTTCCTTTTTCTTTATCGATACTTATGAAATATGGATATTCTTCGATTTCGCTATGATATATTTCTCTACCTATTTCGGCTATTTTTCTTCCATCGTTTTTATCAAACAATATAAATTCAGGTGGATCACAGCAGCCAGAAACTAAGCGATTTTCTATGATAAAGGCTTTTTTATATTCTGTCCAACTAGAATATCCTAATCTTTCCGTTAACTCAATCAATTCTCTATCTAACGAAAAAAGTATTTTCTTTTTCGCAGCTTTACTCTCGAAAACTACCCAAGATGAATCACAATTAAATTGTCGGTAAATTTTTGCTCCATTTTTAAAAATTGTCTTTTTACAAGATATAATTTCATTTAATTGGCGTTGCTTATTGCAACCGCAATTCTGTCCGAAACAAATCTGCGAAATGATTCCTAAAATAATTACCATTGTGGTTTTCATAATTACCTACTGACTTTGCTATAATTCCCGATTTGTTAGCCCAGATTGTAGTGGAAACCCCGGAATTATGGTGGTTTATATTTTATGTATTAGCAAAGCGACCAGCGGAAGCTCTTGCGAATGCATAAAAATATTACGACCATGATGAGGTGTTGTAACGGAAAGCTGGATTAGGCTCATGATAAAATTTGTACTATTTTTACGGGATTAAATTTACGGAAATGAATAAACAAGAACGGGTAACTTTTGTTATAAATACGTTAAAAGAATTATATCCTACTATCCCTGTCCCGCTAGATCATAAAGATCCTTATACTTTATTAATCGCTGTTTTATTGTCGGCTCAGTGCACTGATGTTCGCGTGAATCAGATTACACCTATATTGTTTGCAAAGGCTGATAATCCGTATGATATGATTAAAATGTCGGTTGAAGAAATTCAGGAGATTATTCGTCCGTGTGGTTTATCGCCTATGAAGGCTAAAGGTATTTATGGTTTGTCGCATATCCTAATTGATAAACATGGCGGGGTGGTTCCTCAGAGTTATGAATATCTGGAAGAATTACCTGCGGTGGGGCATAAAACAGCAAGTGTTGTAATGTCACAAGCATTTGGCGTTCCTGCTTTTCCGGTAGATACTCATATTCATAGGTTGATGTATCGATGGAATTTGTCTAACGGAAAAAATGTAACTCAAACTGAAAAGGATGCTAAACGTCTTTTTCCTGAAGAGGTTTGGAATGATTTACATCTTGAGATTATTTGGTACGGTCGAGAATATTCGCCTGCTCGCGGATGGGATCTTGATAAAGATATTATTACTAAGACTATTGGAAGAAAATCGGTTATTGATGAATACTATAATGGTCAACCTTCTAAAAAACAAAAAAATCACTAATTGCATTCCTGCACTTAGTGATTTTTTAATCAAACGACCAATTTGATTAATTCATTTACTTTCAAAACATCCGACAGTTGTTGTGGGTTGTTTAATTAGCTATAATCTCAAAACTTTTATCTTCGATTTTCACTACTGTTAAGGCTTGTGAATAACTTAATAAAAAAGAAACTACTTCTTTGTTGGGTTTTAGATTTTTACTAATCATTGCTTTTTTTGAGTAAATTTTTGCCATGCTAATAAATGTTTATTTTATATAACAACGGACTATTGCTCAGTTTAGTATATTAATTAGTTAAAATAATTTGATGCTTCTCTATAATTTTTCTAATATTCATAAGCGCATATCTCATTCTTCCTAATGCTGTATTAATACTTACGCCTGTAATTTCAGATATTTCTTTAAAGCTCATATCTTGATACATACGCATTACAAGTACTTCTTTTTGATCTTCTGGAAGTTCTTCGATTAATTTTTTTAAATCGACCTCGACTTGATCCATAATCATTTTGTTCTCTATCGTTAAGGAATCATCGGACATGACGGAGAATATCGAAAACTCTTCGGTTTCTCTATACATTGGCATTTTCTTATTTTTTCGATAATGATCCACAATTAAGTTATGTGATATACGCATTACCCAAGGAAGGAATTTACCTTCTTCGTTATAAGAATTGCTTTTTAATGTTTTTATTACTTTTATAAATGTGTCTTGGAAAATATCATTTGATATGTCTCGGTCTGCTATTTTTGAATATATAAATCCATAAATCTTAGATTCATGTCTTTTTATCAATGTTGACAAAGCACTTTCGTTACCTTCAACATAGTTCTTCACCAATAGAGCGTCAGGAATTTGCAGATTAGCCATAATACTACCTTTTAGTTTTAGTTTTGAATTGGAGTAATTTTCTAAAAAGTAATTTTAATGTATAGGCTACTGGTTTTTAAAGTGTTAATTAAGTGTTCAAATTTAACAAATATTTTTTTTATAAAGCAAATTAAATTAAGAATAATTAACACAAAAAACTGAATAACATTAAAATAAAAATCTTACTTTTGTTTTGCTTCGGCGAAGGAAGGAATCGATTGTACTGTACCAAATCATTTTTTGCCGTATTGTACAGCGCTAAATATGTTTTTTACATCTTGTTTTTTATTATACTTAATCATTATCTTTGAATTATGAGCACACTTACAAAACCAAATCATATAGGGCGAAAAATTAGCCGTATTCGTGAACTTCGTGATATGAAACAGGAAGCTTTGGCACAGGCTTTAGGAACAAACCAACAAGCTGTATCGGCTTTAGAAAATAGCGAAACCATAGACGAAGAAAAACTGATTGAAGTTGCAAAAGCTCTTGGTGTAACTGTAGAAGCTATTAAGAATTTTTCGGACGAAGCAGCAATTAATTATTTCAATACTTTCAATGAAAGTCCTAACAACTATTTTGGACTTAATAATTGTACTTTCAATCCATTAGATAAATTAATGGAAACAGTAGAAGAAAACAAAAAGCTTTACGAACGTTTGGTTCAAGCCGAAAAGGATAAAGTGGAATATTTAGAAAAATTATTAGCAGGAAAATAATATTCTCTATAAAGATTTACTAATTAAAAAAGCAGCTATAATCGAGCTGCTTTTTTTATGTCTTAAAGAGGGGTATATATCTTGCTATTAATTTATTGCGCATAAATTTAAATAAGCTTTTTCTTATTTATTGTAAAGTTTTTAAATATATTTGATTTTGGATATATTGTATTAAATTTAGGGGAACGTTAATTGAGCTTGAGTAATTTTAAAGAAGAATATAGGAAATGAATAAGCAGGAAGGTATTCAGGTATTTGAAGAAAAAAAAGTAAGAACTATCTGGAATCAAGAAGAGGAGAAATGGTATTTTTCTATTGTTGATGTAATTGATGTATTAACAAAGAGTGTTGATGCTAATGCTTATTGGCGTAAGTTAAAGCAGCGTTTAAAGATAGAAGGAAACCAAACCGTGACGAATTGTCACAGTTTGAAAATGAAGGCTCTTGATGGTAAAATGCGTTTAACAGATGTTGCAGATACAGAGCAATTATTTAGGATGATACAATCAATTCCATCACCCAAGGCAGAACCATTTAAATTATGGTTGGCACAAATAGCCTCAGAGCGTTTGGATGAAATGCAGGATCCTGAACTTTCTATAGACAGAGCTTTAGAGCAGTATTTGCAATTAGGATATTCTGAAAGCTGGATAAATCAGCGTTTAAAAAGTATTGAGATTCGTAAAGAATTAACTAACGAATGGAAAAATAGAGGAATTAAAGAAGGAACTCAATTTGCAACATTAACAGATATCATTTCAAATGCATGGTCAGGAAAAACAACTAAAGAGTATAAAATACTTAAAGGATTGAAGAAAGAGAATTTGAGAGATAACATGACAAATACAGAATTAATTCTGAATATGTTGGCTGAAGCATCTACAAAAGAAATCTCTAGCGCTATTAAACCAGAAAGTTTTGATGAAAGTAAAGACGTTGCTAAACAAGGTGGTAACGTTGCAAAAGTGGCTTTAAAAGAATTAGAATCCAAAACAGGAAAAAAAGTAGTTACATCACTTAATGCTAAGGAAATGTTGCAACAACAAATTAATCCTAAAAAAGAAGAATAATATCTCATCATAGAGAATTTTATTAATTTAGAAACCTTTCAGAGATGAAAGGTTTTTTTATATTTTAGTGTTATGAAAAACACTACTTATTATATTCTGTTTCTTTTTGTTACGGTTTTTGGTTATAGTCAAGATAAGCAATTGTTGCAAACGGGAGTTATTATCGATTCGGTAAAAATTGCAACGACTCCATCAGAATCGTATGCAATATATTTCCCTAAAAAGTATGATGCTAAAACCCCGTTGGCATTGGTTTTTATTTTTGAACCAGGAGGCAGTGGCAAAAAAGGGATTGAACCATTTATATTGGCAGCAGAAACGTACAATTATATTTTGGTATGCTCCAATACTTTAAGAAATGGATCTACTCAAGTTAATATTGCTGTTGCTAATAGATTATTTGATGATGTTTTACAAACTTACCCTATTGATACTTCGCAACTCTATATTTCAGGCTTTTCGGGCGGTGCAAGATTAGCTAGTTTTTACGGAATATCTTCGGGTGCTTTTCAGGGAGTTATTGCTTGTGGAGCTTCGTTTAATGGTATGGATAAACTTATTCCGCCGTCTAATAATTTCTCGTATGTTGGTATGGTTGGAGATAGAGATATGAATTATCAGGAAATGGTAGCAAACAAAGATTGGCTAGATAAAGCAAAGATTGTAAACACACTTTTTGTTGCTCATGAAGAGCATGTTTGGCCAAAACAATCCGAAATGCTTCGCGCTTTTGATTGGTTAGAAATTCAGGCTTACAAAAAAAATATAAGACCTAAGAATGATACAATTATTAAAAGAATCTACGATAAAAATTTACGCATAGCAGATAGTTTAAAAACTAATAAAGAAATGGTTCTTTCGGTAAATGCGTATGAAAAAGCCATTACTTTTTTTAATACAAACGAAGATAATTTTATAAGAACCAAGATTGCCGAAATAAAAAAATCGAGAGAGTATAAAGATGAAGTGACAAAAATGGAAGCGATACAGATTCAGGAAAATGAACTTTTAGATAAACTTTCGCTTCGTTTTGATCAAGATTTAAAATCGGCTAAGAATAATAGTAATTTTAAATTTTGGAAATCTGAAATTAAGGATTTGAATACAATGAAGTTAGACGACAAAAATCCTTTAGCCCAGAATATGGCCAAAAGAGTTTTATTTTGGTTTCAGGTTATGGTTTATGAAACGGGACAGGAAAATAAAAGAAACCAACAAAATAATAAGGCTGAGTATTGTAATGAATTGTATAAAATCATTACAGAAACAAATTAAAGACGAAAGCCCAACTCTTAATAAGAATTGGGCTTTCTAGAATAACTAAATTGTAACTGGTTTTTGCTTAATGAAAAGCGAAAAATTTAACGACGAAAAGCTGGACTTTGATTAAAAGATTCGTCAGTTGTTTTATTTGCTTTTGAAGATTTTACGATAATTTCGTGTTTTACTTTTTTGGCGTTGTCTTGAAATTCAAGATAATAAGTTCCTGCAGGATATTCTTCTAAACTTAAAGTTTTTGAAGTTTCTAATTCATTAGTAGTTGCTCCTTTATATATTAAGCGACTTTCTTTATCTAGAATTGAGAAATCTGATTTCTGTTCTCCATTCAAAGTAAAAGTAACTACTTTGCCATTTCCAGTTTTTATATTCAGGATATAATCCCCTTTACCATCAATTGCATAAGTACTCATTGTTGTCAAAAAAATAACCAATACTAAGCTTAATCCTAAAATCTTCTTCATGTCTTTGTTTTTGTTTTAATTTTCAAATCGCGGTGCGCAAAACTACAAATTGTTCGCTAACTACAAAATATTTTTTATGTTAATTTTTAC
The DNA here is from genome assembly GCF_000737695.1 of Flavobacterium hydatis. Classification (GTDB taxonomy): domain Bacteria; phylum Bacteroidota; class Bacteroidia; order Flavobacteriales; family Flavobacteriaceae; genus Flavobacterium; species Flavobacterium hydatis. Next base: position 169,394 of record NZ_JPRM01000027.1, read on the forward strand.
TCTAAGTCACTGACTTAAAAGTGTTTCGGCTGAAATCGTGATTATATACGGATTCATAAGATTCTTGGATGTTATTTTTATAACTTTTTTTAAATCAGTATTTTGCATTTTTGTAGTAGTTGCCGTATAAAAGATAATTTTAATATAAAAAACTATTGAAAAAAATGCTCCATTTTGAATATTTGATATTATTATAAACAAAAAAAACAGCTCTTTTAACCATTAAAAGGGCTGTTTCTAAACGATAACGTTTTGATTTTACTAACTAAACAAATTCATTTTTATAAAATGTGGGCATGCAATTTTCTAACGTAATGCTACAGCTGTATTTTTAGCATTAGTTGTTTTGTATGTTTGCGAAATAGATTTGTTAGACATTGTTGATACCTGATTGGTAACATTAATCGCATATCTCAATTTCTTTACATTGTCTTCTATATCCAGGAAATAAGTTCCATCTGGCAATTCGGCCAAATCAAATGTTTTTATAATTCCGTCTTTACCAGTTGCATACTCAGAGTAAATTAAGGTACCATCTTTATCATAAATAGAAAGATATGCCTTTGTTACATTGTTTAAAGAAAATGTAATTAGTTTACCGTCGCCTTTTCTTACATGAAGGGCAAAATCGGTATTTCCATCAATTGCATAAGTACTCATTCCTGTAAAAAGTACTGCAAATACTAGACTTAATTTTAGAATCTTTTTCATGGCTTTAGTTTTTTAATTATTAGTTCTAATTCTCTGATGCTAAATTACTTTAAGAATATATCGTTTTACACAACTCTATTTGCCAATTTCTATGCTGTATTCTCATTTACGAAAGCGTTATAGGTTAAAGTTTGAATTATATTAGGTGTTTTAGTTAAATTTGTTTTATTTATTAAATAATTTATCATGAAGACCACCGCCCCAGCTCTTGAAGTGATATCAAACTCATACGGAAGCTCTTTTACCTATACCAGACATGCCGAAAAGACGAATAGTAAATCTCATCTATGGCATTATCATCCCGAAATAGAATTGGTTTATGTAAACGGAGGAGCAGGAAAGCGACAAATAGGAAGTCATGTTTCGTATTATACCAATGGAGATTTGATTTTAATAGGTGCTAATTTGCCTCATTGTGGATTTACTAATGAGCAAACGGGGAATAAAAACGAAACCGTTATTCATATTAAACCAGAATTTTTAGGGAATGATTTTTTTGGAGTTCCCGAGATGAAAAAAGTTCAAAATGTTTTTGGTCAAGCCAAAGCAGGAATTGCATTTGCGGGAGAAACCAAAGAACGAATTGGGAAGAAAATAGAAATGATGGAAAAGCAACTTCCATTAGAACGATTGCTAACGCTCTTGAGTATTTTAGATGAATTAGAATCCTCAGAAGAATATACGGTGCTTAACGCCGATGGTTTTTCGTTAGAATTATATACTCAGGATAATGACCGCATAAATGTTATTTTTAATTATGTAAAAGATCATTTTCAGGAAGCTATTGCCATCGATGAGGTTTCAGATTTGGTGAGCATGACTACACCTTCTTTTTGCAGATATTTTAAAAAAATCACCAATAAGACTTTTACCACTTTTGTAAATGAATATCGTTTGGTACACGCTTCGAAACTCTTGGCTGAAAAGCCGATTAGTATAAATGAAGTTTGTTACGAAAGCGGATTTAATAATTTCAGTCACTTTAGTAAATTATTTAAAACCTATACAGGAAAAAGTGCTTTGCAATACCGTCAGGAATTAAAAACAGTCATTAAGTAAGGAATATTAACCGCAAATATTTTAACCGCAAAGGACACAAAGGTTTACGCAAAGAGCGCAAAGTTTTTTTTAAATCTGTGGCAATAAAAGGGAACGCGGATGATACGGATTCGCTATCGCGAAAACACAGATAAATACGGATTTTATATTTATTATTTTCAAAATCCGTTTTTATCTGCGTCTTTACTTTTGTAAATCCGTGTCATCCGCGTTCCCTTTTTAGACAATCTTTATAATTTTAATTATATCTGACGTGTTGTACGGAGCAGTAATAATCTGTTTTTTTAGAATTGAAGTTTCATTTTGTATGTGAGAAAAAATTATATTTACATTCTTGTTTTTTGAATATTATAACAAACAAGCGGGAATTAGTTAGATTTAATCAAAACATTCAAAATTATAACTTAATGAATTTATTTAGAACGCTCATCGTATTTACACTTACGGGAATAGTTGTTTCGAGCTGTGGCAAAAAAGAACCAGCAGTATTTCCGGATCCTTTAATAACCAATCGTGACACAACGATAAATCCAGCAGATGACTTTTTTAATTATGCCAATAATGGCTGGTTTAAGAAAAACCCAATTCCGAGTACTGATAGCAGTAACGGTATCGGCAGGATTGTTATGGATACTATTAATGAGCAAATAAAAAGTATTTGCGAAAAATCGGCTGCAGATGGATCGGCTGCAAAAGGAAGTAACAAACAAAAAATCGGTGATTTTTATGCTTCTGGAATGGATACAATCGCTATCGAAAAAGCAGGTTTATCTCCGCTTAATAGCGAAATGAAAAAAATCGCAGCTATAAAAGATGTTCCTTCTTTGGTAAAGTCTATAGCATATTTGCAAACTATTGGTACAAGTCCGGCATTTTCATTTTATGTAGGTCAAGACGATAAAATAAGTACAAAATATGCGTTGTTTTTTGGTCAGGGCGGATTAGGTATGGGACAAAGAGATTTTTATCTTGACACTGATAAACGAAATGAGTCTATTCGTAAGGAATATCTAACTCATCTTAAAACAATGATGAAATTTACAGGTGAAGACGAAGCAACGGCTACAAAAAGCGCTGCAACTATCATGAAGCTAGAAACTGATTTGGCTAAATCTTCTCGTAAACTAGAAGCGCTTAGAGACCCGATAAAAAACTACAATAAACTTACTATTGAACAATTCGGTAAAACAACTCCAAATATTGATTGGAAAACAGTTTTGCCAGTTTTAGGTATTGCCAAAGCCGATTCGGTAATTGTAGGACAACCTGAGTTTTTTACTTCATTAAATAAATTACTAAAAACATATCCTATTGAGGAATGGAAAACATACCTTAAATGGAATTTGGTTAATTCTTATGCAGAATACCTAAATGCGGATGTTGAGAAGCAAAACTTCAAATTCTTTTCGACTGTAATGAACGGAGTAAGTGCGCAAAAACCACGTTGGAAGAGAGTTGTTGGACAAACAAACAGCTATTTAGGCGAATTAATAGGACAGGTATATGTAGCTGAATATATGCCAAAAGGCGTTAAAGAAAAATTACTAGAAATAGGGAATAATATACGTGACGTATTTGGTTTGCATATCAAGAAACTAGATTGGATGAGCGATACTACAAAAGAGAAAGCATTACGAAAATTAGATAAAATCGTAATGAAAGTTGGATATCCTGATAAATGGAAGGATATGAGCAAACTTGCTATAGATAAGAATTCTTATTGCAGTAATATAATGAGAGCCAATTCTTGGGATTATAATTATATGGTAAACAAATATGGTAAACCTGTAGATAGAAACGAATGGGCTATGCAACCGCAAACCTATAATGCTTATTATAATCCTAGTAATAACGAAATTGTGATTCCGGCTTGTAATATTATTGTTCCTGGTTATGAAGGAAGAATGCCTGATGATGCGATATTATACGGAATTCTTGGAGGTTCTTTCTTCGGACATGAAATCACGCATGGTTTTGATGATCAAGGAAGTCAATATGATGAAAAAGGAAACCTAAATAATTGGTGGACTGCCGAAGATTTGAAAAAATTTCAAGGTAAAACGAAGTTAATTGTAGACCAATATAATAAGTTCACTATACTTGGTAAGCACGTAAATGGTGAAGCAACGCAAGGAGAGAATATTGCCGATTTAGGTGGTGTTGTAGTAGGATATGAGGCATTTAAGAAAACTGCTCAGTATAAAAATAATGAAAAAATTAGCGGATTAACACCAGATCAGCGTTATTTCCTTTCTTATGCTTATTCTTGGATGATTAACAGAAGAGATGAGTCTAAGATTAACCAAATCATGACCGATGTACATGCTCCAGAACAATTTAGAGTAAATGGACCTTTAAGCAATATGCCAGAATTCTATAAAGCATTTAATGTAAAAAAAGGCGATAAAATGTATCAACCAGATAGTTTACGTGTAGTTATTTGGTAGGTTTTTTAAAAAAGGTACTAAGGTTCTGAGGTGCAAAGGGACAAAGGTTTTTTTAGGTTCAAAGGTTTTCCGTAGAGATGCACCGTAGTGCGTCTTTGTTAAAGAGATGAAAAGGTTCTTTTTAAGGTATTAAGTTTTTTTTGGTGCAAAGGTTTTCTGTAGAGACGGACTGCAGTGCGTCTTTGCTAACGGAGACACAAAGGGCTGGCTTGAGCACTAAACAACCACAATCTTATTTATAAACTTGCACGAGAAATTTCCGCAAGAAACAGGCATAAAAGTGTCTATTTCTTGCGGAGATTTTTTTATAAAGACAATAGTGCAGTTACTTTACGCCCAATCCAAACCTTTGTACCTTTGTATCTCAGAACCTTAGGACCTTTTTCTAAACCTTTGTCCCTTTGCGCCTCTGAACCTTTTTTAAAAAACCTTTTCATATCTTAGAGCCTCAGAACCTTAATCCTTTATAGAACAAATGAAAAACATTAAAATTATATTGTTAGCAGCTTTTTTATGCAGTTCCCTTTTATCTTATGGTGCCAAAGTAGATACGCTACAAATAGAGAGTGTTGCAATGGGAAAAGCTTATAAGGCGGCAGTTGTTTTACCAAATTCGTATGCCAAAAGTAAAGCTTCGTTTCCTGTATTGTATTTATTGCACGGTGCTTACGGACATTTTGGAGATTGGCTAAAAAATACACCAGATAAAAAGTTAGTGCAGAATTTATCTGATCAATACAATTTGATAATCGTAATGCCCGAAGGTGAAACATTTAGTTTTTACTTAGACAGTCCAGTAAATAAAGGAAGTCAGTTTGAAACCTATATAACAAAAGAAGTAATTCAGAAAATAGATAAAACCTACCGTACCATTAATGATAAAAAAGGGAGAGTAATTTCTGGACTTTCTATGGGAGGACACGGCGCATTATATCTATCATCTAAACACCCTGATTTGTTTTGCGCAGTAGGAAGCATGAGCGGCGCTGTAGATATGGGCGGAATGCTTAATCGCGATGCAGTACAGGTAAACAAATTTATGGAACCCGTTTTTGGAAAAGAAGGAGCGCCACAAGAAGTATATGCATCTTATGCAGTACTTGGTATGGTTGATAAGATGAAAACCAATAAACTAGCATTGATAATAGATTGTGGAGTAGATGATTTTTTAATAGAACCCAATCGCGAACTTCACCGAAGATTAGTTTATAGCAAAGTAGAGCATGATTATACCGAAAGACCTGGAGCGCATACTTGGGAATATTGGGAAAATTCATTGCCGTATCATGTGTTGTACTTTAGTAAAGTATTGGCTAAAAATGGAGTTGTAGTAAATTAAAATGATACGATTCTAAAAAAAATAGAGTTTCATGATTTGAAGTTTATGTATTGATAATTAGTGGATTGTGTGTTGTTGTGTGATTTTTTTTAGATAAAAGATTACTGATTATTTTTTTTGGTTTGATTTTTGGAATACCTTTATGTATAACTTAAAAAATAAAAAAAGATGAAAAAGATAATTACACTTTTTGCAATAGTAGGATTGGTAGCATTCTCTAGTTGTGAAGGACCAGAGGGGCCTCCGGGACCTCCGGGATATGATGGGTATGATGGATTAGTTGGTATTGTTTACGAGAATCCAAGTAATAAACCTTATGATTTTACTTTACAAAATAATTTCCAAGTTAGATTTATTTTTCCTAAGTCAATAGTTGAATCAGATGTAGTTTTAGTATATCGCTTAGGGGGTGTAGACCCAAATAGAGGTAAAGCAATTTGGGAGTTTTTGCCTCAAACATTTTATAAAGATAACGATTCGAGGGATTTTTCATTTAATTTTAATTTTACCTATGACTATGTTAATATCTTTTTGAGTGGAACAGATTTAGGAACAGTCTCACCTGCTTATAGATTAGGACAAACTTTTAGAATTGTTGTAGTTCCTGCTGATTTTGCTGCTTCAGTTAATAAAAGCAGTTATTCAGATGTTGTGAGTAAATTGAATATTAAAGAAAGTCAAATTCAAGAAATTAGTTTCTAAGTTTTAAACTTCTAGAGAATAAAAAAAAGGGAATCGTAAGATTCCCTTTTTTTTATTAGAATTATTTTAATTTTTTATAAAGGTTAATGAATAGAATGGTGTTTCTCCTTGGATATTAATGAAATAAATACCAGGAAGTAGATTTGAGACATCAATGCTAATTAAATTAGAGTCTATTAATGAGTAATTATTTGTGTTGACAACAAGTCCTACGGTGTTAATGATGTTTATTTTAGCATTTGTTAGATTAGTATTACTACTAAGATATAGAATTGAAGATGTCGGATTTGGGTAAATTTTTAATAATGAAGCATATTGAGAACTACTTAAATTAACTTCGTTGCTGTAGCAGGATTCAGTTGCATATCTCCAATTTCCATTTATGTTAGTTTGGTAATCAAACTTTGCAATTCGTCTATAATTGTAAGTAGATTGAACAGTAAATCCTCTGTTAGATTGAACTAACTTAAGGGGTTCAGGTAAATAATCTTTAGATGTTGCTCCAGCTATATCTGACCAAGCATCAGCTCCTCTAGTATTTTGAATTTGCCATTGGTAGGATATTGTATAATATGAATTATTTCCAGAAATATTGGTATTTTGGAATATTGGCGTTGATCCAATAATAGTTGTGGGGTTTTCTAGTTCTGTAGAAGAGAGATATTGTAATTGTTGGTCACAGCAAATAGTATTATCGTGGCGGATTGTTCGAATCATTATTTTTAATTCATTACTAGCTCTTCTTATACCTTTGTATACCGCAACTCTTCTTACAAAATAATAATTATTTTGAGAGTTTGAAATTTCTGAAGGATTAATAGAGGTTAAATGTCTTGAATTTTCATTTGAAATAATGGCCCATGTTTTTTTGCCGTGTGCATTAGCATATTCCCATTCAAAATAGTCAACATCAACAACAACATCTCCTCTTTTTGCAGTGTAGAAAGGATTATCTAGAATGTTTAAATTTACTTGTACTTGACTGCCATTAATTTGTTTAGGGTTAGTATTTATCATTTCAATAAAGCCATCTGGATTTATAATTGCGTTATCTATTGAAATTTCATTTGAAGTGATTGGCGATGGTACTACAGTAATAGTTACTGCATTACTATTATTTGCAGAAGAGAATTTATTATTATATTTTAAACCTCTTGTTACCGTAAAAGTGCTCAGATCTTTTACATAATCTAAGCTATAAGTTTTACTATCACTATTTAATATTGATACACCTGCATATCCGTTTACGGACCACATACTACCTATTCCATAAGTAGGATGATCTGGGTATGGATTGGCATAATCTGAGCCTGTTATTACAGCTGGTTTATCACCCTGTCTTATAGTTTGGTTGCAACATAATGTGTTTGGTATTTTTGTAACATCAGGAACATTTCCTGGAATAACAGGAGTTCCGCCACTATCTGCATTTCTTATTACTGATATATTTCCACTTTTATATACTACACCAGAGAATGTTTTGTATTCTGCATATATAAAACCTCCCGAAGTATCAAAATCAGAAGCTCTTAAATCAATGGAAAAACCTCTGGTTGCATTTGTGCCGCCATTAAATAAAAGATTACCACCATATCCACCAACAATTGCAGATGCGGCTGCATTTCTTTTATAGTAAACATTTACTGTTCCAGGGTTCGAATTGCTTTGTGCAGCTGGTAAAGCCACTAACACAGATAAAGTGACATTTGAAGAAGAATTACTTCCTAAGTTTATAGATTGACTATATACCGAATTTACATAGATGGAGTTTATTGATACAGTTTGTGCAACAATAAATGGACTGAACATTATTAAAATAATGTAATAAAAGTATTTCTTTCTCATAAGTTAAAAATTTAAATTAATAATTAAATATCTTACAAGCAAGTTAGTTGTTTTTTGTTGATAATGCTATTTTTCTTATAATTTAACATTTTGAGATGCGGGAGAATTAGAAAATAAGATAATAAGAAAATGTAAAAAAAGGAAAGTGTAAAAAAATCCGTTTTAATCCGTGTTTTTACTTTTGCGAATCTGTATCATCCGCATTCCATTTCTCATTTAGGGAGAAAGTCAAAAATATTAAACTTTAATTCTTAATGAACCTTAATATCTTAATGGTAGAAAAAATCCGTTTTTATCCGTGTTTTCGCTTTAGCGAATCCGTATCATCCGCGTTTCATTTCTCATTTAAGGGAGAGTTAGAAAAGTTAATAGTTCGAAAAAAAAGCATTCTATTACAATCACTCTTCTGTTTTAGAAATTTCTTCTTTGTTTTTGCTTAATCGCAAAGAAACAATGATTCCTACAGCAAGCGAAAGTCCGATAAAGGTAAGTGAACCCCATTCTGGTACTTCGATATAATCGTGGAGTAACATTTTAAGGCCTACAAAACTTAAAATAGCAATTAGACTATATTCTAAATAGCTGAATTTTGCTAACATATTCGCAAGGAAAAAATACATCGAACGTAACCCGAGAATGGCAAAAATATTAGAACTAAATACCAAAAAAGGATCTTTTGTAATGGCAAGAATGGCAGGAACGCTGTCGATTGCAAATAAAACGTCCATAAACTCAATTACTATTAAAGCAACAAATAGAGGAGTAGCGGCTTTTCTTCCTTTTTCGGTTAAAACGAAAAACTTCTCATGTTCCATGTGAGAGGTAATCGGAATTACTTTTCCTAATACTTTATATATAAAAGAGTCTTTCGGGTGAAAATCGTCTTCTTTGCCCGAAAACAACATTTTCATTGCAGTAAAAAGCAAGAAAGCACCAAAAACATACGTTGTCCAGGTAAATTTATTAATAAGCATTACACCAAAGAAAATCATTAGTCCGCGGAAGATGACTGCACCCAGGATTCCCCAGAATAAAACGCGGTGTTGGTATTTTTGTGGAATTTTAAAAGAAGCAAAAATAATAGCAATCACAAAGATATTGTCGACGCTTAATGATAACTCGATTAAATATCCGGTAATGAATTTTATTGCGGCTGCAGTTGGTTTTAGTCCATCGGGATTTTCGATATAACTGGTACCGTATAGCCAATATATAACACCAGAGAATAAGAATGAAATACTCACCCAAATAAGAGTCCACCTGCTGGCTTCCTTTGTGCTTATAATATGTGGTGTTTTATTAAATACCCCAAGGTCTAATGCAAGGATAAGTACTACCGCTATCAGAAAAAGTATCCAGACTATCATAAGCTGATTTATTTAGTGAATTACAAAGATAGTTTTTGGTTTTATACTTAAAAAGCATATTTTCAATATTTTAACTGGTGTGTTTTACCGCAAAGGGCACAAAGGTTTACGCAAAGAGCGCAAAGTTTTAAATCTTTTTAATCCATTTAATCTGTGGCTTATTTTACCACAAAGGGTGTAAAGGTTTATGTAAAAGCGCAAAGTTTTTCCTCAATTTTGTCATTTCGATGAAAGAGAAATCTTCGCGAGAAACGCCATAATCTTTGTCGAGTTACTAGCGGTGTCCCTTCCTCCGTCAGGGTGACAAGTTTGTGGTAATGTTGTGCGTAGATTAAGCAGATTTAAATCCTTTAATCTGTGGCAAAAAAAAATACCATTAAGAAATTAAGTTTCATTAAGTACTGTACTTAAATTTTCTTAATCCCTTAATGGTAATGTTTTATATGGCAATAATACTTACTGGTACTATAAAAATAATATTGAGTAAATACGCTATAAAGCTATAAGTTTACAATGCTGATTTTACAGTTTTGATAATTCTTGCAGCAATTTTATATGGGTCACCGTTTGAAGCTGGTCTTCTGTCTTCAAGATATCCTTTCCATCCTTTTTGGACAGTATATAAAGGAATTCTGATTGAAGCTCCTCTGTCAGATACTCCGTAAGAGAAATCATGGATAGAAGCAGTTTCATGTTTACCAGTTAAACGTTGTTCGTTGTAAGCTCCGTAAACAGCGATGTGTTCTTCAACAACAGGACGGAAAGCTTCACAGATTTTTTCGTAAGTTTCTTTAGAACCACATGTTCTTAATACTTCGTTAGAGAAGTTAGCATGCATTCCTGAACCGTTCCAGTCTGTATCTCCAAGTGGTTTTGGGTGATATTCGATATAGTAACCATATTTCTCCGTTAAACGATCTAATAAGTAACGTGCAACCCAGATTTCGTCTCCGGCTTTTTTAGCCCCTTTAGCGAATAATTGAAATTCCCATTGTCCGCAAGCAACCTCTTGGTTAATACCTTCAAAGTTAAGTCCAGCAGCAATACATAAATCAGCATGTTCTTCTACTAGTTTTCTTCCGTGAGTATTTTTTCCACCTACAGAACAGTAGTACATACCTTGTGGAGCAGGATAACCTCCTACAGGGAATCCTAATGGTAATAAAGTTTTAGTGTCCATGATGAAATATTCTTGTTCGAAACCAAACCAGAAGTCATCATTATCATCATCAATTGTAGCTCTACCGTTAGAAGGGTGTGGAGTTCCATCTGCATACATAACTTCAGACATTACTAAGTATCCATTAATACGAGTAGGGTCAGGATAAATTGCAACAGGAACTAATAAACAGTCAGAAGAACCTCCTTGGGCTTGTTTTGTCGATGAACCATCAAATGACCAATTACCAAGTTCTGCTAATGTTCCTTTAAAATTTTCGTGTTCTTCAACTTTAGTTTTGCTTCTAAGATTTTGAGTTGGTTCATATCCATCTAACCAAACGTACTCTAACTTTATTTTAGCCATAATAATATAAATTAATTTTTGATTTTTTTGATTTTTTTGTTGGGTCAAATATATATTTAATTTTTTATTGCTAAAAAAATGGGGGTAATTTTTATTTATGGTAATGTTATTTTTCGCATAAGCGTAATTTTTACATCCTAAATCTAAAAATAGGTAATTTTATAGGGGGATAAAAAATAATATCGCAATTATGGGCGTTTTTTTTGAAAATGTGCAGTGTTTTGGGATTGTCAAATTGTTTTATAAATACCGAAAAAGACGTTCTTTTGTTAAATTACTTCGAAAAGAGAGGGGTGTAGTTTGAATTAGTTTAATAAAATACACAAAGAGGGTCATTATGGAGGGGATTAATTATTATATTTGCACTTTATTATAGAATCTAAATTAATAATAACTTAAAATTTGTCTGCATGTCAACATTACGTTTTCAAGCTTTAAAAGAAGCTTCAACAAGAAAATCTGTTCAGTTTGAAGAAACCGACAGAAAATCAACCATTTTTGGTTCTAATGTATTTAATGATAAAGCAATGAAGCAGTATTTGACTTCGGATGCATTTAAAGGAGTACAAGGAGCGGTTCAGCATGGAACTAAGATAGACAGAAAACTGGCTGATTATATAGCTATGGGTATGAAAGAGTGGGCACTCTCTAAAGGAGTTACTCATTATACACACTGGTTTCAGCCATTAACAGGAACAACTGCAGAAAAACACGATGCATTTTTTGAGACTTCTTATGATGGTAGTGATCCAGTTGAGAAATTTGGAGGAGCACAATTGGTGCAACAAGAACCAGATGCTTCTAGTTTTCCAAACGGAGGAATAAGAAACACATTTGAAGCAAGAGGATATACAGCTTGGGATCCTACATCTCCAGCATTTATTTTTGGAACTACTTTATGTATTCCTACTGTTTTCATTTCTTATACGGGAGAAGCATTAGATAATAAGATACCTTTATTAAGAGCATTATCTGCAATTGATGATGCTGCTACAGATATTTGTAAATATTTTGATAAAAACGTAAAGAAAGTTACTGCAACTCTTGGATGGGAGCAGGAATATTTTCTTATAGACAGATCTCTTGCAGAATCTCGTCCTGATCTTATGATGACAGGAAGAACTTTGTTAGGACATACATCTGCCAAAGGGCAACAATTAGATGATCATTATTTTGGTTCTATCCCTACTCGTGCATTATTATATATGAGAGATTTAGAGCAAGAATGTATGTTATTGGGTATACCAGTAAAAACGCGTCATAATGAGGTAGCGCCAAATCAGTTTGAGTTGGCACCAATTTTTGAAGAAACAAACTTAGCAGTAGATCATAACTGTTTATTGATGGATGTAATGCAAAAAGTGGCAGAACGCCATAATTTTAAAGTATTATTTCATGAAAAACCTTTTAAAGGTGTAAATGGTTCAGGTAAACACAACAACTGGTCATTGGCAACAGATACTGGAGTAAACTTATTGAGCCCAAGTAAAACTCCTATGAGTAATTTACAGTTCTTAACTTTCTTTATCAATACGATTAAAGCGGTTAATGATTATGAAGAACTTTTAAGAGCGGCAATCGCTACAGCAAGTAATGATCACCGTTTAGGAGCAAATGAAGCGCCACCAGCAATTATCTCTGTATTTATTGGAGAGCAATTAACAAAGGTTTTGGCAGAATTAGAAGGTGTAACAACAGGAAAATTATCTCCAGAAGAAAAAACAGATTTAAAACTAAATGTAGTTGGGAAAATTCCAGACGTATTATTAGATAATACAGATAGAAATAGAACTTCACCATTTGCTTTTACAGGAAATAAATTTGAGTTTAGAGCAGTAGGTTCATCTGCAAACTGTGCAAACTCAATGACTACTCTTAATGCAATTGTTGCAAAACAATTAAAAGACTTTAAAGTAGAAGTTGATGCATTGATCGACTTAAAAGACATGAAGAAAGACGATGCTATCTTTAATGTTTTAAGAGAGTATATTAAGGTATCTAAAAAAATCCTTTTTGAAGGTGATGGATATAGCGAAGCTTGGGAAATCGAAGCTGCCAAAAGAGGTTTGAGTAATCATAAAACAACTCCAGAGGCATTAAAAGCAAGAGCATCTAAGAAAGCTTTAGATTTATTCTCGGAATTAGGAATCATGAATCATGTTGAGGTTGAGGCGCGTTACGAAATTGAATTAGAAGAATACACTAAGAAAATTCAAATAGAAGGAAGAGTTTTAGGAGATATTTCTAAAAATCACGTTATCCCAACAGCTATTCGTTACCAAAATACATTAATAGAGAATGTAAAAGGATTAAAAGAAATTTTTGGTGATGATTTCCTTACTACTGCAAAAGAGCAAATTGTATTGATTAAACAAATTTCTGGACATATAGAAGGAATCAACTCTAAAGTAGAGGCGATGACAAACGAAAGAAAGAAAGCAAACCATCTTACAGATGCACAAGAAATGGCAGAAGCTTATTGTAATAACGTAAAACCTTATTTTGAGGATATACGTAACCATTGCGATAAATTAGAGCTACTTGTAGATAATGAAATTTGGACTTTGACTAAATACAGAGAGCTATTATTTACAAAATAAGAGCTTAAAGCTTATTATAAAAGGGTCTGGCATTTGCCAGGCCTTTTTTTGTATAAAATATTCAAAAGTGACGTTTAAAATGCATTTTTTAGAATGAAAGCTAAATCTGAATATTGATTTAATGATTTAGTAATTTTTTTCTGATAGTAATTTAAGATAAAATTAGCATTTGGTCGTTATTGTTTTGCACTTCATCGAAAATACTATTAACTTACTGAAAAATAGGTGTTTGTATTTATTTCGTTACAGGAAAGTTCTTTAAATTTGAATCGTAATTAAGAAATAAAGCTTCACAATTTTCCCTTTATTTTAACCTATCAATAATTACATTTTTTTGGAGTGATTCCCCGTCACGAAACCTACATAATAATTTGTATTAATAACCAATTAAATATATTTATTATGAAAAAAGTAGTTTTAAGCATCTCCGCGATGCTATTTGTTGGTACAGCTGCAATTGCGCAAGCTAATGTTAGTGATGTAGATCAAACAGGCTGGATAAATGGAGCCTTTGTATCTCAAGTAGGTTATTCTAATGATTCACAAGTTACCCAATTTGGTTTAGCAAATTTAGCTTTTGTTAGTCAAACTGGAGATGATAATGAGTCAGATGTTACACAAGCAGGTATTCTTAATATCGCAGCAGTAGGTCAAAGTGGAGATGATAATAGTGCAACAATAGCACAATTAGGTCTAGGAAACGTAGCTTTAATTGACCAAATGGGAGATGATAATAGTGCTTTAACTGTACAAGCAGGAGCATTTAACTCAGCATCAACTGTTCAATCTGGAGATAATAATAATGCTACAACATTACAATTCTTTGTAGGTAACTCATCAACTATCGAGCAAGATGGAGATGGTAACAATGCATTTGTTGTACAATCTTATTGGTTTAACACTTCAGATATTTATCAATTAGGAGATGGAAACACAGCAATTACAGCACAACTTGGTTATGATAATACATCTAGTATTTACCAAGATGGTATTGCCAACTTTGCATTAACATTACAATTAGGAAACGACCACATGAGTACAATTACTCAAACAGGTATTGCAAACGGAGCTATAGTTTTCCAATCTAACTAAGCTTTACTCGAAGGAGTAGAATTTAATTCTGCTTATAATTCAAGTTTATACCAGTTTTATTCATGAAACTGGTATAAATTTTTAAAGAAGATTTATTTTAAAAATACGTCATGAAACCAGTAGTGTATTTAATATTATTTCTATTTGCAAATATTGCTTTCGCACAGGAGATAACCCCTGCAAATGTATATGCTATAAAAGCGCTTGAAAGTAATAATGACTATAGAAACCAAAATGCAAATCTGTTTGTTCAAAATAATAATATTGTAAAAATTATGCAAATTGGAGCTTACAACGCTGCAGATGTAAGTGTCATTAGTAACAACTCCAATGTAGCTCTTAATCAAATAGGAAACAACAATTATATAAATATGTATAAGAAAGCACCTGAGGTTAATCAATCAGTTGTTCAGTCCGGAAATAATAATATGATAAGCGACTTCTCTTTATACTCTAGTGGAGCTATAAATATGTCTATTAATCAGAGAGGAGATAATCTAACCATTTTTAATAATGGATCAAACTCAATATCAGAGGGAATGAAAATTACCCAAACCGGAAATTCAGGCACTATTTATATTTTCAATCATTAATATTATGGAGCGATATAATGTAAATATTATTTTAATTATTATGATGTTAGTAGTGCAAAATACGAATGCACAAGTGGTTTATACAGAGGTAAAAGCAAAAATTGAAATTGAACAAATCGAAAATTTATTAGCAATTACCGGAACTGCAGAAAATTTAAAATCGGAGTTTAAAAATATCTCCTATAAATTATCAGTTTTAAAAGTAAATAAATCAAATTCTAACAAATCAAATAATGCACAAGACGGCAGAGTTACACTAGAACCAATTCAGAAAGTAAACCTCTCCAAAACACAAGTTAATTTTACTAAAGACGACGAGATAATTATTCTATTATTAATTTATGATGATAATAATGCGGTAATAGGAAAAGACAAAGTAGTATTTGGAGGAAAAGATGAATCCAAAGCAGAGATTCAGACACCTACAGATGGATTAGAAATGATTGGTATAGTTTCTAACGATACCAAGACTAAATTGGGCAATGATTTTTACGATTATTTTTATTCAGAATATTCGAAATTAAAAATCAAATCACATAAAATCGTTACAGTTCGAGAAGAATTAACCTTCGGCAGAACAACTAAGATAATGATAGATGTTGATGGAGAAACAATTGATGAATTTATTTCAAGACCAGACGAAGATTTTTTAAAATACATGGCAGAATCATCATCGGCCAAAATATTCAAATATTTTAAAAATATCGAAAGACAAAATAAGTTGATCACTCAGTATTAAGTTGTGCATTTAATTAGTTGACATTCGAATAGATTAATTAAATGTTTTTGGAAGTTATTTTTAAACCCTAAAAATACCAAGATGAAGACAATAACTTTACTATTTTGTTTACTAGGAATATGTTTTACTTCGGTTGCGCAAGATTTGGCCTATAAACCTATCAACCCAGCTTTTGGCGGAGATACTTTTAACTACAATTGGCTACTTAGTTCGGCGCAAGCACAAAACGACTACAAAGAAGATAAAACGACTGGATTCGAACAAAAATCAGATTTACAACGTTTCAAGGAAAATCTTAACAATCAGTTATTGAATAAGCTTTCTAATTCCTTATTTGATGATCAGTTTGGTACTGGTACCGGTATAGGTACAACGGGCGGAACTGGCGGAGGAATTAAACCGGGATCTTATGTCTTTGGGACACTCTCTGTAGATGTGTACGACTCTAATCTAGGACTTGTTGTAGATATTCTGGATATAGAAACAGGAGAGCAAACACAAGTAATAGTTCCTGGAAATAAATAGGCATACGTAATCACGCCTACTATTACATTTTTTATCGCTAATAAGTTAATAAAAAATCAACCGATGAATCAAAAATCACTTTTTGCAATTCTAGCGGCTGCTTTGTTCTCTGGTTGTGGCGCATATTTTAATCAACCAGTTGGAGTACAAAAAGCTGTTTATGGAGAGAATACACCAGCTACCTCGGCATTAACCAATATTCCTAAACCCAAAGAACAAATTGTTGTAGGGGTTTATAAATTCAAGGATCAAACAGGGCAATATAAAGCCGTAGAACTAGGTAGTACATTTAGTACAGCAGTTACACAAGGAGCAACTTCTATCTTGATAAAAGCCCTTGAGGACTCAAAATGGTTTATTCCAATAGAACGAGAAAACTTGGGGAATTTGCTTAATGAAAGAAACATCATTAGATCCACAAGACAAGAATATGCTACCAAACCTAATGAAAAAGAAGCCCCATTAACGCCTCTTTTATTTGCCGGAGTTTTGCTGGAAGGAGGTATTATATCCTATGACACAAATATAATTACAGGAGGATTTGGAGCCAGATATTTTGGCGCAGGAGCTTCGGTAAGATATAGACAAGATAGAGTTACAGTTTATCTAAGACTTGTTTCAACATCAAATGGTAAAATCTTAAATACCGTTTATGTTTCCAAAACAATTTTATCACAAAGTGTCGATGCCAATTTATTTCGATACGTAAACCTAAACCGACTCTTAGAAGTCGAAACAGGATTTACCCGAAACGAGCCGATACAATTAGCCGTTACCGAAGCTATAGAAAAAGCAGTCGAAGGTCTTATTGTAGATGGTATTAAAGACAAATTGTGGGAAGTAAATGCTCCACAAACCCAAGTAGATAATTTTATTGCCAATTATGACAATGAAAAAAGCGAAGCCGACCTAGCGCAATTATACGGAAGAAATCTAGCCGAAAAAAGAGGTCGATTTGGTATAGAACTAGACGGAGGTGCAACCCTTATGAAAGGAGATTACCCTAATCCCGTTCCTAAACCAATGGGAAGAGGAGCTGTGAAATATTTTTTTACGCCAAATTTAGATCTTAGCGCTTCGACAAATGTTTTTAAACTCGGTAACAAAAATAAGCTAGATGTTGGGTATGCAACCCTCGATCTAAACCTAGAATTATTGGTATTGCCCTACGACAACTTTACGCCCTACATATTTGGCGGCGGCGGATTAGGATTTAATTCTAAGTACGATAATATGCATACCAAAGTACAGTTTGGAGGAGGATTAGAGTATTTGGTAACAAGTAATCTAGGCCTAAAACTGTACGCAGAATACAATGTAAATTTCACAGATATGATAGATTATGTCGATAGCGGAGTCAGGGACGATTATTACTGGCGTTTCGGATTAGGGGTAACGTATTATTTCCCTAAAAACTATCACAAGAAAAAAAAGATGTAAAAAAATATCATTCAAAAAATTAGTCGAATAAACTCGATAAAGTCTAACAAAATAAAATCTACAAATGAAAATAGGATTAAGAATTTTAGTGTGTTTTATTCTTTTGATTTCTTGTAGTGAAGAACAGCTAGAGGATGGAGCAAGTGGAACTGTAAAAGGAAGAGTAGTCGAATCGGGAACATTTACACCCTTAGAAAATGTTCGGATATCCTCGAGCCCTTCAACAAGTACGGTGTTTACAGATAAAGACGGTTATTTTACTTTAGAGAAAGTATTGGTGGGAGATTATTCCTTTCAGGCTCAAAAAGATGGTTATATTGCCAGATTCGAACCTGCAAAAGTGACTTCCGATGCAACGATACAAATTATATTCGAATTGCAAATTTCTACAGCAAATAACAAACCGCCAGATATTCCGGTTTTAACAGCTCCGGTTGATAATGCAAAAGAGCAACCCTTAAATTTAAATCTAACCTGGACAGCAGCCGATAAAGAATCTGATTCATTAACTTATACCGTTACGTTAAAAAATGGAACGACCGATGAGATTAAAACTTTTTCAGATCTTAAAACAAAAACGCTGGCGATAAAAGATTTAAGTTATAGTACAAAATACTATTGGCAAGTAGCAGCTTCAGATGGAATTAATAAACCAACTAATAGTGTAACCAACTCATTTACAACTTTGGCATTTCCAAATCCAAGATTTTTGTTTGTCAAAAAAGTAAATAATAACAACGTAATATACACCGCCGATGATGCAGGAAATCAGTTACAATTAACATCATCGACTGTTAATAGTTTTAGGCCAAGAAAAAACCTAAGTGTAAATAAAATTGCGTACCTTAGTTCTGATGGTTCTCAGACTCAGATATATACGATGAATCCGGATGGGTCAGGAGTTTTTAAAGTGACAAATTTTGTACCCGTTGCAGGATTTAATATGGAGTATGTAAACTACTGCTGGAATACAAACGGAAGTCAGATAATATATCCAAATTTTGATAAACTATATCGTATAGATACAGATGGAGGAGGACTTATTCAATTATTTCAAACACCAAACGGAAAATTTATTTCCGAATGTGATTGGAGTCAGGACGGATCACAAATAGCATTAAAAGTAAACGACAGATCAGGATATAATGTAGAGATTTATGTAATCGATATGGCTGGAAATGTTTTATATACAATACAAACAGGTCTAAGCGGAGCAACAAGCGGATTAAACATTTCGGTAGATAATCAGAAAGTGATTTTTACAAGAGACGTTTCCGGTTTTGAAAACTCAACATACCGAAGATTAGATTCCCGAATTTTCATGTACACACGTTCAAACAATACTGCGGCAGAATTAACAACTCAAAAACAGAATGGTTTTAACGATTTAGACGTGAAATTTTCGCCAAACGAAGCCGAAGTTATCTTTGTAAATACGTCCAATGATGGATTATCGGCACAAAATGTACAAAAAGTAAGTGTAAATAGTACAAGTAGTTCAACATCGTCTAGAACTACATTGTTTCAAAACGCATCAATGCCCGAATGGAAATAAGCGTGGTATGAATCTAGATTTCCAAACACTTTTTTTTAAAAATCCGATGAGAGTCTCAAACTTATCGGATTTTTTTGTGTTTCAGACAGCCATAAAACCCAACAATTAAAAAAACTGGTTATCTTTGCACCACATCAACAACACAAACTAATTTCATGAGTTCAGATTCTAGCAAAAGGTACGCACAAAGAGGAGTTTCGGCATCTAAAGAAGACGTACACAACGCCATAAAAAATATTGATAAAGGATTATTTCCACAAGCATTTTGTAAAATCGTCCCAGATTATTTAACCCAAGATCAAGAATATTGCCTTATCATGCACGCCGATGGAGCAGGTACAAAATCGTCTTTGGCATATATGTACTGGAAAGAAACAGGCGATATATCAGTATGGAAAGGAATTGCACAAGATGCATTAATCATGAATATAGATGATTTGTTATGCGTAGGAGCAACCGATAATATCCTACTTTCATCAACAATCGGAAGAAATAAAAACCTAATTCCAGCCGAGGTAATTTCGGCAATCATCAATGGAACCGAGGAATTAATAAAAGAACTAGACACCTTTGGCGTAACCATCCATTCAACAGGAGGAGAAACTGCCGATGTGGGCGATATCGTTCGTACCATAATCGTAGATTCTACAGTAACAGCAAGAATGAAACGCTCAAAAGTAGTAGATAATGCTAATATTAAAGCAGGCGACGTAATCGTAGGATTAGCATCATTTGGACAGGCAACTTACGAGAAAAGCTATAATGGAGGTATGGGAAGCAACGGACTAACATCTGCACGACATGATGTTTTTGGTAAATACCTAGCGACCAAATATCCAGAAAGTTTTGATGCAGCCGTTCCCGAAGAATTAATTTATTCAGGACAGGTAAAACTTACCGATGCGGTTGAGAATAGCCCGATAGACGCAGGACAATTGGTACTTTCGCCAACAAGAACCTACGCACCAATTATCAAGAAAATATTAGATAAATATACACCAGAACAAATTCACGGAATGGTACATTGCAGTGGAGGAGCACAAACAAAAATCCTTCATTTTGTACAGAATTTGCACATCATAAAAGACAATTTATTTCCAGTTCCACCATTGTTTCAGCTTATTCAGGAACAATCTAAAACAGATTGGAAAGAAATGTACCAAGTATTTAATTGCGGTCACCGTATGGAATTATACGTTCCAGAAGAGCTTGCAGAAGATATCATTGCGATTTCAAAATCATTTAATGTCGATGCACAAATCGTAGGAAGAGTAGAAGCAGCCGACGACAAAAAACTGACAATTACAAGCGAATACGGTACATTCGAATATTAATTTTTAAGATAGTGTTAGACGCACCACTGTGCGTCTAACACTATCTTTTTAATTTAAAGACATCATTAAAATAATAGCTTTTTTTAGGAGCTAATCCCGCTATTCGCTATATCTTTTCGGGCGAACACCGCCCAAAAAGGATGTCGCTACTATCGGGGCTAAAACCCACGTTATCATGTACGAATTACTTTTTTGGAGATACTCAGAAGGAATTTATTTAAACCATCACGAAGTTTACGAAGCACTTATCGAAGAGCAAGAAGTCGAAGGTTTAGAAGAGCTTCCAGTTACTGTAATCCTAAATAGGATAGGATCACTGTTTTCTAAATGGGAAAAAGTAGACGATAACAGCTGGAAAAACAAAGAAGGAAAAGGAGCTTTTCAAGTAATAACTACACCACAAAGCATCAGAATAGATTGTTACGGAACCCAAGGCAAAGCCATGGATATTTTGGTAGGTGCGTTAGAAGAATTCAAATGTCCGCTTTATGACCCACAAGTTCCAGAGCGCTACGACGAAATGAGCGAATAACAAAAAGAGTTTTTAAATAGATTATAAAACTAATTTTTTTAATACAATGGATTTCAATTTCTCTGAAAATATAATACTCGAAGACGATTTGGTTTTATTACGTCCGTTAAAAGAAACAGATGTCGAAAACCTATTAGAAATTTCTATCAACGAGCCCAATACTTGGGAGTATTCGTTAATTCGTGCCAACGGAAAAGAAAACCTAGAGAATTATATAGATATAGCTTTAAAAGCAAGAGAAAAGAAAACAGAATTCCCATTTATAGTATTCGATAAAAAATCAGGAAAATACGCCGGAAGCACTCGTTTTTACGATATTCAACTTTCGTTTAAAACCCTACAATTAGGATATACCTGGTACGGTTCAGCCTTTAGAGGAACAGGATTAAACAAACATTGTAAATACTTATTACTACAATACGCATTCGAAACCATGGGAATGGAACGAGTAGAATTCCGTGCCGATAATAATAACCAACGAAGCATAGCAGCCATGAAAAGTATCGGTTGCAAAGTCGAAGGAGTTTTACGTAATCATATGCCTACTTTCGGCAGCGATGTGCGTAGAGATTCTATTATCTTGAGTATTTTACGAGAAGAATGGTTTGATGAGGTAAAAGAAAACCTAAGACAAAAGTTGTAAGTTGTTGATGTTATTCGTTGAAGGTTAGTTATAAAAGTTTTGTGTTTGTGATGAGAAAATTAACCGCAAAGGGCACAAAGTTTTACGCAAAGTGCGCAAAGTTTTCCTCAATTTTGTCATTCAGAGCGGAGTCGAAGAATCCGAGAAACTCCATAATCTTTTAAATCTGTGACAAAAAATTAACCGCAAAGTGCACAAAGTTTCCCTAAAACAACCACAATATTGTCTTTCTGAGGAACGAAGAATCTCCACGAGTAGTTCGCCAATCTAGAAATACTTTATGTTAGCTCCTTACGGAGATTCTTCGTTCCTCAGAAAGACAAGTTTGCGATGACTATTCCGCATCTTTTAGGGCTAATCTGTTATTTTTTAGTTTAGTAAAGAAATTAGTGAAAATTAGAGAAATTCGTGGCTAACTTTTACAGCTTCTATGCTCTTTAAATCTGTGGCAAAAAAATATAATACATTTTACCCATCAGAAAGAATGACATTTTGCTCTTTCCTAATTTTCACGACTAACTTATCAATATAAGTTTTTATTTTTTTAGGCAATAAATCCCAGTTTTTATCCTTCTTAAAACTTCTGCAATAATCAAGGTCGCATTCTACAGCGCGTATAACATACTTTTTGTTTTTATAAAGAGTAATAATTTTAATACGTCTTAAATTATCAATATCTGTTTTTGTACCATAAACAATTATTGGGTCAATATAACCATCATCGTCTAAATCTTGCGTGCTACAATATTTTGTCCAAAACCAAATAGAAGTTTCTTCAACTTCGGCGCTTTCAACAAAATCATTTATTTTCCATTTTTCGATATAACCACCGTGGTCGTTTAAATAACAAATAGCTTCAATTTTGGTATTTAGCGTATCCTTATCCGAAACTACTTTTTGGTTTTCGCTAAGAACTAATTCATAAACACCACCTTTATCCTGATATTCGTAGGCTTTAAAAATAGGGAATTTACCACCATCTAAATCTCTTTCGATTATTTCAGTTTGACTTAAGATTTTGCTTTGTACTGCTTGCGAAAAACTAATTGTAGAATAAAAGAAGAATAATAATAAAATGAAATTTTTCATGAGTCCAATTACTTTTTGAATACTCAAAGATATTCATTTTTGACTTTATTGAAAACAATAGAATATATAGAGCTAATATAATTCAGCAATAAATTTCATAAATAGAATTCGCAAAGTAATTTTTAATAAATCAATATTTATTGTAATTTTCTAACCTGAAAATATTATTAAATCGTTTTAGTAAAAACGAATAATGCTATTAACACAAAACCAAAAAATAAAAAAAGACCAGATGAATATTGTAAAATATAGAAGTTTCCTTTTCGGATTATCCGTTTTAATGTTCAGTAATACCCATAAAATGGTTGGGCAGGAAAAAACTAATCAGCTCAAAGATTTAGTTCAATATGTAGATCCTATGATAGGAACTGCCAAGATGGGACATACCTACCCAGGCGCGACGGTACCTTTTGGGAGCGTGCAATTAAGTCCCGAAACCGATACAATTCCTTATGCAACAAACGGTAAGTACAACAAAGATGTTTACAAATATTGCGCAGGATATCAATATGAAGATAAAACGATTGTAGGATTTAGTCATACCCATTTTAGCGGGACAGGACATTCCGATTTAGGAGATTTCCTTATTATGCCCACAATAGGAAAATTGCAGTTAAATCCAGGTACAGCAGCTCATCCCGAAACAGGATATCGATCAGTTTTCTCACATAAAACGGAAAAAGCTGAACCAGCTTATTATAGCGTACTTTTAGAAGATCATAATATTAAAGCCGAACTTACAGCAACAACAAGAGTTGGAATGCATCAATATACATTTCCGAAGTCAGATCAGGCACATATAATCCTAGATCTTACAGCAGGAATTTATAACTATGATAAAAAGAATGTCTGGACGTTTGTTCGGGTAGAAAACGATACTTTAATAACAGGATATCGCCAAACAAATGGATGGGCAAGAACAAGAACAGTATATTTTGCAATGTCATTTAGCAAGCCAATTAAAGGATACGGACAAGCTACACCCGAAAAAAGTGTATACAGAGGTTTTTGGGGAAGATTTGATCAAACCAAAAACTTCCCAGAAATGGCAGGAGCAAACCTAAAATTATACTTTGATTTTGATACCAATGAAAATGAAAAAATCAAAATAAAATTTGCTATTTCTCCAGTAAGTACCCAAGGTGCATTGGCTAATATGAAAGCAGAAATTCCGGATTGGGATTTTGAAAGAGTTAAAAAAGAAAGCCAAGCAGTTTGGAACAAAGAACTGAATAAAATTCAGGTACAAACAATCCAGAAAGAAGACATGGTTAATTTTTACACCGCAATGTATCATGCTTTTTTAGGCCCAACAGTATATATGGATATTGATGGAAGCTATAAAGGACTAGACGGGAATGTTCATAAAGCAACAACATTCCAGAACTACACGAGCTTCTCGCTATGGGATACTTATAGAGCCTTGCATCCCTTATTTAATTTGTTTCAGCCCAAAAGAAACTCTGATATGATTAACTCCATGTTGGCACATTATGACCAAAGCGTACATAAAATGCTACCGGTTTGGTCACATTATGCCAATGAAAACTGGTGCATGATTGGGTATCATAGTGTTTCGGTAATTGCAGACGCAATAGTAAAAGGTAATACTAATTTTGATGTAGATAAAGCGCTTCTTGCAACCGTAAATACGGCCAAAGTTCCTTATTATGACGGATTAGAGTATTACATGAAACAAGGATACGTACCGGAGGATAAAAACGGTTCATCAGTAT
Organism: Flavobacterium hydatis; assembly: GCF_000737695.1. Taxonomy (GTDB): domain Bacteria; phylum Bacteroidota; class Bacteroidia; order Flavobacteriales; family Flavobacteriaceae; genus Flavobacterium; species Flavobacterium hydatis. The sequence goes on from NZ_JPRM01000027.1 coordinate 194,267, forward strand.
CTAAAACTTTAGAATATGCTTATGATGATTGGGCAATTGCACAAGCAGCCAAAAAGTTAGGAAAAGAAGATATTTATAAGGAGTTCTCTAAAAGAGCTACAAATTATAAAAATGTATACGATGCTAAAACAGGTTTTATGAGACCAAAACTCGATGATGGAACATTTAAGAAAGAGTTTGATCCATTAGATACACACGGGCAAGGATTTATCGAAGGAAATTCTTGGAACTATAGTTTATATGTGCCACAAGACCCTGCCGAAATGATAAAAATGATGAATGGTGAAGCTGCTTTTACAAGAAGACTAGATTCCCTTTTCTCAATGCACTTACCGGACAAATATTTTGAAAATACAGAGGATATTACCAAAGAGGGAATAATCGGTAATTATGTACACGGAAATGAGCCTTCGCACCACGTGGTTTATTTATACAATTGGACAAATTCGCCATGGAAAGCACAAGATAAAATAAGAATGATTCTTAAAAGAATGTACAAAAATGGTCCTGACGGATTAGGAGGAAACGATGATTTCGGGCAAATGAGTGCTTGGTATATTTTTAGCAGTTTAGGATTTTATCCTGTTGCACCAGGATCAGAAGATTATAGTTTAGGAAGTCCATTGGTGGCAAATGCTATTTTTAATCTTGAAAATGGTAAAACATTTGAAGTTGCTACAGTAAACCAATCCGATAAAAATGTATTTGTTAGTAAAGTGCTTTTAAACGGAAAACCACTTACAAGTCCTGTTATAAAACACAGCGATATTGTAAACGGAGGGAAGATTACATTTTATATGAGTAGTAAACCAAACAAGAAAATATATTTAGAAAAGGGAGTGAGGGACTAAGGTTCTAAGTCGCAAAGGTTCAAAGGTTTTGTTGGTGAATTTAAAAAACATTTTGATCTTTTGAATTAATTTAGTGTAAATAGAAGTTTTACGTTGTCATCCTGAAAGGTCAAGAAAAAAAACTTACAGGAATAGAATTTCTAAAAAAATGAGGGTAACACTTAATTTTCCTTAATCTCTTAATGATTCATTTTTTTTTATTGAATTAAAAATAGAAACATAATGCAGGTTGTAAAAAACTTCACGAAATTTGCCTTTTAAATCAATAGAAAGAGACACATGAAAATAAATCCAAAAAACGGTATAGAGAAGTTGTTGTTCGGTATGAAACAGAACGATGTTACAGCTATTTATGGCAAACCAGATAGAAACTACAAAGACGAAGATGATAATGTTATTTTTGCTTACAATAAGCTTAAAATGAGATTGACATTCTATCAGGAAGAAGCTTTAAAATTGGGTTATGTTGTAGCGTCAAGTCCAGATTTAGAAATTTTTGGTTTTAAAATCATTGGAAGAAAAATTGCCGATGTAAAAAAAGATTTGGCAGCCAAAGGAATTACAAAATTCACACAAGAAGAATTTGATACTTTCGAGAATTACTTCAACGAAGAAAACTGGATTATCTTTCAAACAGAATTTGAAGAAGTAGTAAAATTCGAAATCGGAGCTATCATCAATAGTAAAGATGAATTTGATTGGAAATTTCCAACTAAAAAATAAGATAAAAAAAAGCATAAAAAAACCGATAGTTACAAC
>NZ_JPRM01000028.1 GCF_000737695.1 Flavobacterium hydatis
GTTTTACAGGGATTTATTTTGTTTTGTGTAAAAAAAAAATAACGCATAGAAACATAGATTTTATGTATAATAAAGAATGCAAAAAGAAATACATTTCTTCCGCATAGCTAGCTTTGTGCATTTAAAATAAGTGAAATGCCTTTTTTGGATAGTATAAAATCTATGTTTCTATGCGTTAAAATAGACTTACTTAGCGGGTGAGTTTATTTTGCTTTAAGAAGAGGTTTTGATTTCTTTATAAAATGCTGTTTTCTTTTTGTAATTCTTTCTGAATCCAAAGGCAACATGCGGTTGCGGTTAATCCAATAGTTCCCATTATGAACCAATTGTACTGGTACCCTAATCGGGAAATGAATTCGAAACCTAGTTTGGAACTAATAATATGTGCCAAGCTAAAACTCATAGTATATAAAGCCATATATCGCCCTTCTTGACCACGAGGCGCTCTGCTTAAGGCAAAAGCATTAGAGAAAGGGAAGGCTAATATCTCGCCAAGAGAAACTATAATCATTGCAAATACAAGAACTCCTGCCCAAACATTAATCAATAATAGGTAGAAACTTAAAGCCATTAATAAGGTACCGTAAATAATAATTTTTATTTTACGGAAGGCATTTCGTTCAAAATAGCTCACAATCGACATTTCGAGTGAAAATATCATAAGTCCATTTAAGGTCATTAATAATCCGGTTTGAAATTCGGTTAAGTCAAATTTTTCCTTGTGATATAGCGGTAAAGTTGTAAATAGCTGAAAGAAAATTATTGCAGTTGCAAAACTCACAAATAAAAATACCCAGAATATCTTGTCTGTAAATACCGATTTAGGCTCGCTTACAATATCATGACTACTATCATGAACTGGTTTTTTCTTTTCTTTTACTAATAATGCAAAGATTGTAATCGAAAGAATACAAGAAGCACCATCGACCCAAAATAACCCTTGATAACCAATTCCCATAATAATTAACCCTCCTAATGCAGGGCCAGCAGCAAAACCAAGATTTACTGCAAGACGTACTAATGTTAGAGCACGGGTTCTATTTTCGGGTTTGGCATAAGCACTTAGCGAAACATACATTGCTGGACGAAACATATCGGCAATGATCATTATAGTAAACATAGCAAAACACAATGCCCAGAAAGTGGTTATGTATTGCAAAAAGAATAGGGAGACACCGCTGGTAAATAAGCTAAATACCATTATTTTGTAAAAGCCTATTTTGTCAGATAGTTTGCCGCCAAGCCAGGAACCCAACATAGATCCTAGACCAAATGATACCATAATCCAACCCACTTCGTTGTATGTAAACTGAAGATCTTCTTTTAAATATTTTGATAAAAAGGGCAGAACCATCGTTCCTGCGCGATTTATAAATGTAACAAGTGTAAGAATCCAAATCTCTCTGGAGAATCCTCTAAAATTGTTTATATACTGTTGAAAGGCGTTGATTAGCATTATAAATGGGTTATATGTGCAAAGTTATAAAACTTTGTAACTTACAGACTTTGTTGCTTTGTTACTTTTAAACTATTTTTGCTAAAATTTATAAGATGAAAAACCTAATTCTATTTTTGACCCTTTTGGCATTAAATTTTGGTATTGCCCAAGAAAAATTTGATCGTGCTGCTGCCGAAAATTTCCAAAAGACAATTAATGGAGAATATGCAGATGCAAAGACGAGTCCGTTATTGCCAGAAGATTTGCAAACATTCAAGACATTAGATTTTTATCCAATAAACGAAAAATATGCTGTTGTGGCTAAATTTGTGAAAGCCAAAAAAGAGAAGCCTTTTGAGATGAAAACTTCTACAGCCAGAAAGCCAATGTATATAAAATACGGAACTGTATATTTTACGATTGATGGAGTTGACTTGCAATTAAATGTATATCGCAACATCGATCTTTCTAAAAAAGAAGAATATAAAGATTATTTATTCCTTCCATTCTCTGATTTAACTTCAGGAAAAGAGACTTATATAGGAGGAAGATATATCGATTTAAAAATTTCGAAAGGAAATACTATTGTAATCGATTTTAATCAGGCATATAACCCGTATTGCGCGTATAATCACAAATATTCTTGTCCGATTGTGCCTTTAGAGAATGATTTGAATGTTGCGATCGAAGCTGGTGTTAAAAAGTTTCACGATTAATGCAATTTTTTAATTTCCATACACATAAATCAGCCAATCATCCAGATGTTCTGGATTTAGTAAATCAGTATCCTAATGAATTTGACGAAACTATTCCGTTTTATTCTATCGGGATTCATCCTTGGTATATTATAGAGGAAAAGATTGAAGCTGAATTGGAAATTATAGATAAAAAACTAGCTTTCGATAATTGTCTTGCCGTTGGCGAATGTGGTTTGGACAAACGAACAGAAGTTTTGTTTGGATTGCAGGAATCAGTTTTTGAAAGACAATTACTTTTGGCTGAAAAGCATCAGAAACCTGTCGTGATTCATTGCGTAGCAGCGTTTCAGGAAGTAATTGCTTTAAAGAAAAAACTAGGAATTACTGTTCCTATGATTATTCATGGTTTTTCTAAAAATCAGCAAGTAGCAAAACAACTTATAGATAATGGATTTTATATTTCTTTTGGAAAATATTTAATCAAGAACCCTGATTTAGAATATGTTTTTAAAAGCATTCCTAATAATCGTTTTTTTTTAGAAACAGATACTATCGATGAACCGATAGAAACGGTGTATGCCTTGGCAGCAAAATATAAAAACATAACGATTGAAGAATTACAAGAGATAATATCAAGTAATTTTGCAACTGTATTTAATAAACAAAAATTGGATTTTTAAACTTCAATAACATTAAACTTTAAACAAAGAAATATATGGCAGAGTGGACGGAAAGAGCCGAATTATTATTTAAAAAAGAAGGATTAGATAATCTTAAAAATTCACACGTTCTTGTAGTAGGATTAGGAGGAGTAGGATCTTTTGCAGCAGAGTTTTTGGCAAGAGCAGGAGTAGGAACAATGACAATTGTAGATGGTGATGTAGTAGATATTACAAATATAAACAGGCAATTACCAGCTTTGCATTCGACTGTTGGGCAACCTAAAGTTACAATTGTAGGGGATCGCTTGATGGATATTAATCCGGAATTAAAATTAATCCGTGTTCAGGAGTTTCTTTCGCCGGAGCGTGCTTTTGAGATTGTTACAGAAGAGTTTGATTATGTTTTGGATTGCATTGATAGTGTAACTCCAAAACTAAATTTGATTATTGCTGCCAAACGCAAACGTGTAAAAATCATAAGCAGCATGGGAGCTGGTGGAAAAATGGAAGCTGCAAAAGTAAAAGTAACTGATATTTCGAATACTATAAATTGCTATTTTTCTAAAACAATTCGCAGAAGATTAAAAGAGGTTAAAATTGATAAACTAAAGGTGGTTTTCTCTTCAGAAATTCAAGATGAATCAAGTTTAAAAATGACCGATGGATCTAATTTCAAAAAATCATTTTATGGTACAAACAGTTATATGCCAGGATTATTTGGTTTATATGCTGCCGAAACAGTGATTCGTTATTTGCTAAAGAAATAGTATTAAGTATTAAGTATTAAGTATTAAGTATTAAGTATTAAGTATTAAGTTGTTCATTATAGACTTTATGTATTACGAATAAGTGTAGTATATAACCTATATGTAGTATATAATCTAAATATAAAGTATTTTTATAATATAAAACAATTTTGAAAGTATAAAGACGCGCTGCGGTGCGCCTCTACAGAAAACCTTTGCACCTTTGTTACTTAGTACCTTAGAGCCTTAAAAAGAACCTTAGTACCTTTAAAAAGAAAAAAATGATTAAAACAGTAATTTTTGATATGGACGGTGTAATTGTAGATACAGAACCCGTACATTATTATGCATATCACAAACAATTTGCCGAATTAAATATTGATGTAACCGATGAGGTTTATGCTTCGTTTACAGGGTTTTCGACTCGAAATACGTTTCAGAGACTGAAAGAGACTTTTGTGATTGAGCAAGAGGTAGAAGATTTGATTCAGAGAAAAAGAACCATTTTTAATGATGCTTTTGATACTAAGGAAGATTTATACTTGCTAGATGGTGTTGAGGATTTAATTAAAGATTTATTTGCTAACGGAATGCAATTGATTTTGGCTTCGTCGGCTTCTAAAGTTACTATTGAGCGTGTTTTTACTCGTTTTAATTTGCATCAATATTTTACTGACATTGTTAGTGGAGAAGATTTCCCTCAATCGAAGCCTAATCCAGCGATTTTTCTGCATGCTGCATCGTTGTCTAAAGCTCCAAAAGAAGAGTGTATTATTATTGAAGACAGTACAAATGGAGTAAAAGCAGCAAAAGGTGCAGGGATATATTGTGTGGGATATAATAGCGAACATTCTAAAATGCAAGATTTATCTGATGCTGATATTGTTATAAATCATTTTGATGAATTGAATTTTGAAAAAATAGAAAAAATTCAGTCTATCATTAGGTAATTATTAACAATTTAAATTAATTGAATTCGTAATTTTGAGGAAATAAAAAAACTATATATAAATGAAAAAAGTACTTATTGCCTTAGCAATTGTTATTGCTCCATTTGTTGCAGAAGCGCAAATGAAAACACCTCAGTCGAGCCCTAAAGCTGTTGTAAACCAAATTGTTGGTTTGACAGATGTAGAAGTGGTTTACTCTAGACCTGGTGCTAGAGGAAGAGCAGTATTTGGAAATTTGGTACCGTTTGGTAAATTATGGAGAACGGGTGCTAACGAAAATACAGTAATATCATTTAGTGATGATGTTGTAATAGACGGTAAAACATTGAAAAAAGGTAAATATGCTATTTTTACTATTCCAAGAATTGAAAGCTGGGATGTTATCTTTTACTCTAAAACTGATAACTGGGGATTGCCAGAAAATTGGAGTGAGGCTGATGTAGCTTTAAAAACTACCGTAAAAGAAGAGGCTTTAAACAAAGCTGTTGAAACATTTACTATCGGTATTAATAATTTAGATCCTAATTCTGGAACTATCGATATTGCATGGGAGAACTCTTCTGTATCGGTAAGATTTGAGGTTCCTACAGATAAAATAGCTTCAGAAAGTATTAAGAGAGTATTGGCTGGACCAACATCAAATGATTATTTTAACGCTGCGCAATACTTTTTTCAAACTAAAGGAGGCGATATCGCTAAAGCAAGAGAATATGTTGACAAAGCTTTAGAATTAAGCGCTGATAAACCGTTCTATTTCTACAGACTTAAATCTTTAATCCAAGCGAAACAAGGAGACAAAAAAGGAGCTATCGAAACTGCTAAAGTTTCACTTGCTGCTTCTGAAGCTGCTAAAAACCAGGATTATGTAAAAATGAATAAAGACAGTATTACAGAGTGGAGTAAATAATAATTTATTCTATTTAATTAAAAAATCCCATTTCGGAAAATGTTCGAAATGGGATTTTTTATGTCTTGTTCTGAATGAAGCTCGCTTAAAATTCTTAAACTTTTTTGCTATTGTTGATGCTTCGAAGTAGGGAGACTTCGAAGAGTGAGTGAGGAGTAAGCCTATAATTTTACCAAATTTTTATTGCACATAAATAGGTCCAAGCTATAAAGAATATTTGCAGCGGAACTCTGAACCATAAATAAGATATTCCGTTTCCATTTAAAGTGCCTTTTTGAAAATCAATGTGATTTATAGCTGCATAAATATTAGCAGGTAGTAAAATAAGAAAGAATACAATTAGTATCCATGCAGCGTTAACGCTATAATTAGGTATTAATAGCCCAATTCCCAGTATAATTTCGATTAAAGCTGTTACATATACCAATTCGATTTTGAATGGTATAATCGAAGGGATCATCATTGTCATGCCTTTTGTAAAAACAAAATGGCTAATTGCCGTAAAACAAAGCATTACAAACATCGCAATTCTAGCAGAAACTATTAAGTCATATTTTTGAGTTAGTAGTTTTATGGCAATATTTGATAGTAAGAAAACGGAAAGTAAAATAAGTAGTGGTTTCATATCTTTTGATTTTATATTACAAAGTTCGTCCTAAAACAAACTCCGCACAATGAACCCAAGTTAAGAAATTCGTTTTCGTATTCTACTTAAAGCCTGTGGTGTTATGCCAATATATGAAGCAATATATTTAAGGGGTATGAGTTTTAAGAGATGTGGTTGCTCTTTAAATAAATTTAAATATCGCCTTTCTGCAGATTCTGTTAATAATGATAATTCTCGCTTTGATTTTTTTAGAAAAAGATCTTCGCTTGCGAGCCTTCCGATTTTATTTCCAACATCTGTTTTGGCGTATATTTCTTGTAAATCATCATAATTCAAACTCCAAAGGATAGTATTTGTAATGGTTTCTAACTGATAATTGGAAGGTTCTTGTGTTAAAAAAAAGTCATAGGCACTCACAAAATTATTATCGAAAGCAAAGCCAAAAGTTATGTCATTTAATTCGGTTGGAATATAAAACCGCACAATTCCTTGTTCTATAAACGATAAATATTTTTCATTTTGACCAACTTTTAGTAAAATTGATTTTTTAGAAAATTCCCTTTTTATAAGTTTAGATGAAAATATTTCCCAGTCATGGTCTGTTAAGGTTACAAATCTCTCTAGATGTTTTCTTATTCCGTTCATTGTACTTAGATATTTTTTATTCATATAAAAGTTCTTTGGGATATTCTTCTATTAAATCACGTAAAATGTATTCATAAAAGGCCTTTGTATATTTAGGATTTTTAGTTTCCATGCTATCAATTTCCTTTAATGTTTTATCTCTACCATTAAGATACAGTTTCATGATAAAATATTGCGTATAAAGTAAGGAATCATTAGGAGTACTTGTAATTTTATTTTGAATTAAATCGATGTTTTTATAGATATACTTTTTAGAAAGCTTTTGGTCTTTTTGATGAATTAAAGATTTAACCAAATTTAGGGTAATTTCTTTTTGGTATTTATCGAGTAAAGTATCCTTTTGCAATAATGCATCTATTTCGTCATATTTTTTCAAGTACATTAATAAGGGCAAGACCAGTTCTTTGTTGTCTTTAGTAATACCTTTTTCTTTATAGAGTTCACTTTCATTTAATGACTTATAGCTCTTTTCTAAATACTTTTGATTTTTTGTTTTGTAATATTCAATTAAATACTGATTTGCTGTTTTAAGCGAATTAGCATCTTTTAAATTATCTTTTTTATTACAAGAAAATAGGATTACACAGATTATTAAATATATTGAATTTCTCATGCTTTTGTTGGGTCAAAATAAAGTTTAATCTACTCGATGCTTACTTCTCGTTTCTTTTTTAGAATAAAAAAAAGTACTAAAGTGATAATTAAAGCTGTTAAGAATACATAAAATCTAAGATTGGTACTTGTTGTTCCGCCTTCATTATCCCATGGATTACCTAGTGTAATTGTAGTAAGAACTGCTTCTATAAGACCAATAAATATTCTGCCAAAGAATCCAGTTATTCCTTCTCCACAATCTTTACAAACAGTAAATCCATAAATGAACCCAGTTAAAGGAAATGAAAACAGGATTCCTATTATTGCAGAAATAAAGAACAATTTTCTTTCTGATGTTGTCTTTTTTTCCATCGATTAATTATTTGGGACTTACTTATTTAGTGCATCGTAGTCGTTACGAAGTTAGGGGACTTTGTAGTGTAATCAAAATAGTTGTTTAATTATATGACAAATAAGCTTCTATTCTGGCATGTGACTTTGATTTAAAGCGCTTGAATTCTGCATAATATTTGTTTGTGCAGCTTTCGTCTAGGAAAATTAGGTAACTGAATTTCTTTTTTATTCCGTAGTTTATGTCTACAAAATTTTCGAAATAAATTGTTGCGATTGCTATAATTGCTTCTTTGGTAGTAAAATAATATTTTACTCCATTATTTAGTGTAAACTCATCTCCAACTACTGGATAATGTACGGTTTCATTGATAATGAAAGATTTAGGAACTGTTACCCAATGATTTTTGTCTTTATCTCTATAACAGAATACGGTATTATCTGATACAGTAAATAAAGTACCGTTATCGGTATCGAGGATACATTTGCGCTTGATATCTCTATTACTAGAAAAAACAGCAATTTCTGAAGTGTATTTTTGTGTCAGTAATTTGGTTACCTTTTTTTCTATTTTCATAATAATAACTTTATATACAGTTGGTTACTTGTATGGTTGAAGTAAAAATATGTTTAAGATGGTTTGATAACGACCCGAATAAATTATAGGAATGATATTATAAGGTATTTTTCTATGATGGAAGTTGGGTAAATGGAATGAAGTATGATTTTTGGTTTTTAGCCCTGATGGGAACGGCATCCTTTTATGGCATCTCGACGTTATCATAATTGCCATAAAAGATATAGTGTACAGCAGGAAATAGCTCCTAAAAAAAATGCTGCAAAACTAAGGTCTTACAGCATTTTTTGACAATGGGTTTTATGTTAAGCTGCTATGGCTTTTTGTTTTCTAAAGATTGTAAGTTGCATTAACAAGGACAGGAATATGGTAAGTATTGCTCCGATAAAATTGAGCCATAAATATCCTAGCTTTTCTTGTCCGCTTGGGTAAATCCATATAGTGTAATAAAAGATTATAAATATGGTTATCTGGCTTATAAGTGCGCTATAAAAAACGGCTTTGGACTGTACGTGTTTGATATAAAATCCGACTAGGAATATCCCTAAAACGGTTCCGTAAAATATCGATCCGATTATGTTTACTAATTGTATTAAATTCTCGAAAAGGGTTCCTATACAAGCAAAAAGTATGGCGATGATTCCCCAGAATAGGGTGAAAAATTTGGTTGCATATAAATAATGCTTGTCTGATTTTTCGGTTTTAAGGTTACGTTTGTAAATATCGATTGCTGTTGTCGATGCTAATGCATTTAGCCCCGAAGCGGTAGATGACATAGCTGCCGAAAGAATTACTGCCAGTAATAACCCTATTAATCCTTTTGGTAAATAGTGCAGGATAAAGTGGAAGAACACATAATCTTTATCGTTGGTTTCGCTATTACTGTCGGCTTTTATAATGATTTCTTTGGCGCGCTCGCGTAAATCTCTTTCTTTATTAGATAAGGTTACCAATTCTTTGCGTAGAATTGGGTTGTCGTAATCCTGATTTAACTGATCGATGTATAATAGGTTTATTACCTTTTTATCTTCGGAGAGGTCGGCAAGTTTTTTCTCGAGTGTATGATATTCGTTTTTATACGCCGATTTCTCTATTATGACTTTGTTGTTTGGGTTAAAATTTAAAGGAACTGGATTGAACTGAAAGAATACAAATACCATTATTCCGGTTAGTAGAATAAAAAATTGCATAGGAACTTTTAAAAGTCCGTTCATGATTAATCCCATTTGGCTTTCTTTTACAGATTTACCCGATAAGTAGCGTCCTACTTGCGATTGGTCGGTTCCGAAATAGGCAAGAGCAAGAAAGAATCCTCCTGTGATTCCGCTCCAAAAAGTGTATTTTTCTTCTGGGTTAAATGAGAAATCTACGATATTCATTTTATCATTTGCTCCAGCAATATGCATGGCATTGGTAAACGTCATATCGTTTGGCAGGTAATGTAATATCAGGAAAAATGTAATGAACATTCCTGACATGATTACAAACATTTGTTGTTTTTGGGTTACGTTTACTGCTTTTGTTCCGCCAGAGAAGGTGTAAATTATTACGAGTAATCCAATCATAACATTCATTAGGGTAAGATTCCACCCTAAAAGTGCCGATAGGATAATTGCTGGTGCATAAATGGTAAGTCCTGTTCCTAAACCTCGTTGTACCAGGAATAGTATTGCTGCAAGGGAACGGGTTTTTAAATCGAATCGTTTTTCTAGGAATTCGTAAGCTGTAAATACTTTGAATTTATGATATAAAGGGATAAAGGTCATGCAAATAACTATCATGGCAATTGGTAATCCAAAATAGAATTGTACAAAGCCCATCCCGTCATGATACGCTTGTCCTGGTGTTGATAAAAATGTAATGGCGCTTGCTTGTGTTGCCATTACCGAAAGTCCTACGGTGTACCAAGGGGTTTCGTTATTGCCTAGAATGAAATCTTCGACATTCTTACTTCCTTTGGTTTTCCATGAGCCGTAACCAACAATAAATAAAAGTGTAACTATGAGTACAATCCAATCAAATAGTTGCATATGTTATGAGTATAAATACATTATTAAATAAAAAATCAGAATATAAATGGCGTTGGCTACAAGTACATAGGTGTAGCTTTTTTTCCATGTTTTTATTTTTTTCGTTGCCATATAAAAGCTTTTAATTCTTAATTTCTTTATTTGGAATTTGTACTGGTTGTTTTAATGAAATTATATTCGATAATAATCGATATGCTCCTGGAACTCCTTCGGGTAATTCTCTGAAGAAGCTTAAACCGGTGTAAATATAATATCCTTTTCCGTATGGGGCGACTAATAATGCGCCCTTTTTAGCCGATTCTCCTTTGTCATGTGAAGATAGGATAGGAGTAAAGGCTTTATCGTATTCGCTAGGATAATATAATCCTTGTTCTTGTTTCCAGCCTTCAAAATCTTTGGAAGTAATTTTATTAGGTGTACTTAAAACCGCATGATTTGGTGCTAGAAATGTAACTTCGGCATTTTCTTCGGTTACTCTGTCTGTTGAAATTTTTAGAGGATATGGCGCAATAGTATCGGTTACTAAATCTCCCGACGTATTGTATTGTACTATCATTGTTTTTCCGTTTTTAACAAAATCAAATAGTACTACTTGTTTATTAGCAAGTGCCTGAATGGTATTGTAGGCACGTACTCCTGTTATTACTACATCAAAATTATCTAGTCTTGTTGGCGTAATTTCTTCGGGTTTTAAGATGGTTACTTTATAGCCCATTTGTGCCAGACTGTTAGGTACTTCGTCGCCCGCACCCATGATGTAGGCGATTGAATCTCCTGTTGTTTTTAAATCAAATCGGATGCATTTGGCCTCAGATGGGGATAAAACTTGTTGTTTGGTTATATGACTGTAGTCAATGATGGTTTGGTCTTTATCGTAACGTTTATTGCCTACAATTGCAACGCTTTTTACGGTTGCATTTTCTGGGTTTACGGGTGGTGTAACTTCAAAATAAACGGTTTGTTCCATTCCTTTTTTTGCTAAGGTAAATGGTATTTGTTTTGGAGAAATTATCCAGCTTTTAGGTAATTCTAATTGTAAATTACCGCTTACAGCATCTTTTCCCGCTTTTATTTTTACAGCAACTGTTTTGGTTTGGGTATCTTTAAATAGCAATACTTTTTCTAGAATTGTGGTTGTAACTTCTGGAACAATATCTAGGAAATCATACATTTCGCCTTTTACATCGTCGTTATATTTATAAACTACAGTGCGCTCAAACGGGATTTCGACATTGTTTACCTTGATATTAAAAATAACTTTTACATCGCGAATAATATCTGGAACTCCTATGTTTTCCTGATTAGAAACGGTATACATTCCTACGGTTGCTTTTTCGGTTAACCAATAAGGTTGTGTGTAAGGAATTGTGGTTGGTAGCTGGATCGTTAAACTGATTTTCTGATTCTTATTATTGGTTAAATCAATGTTTTGAGATGTTGTTTTTTGGTCAGGTAATGTTGTTACGCTTACTAATTGCATAGGAATCGATGCACGATTAATAGCTTCTAGTTTAAGGTTTACAGCACTTCCTTGTGTAGTTTCTTGTTGTTGCGCAACTGCTTCTAGATACAAACCAGAACAAGCTGCGATTATTTTTTTGATTTCTTCAGATTTTAAAATTTTCCAATGATTTTCGTTTAGTGCCTGAATCATTGTGTAGGCTTTTACCAAATCGGGTATGCTTGCCGATGGATTATTAAAATTGTATTGTGTTATGATTGTATTTATTAATTCTCCAATAGGTTTTCCGCCTTTAATACGGTTCCAGGTGGTATCGATTCCATCAAAAATATTAGTTGGATCTTTTGGCGCATCTCCATTAATAAGTTCCAGATATTCGGTATCATCACCACGGCTTCCTGTAGTTCCGAATCCTTGCGATTGATGGCGACTGCGGCTTAAAGCAGCAATTTCCTGATTAGATTTTCCTATTCCGGGATAATAAACCCCAGTTTTTAATGTTGTAAATTTAGCTTTATTGGCTGCTTCAAATTTTTCCTGACTACCATAAAACCACCATGAGGTATTAAAGTATTGACGTTTAGGTTGCCAAGGTGTTACGTATTTTAATTGTTCAGGATATATGTCAGGATTATTAGCTAAGTTAAAACTCTCAACGCTTAGCATTGCCGATGAGGTATGATGCCCGTGGGTTGTACCTGGTGTACGATGATCAAAACGATTTATGATTACATCAGGCTGAAATTTACGAACGGTCCAGATGATATCGGCAAGAACTTTTTGTTTATCCCAAAGTGTTAGTGTTTCGTCTGGTGTTTTTGAGTAACCAAAGTCATTGGCACGGGAGAAAAATTGTTCGCCACCATCTACTTTTCTAGCTTCAATAAGTTCTTGTGTTCTAATTACTCCTAATAATTCTCTTAATTGCGGTCCTATTAAATTTTGTCCACCATCGCCTCGGGTTAAAGATAAATAACCTGTTCTTGCATTTACTTCATTCGATAAATAAGAAATTAATCTTGTGTTTTCATCGTCTGGATGTGCAGCTATATAAAGTACCGAGCCCAAGAAATTTACTTTTTTTATCTGATTGTAAATTTCAACCGAATTTGGTTTTTGTGGTTTTTGAGCAAAAGCAGCTTGTAAGCTAATAAGAATTAAAAGAATAATCTTTAGGAGGAGTCGGTGCATCTGAGAATTATTTAATTTTTTAAGATTGTTTTCAAAAATAGTAATAATAGAAACTGGTAATTGTTAATGACATGTAAAGATGTTAAAGTATTTGTTAAAAAAAACGAGAGCGCCATATCTTGGCGCTCTCGTTTAATTGCGAAATATTGATTAATGTCTTCCGTGTCCATGACCACGTCCTCTATCATGATCGTCGTCGTCGTCGTGGTCATCATCACGGTCATGTCTGTCATAACGATTATGTTTGTCTTTTTTGTAATAATCGTTACGGTCTTTTTTGTAGTAACCGTATGTTCTTTGCGGTTTACCACGATATCCTTTGCAATACTGAACTCTGTGTCTGTCAAAATAAGTGTAAGGAGTTCTACCGTGATAATCATTTAAAACTACTTTATATCCTCCGTACAAGTCATAGTTTCTGTATTGTCTTGGCAAACGAGTTGATCGAATCCATCTTCCTCCACCAAAATAAATAAATTGTGTGGCACGTACGTCATAATAAGCTTCAACGTCTGGCAAATAATAATATTCAGTTTCAGCATATCCAACTGGACCCCATTGCGGTGGTGAGCCTATGTTTACGTTTACCGAAACTTGTGAATGCATCGTACTTGAAATAAATAGAAATATTCCGAAAGTAATTAATTTTAGTGTTTTCATTTTTTCTGGGGTTTTGGATTCTTATTTTGATATTGGAATATTTTATTATTTCGATATCTGATTTGTGAAATCCAAAAGTTGTGCCACAAAAAGTTTTTAAAATACCAAAAAAAGACAAAATTTGATAAATTAAAAATAAAATAGCTGATATATAAAGAGTTAGCTTGGTTTTTATTTTTTGCTTTTTTCTGAAAAAGAAAATAAAATGAGGGAATATTCTGTATCTATCTATACTCGACTAATTTTGGTTTGGCTAATTCAAAACTTTGTAATCCAAAATCGGTAGTTTCAAATGTATTTGTTTTAAAAACATTATCGCCTTCGTAAGGAATTGTCGGGTAGTAAGAAATAGATAGCTGAAAGGAGCTAAAAACCAAATAGTCATTACTGATTAATAATCCCAGAGTTATTTTAGAGTAAGCTTTGTTTCTTAGCATTGCACTATCAGGATTTCCTAATACGGCAACTGTGTAATTAAAAAAGGGATTCACACGAAATCCAACCAGTGAATGTGGAGCATAACTTTGGGTTTGTAGTGACAATACCATCTTGCTAGTGCCATATATTGGGCTGTTAAAACCTTGCAGGCCATTATTTCCATTTATATTGAGCTGATCAGCAACAATATCTTCCCGATTAGCACCAATAACCAAGGCTGGTTTTATAAACTGTCTTAGTTTCCAGTTTCCTATTTTCATAAGATTTGTAAAATAGTTGGCTTCAAAGGCAAATGCGCTTTGGTATGTTTTAGATTGATGAAAGAAAGTTCCGAATTCAAAATCGGCACTAAAAAATCCCCATTTATGATAATCCCCAAATGATGCCTGAGCTCCTAAATAAGGACGCCAAAGGGTGTTTTTGTATTGATATCCTGCTGTTATCCCAAAGATTCTTCCTGTGGCAACATCCTCGGTAGCCCCATTTCTAAATATATAATTGTCTTTGACAAACTCTCGGGTATTGATTCCGATTCCGGTAAGCATTAATTTTTCGTCCGAATAAAAGCCTACAGGGTCATATTCTGGTTCGGGACTTTCTATATAATCTACATTTAAGATACGGCCCGATACAATTAAGTTGGTTTTTCTCTCTTTTTCTTTAAAAATAGGGAATGCTTTTCCTAACCATGCATCTTGCGAGTTGTATTTAAAATTCTGAAAGGAGTATTTTAGATCTGGTCCTTGCAGGGAGTCTCTTCTAAATTGCTGACCAATATATACTCCGCCTGCCCATCTTGTTAAAGGGGAGAAGAAAGGGCGTTCTATGTTAATGCTTTTGTTGTAATTGTTATCTAAATCGTTATTATACTTTGCAGTTACATTAATAAAGGTATTTTTAATATTAGGAACGGTATAGGTAAAATCATTGGCATTTTTTCCATCGCTAAAACGGTTTGTAAATTTATACTCTAATTGCTGACCTGTCCCGAAGAAGTTTTTATCCTTTAATCCTATACCTACCTGAGTGCTAGAAATAGAAAATTTAGGAATATAACTCCAAGAGTCCAAAACTCGAATTGTAACATCTACCGAGTCGGATTGTACATTAGGTAATTCTCCTCTAATACTTACGGTATTTATATATTTTTGGGATCGGATAATACGTTCAGATTCCTGTATTTTGTAAGCATCATAAGGCGTGTTCTTTTTAAATAATAACAAATTGCGAATTGTGAATTGCTTTGTTTTTAGATGAAGTCTATTTCCGGTTCTTTCGCCCCAATTTCTAGGTGTAACCGTCGAGTCACTTTCAGAATATCCAAATGGATCTAGAGTTACAATGGTAATCTTACGTATAATTTTTCCATCGTAATTTGTTGTGTCTACTTTCTGAATTAGTTCATTATTTTTTTTCGGGCGTGTAGATCTAAAAATATAACGATGAAAAAAATTGGTGAATTTGTGTTTTTGGGTGTATGACTTAATTTTTGAATACATTTCAGTACTATCTTTTTTCGGCTTATTTACCTGAGAAAAAGAACTAGTATAGCAAAAACATACTATGATGAGTAATAGATATGTTTTATATTGAAATAATTTTATTATCAAGGCGGGTAATTTTTATGAATTCATTTTAGATAGTTTATAAAACGACATTCTATTCTTTTAATTTTACTTTTTTTATTTTCCAGTTAAATTTTTTCGGCAAATCATTACCTATTAAATATCCCCATGGTTCTAAAGACTCAATTCTGTCAAAAATTATTTTAAGAATGGCTAGCAATGGTATTGCCAGAAACATTCCTGATATCCCTGCAACTCCACCACCGACAATTATACCGATTATGGAGAATAGTGCATTTATTTCGACCTTGGTATTTATAATTAATGGTACAAGTACGTTATTATCTATTAACTGAACAATTATATTTACTATAAGGATTCCTAGTATTATTGAAATTTCGGGAGTCCCTGTAAGCGATGCCAAAACGGTTAATACGCCTGCAATAAAAATTCCTATGTACGGAATCATGTTTAAAATTCCGGTAATAAGACCTAGCAAAACAAAATATTTTACCCCAATAATATAAAGACCTAAGCTTGTTAATACTGCCACTACAAGCATTTCTATAATAAGACCTACAATATAATTGTTTATCGATACTTTTATCTGTGTTAGGATTTCTTTTAGCTTATTATGATATTCTTTCTTAAACAATTTAGCCAGAAAAAGGGTAAAATGTTTTTTATATAAAAGAAACAAAAAGATAAAAATTGGTATTATAGTACAATCCAAAAGAACATCCGAAAGAGATCCTAACGCTGTTCCTAGCTTTTCTCCTCCATTTTTTACAGAATCTGAAGTAACGTTTTCAATATATTTTTTTTGTTCGCCACTGCTAATATTAAAATTTGCTTTTATAAAATTTTGCAAATCATTAAAAACAGCAATTGCATTTTTCTTAATTATAGAAAAGTCATTGGCTATATCACTAATTTGATAGGAGATAAATGTGAGTATCCCTATTATTATAAGTACAAAAATAAGAACTGTAACTATAGATGCCAAAAAATGTGGAAAGCGTAGCTTTATATGCAGCAATGAAAATAAAGGTAGTAATAATACCGAAAACAAAAAGGCTAATAGTACTGATGTTATGATGTCTTTACCGATAACAAATATAAAAGCAATACAAATTATACTTATTAAAACGCAGACAAGTTTTACATAAAAAGGCAATTTAATTGATTCCATAACTGATTTGTTTAGATTAAAAAGCTTTTATTACTACTAATGAAAGCTAAGTTAAACAAATGTTACACTTTATTTGTCTTTTTACGTTTTACTTTTTTAAGACTGACTTATAAAATTCCCATAAAATATACAACCATATAAGTTATTTAAGTAAATATAAGTTTTCAAACGTTTCGCTTAAATGACTTATATGGTTGGGCTTTTTAATCAAAAAACTCTTTGTCTTCAAATTGAGCAGGTATAATCGAGATTCCCTTTTGCAGAAGCAAATTATTAGGATAGATAATTTTTTCTCCTTCTTTAGTTTTTAAACTTACGTGAAAAGCATTTATGTCTTCGATTTCGGCTTCGATAGGGAAATCTTTGTCATGAATTTTTATCGAATCTCCAATTTTAAACGGAAAGGAGAAAAACAAAATAATTCCTGACGTGATATTACTTAATATAGACCATTGTGCAAACATTGCTACACCAATAACGGTCGCTATAGAAGATACAGTAAGGAAAATATCCTCAGTTTTGACACCCCAAACCACAAATAAACCTATTATAAACAAGATATTGGTTAGTAAATGAATGTACTTGATTATCAGATTGGTTCGATGCTCTAAGAAATGTTCCTTTTTAGCATATCGTCGCACCAGTTGGGTAATAGTAATTCTTACCGCAGCCGTTATTACAATAAGGATTCCTGTTGCAAGTATTTCTTTGGCATAATCGGTAAAAAAAGCAGTCATAATTTTATATTTTAATCTAAGGTACTTAAATATTCATAAACTCTGTGTGTAGGAAGTCCCATAACATTGGTGTAAGAGCCTTCTACTTTTGCAACTCCTACAAAACCAATCCATTCCTGAATACCGTATGCGCCTGCTTTATCGTATGGTTTGTAATTTTTAAGATAATATAAAATAGCTTCATCGGTCAATACTGTAAAGGTAACCTTTGTGGTTTCATTTATTACAACCGATTTTTCATTGGTCTTAAAACAAACCGAAGTAATTACATCGTGAGTTGTATTCGATAATGATTTTAATATATTAAATGCATCTTCTTCGTCTTTTGGTTTACCCAAAGCTTTATCATTATGCCAAACAATTGTGTCGCTTGTAATCAGGATTTCGTTTTGCTTTAATTCACCTTCAAATGCTGCAGCTTTAAGCTCGGCTAGATAATCGGTAATTTGACTTCCTTTTAATTCAGGTGGAAATATTTCCTCGACATCTTTTAATCGAATTTCGAAATCTAAATCGAGGTCTTTAAAAAATTGCTGACGTCTAGGAGAACCTGAAGCCAGTATCAAGGTATATTTTTCTAATTTTTGCTTAAGCATTGTATTTAATATTAAGATTAATAATTAAAATAGACAGAATCCCGAAGAATAGAATCCATTTTAAAACGGAGCTCAAATGATGAAACTCTTTGTTTGTTTTGGCAGTGATTATTTTTGCTATAAAGTAAAAAAGTGGCGCCAGCACAAATACAAACGCATATAATGTAGCGATATACAGATTATGAGCTACAAAATAATTATTGATATAAATTAGTAATAAAACCACGGGTATAATTGCAAGAGCAAAGACAACTTTTGCAGTTCGGCTTGTGCCAATTGCTATAGGTAATGTTTTCATTCCTTGATTATAATCACCATTTACATCTTCGATATCTTTTACAATTTCGCGTATAAAATTAATTATAAAAGCAAATACAGCATAATCTAAAAGAATAGAGAACATACTCGCCATTTGTGCTCTGTTATCCACATCGGTAGCAGGAAAAATATCAAAAACTCCAATTATTATAACACTAAAAGACAATACTAAGGCAACAGCAATATTGCCTAAAACCATGATTTGTTTTAGAGTAGTAGAGTAAAAGTAAAGTGTAGCTGCAATTAGGATAAAAATGGTTGCAAAACCAGGTCTCATAATTACATTAGATAAATAAAACCCAATTGCAACTCCTGTAATATTAAGAGCAACATATATATTATAAGCAGCGGTTTCAGAAACGCTTTTACCCACTATAACATCGCTTGGTTTATTAATTAAGTCGGTTTCCTGATCAAAAATATTATTAATAACATATCCAGCAGCAGCGATTAAAACAGTGCTTAAAACCAATAAGCCATATTGCCAATCGGCTAATGCCAATGGTATATTTTGCAATTTTAAGAAACCATAACGAAATAGTATTTGCATAAATGCAAGCATCAGTAGGTTTTGGTAGCGAATGAGTTTGAGGAATTTCATTTTTTTTAAAAGGACTAAGGTTTCTTTTGAGGTACTAAGGTTCTAAGTAACAAAGGTTCAAAGTTTTTTTGTAGAGGCGCACCGCAGTGCGTCTTTATAAGAGATTCAAAGGTTACAATATTGTCTAAATCACGGGTATTTAGGTTATATACTACATAAATCACAACTATAGATTATATACTACATTGTTTTATTGCAAAGTCTATAATATAAAACTTAATTCTTAATGTGTAATACAGACACTACAGATTGATACTGAACACTGTTACTGAATACTAGACTCTAATCGTGTTTTCCGTTAAAATGCTCCATCCATTTTCCTTGTACTTTCATAACTTGCTCGATTACATCACGTGCAGAACCTTTTCCGCCTTTTACGTGCGAGATATAGCGACAAATTGTTTTTATTTCTGGGCTTGCATCTTGCGGGCAAGTAGGCAAACCTACTAATTTCATTACATGGTAATCAGGGATATCATCACCCATGTACAATACTTGCTCAGGATTAATATTATATAATTCAGTGTATTCTTTAAAAGTTTCAACCTTATCCGGAGTTCCTAAATGAATATCGGTGATTCCAAGATTACGTAAACGTACACGAACGCCTTCATTGCTTCCGCCAGAAATAATACATACGTTATACCCACTTTCTACAGCTGCTTTCATAGCATAACCATCACGAATATTCATCGTACGAAGAATTTCTCCTTCATTGGTTACAAAAACCGAACTATCAGTAAGTACTCCGTCAACATCAAAAATAAAAGTAGTGATGTCGTTCATTATTTCTTTATAACTTTTTGCCATTATTTTGTATAGATTTTGTTAGTAATGTATATATGTTTTTTTGATTTTCATCAGATAAATAACTCAAATGAGCCTTAATTGTTGTTTCATCATTTCGTTTTGCAGGTCCAGTTTGAGCATCAATAGGAGAAAGCGAATTGATTTTGCTAGCTGTTTCGGCTATTAAAGGCTTTAATATTTCAAAAGAAACGTTATGTTCTGTGCAAATTTCCTGTCCGATTTGGTATAAATGATTGGTGAAATTATTTACAAAAACTGCCGCAACGTGCAACGCTTTTCGTTGGTCAGAATTGATCGGATATACCGCATTCGAAATGATTTTGGCAAGTTTTTCGAGTACCAAATAATCAGTTCTGTTTTCGGCTTCCAAACAAAGCGGAATCTCTTTAAAATCGACTTCTTTATTCTTTGTAAATGTCTGTAAAGGATAAAATACCCCACTTCGGTTTTTTACATTAATTGCTTGTATTGGAGCAGTTCCAGATGTATGGGCAACCAATTTATTTTTAAAAGGCAATTGTTCCGAAACCGTCGAGATAGCATCATCAGAAACGGCAATAATATACAAATCGGCTTCTTTTAAAAGCGCAAAATCAGTTACGATTTTGCTAGAATCGAGTAGAGGAGATATCACTTTTTTTGTTCTGGAATACACCTGAATAAGTTCAATCGCTTTACTTTTTGCGAAAGCATTTATTAAATGTTGGGACACATTTCCCGAGCCAATTAGCGTTATTTTAATCATAA
This sequence comes from Flavobacterium hydatis, assembly GCF_000737695.1. Lineage (GTDB taxonomy): Bacteria > Bacteroidota > Bacteroidia > Flavobacteriales > Flavobacteriaceae > Flavobacterium > Flavobacterium hydatis. The sequence continues at coordinate 20,523 of NZ_JPRM01000028.1, forward strand.
TGCAAAATTAGCATTATTTTTTTTAAATCAGGATTGCTTTTGTTTTTTGAAAAAACGAAGTCAAGCTTTTATTTTAACAAAATAGAAGGAGTGATAGTATAAAATATATTAGTTTTAACACGTAATAAAATATAAAAGAATATTCCAAAATGAATAAGAAAACATTGTTAGTTGTTATTTTTTCCGCATTAAGTGTTGTTGTAAAAGCACAAAATACATTTCCATTTCCATCAACAGGGAATGTGGGTATAGGAACAACTAATCCGCAATATGGTTTACTTGAGTTAGATACTAAAAATGATGCGCTTCCAGCATTAAGAATTGAACATGGATCATTTTCGATGAATGGTCAGGCAAGATTTAGTATTGACGCTCCAGGTGTTAAAGATGGACGATTTGTTGTTACTGAAGGAGGAAAAGTTGGTATCGGTACAACAACTCCATCAGCATTATTAGAAATCTACTCCCCAAATTTCTCAATAGGTAGAGATGACACTCAAAAATGGTCATCGAGAAATGCAGAATATTACCTTAAATTACAAACGATTTGGAATGAAAATGGAATTAATCAAGAATTTATTCAACGTTTTAATGGGGTTGATTATACATCATTATCTTTTTACTATGGTAATGTAGGTATTGGTACATCAACTCCTGATGCTAAACTAGCTGTAAACGGAACAATTCACTCTAAAGAAGTTAAAGTAGATTTATTCCGATGGCCTGATTTTGTATTCAAAAAAGAATATAATTTGCCAACACTCGAAGAAGTTGAAAAACATATTAACACGAAAGGACATTTAGAAAATATTCCGAGTGAGGAAGAAGCTTTAAAAAACGGAATAAATTTAGGAGAAATGAATGCTAAGCTCTTACAGAAAATAGAGGAGTTAACGCTTTATATGATTGAAATAAAAAAAGAGAATGTTCAAATGAAAAATAGATTAATTAAACTTGAAAATAAATAAATAAAATAATGAAAAAAATTACAACATTACTTCTTACATCATTCTTAGTAATATCAGGATCAGCTCAACAAATAGGTGATGGTTTAGCAGCACCTTACTTGTTAGACTTTTCAGGTTTACTAAAATCGGGAGTATATGGTGGATATGCCCAAACTCTTGGTAAAGTTCCTGATGTTAGTGCGGATTGGAATCATTTATTTGTGGTAAGACATGCTAATCCAGATAATAATTTTCAACTGCAGATTGCTTCTTCATTTGCAGAAAATGATAGATTATTTTTTAGGAAAATTGCGGGTGATTTAACTCCTAAAAATCCTAATTGGGTAGAACTCGCCACAAGAGGAATTAATACTTTTACTGGAGATCAAAGTGTTTTTGGAAATTTAATAATCGAAAACACTAGTGCCAGAAGTGGATTTGAAGTTGTCGAAGTTACTGATAGTAAGCCACAAGGGGAAATGGTACCAACAAAATCAGTATTAAAATTATCTAGATATGGAACGGCAAATTACTCTTATAATGAAAATGCGGAATTTCGTATTGGACATGGTGGAAGTGGTGTGTATGGTAGTAAGCTTGACTTATATATAAACGGAAGTACAAATAAAAATTCTATACCTGATCAACATGCGATGACTTGGAATTATGATGGTAATGTTGGTATTGGCACTATAACTCCAAATAACAAGTTAGACGTAAACGGAACAATTCACTCTAAAGAAGTTAAAGTTGATTTATTAGGTTGGTCAGATTTTGTCTTTAAAAAAGATTATAAATTGCCAACACTCGAAGATGTTGAAAAACATATTAAGGAGAAAGGACATTTAGAAAATATTCCTAGTGAGGAAGAAGCTCTGAAAAATGGAATAAATTTAGGCGAAATGAATGCTAAACTCTTACAGAAAATAGAAGAGTTAACGCTTTATATGATTGAAATGAAAAGTAAACAATCAGAATTAGAAAACACCATTAAAGAACTTACTAATAAAATAAAATAATGAAAAAAAATACATTATTAATAGTTACATTTTTTATTACAAGTATAGCTTTTTCCCAACAAATAGGAAACGGATTTGGCCTCATTAAAAATGACTTTACTGTTCCACTTGAATCAGGAATCTATAATGGCTTTAACGCAATGGGAGCCACACCTGATAAAAGTAGTGATTGGCAGCATCTATTTGTTATGAGGTATGAGGGGCAAAGTTCTAATTATCAACTACAATTGGGATCTGCTTTTACAATTAATGATAGATTGTTTTTTAGAAAAATTGTTTCAAATGATTTATTGTCTCAAAATCCATCTTGGATAGAATTAGCAACAAGAGGAAGTAATACTTATTTTGGGAATCAGATAATTAGAGGTACTATTGGGAATTTTGTGGAAACATCTTTAAAAACTGTACTAGGTTCGAGTCAATTAATAAGTGAAAGTGGGGGATCTGTACTTCCAAATTCGTTTTTCAATAGGTTATGGCTATATAGAGATGCTACGTCAGATAACTGGTTGACTGCTCGATTACATGATGGTATCTCAATAGATGCATCATTTAACATACCTCATGTTGATACTAGAACATGGTGGGAAAGAGATCCAAATGATAATATTCAATCATGGGGTAATGCAGGAGAAACTTACCTAACAATAGATAAAGGTAATGTTGGTATTGGCATAATAGCTCCAAATAACAAACTAGACGTAAACGGTACAATTCACTCTAAAGAAGTAAAAGTAGATTTGGAAGGTTGGAATTGGCCAGACTATGTATTCAAAAAAGAATACATTTTACCAACACTCGAAGAAGTTGAAAAACACATTAGTGAAAAAGGACATCTAGAAAATATTCCTAACGAAGATGAGGTTTTAAAAAACGGAATAAATTTAGGAGAAATGAATGCAAAGCTCTTACAGAAAATTGAAGAGTTAACGCTTTATATGATTGAAATGAAAAAGGAGAATATTGAAATGAAAAGTAAACAATCAGAATTAGAAAACACCATTAAAGAACTTACTAATAAAATAAAATAATGAAAAAAAATATTACTCTAATTGCTTTCTTGTTTATCGTTTCACATACCTTTTCTCAGCAAATTGGAGATGGATTGGCCAAAGGAATAAATGACTTTACTACTCCTCTTATGTCAGGAGTTTATGGCAGCATAGATCCTACTATAGGAGGTACGCCTGATATAAGTTCGGTATATCAACATCTTTTTGTAATTAGACATCTTAATCCAGACAATAATCATCAACTACAAATAGGTGCATCATATTCAGAGAATGATAGATTGTTTTTCAGGAAAATTGCAAGAGCTTTGACACCTGCAAATCCTTCTTGGATAGAACTTGCAACTCGTGGCGTAAATACTTTTGAAGGAAGCCAAAATATAAATGGAACAGTTAAAATTCAAACTGCAAATGCAAATTACAATGAAAATTTAAGGTTATTGCCATCAACTGTAAGTGATTATTCGAGTATTGCGTTGGGGGCTGTTGCTGGAGATTTAGGAACAGGTATAGGACAATGGACAATAGTTAGATATCCCCAAACTTATAATTATATGTTTAGTTTGAGATATAACTCTACTGATTATTTTAATATTTTAACTGATGGTAATATAGGTATCGGAGTTACAAACCCCAAAAACAAACTGGACGTAAACGGAACAATTCACTCTAAAGAAGTTAAAGTTGATTTGGAAGGTTGGTCAGATTTTGTATTTAAAAAAGAATATAAATTGCCAACGCTTGAAGAAGTTGAAAAACATATTAGCGAAAAGGGACATTTAGAAAATATTCCTAGCGAGGAAGAAGCTTTAAAAAACGGAATAAATTTAGGAGAAATGAATGCTAAGCTCTTGCAGAAAATAGAAGAGTTAACATTATATACAATTCAGCAATCAAAAGAAATTCAGACTTTAAAGGAAGAAAATAAATCTTTTAGATCTTTATCCGAAAGACTTTCAAAACTTGAACAGCAACAAAAATAATAGGATTTGATAATTTGTAAATATAAACGTATGTTTTTGCGAATTTTGTCTAAAATGAGTTATGCTTTTTGGATATTATTAACAAAATCACGAATATCTGAATCAACATTTTTAAGTACTTTTGTGCCACTTTATAAAATGTAATTCCTTAGTAATGGATAAAAAAATATTCTCCTTTTTGTTTTCTACACGATTAATGGCTGTCCTTTTTTTAACATTTGCAATTGCAATGGGAGTCGGGACCTTTATAGAAAGTAAATACAATACCGATACCGCTAGAATTTTTATATACAACTCTTGGTGGTTTGAGGTAATCATGGTCTTTTTCTTAATCAATTTCTTCGGAAACATAAAAAGATATCAATTACACAAAAAAGAAAAATGGGCTACATTAATGGTGCATTTAGCTTTTATATTCATCCTTTTAGGAGCATTCATAACACGTTATATTAGTTACGAAGGAATGATGCCAATACGCGAAGGAGCTGCTGAAAACCAAATATATTCAGATAAAACATTCATAACCATTTTTGCCGATGGAGAGTACAAAGGCGAGATGAAACGCCGTGTTTTCGAGAAAAGTTTACTATTATCTCCAGTTGCCGATAACGATTTTAGCATTTCAGGTAAATTCAACGAAACTCCATTTGAAGTAGAGTACAAGGATTTTATCATGGGAGCTAAGGAAGTTATAAAACCAGATCCTAGCGGAATCGTATACTTAAAATTAGTTGAAGCTGGTGAAGGCGGGCGAGAAGAACATTTCCTTAAAGATGGAGAAGTTCAAAACATACACAATGTTCTGTTTGCATTAAATAAACCTACAGACGGAGCAATTAATATTAATACAACAGGCGAAACCTATACGATACAAACCCCTTTTGAAGGAGATTTTATGCGTATGGCCGATAAACTAAAAGGAAAAGTAACCAAGGATAATGTACAGTCATTAATGATGCGTTCATTGTATAGTATTGGCGATATCCGAATTGTTTTCCCAGATCCAGCTGTAAAAGGAGTTATTGCTTACGAATCTAATAATGATTATAAAGCCAAAACTCACGAAGATGCTTTGATAGTAAAATTAAAAGCCGAAGGGCAAGAAAAAGAAGTAACATTATTAGGATCTAAAGGTAAAATTGGAGACTTTAAAACAGTTAAAATCGGAAATATCGATTACACATTCTTCTACGGAAGTAAAGCTTATGTATTACCATTTAAGGTTAAACTGAATGATTTTATTGCTCAGAAATACCCAGGAACAGAGAAAAGTTACTCTTCATTCGAAAGTAAGGTAACCGTTATAGATTCTAATAAAACATTCGACGCTAGAATTTACATGAACCACGTATTAGATTACAGAGGATATAGATTCTTCCAATCTTCATTTGATCCAGACGAAAAAGGAACAGTATTATCTGTAAATCACGATTTCTGGGGAACATCTATAACTTATTTAGGATACTTTATGTTGTTCTTCGGGTTAATGGCAATCATGTTTACTAAACATTCTCGTTTTGCCGACTTAAAACGCAAGCTAGAAGTGGTTAAAAATAAAAAAGCAAAACTAATTACTATTTTAGTATTAATGTTGAGCTTTAACGGATTTGCACAAGAGCAACATGACCATGATCATGACCACGATCACGATCATGCAGCACATAGTACAGATCCTAATCATGACCATGAGAAAGATCACAAACACGATCACGCACCACAAAGCAAAGATCCAAACAATCATGCAAATCACGTTACGAGACCGCCAAGTCAGAAACAACTTGATTCATTAATCAATATTTATAAAGCGCCAGAAGCACACGCTGCCAAATTTGGACGTTTAATTATTCAGGATGCAGGCGGAAGAATGAAGCCTATTAATACTTTCTCGTCAGAATTATTGAGAAAAGTAAGCCACAGTGATAAATATAACGGAATGAACTCAGACCAAGTATTCTTGTCAATGACACAATATGCTCAGGTTTGGATAGAAATTCCGATTATATACATAAAATCAGGAAATGATAGTATCCGTAAAATTATCGGAATTGATAAAGATGCAGGATTTGCTCCTTTTATTAAGTTTTTTGACGAAAAAGGAAACTATAAATTATCACCTTATTTAGATGCAGCTTACAAAGCAGCAAATCCAAATCAGTTTGAAAAAGATTTTATCGAAACCGATAAAAAAGTAAACTTAATGGAATCGGCTTTAAGTGGAAGCATCTTAAAGATATTCCCAGTGCCAAATGATCCAAACAACAAATGGATTTCATACTTAGAGATAAGCAATGCAGGTCTAAAAGGAATGGACGAAACGTATGTAAAGCAAATACTACCAATGTATTTTGCAGCTTTAAACAACGCATCTATAACCAAAGATTTTAAGCAAGCCGATGAATTACTAGAAAGTATCAATGGATTCCAAAAGAAGTTTGGAAGCAAAGTACGACCAAGCGAAGAGAAAATCACATCAGAGATATTGTATAACAAATACGATGTGTTTAAGAACCTATCATATTGGTATATTACAGCTTCAATCCTGATGCTTATTTTTACAATACTTAATATATTCTTCGAGAAAAAATCGTTAAGAATAACGGTTAATGTTTTCCATGTAATTATTGGAGTCTTATTTGGGTTGCATACATTAGGATTAATAGCGCGTTGGTACATATCAGGTCACGCACCATGGAGTAATGCTTACGAGTCTATAATATATGTAGCTTGGGCAACAATGTTCTTCGGGTTGGCTTTTGATAGAAAATCTAAACTTACCGTAGCATCATCAGCATTTGTAACAGCAATGATATTAATGGCGGCATACATGAACTGGATTGACCCAGAAATAGCCAATTTGCAGCCAGTTCTTAACTCATACTGGTTAATGATACACGTAGCAGTAATTGTTGCTAGTTACGGGCCATTTGCATTAGGAATGATATTAGGATTTGTATCGTTGGTATTAATATTCTTTACCAATAAGAACAACAAAGCCAAGATGGATTTAAACATTCAGGAAATCACATACATCAACGAGATGGCACTAACCATCGGATTGATAATGTTAACCATCGGAAACTTCCTAGGAGGACAATGGGCCAACGAAAGTTGGGGACGTTACTGGGGATGGGATCCAAAAGAAACTTGGGCATTAATTAGTATCATGATATACGCATTTGTAATTCACGCTCGTTTTGTACCAGCTCTACGCGGAAAATGGATATTTAACCTAATGAGTATGTTTGCGTTTATTTCAATCCTATTTACGTATTACGGAGTAAACTTCCACTTAGTAGGATTACACTCATACGCAAGCGGAGAAGCACATTCATTAGATTGGATTTGGTATTCATTAGGAACAATCACCTTAATAGGAGCTGTGACTTACCCAAAATACCGCAAGTATTATAAAAAATAAAAATTATTAATTCACATAAAAGGTTCAACTGCAAAGTTGAACCTTTTTTTATTTGGAATTTTCCTTAGTAGCAGTACAGCTTTGCGGTAAATAAAAACTTAGAACCTTAGTATCTTTATTTCTGAAATTAGTAGCTATTTCCTGCTGTCCACTATATCTTTTTATTTTTAAAGAAAAAATAAAAAGGATGCCGTTCCCATCAGGGCTAGGACATTCGTTTTCATGATAAAACAATCAATATAAATCTGCTCAATCAGCCAAATCTGCGAGAGTCATTGAGAAAGAGACTTCAGCGATAGTAAAAGGAAGTCGTAATAGTTCTCCAAACTGTGTAGAGTTACGAGAGGAGACCCTTCCTCTATCAGGGTTGACAAGATTGAGAGATGCTGTGCTAAAACTAGCTGTAAAAGAGTATAAGGATTTTAAACCCAAACTAAGCAACCTTAGAACCTTTGCAAATCAGAACCTTAGTACCTTTAAGAAAAAGAACTTTTCTGAACCAAAAAGCAACATTAACCAAAGCAATTAAAGCAGGAACTTCGACCAATGGACCAATTACGCCAGTAAAAGCTTGTCCGCTATTGATTCCGAAAACCCCAATTGCGACAGCAATCGCAAGTTCAAAATTGTTTCCAGTTGCCGTAAATGCAATTGCAGTAGCTTTAGAATAATCCGCACCAAAATATTTCCCTGCCAAAAAGCTAATTACAAACATTATAACAAAATAAAGTACAAGCGGAATGGCAATTCGTATAACATCCATTGGGATTTGTACAATTAATTCCCCCTTTAGGCTAAACATGATTAAGATGGTAAAAAGTAAAGCAATCAATGTAATAGGAGAGATTGCAGGTATGTATTTGTTCTCAAACCAAGTGATACCTTTTAGCTTAATAAGAATGTAACGGCTACCAATGCCAAGCGCAAAAGGAATACCCAAATAAATACCAACGCTTTCGGCAATTTGACCAATGGATATGTTTACATTAAAGCCAGTATATCCAAAATAAGGAGGTAAAACAGTAATAAAAAACCAAGCATAAACACTATAAAGCAAAACCTGAAAAATACTGTTCAACGCAATTAAACCAGCGGCATATTCACGGTTTCCATCGGCAAGGTCATTCCATACAACAACCATTGCAATACATCGGGCTAAACCTATTAAGATTAAACCAATCATATATTCAGGATAGCCATTTAAGAATAATAATGCCAAACCAAACATTAAAAAAGGGCCTATAATCCAGTTAAGAAAAAGAGAAGCACCCAATACACGAGTGTTTTTAAAAACCTCACCCATAAGTTCATACTTAACTTTTGCTAGCGGAGGGTACATCATTAATATCAATCCAATTGCAAGCGGAATATTGGTAGTTCCGCTCGAGAAAGAATTGATAAAACCTCCGCTAGACGGAACAAAATAACCAATTGAAACCCCAATTGCCATAGCAAGAAAAATCCAAAGCGTTAAAAAACGGTCAAGAAAACCCAACTTTTTTCTTTCAACAGTTGGAGCGCAAGTATTTGCAGACATATTATTTGTTTATTTGCGAGAAAACATAAAACATTTCGGTGGCAATTTGTAAACTACGTTCCTGATATTTCTCGAGTTGTAAAGGTGTATTATCAAATGCTTTAGGATCATCGTACGTAATCGGAATACGTTTTTCTGCACCAGCAATAAATGGACAATCGCCATCAGCTTGCGAGCACGTCATGATAGCTGCAAATTTGCTTACAGGATTAAAACTAGCATCAAATGATTTAGAAAATCCAATAATAGGATGCTCATTCGATGCAAATTTTATGGAATAAACCGGATTTTTACCTTCCGAAATAGTTTCGATTGTAAAACCCGAATCTTCCAAGGTTTTAGCCACGACAGGGAATAAAGCAGTTGCTTCCGTTCCACCCGAATAGCAAGAAACATTTTTTATATCAAAATGTGCTGCTGCAGTCTGCGCCCAAACTTGCGCCAGATGACTTCTTCTCGAATTATGGGTACAAATAAAATTAAGTCTAATTTCTTGTAGCGTATTTACTCTATCTTGCACATAAACAATTAAAGGCAATAAAATACGCTTTCGTTCGTCAGTAATAGTTTTAAAATTAAAAGAACGAATAATGTTTTCGATTTCTGGAAATAGTAAGCTCATATTTTAAGAGATACAAAAACTAGCAACAACTACCGCCCGGAGTACAAGAACTAGATTGATTTGATATATCCGAAAGGCGAACCTTAGGTTTTTCAGACGGAATTCCGCATTGATCCAGAGCAAGGCAAGCCGTTTGTTTATTTAGTAAAACAAAATCTTTACCGTTAAAACTTAAATCATATTTACCGATAGTAGTATCTTGATATTCAACTTCAATTTCAAAATCTTCGATACCCAAAACCTTTTCCGAAAGTTCGATGATATGAACCAGTTTTTGAGGTTTCAATCTATGTTCATAATCATTGGCGTCCCAAAGCTGAAAGTTTACAACCGTTTCCTTACGCACAGTACCGCCACAATCGATAAAGTTTTTGGTAATTAAACCAACTTCTGTTACGTGAAAATATTCGGGTACAAAAGTCCCATTTGGAAGCTGGAAATTAATAGCTTCAACTGTTTTTAAAATGTTTTTAATTTCTGAAAGTTTCATAATTTTTATTTTTTAATATTTAGCAACATTCATTATTTCTTCTCTCCAAATGCGTTTCAACATGTTGGAAAAAGACTTTAATTTTTTCAAATCCCAATTCATTAATACAATAACAAATAGCGTTTCCTTCGATATTCCCTTTTATTAATCCCGCATTTTTAAGCTCTTTAAGATGCTGAGAAACCGTAGGCTGAGAAAGAGGTAATTCGTTTACGATATCACCACAAATACATGCATTTACCTTCAGTAAGTATTCTATAATGGCAATTCTTGCAGGATGACCTAATGCTTTTGCCAGAATAGCAAGTTCGTTTTGGTTGTCAGTAAAGAAATCTGTTTTAGTTGCTCCCATTGTTATATTTTTATATTGCAATATTACGATATAGATTTTTATGAAAAAAGAAATTTATATTTTTTTTAAGGGACTAAGGTTTTATTAAAAGGGACTGAGGTGCTAAGAGGCAAAGGTTCAAAGGTTTCTTAGTTTGTGTAAAAAGAAATCCGTTTTTATCCGCGTTTTTGTCTAAGCAAATCCGTTTAATCTGTTTGTAAAAAAAAGAGCAAGTAGCTCCATAAACTATATCGAGCTACTTAATGAGGTCTTCTTGTGTTTAGATGACAATATTGCGACTTTTTTTACGTGTGAAATTAACCATAAAGAACTCAATCCCAAAACTTCGGGAGACGCAGAGGTTTTAATTTTAATCCTAAAAAAGCAATCGCAGTGATCTATGGCTAGGAATAAATTCTGAATTAAGTATTTTTGTGAATAGATAATGAAAATCATTTTTTGCAGATAAATGCAAGTAATTGATTAAGAACTTAAGCTAAGCAAAACGATGATAAAACAAACTGCCGAAAAATTATTAGGACGTTCATTAACAAATAATGATGGATTTGAAGTGAAAATAATTGAAAATGCAGAAACTAGACTGGGGCAAGAAATACCAAAACTACTGAAAGAGTTCTATATTACGGTAGGTAAATTAGATATTTTCATGTCTTCATTTCAGCGATTTATAAAACCTGAAGATTTGTTTTATGAAGATGACAAATTAGTTTTTCTAGAAGAAAACCAAAAGGTTTGTTTCTGGGGAGTTGATAAAGAAAACAAAGAAGATAATCTTTTAGTCTATCAAGTTCAGAATATAGACAATGCGGTATGGTATTCAGAAGAGATTTTACTTTCAGACTTTTTGCAAATGATAATGTACGGACAATGTGCAGAAGGAGGATATACTTTTTCTGGGGCAATATACGATATGGATAAGGATGAGTTATCAGAATTCATAGAAGAGATTACCACTAAGAATTGGCAAAAAGTAGTAGATCATAATAACTGGATTATTTATGAAAATGACAGAAAGCTAATTTGGTATTTTACAGATGAAGATGGAAACTTATCTGAAGATTATCCTTTATTTGTTTCTACACAAACCAAAGAAGATTTTTTAGAGACGGAAGAAGAGTTTGGGTTCTCAGATTTAGATTAAAATATTTATTGCATATAAATCTTTTTTACACGCGGATTAAACGGATTCGCTTAGCCGAAAACGCGGATAAAAACGGATTTCTTTTTTAAAGGTTCTGAGGCTCTAAGTAGCAAAGGTTCAAAGTTGCTTAGTTTACGCATAAACCTTTGTGAACTTTGCGTAAAACCTTGCGCCCTTTGGGGTTAATTTTTTTTTTACACAAACTAAGCAACCTTTGAACCTTTGCCTCTTAGTCCCTTAGTGCCTCAGAACCTTTAAAAAAACCTTTTGGAAACATAATTGCTAATAAAACACAAATCAGTAAAAAGTTATATTCCATCCCATTTCTTCCACCACCTACAACAAACCATCCTTCCTGAAAATGAACTAAAATAATCCCCATAATAAGTACCAAAATAGTAACGATTGCAGCAAAGTTGATGTATTTATTGATGAGTAAAAGTACAGCAGCAACAATGTGTGATAATTTTATAGACCAAGCGAGGAATACGCCAAAAGGAGCAAAACCAATTTGGTTTAAATAGAGATTTCCAAAATCATTAATTCCATTGTCAAATATTCCGAAAACGCTGTGAGTTAGTAAGATTATAGCAACTGCAACTCTTAAGATTAAAGTACTGTTCATAAATTGAATTGGTTTAGTAATGGTTAGTTTAGATTTTAAAAATAATAAAAAAACGCATATTAAATTGTTTTAATATGCGTTTTAAATTTTATAAGAAGTTGAATTTTAAACTTTTCCTAAAGTATATAATTGATCCATTGTAGGACTTGGACTTCCGCCTTCAGGTTCAAGAGTGATTCCAAAAGCTTCAGCATAACCCGTATTTTCAACCTTGAATATTTTTTGATTATTAGAGTCAAAGTCAGTTAATAAACCAATGCTTGTAGGAGTAAGTGCAGGACTTAGTTTTAAAGCCCAAACCTGATATACTTTACCTTTTGGAGGTTTTGGCAATCCAGCAGCATCAATATAAGTTACTTTAGTATCCTTATTCCAATACGCTTTAGCAAAAGAATGTGGTGCAACAGCTTGTCCGCCTAGTGTAACCCCAGTATTTTTTATATCCCTTACAATCGACAAGTTTTTTTCGGTGATTTTGCTTTCTTGGTCTAAGAGCGCATATTCACTTTTTAATTTATCTTTTTCCGTACCCACAACTTCTATTGCTTGTTTAGTTTGGCTAAGTTGCACATACTGGTAAGCAAAACCTAATAAGAAAAGTACAGCTGCAGCCCAGCCCACATATTGAGACCAAGTAGAAGCTGGTTTCATATCGACAACTTTGCCGTGTTTAAGTTCTAGTTTAGCTTTAATTTTTTCAAAATTAGCTACCGAATGAAAAGGAGAAAAACTAGATGATAATGCTACTATTGCTTTCTCAATAGCAATAATCTCATCGTTAATTTCGTCATGTTTTTTAGCCATTGCGGCCACTTCTATGCTTTCGGACTCAGTAAGTAATCCATAAACATAAAGCTCCAAAATCCCTGATTCTATATATTCTTTTGTTTCCATTATAATTTCAAATAAATTCGTAAGTCGTTAATACAATTTCTGTTTTGCGTTTTAATCGTTCCCAAAGGCATCGCAAGCTCTTCCGAAGCTTCTTGTTGCGTATATCCTTTAAAGAATAATAAATCAATTATAGCAATACATTTAGGTTTAAGTTTTTTTACAAACTCATGAATACCAATAGTATCTATTTTATTAACGAGTTTGTTACTGTCGTCTAGTAGATGTACGAAATTATCTGAAGAAAGGTTTTTTTGACTGTTATTGAAATTTTTTGAACGAAGTTTATCGATAGATGTATTCCTAGCAATATTAAGGATCCAGGTATAAAACCGACCTTTACTTTCGTGGTAAGAATCGATGTTTTTCCAAATTTTAACAAATACTTCCTGAAGCACATCTTCGGCTTCTTCTCTATTTTTTATAAGAACATTAATTACCGCAAATAAACTTTTAGAATACATATCATATAGATAAGTAAAAGCCTTTTCGTCTTTCTTATAAATTAATACTAATAACTCCTCTTGACTCATATTCTGTAGATTTAGGGTGAATAAACGTGTACATTTCAGTTTATAAACTGCAAATATTATAAATGTTGGTATAAATATAATTCAAAAAATTAAAGGAATTGTAATTTATTTCTAACAAGAATGCTTTGTAAATACTTAATAAATAAAATATTAACTTTTTTCATTTTTTTAAAACCAAACATAAACTAATCTCGTATATAGAAAATAATGAAGGTCTAAATGGGGGATAATTTAGCCTTAAATATTTGTTTTTTAATCAGGGATAGGTTTCCATTCTAATGTATTTAGGATAGAAGTGGTAAATATGGGGGATAATATTTTACCATTTCTACAAGAGCAGATGAGGGAACGAATTTGGAAACCTTTTCCTAATTAAATTACATTCTACTTCAAAATTCCAATTCCTAAAAAGTTGAATTTAACCACAAAACGCTTAAAGTAAAGTCATTAATGTCGTTTTAGGCTTTAAATTAAAGTTTGGCTTGGCAATGAGATATAAAAAGAATATTTTTGTCTGAAATGTAAGAATAATCAATTGAAAATCTTACACGCAAAAACAATTCAGATTATAAAATCCCCCTCATGAAGAAATACCTACTAATACTCCTGATGGCTTTCGGAGCAAACAGTTACAGTCAAATTTTAAAAGGTATTGTGGTTGACGTAAACGGAAACGCTATTGAAAATGCCTATATTTTTAATACAAAATCCGAAAGTCATGCACATACAAACGAAATCGGAAACTTTAGTATCGAGAAATCTACCATTGGAGATGTTTTAAAAGTTAGTGCTTTAGGATATAAAAAGATAATATATACAATATCCGAATCGGAGATTATAGTAACATTAGAAGACGATAGTTTTAAACTAGACGAAGTTGTAATTCAGCCTAAATTATTAGCAATGAATGTAATTTCGAAGATAGATTTGGAGGTAACTCCAGTAAATTCTTCGCAAGAAATTTTACGTAAAGTTCCAGGATTATTTATTGGGCAGCATGCAGGAGGAGGTAAAGCAGAGCAAATGTTTTTAAGAGGTTTTGATATTGACCACGGAACCGATATTGCAATTACAGTTGATGGAATGCCGGTAAATATGGTTTCGCATGCACACGGACAAGGATATTCAGATTTGCATTTTGTGATTCCCGAAACAGTAGATAAAATAGATTTTGGTAAAGGAGCATATTATGCTAATAAAGGCGACTTTGCAACAACAGGATATGTTGATTTTAAAACCAAAGACAGATTAGAAAATAGTAGTATAGGTGTAGAAGTAGGACAGTTTAATACCTTTAGAACAGTTGGATTGTTTGACTTGTTAGGAAAACAAAAAAAGCAAAGTGCTTACATCGCTACCGAATACATTATTACCGACGGACCTTTTGATTCTCCTCAAAATTTTAATAGAGTAAACTTATTAGGTAAATATTCGGCAATACTAGAAGATAATAGCAAAATATCGATTTTGGCTTCCCGTTTTTCAAGTAAATGGGATGCATCAGGGCAAATACCACAACGATTGGTAGATCAAGGGATCATTTCGAGATTTGGATCTGTTGATGATACAGAAGGAGGAAATACATCGAGAACCAATTTTAACGCTTCACTTCATAAACCAATTGACGAAAATACATTCTTAAAAGCCAATGCTTTTTATACCAATTATGAGTTTGAATTGTACTCGAATTTTACCTTTTTCCTAAACGATCCAGTAAACGGAGATCAGATTAAGCAAAAAGAAAACAGAGATATTTATGGAATGAATGCCGAATTGAATAAAAAAGTTAAAACTGATAAATTAGATTTAGGATTTCAATTAGGAGTAGGATTTCGTACAGATGCTACGACCGATTCTGAACTTTCGCATACATTAAACAGAAGAACCGTTTTAGAAGAAATTAAATTAGGAGATATCGATGAGTCTAATATTTTTACTTATTTAAACTCAGAGATAAACATTGGGAAATTAATTATAAACCCAGCCGTAAGAGTCGATTATTTTAAGTTTAATTATCAGGATAAGTTATCGGTAGATTACAAAACACAATCAGAGAATAAAGTGAGAGTTTCGCCTAAGCTTAATTTTATTTATACACAAAACAATAATTTGCAATATTATCTAAAATCAGGAGTTGGTTTTCACTCTAATGATACTAGAGTAGTAGTAGCTAATAAAGGAACAGATATCCTACCAATTTCGATAGGAGCAGATTTAGGAACAATCTGGAAACCTTTGCCTAATTTAATAGTAAACTCGGCTTTATGGTATTTATATCTACAACAAGAGTTTGTATATGTTGGCGATGCAGGAATTGTTGAACCAAGCGGAAAAACAAGACGTATGGGAGTAGATTTAGGTTTGCGTTACCAATTAAACCAATGGTTCTATTTTGACTTTGATGGAAATTATACTTACGCTCGTAGCATAGATGAACCTAAGGGAGAAAACTATATTCCGCTAGCGCCAGATTTTACAACAACAGGAGGATTAAGTTTTCATAAATGGAATGGGTTTTCTGGAGGAATACGTTACCGTTATTTAAAAAATCGACCTGCAAATGAAGATAATTCTATTGTAGCCAATGGATATTTTGTATGCGATATGAATTTGAACTATGATTATAAAAAAATCACATTCGGAGTTTCAATCGATAACTTATTTAATACAGCATGGAATGAAACCCAGTTTGCAACCGAATCAAGATTAAAAAATGAGCCAGAAAGTGTCGAAGAAATACATTTTACTCCAGGAACACCTTTCTTTATGAAAGGAAGAATTATCTACAAATTTTAATAATATAACTTAATTGATTTTTTATAAAGCCTAATGTTTATAGCGTTAGGCTTCTTTGATTAATTAACAATTGTTCATCATAAAATAAAGTGAAGAAGGAAATCAGGTAAATCAAATTTGATTAATTTTATAAAAAATTTAATTATGAAAAATATATTGTTTCTATTCTGTGGAGTTATGTTTTTATTTAGCTGTCAGAATCAAGCACAAACCAAAAAAAATAAAAACAGCAAAAGCGAAAACGTCATGGAAAAACAAACCATTTATCAGTTTAAAGTAGAAGATTTAACAGGGAATCAGTTTGATTTTGCTTCTTTAAAAGGAAAAAAGATTATGATTGTAAATACAGCTTCAAAATGTGGATTAACACCGCAATACAAAGATTTAGAGGCAATTTACAAAGAATATAAAGATAAAGGTTTTGTAATTGTTGGGTTCCCTGCAAATAACTTTGCATCACAAGAACCAGGTACAAACGAAGAAATTGGCGCTTTTTGCCAACAAAATTACGGCGTTACTTTTCCTATGATGGACAAAATCTCGGTAAAAGGAGATGATATGAACGAAGTATATAAGTTCTTAACTCAAAAATCTAAAAACGGAGTGCAAGACTCAGAAGTAGAGTGGAACTTTCAGAAATATCTAATAAACGAAAAAGGAGAATTAGTAAAAGTAATTCATCCTAAAACGTTGCCTACAGATCCAGAAATTATCAATTGGATTAAAAGCTAACAAACGTTAAAAAAAATAAATAGAAAGCGATTTTCAAGACATTGAAAATCGCTTTTTGTTGCTGTAAAGTTTATTTTTCATACTTTTAAAACTATGTTTGAATCATTACGCAAAAATATAGCAAGGCATATAGAAATTACCGATACCGAGTTTGAAATCTTCAGAGGTTATTTTCACCCAATTTCAATAAAAAAGAGAGACTTTTTACTCAAAGAAGGTGCAATATGTACTTTTGAAGCTTTTGTTACCAAAGGATGCTTCCGTATTTATTATACTGGAGAATCTGGGAGTGAACAAATCTTATACTTTGCCATCGAGGATTGGTGGGCAACAGATATTGACAGCTTTATGAATCAGGTTCCATCGATTCTAACCATAGAAGCTTTAGAGGATTGTGAGGTATTAATTATATCAAAGAAAGATAAAGACAATTTATATAATCAATTACCAATTGTAGAGAAATTGTTTCGAATCATGAATCAAAAAACACTAGTAGCTTTCCAACGCCGACTTATTTCATCTCACGGACAAACGGCAGATAAACGATATCTGGAATTTTTAGAAAAATACCCATCCTTAGAACAACGCATTACGCAACAACAAATAGCGGCTTATCTAGGAATCTCGCATGAGTTTTTGAGTAAAATTCGAAAGAAAATGCATAAAAGTGAATGATTGTTATAGAAGTGCTTTTTTGAACTAGTTCAAAATTTTCCGGATTGTTGCATGTTACTTTTGCTAAATAAACTTAAACATTGTAATTATGAAAAAAGCACTTGTACTTATCGATATTCAAAATGATTATTTTGATAACGGAAATCACGTTTTATATCAGCCAGAAATAGCCTCGGGTAATGCCAAAAAGATACTAGAATATTCTCGTGAGAATAAAATAGATATTATTCATATTCAGCATTTATCTATGAATCAAGGTGCTGATTTCTTTTTGCCAGATACCAAAGGGGCAGAAATACATAAAGATGTTACACCGATTAATGAAGAGAAAGTAATTGTAAAGCATTATCCTAATAGTTTTCGTGATACAGAATTACATCAATATCTTACCGAAAAAGGGATTACCGAGTTACTTATTTGCGGAATGATGACCGATGTATGTGTGGCAACAACGGTAAGAGCAGCGATGGATTTAGGATATACAACAACAGTTATAGGAGATGCCTGCGCTACCGAAGACCGTATGCTTTATGGTAAAACAATTCCAGCAAAACAAATACATGAATCCTATCTAGCAGGATTAACAGCCTTGGGTAATTTATATGCAACGGTATTAACTACACAAGAATATCTAGATAAATAATTGACTAAACAGCGATTTTCATTAATTTGAAAATCGCTTTTTTATTGGAGTAAATTTTGTTATTCGTTTAAGAAACTAATAATTCTGTTTTCAATTGTAGGTTCAGTATCAGAATGCCCAGCATCTTCAATATATAAGATAGAATTATTTAATTTTTCATGTAATTCCTGAGCATATTCTATTGGGCAAATCAAATCTTTTTCGCCGTGAATTATAGTTACAGGAATGTTACCTAACTTATCTGTGTTTTTGATAATAAAGTTCTCCTCAATAAAACAATTATTACTAAGATAATGCGCCTCTAATATTGACAGCGAGTGATAAGGAATTTGTTTTATAATAGTATCAATTTCTTGATCTGATAAGCTTCTTTTAAAAATAGATATTTCATAGAAAGCCCATTCGTAAGAATAAAATTCCTTGTCTTCATCAGTCCCATTAAGCATTTTATCTAGATAATATTCAGATATTTTTAGAGAAGAATCTAAAGGGACATTATTCTTAAATCGATTCAATTCTTTTGGGTACTTATCCTTAATGTCACCATTAGTAAAATGGTCAATGGATTTTTTATCACCCAAAAAAATTGCTCTTAGTAATAAAGAATTAACCCTTTCAGGATTCAGGATGGCGTACACAAGGCTTAAAGTTGTTCCCCATGAACCTCCAAAAATATTAATTTTATCAATATTTAGATGATTTAAGAGCTTATTGATATCATCTACTAAATATGGGGTATTATTTTCCTCTATACAGCCAAAAGGTTTACTTCTAGAAGAACCTCTTTGGTCAAAAAAAATCACTTTGTGTCTTTTAAAATCAAAAAAACGTTTGTCATTTTCTGAAAAGCCAGCCCCAGGACCACCGTGAACAAATAAATAACAATCACCATTTATGTTTCCGCAAACTTCATAGTATATTTTATGAAGATTGCTAACCTCCAATAATCCCTTTTCGATAATATTATCTTGTATCAATAGGTTATTATTTAAGAATTAATTGCATGAAAACCAAATCTAGCCAATGGTCGAATTTATAACCAACTTCGCGAATAGTTCCAGTTGCAACAAATCCGAACTTTTCATGAAAAGTAATACTTCCTGCATTATCGGCATCAATGGCGCCAATCATTACATGATATCCTTGTTCTTTTGCGAGCCGAATTAATTCAGTCAATAATTTAGAACCAATGCCTTTACCAATTGTATTTTCTGTAACGTACACAGAATGCTCTACGGTGTATTGATAGCCAATTTTCTCTCTAAACGGACCATAATTACCAAAACCAATAACTTCACCGTCTAGCTCAGCTACAATAACAGGCAGGTTTTTGGCATTTTTATCCTCAAACCATTTCTGCTGAACATCGATAGTCTGGATTTCGTAGCTATAATTAGCAGTAGTATGTAAAATAGAATGATTAACAATATCAAGAATTTTTTCTAAATCTTGAGAATTGGCTTGTCGAATTATAACAGACATATAAGTGGTATTATTTATGGTTTTATTTAAGTTCAGCAAGTAAAGCATCGGCATCTTTAGAGTCCCAATCCATTTCCTTACAAATAGCTTTTGCTTTTTTAGCATACACCAAAGCCGATTTTTTATCCTTGATTTTAATATAAAGGCGTGCTAAAAGTAAATTCCCATCATAAGAATCATTCAAATCTAAAGAACGTTTTACCCATTCTATAGATTTTTTAAGACTTTCAGTATCAGTAATGTTTTTTAAATAGACTTCCCCAATTTCTTTTAGAACACTAGGAGTATTCCAAACATATTTTTGAGTTCCATCCAGAGTTGTTTTCTTATAATAGTTCCAATTAGTACTTCTTTCTGCAATTGTCAAATCATAAGAAAAAATAAGAGAATCAGTTTTCTGAAGACGAATCGTTTTAGCAATTTCCCTTTGTTTATAGTAATTAACAGTATCCAGACTTTCGGTATAAGGGCGAAGTAATTCCGTAACGATATTAATTATCTTTTTCTCCACACGATCAGGAGAAGCAACGGCTCCAAATTCTTTTTGATGTTGCAATACATATTGAAATTCATGCGACTGAATATCGCTTACACCATTGGCAATAATGCGCCAGTTCATTTCGGTAAGCAATTGAGCGTCTGATTGTGTGGCAAGATACGTATGAGTAGCTTTAGATAAATCGACTCTTTCACGACCTTTTCTCAACGTATTTAAATAAGCCAAACAGTTGTTAGCATTACTAGGATCAGCCATAAATACAGACTCTAGATAAGGCAATTGCATTTTAGGATTTAAAGCATTTTTAATTTCGTTTAAAAAATCAGCGGGTTTTATTTCACCCTTCAAATTATATAAAACAGTTTCATTAGCATCAACAATTAAAAAACTAGGTAGTGATTTAGTATCAAACTTAGCTTTTAAGGCAAGACCTTCCTCTTTTTCAATATCCTTCCAAACACAAACATAATTATCCTTTAAAAAAGCCATTACAGTAGTATCCTGAAAAGTACTATTTTTCATTACATTACAATGCGGACACCAATTTGCATAAAGCATAATAAAAACAGGTTTATTTTCTTGTTTAGCCTTTACCAATGCATCTTTGTATGTAATATTATCATGAACAAACTGATTTTGAGCATTTCCGGTATGAATAAAAAGGATAAGCAACGATAGATAAATAAAACGCATGATTTTTTTGTTTTTATTAAAGATAATATTTACAAATATATTTCCTTTTTCTATAATTAGATGGTAATATATTGTTATTTATACCCTAAATCATTTCTGAACTTACTAACTTTGTACTTCATAATTTCCAAAAAAATGATTTACCCCAAAATACCTCTGGCACAGAGTATCATTCAGATTTGTTTAGAAAAAGGAATCACCAATATAATTATATCTCCAGGATCACGTAATGCACCATTAACCATAGGATTTGTTAGTAATCCAGCTTTTCAGTGCTACAGTATAGCCGACGAAAGATGTGCAGCATTTTTTGCATTAGGAATCGCACAGCAAACCAAGCAACCAACAGCTTTAGTGTGTACTTCGGGGTCAGCATTATTAAATTACTATCCCGCTTTTGCGGAATCATTTTATAGCCAGATTCCGCTTATTGTAATCTCGGCAGACCGTCCGCAAAGTAAGATCGATATTGGTGATGGGCAAACCATTCGTCAGGAAAACGTATACATAAATCATTCGTTGTATAACGCTAATTTACATGAAGATGTATCGGTTGAAAACGACAAAAAAATAAATGAAGCCATAGATACGGCCAGAGCCCAAAAAGGACCTGTACATATTAATGCCCCATTTGAAGAGCCATTGTATGAAACCGTTTCTGAACTTACCATAAATCCAATAATTAACACTTACGTAAAAGAAAACCAGCCAGAAACAATTGGAGATTTAGCCGATATGGTTGCAGCTTGGAACAAATCGACACGTAAGATGGTACTTGTGGGAGTAAATGAGCCAGACACAATTAATAAAGAAACAATCGAAAGATTGGCTAATGATGAATCAGTAGTGGTTTTAACCGAAACAACGTCTAATTTGCATCATCCGAGTTTTATTAATAGTATCGATACATTAATTACACCATTTACAGCAACCGATTTTGAAGACTTTCAGCCAGAAATCTTGGTGACTTTTGGAGGAATGATAGTTTCTAAACGTATAAAGGCGTTTTTACGAAAGTACAAACCAAAACAACATTGGCATATAGATACACTTAGAGCTTATGATACATTTGGAGCTTTGCCAAAGCACATAAAAACAAACCCAAATGATTTCTTTCAGGCCTTTTTACCACAGACGGAAACTATAGCGAGCGACTACTTTTCAAGAATCAACAAAATCAATGATTTAAGAAGAGTAAAAGCAAAGGAATATTTAAGCAAAATCCCATTTTCGGATTTTAAAGTATTCGAAAAAGTAATAGCATCATTGCCGAAAAACAGTCAATTACAAATAAGCAATAGTTCAGCTATTCGATATGCGCAATTAATCGATATCGATTCTTCAATAAATTTCTTCTGTAATCGTGGTACAAGCGGTATCGATGGTAGCACATCAACAGCTATAGGAGCAGCAGTTGGTAATCCTAAACCAGCAGTTTTTATTACAGGAGATATTAGCTTTTTGTACGATAGTAACGCATTATGGAATAGCTATATACCAAAGAACTTTAAGATAATAATCATTAATAATGGAGGAGGGGGAATCTTCCGTATTTTACCAGGACATCAGGAACAACCCGTGTTTAATACCTTTTTTGAAACCTCACATCATTTAACTGCCGAGCATTTAGCAGGAATGTTTAAGATGAATTACATAAAGGCAGACAATGAAACTTCGTTACAATCAGGACTAGAAACACTGTATAATGTAAATGATGTACCAGCTATTTTAGAAATCTTTACACCAACAATCGAAAACGATAAAATATTACTTCAGTTTTTTAAAGAGTTATTGTAAGTTTAATTTTCATAAAAAATACTTAAAATAAAGACTCCGTATAGAATAAATGCTTAAATTTGAGAATATAAACTAGTATTAATCAAATATTAAAATTTTATTTATGAGCGCAAGAGACGAATTAATTGTAAAGTATGCTGCTGACTTAAAAGATAAATGCGGCGTAACTCCGAATATGGATTTATTGACAAAAGTAACCATTGGTTGTGGGCCGTCAATATATAATGCAGATGCAGCTACAGTTGCAGGAAGTCAAAAATCGGAATTAGATACTGTAAAGAATAATTTTTTAATAAAAAAATTAGGCTTGCCAGATGGACCCGCTTTAGATGCAGGAATTGATGCTGTATTAGAAAAATACGGGCGCTCAAACAAGAACAAATATAGAGCAGTAGTATATTACTTATTGACATTGCACTTTAAAAAAGAAAGTGTTTATAAATAGTATTTTAACTTCCAAATATATAAAGCGCCTTTAAGGCGCTTTTTTTAATAACATAATTTTTATGCTTCTCATTTTCAAACTTCGTACCTTTGCGACTTAGAAACTTGCTTAAATAGCAATACAGAACTTTAAAGAAGATGATTGAAATAGGAAAATACAATACCCTAACTATATTACGTGATACCAAAGTAGGATTGTTTTTGGGGAACCCCGAGAAAGATCCAGAAGGAATCCACGACATACTATTACCAAACAAATATGTTCCAAACGAATTTGAAATAGGCGAAGAACTTATCGTTTTTGTTTATTTAGATCACGAAGAACGCCCAGTTGCAACAACCCTGGAACCATATATATTACTAAATGAGTTTGCACTTTTAAGAGTAAACTACATTAACCAGATCGGTGCTTTTATGGATTGGGGAATGGAGAAAGACATTCTTGTTCCGTTTAAAGAACAAGCGCGTCCTATGGAAAAAGGAAAGCGTTATTTGGTTTATTTATACATGGACGAAAAAACAAATCGTTTAGTAGCATCAAGTAAAACAAACCAATTCTTGAGTAATGATAACCTAACAGTCGAAAAAGGCGAAGAGGTAGATTTAATCGTTTCGCATATTACCGAGATAGGAATCAATGTAATCATAAATGAAAAGCATAAAGGATTATTATACAAAGATGAGGTTTATGATGATGCCATTCGTACAGGAGACCGTATGCGAGGATATATCAAGAACATACGTCCTGATAACAAAATAGATGTTTCATTACAAGTGCAAGGATACCAAAGTATCGAACCAAATGCCGAGAAAATAATGGACGAATTAAGAGCAAGTCGTGGTTTTTTAAGACTTACTGACAATTCGCATCCAGAAGACATTAAAACGGTACTTAAAATGAGCAAGAAAACATTCAAAAAAGCGATTGGAGCTCTTTACAGAGAGAAGTTAATCGAGATAAAAGAAGATGGTATTTACTTGGTAAAAGAGTAATACGAGTTGTTATAATAAAAAAGGCTAATCATTACGATTAGCCTTTTTCTTTTTATTCTAGTTTTATAAAAAAATTGTAATTTAAAAAAAACAAAAATAAAAATAAATCTACTTTCATCACGAAAAGTGAATAGAATCACATCTTATATAATACTGTACTTAATCTTGTTGCGTGTGACTTACTACTTTTTCAGATGGGTTTGTCTTGAAATGGGATAACAATTTCTTGCATGCTGAAATTGATTTCACGGCAGAACCTTTGGTTTATTTTTAGTATTTTTAAAGACGATTAAATAATTAAATACCCATTTATAGAGTAGCTTAATGCATCTTTCTTGTTAACCGTAGGTGTTACTATCTCTTTTTTGCAATTTCGACAAATGCTAATCTCATTTGCTCTTTGTCTAAAGCTTTTAAATTTAAAACCTTAGAAAAATGAGCGACAAATTTTTTAAATTTTCTCAAAAAATCATTTTTTAGGTTAATAAATCAGTGAAAGAAAATCAAACTCAAATGTGAATAAAGAATAATGTATCACATTGATTGATAAGGGTAAAGATAAAAATAAAAAATATAATACACTATAAAAGAGCTATCGTTTTTCGTTTAAAAACAATATTTAACATTTGATTAAAAATATTTTAGAAATCACTTCATGATGATTGTATGGTCTAAAGTGTAAAAAATGATTTATTTTTACACTATAATTAATTAAAAATACATCTAATGGATTGGATTACTGCCAGAGAATTTGAAGATATAACCTATAAAAAATGTAATGGAGTTGCAAGAATAGCTTTTAACAGACCTAACGTGCGCAACGCCTTCCGCCCAAAAACAACATCCGAATTATACCAGGCATTCTATGATGCACAAGAAGATACTTCGATAGGAGTAGTTTTATTATCTGCCGAAGGACCTTCGACCAAAGACGGAGTATATTCTTTTTGTAGTGGTGGAGATCAAAACGCAAGAGGACACCAAGGATATGTTGGAGAAGATGGACAACATCGTTTAAACATTCTAGAAGTACAACGATTAATTCGTTTTATGCCAAAAGTAGTTATAGCCGTAGTTCCGGGTTGGGCAGTAGGAGGAGGACATAGTTTACACGTAGTTTGCGATATGACATTAGCGAGCAAAGAACACGCTATTTTTAAGCAAACAGATGCAGATGTAACTAGTTTTGACGGAGGATATGGATCTGCTTATCTTGCTAAAATGGTAGGACAGAAAAAAGCACGTGAAATTTTCTTCTTAGGACGCAATTATTCAGCACAAGAAGCAATGGATATGGGAATGGTAAATGCTGTAATTCCTCACGATGAGTTAGAAGATACCGCTTACCAATGGGCACAAGAGATATTACAAAAATCACCAACATCTATAAAAATGCTGAAATTTGCTATGAACCTAACCGATGATGGTATGGTAGGACAACAAGTTTTTGCAGGAGAAGCAACCCGTTTAGCTTATATGACAGAAGAAGCTAAAGAAGGAAGAAATGCTTTTCTGGAAAAAAGAAAGCCTAATTTTGGCGAAAATAAATGGTTGCCATAAATTAGTTTGCAGTATTGGTTTTCAGTTTCAGTTTTAACTGAAATACTGAGACTGAGACTGAAAACTTTTTATAACAAACTCTAAAATAAAATAAAAGAATGAAACATTGGATTGAAGCCGCTAGATTAAGAACATTACCCTTATCAGTTTCTGGGATTATCGTCGGTAGTATGTATGCTTTGGCAAATCCCACAGAAAACGTTTATACGCCTACAGAAGTTTTTAATTGGAGAATATTTGGTTTTGCACTTTTAACAACGCTAGGATTGCAGGTATTATCCAATTTTGCTAACGATTATGGCGATGGAGTAAAAGGAACCGATAACGAAGACAGAATAGGGCCAAAACGCGCAATACAAAGCGGAGTAATAACGGCACAAGCCATGAAAAAGGCAATAATCATTACCTCGTTATTAACTCTATTATCAGCAATTACATTGATTTATTTCGCTTTTGGCGAGACAAATTTTGTGTATTCTATCTTTTTCTTACTATTAGGAATCGCTGCAATTGTTTCGGCAATACGTTATACAGTAGGAAACTCAGCTTATGGATATAAAGGATTTGGAGACCTATTCGTATTTATATTCTTCGGGTTAGTAAGTACATTAGGAGTTAACTTTTTATATTCAAAAGAAATAGATCCGCTTTTAATCCTGCCAGCAGTAGCCATAGGATTATTAAGTGTAGGAGTTCTAAACCTAAACAACATGCGTGACGAAGCCTCAGACAGAAAATCGGGCAAAAACACAATTGTGGTAAAAATGGGAGGACAAGCTGCCAAAAAATACCATTACTTCTTGATCATAACCGCAATGGTTTCGGTAGTAGCATTTGCTATTTTAAGCGATTATCATTTTGATCAATACCTATTTTTATTAGCTTACATACCATTAACCAAACATTTAATAGTTGTTTATAAAAATCAAGAGCCTAAACTGTTAGACCCAGAATTAAAAAGAGTAGCGCTAAGTACATTTTTACTTTCAGTATTATTGACTTTGTGTATGATATCATTAATTTCAGACATTATTGTAAACCTCTTCTTAGGAGGAAGATAATTTATTAAACTTTAAATTTGTATCAATATGAAAATTACATTTTACGGTCATGCGTCATTAGGAATCGAAGTAGGAGGAAAGCACATTTTGGTAGATCCTTTTATTTCTGGTAATCCACAGGCTTCACATATCGATATTAACACATTAAAAGCCGATTATATCTTGCTAACGCATGCGCATGGTGATCATATTCTTGATGCCGAAGCAATCGCAAAACGTACCGAAGCAGTAATCGTGTCTAATGCCGAAATTGCAAGTTATTTTGCCCAAAGAGAGCTAAAATCACATCCAATGAATCATGGAGGAAGCTGGCAATTCGACTTCGGAAAAGTAAAATATGTAAACGCCATACATTCAAGTTCATTTCCAGATGGTACTAACGGAGGAAATCCAGGAGGATTTGTAATCGAGGGCGAGCACAAAAACATCTATATCGCCGGAGATACAGCTCTTACGATGGATATGAAGCTAATCCCGATGCGTACCAAACTAGATCTTGCTATTTTACCAATCGGAGACAACTTTACGATGGATGTAGAAGATGCCATTATAGCATCAGATTTTATAGAATGCGATAAAATTCTAGGATATCATTATGATACTTTCGGATATATCAAAATCAATCATGACGAAGCAAAACGTAAGTTTTTTGATAAAGGAAAAGACTTAATGCTTTTAGAAATTGGAGAATCTATTGAACTGTAAATAGCATTATTCTAAGAGAAATTGAAGAATTAGGAGCTATTTCCCGCCATACGCTTTATCTTTTCCTGGCTAAAGAAGCCAGGAAAAGGATATCGCTGCTGTCAGGGCTAAAAAACACACATCCAACCAAGAAAATGAAATCTAAAAAATTAATTTTAGTACTTTTAATCAGCTCATTTTATTCAGCTTTTGCACAAAAAGAAGGATATTGGGACAAAGAACGATCCACTACCAAAGAGATAATTGTTCCAGCTCGTGACAGAATCATTATTCCAACCGAAGATTTACCATTAGGAACCACAGAAGTGATATATAGAATCACGCTGCTGGACGAAAACCAACAATTGGCAAGTAGCTTAGTTTCGGTATTAAAATCGATTCCAGATCCATCAGGAATAAGTCAGGGATCAGCCGGAGCAGTATTCCTAATGTCAAAAATATCAGGCGATGATAAATGTAAATATGCCTTGTTTACAGATCAGGCAGTAGCTAAAAGTTATATCCAAACCGGAAAAACAGACAAAGCCTGTTACGCACAAGAAGAGCCAGTAAGCAAAGACGCAAAACGATTATCATTAGATAAATCTAGTTGTTTGCAACCCAATGTAAATACAATTTGGTTTGGATTCGAAAGTAAGAATTGGCTTTTAAAACAAAAAATAGTATTAGAAGCAGTGCCATGGGTAGACATAAAGTTAAGTCGTGGATGGAACCAAGAGAATAAAAAAGAAATTATCAGCCAATGCAAGACCTCAAATCTGGCACAGAAAATGGCAAGTTCCGATGATTTTTGCGTTTGTATTCTTGAAAAAATCCAAAAACAATATCGTTACAACGAGTTTGATAAGCTATTGGCGATGGAAAAAATCAAAGCCTATAAAGATTATGGAAATACCTGTTATAATGATACCAGTATTTCTAAAAACATTTATAGTGATTTAAGAAGTCTGGCTTCTAAATTAATTAAAAATCAAAAATACGGCGAAGCAATAGCCTTGCTAAACACTGTAATTGCAGACAAAAAGGCAACAGCATTAGATTATAGTTCTATAGGATATTGTTATATCTTAACCAAACAATATGAGAAAGCTATTAAGTTCTTAAAAGAAGGCGAAAAGCTAGATGAAACAGAGTTGCAATTAAAGCTTAATCTTGCACATGCTTATTTAGTAAGTGATGATTATAAAGATGCTAAAGCAATTTATAAAAAATACCAAACACAAAATGTAACCGATAGTTTAAGTTGGATCGAGAAAGTAAAACTTGATTTTGCAGCTTTTAAGAAGGCTAATCTACCATCAGGAAACTTCGATAGAGTTTTAGATCTTTTTAATTAATTTAAGCTACCATATAAGTCATTTAAGCTCATATAAAAGTGTTTAACACAACAGACAGCTTAATTTACTTACATGGCTTATATGTTTGAAAAAATAAGCATTTATCATAAGTCCATATAAGGATTTAAGACAATAGCTTATATTTACTTATATAACTTATATGGTTATGAAGTATGTCATACATCGCATTTACATATTTAAAACTATTTCAGATTGAA
This sequence comes from Flavobacterium hydatis, assembly GCF_000737695.1. Classification (GTDB taxonomy): domain Bacteria; phylum Bacteroidota; class Bacteroidia; order Flavobacteriales; family Flavobacteriaceae; genus Flavobacterium; species Flavobacterium hydatis. The sequence goes on from NZ_JPRM01000028.1 coordinate 49,726, forward strand.
AGCTACTTACCATAAATATATTCTCAATTTTAAACGACCGTCAGGAACTTCCAGAGGCGTAATGAACGAAAAAGAGACTTGGTTCATTGTTATTGAAGAAAATAATAGAAAAGGAATAGGCGAGTGTGGAATCCTTAGAGGACTAAGCGCAGACGACCGAGATGATTATGAAGAGAAATTGCAATGGTGTTGCAATAACATCCATTTGGGTGAAACAGCCCTTTGGGAAGCATTATTAGAGTTTCCTTCCATACAATTTGGTGTAGAAATGGCTTTCCGTTCATTACATAGTAAAACGCCCTTTTTGTTATTTCCTTCACCATTTACTACAGGAGAGGAATCCATAGCCATAAATGGTTTGGTATGGATGGGAGAACCTGAGTTTATGAAGCAACAAATAGTGGAAAAGTTAGCCACAGGTTTTCGTTGCATAAAACTCAAAATTGGTGCTATCGATTTTGATAAAGAATTGGAGTTATTAGGTTTTATCCGCAGTCATTTTAGCCCAGAAGAGATAGAAATAAGAGTAGATGCTAATGGAGCTTTTAGTTTAGATACCGCATTAAATAAGCTAATTCAGCTTAATGTATATAAGTTGCATAGTATCGAGCAACCCATAAAACAGCACAATATTCAGGCAATGGCTAATTTATGCCAAACAACGCCTTTTCCTATTGCATTAGATGAAGAGTTGATAGGCGTGTTTACATTGCAGGAAAAAGAAGTATTACTACAAAACATAAAACCACAATACATTATTTTAAAACCAAGCTTTATAGGCGGTTTTAGAGGAACACAGGAATGGATTACACTAGCAGAGAAGTATAATATCGGTTGGTGGATAACATCGGCTTTAGAAAGCAACATAGGTCTTAATGCAATCGCACAATGGACTTTTTTACAAAATAATATAATGCCTCAAGGTTTAGGAACAGGAGCATTGTATACTAATAATTTTGATTGTCCGCTAGAAGTTACTCAAGGGCAATTGTGGTATAATCCAGATTTAAACTGGCAAATAGACATTGATACACTGTAAAATGTTATCGTAATCTGTATCACACGGTTGAGACTGTGAACTATAGTTAAAATTTCATCAATCTCTTTAAAAAAAAATAGAAATAAAAAAAACTGGCATAAAGCCAGTTTTTAAATTTTAGAGAATAAAATTATTCTTTTCCGCCATCTAAGACATCTTGCCATTCTTTTAATTCTTTCCATTTTCCTTCATAAGCTAGTTTAGCTTGTCTAGCCCAAGTTCCAGGATTATGTATTGCGTAGTTTTCACCAGCATTATCTAGGATAGTTTGAGATTTTTCTGTTGGAGTTTCTGATAAAGCTAACCAGGTTTTGATTCCTGCCTGATGGTATAATTCTTCAATTTTAGGACCAATTCCTTCAATTACCTTCAAATCATCTTTCTTTACTTTCTTGCCAAATACAGTTGCTGCCAATGCAGCATCAAAAGGAATTTCTGGAATTGTAGTTTTACCCACAAATGATTGTGCAGATGCCGAAGCATTATTCAGCTTAGCTGCTAAATCGGCTTCAAGCGAAGATATTTTGGCAGTTAAGTTCTTAGTATTGGCTCTGCAAGCGTCTAAATCAGCTTGTAAAGAAAGCAAATCAGAATCGTTTCCTTTCGAAGCCATTTTTCCTATCAAGTAACCTAAAATTCCACAGATTAACCCAACTAAAGCTGGTATTAAGATACAAGGTATATTCATAATGTTATTTTTTTGGATTAATTATTTTATTGTAACTACAGTTCTACGATTATTTGCTTTACCGTCGGCGGTTGCATTATCACCTACAGGCTCATCTGGTCCTTTTGATTGAGTTTCGATTTTACTACCATCAATACCATTTTTAGACAAATAGTTTTTAGTAAAGTCAGCACGTTTTTGGCTTAACACAACATTCGATTCACGGTTTCCAACATTATCAGAATGCCCAACAACTAATAAAGCGCCATCATTTACATGAAGAATGTAATATGTGATGTCTTTAATTTTCTGACGATCGGCAGCATTTAGATTATTATTAGATTTATTGGTATTAAAGTGAAGAACTAAAGGATCAGCATTTATTTTGGCTTTTAGAGCAGCAAAATCTTCGCCTCCTGTTTTTGTTGCAACCGAATCTGTCGAAGCATTAATTTCGAAAGAAACTGGACCTAACAATGTATCTCCGCTTGTTTTCCAGCTATCGATTATTTCACCATTAGTATCAAATTTTCCAGCTGATAGCCCTTTTGATACAAAATAATTTTTAACATCATTTGCCCTCGCTACACCAAGATTAGGGTACGTTGTAGTGTTCTTTTCATCCGTAGTCGCATATCCGGTTATAGTAACCTTTTGCTCAGGATTGGCCTCTAAGAAAGTTTTTAGTTTTTCGATACCAATATTAACGGAGTCTTTAACAGGCGTAATCACCGAAGCACTATTCTTCAGGAACTTCAGATTGTCGCTACTGCGGTAGTCAATACCAGTACCATTAATTACAAAAGGAACAATCTCGGTGACCGTTTCTTTAATAACAACTACTTTTTCGATATCGTCTGCGGGTTCTTTCGTACAGCAATTGCAGCAAAATTTTAAATACAGAAATGTACCTAAGATAATTGTGACTACAATGCCTAAGAGATAAAGTGTTTTTTTAGACATAATATTTATGAGTTAAAATTCTCTCAAATTTAACAAAAAAATAAATGCAAAACGTTACTAATCAGTTATTTTAATATTATTGTTAAAAATGACCGTTTTTTATGTTTAAGAATTTACTTACTTTTTAAAATTAACAATTAACTTGAATAATTGTAAGAAGAAAATCTTAATTCGCTAATTAATTAAAATGAGTAACTTGCTAACTGAATTTAGTTATGGATATGATGGTCGAAATAGAAAGAAAATTTTTAGTTAAAACAACCGATTTTAAAGAGCAGGCTTTCGCCAAAAATCGAATTGCTCAGGGATATTTAAGCTCTGAACCAGCGCGAACAGTACGTGTGCGTATAAAAGGTACAAAAGGGTATATTACCATAAAAGGAATAGGAAGCGATAGTGGAATGTCACGATTTGAATGGGAAAATGAAATTCCGCTAGACGAAGCACAAGAATTATTGAAATTGTGTGAGAAAGGTAAAATCGAGAAAACACGATTTGAAGTAAAATCAGGAAATCATGTTTTTGAGGTAGATGAGTTTTATGGAGAAAACGAAGGATTGATAATTGCCGAAATCGAACTTGAATCGGAAACTGAGACATTTGATAAGCCAGATTGGTTGGGAGAAGAAGTAACCAGTGATCCAAGATATTATAATTCTTATTTAAGCAAGCACCCGTTCTCAGAATGGAATAAAGAATAGCATTTATGGCAATCGAAGCATATGATTTGATTATAGTAGGAGGTGGACCAATAGGTTTAGCCTGCGCAATCGAAGCACAAAAGAAAAATTTAAAGTATTTAATTATAGAAAAAGGAGCGATTGTAAATAGTATTTTCAATTATCCGCTGTATATGACTTTCTTTTCTACAGCCGAAAGACTAGAAATTGGAGATATTCCTTTTAATTGTCTGGCTCCCAAGCCTGGTCGACAAGAAGCATTAGAGTATTATCGTAATATTCATCGTTATTTTTAACTTCTCCATTCATTTATTCGAAAATGTGACCCAAGTTATCAAGCAAGAAAATTCGCTTTTTAAAATAACCACAAATAAGGCATTGTACGAAGCCAAGAATGTAATTATTGCTACAGGTTTTTATGATATTCCGATTTATATGAATGTAAAAGGGGAGGAATTACCACAAGTACGCCATTATTACAAAGAAGCGCATGAATATGCTTTTAGGAATGTTCTGGTTGTAGGTGCAAATAATTCGTCTGTAGATGCAGCTTTAGAATGTTGGCGAAAAGGAGCTAACGTTACAATGGTTATTCGCAAAAGCGAAATAAACAATCGCGTAAAATATTGGGTTAAGCCAGATATCGAGAATAGGATAGCCGAAGGAAGTATAAAAGCTTATTTTGAATCGAATATTACTGAAATTCGTGAGAATGAAGTAGAAATCGAGACTCCAAACGGAAAAATAACCATCGAAAATGATTTTGTCTTAGCTCTTACAGGTTATAAACCAGATTTGACATTTCTCGAAAAAATGGGAATCCAATTATCTGATGACGAAAGAAAAGTACCAAAATATAATCCTGAAACGATGGAAACCAATGTAGCAGGATTATTTTTGGCAGGTGTAGTTTGTGGCGGAATGGAAACCCATAAATGGTTTATTGAGAATTCACGCGTTCACGCCAATCTGATTGTAGATTGTATTACTTCAAAATAGAAAAAGTTTGCCACGGATTTACTTCGTCTGTTCGATTTTTAGTCTTTGGTCACAAAAAAAATAATCTGAATTTTGAAATGGAAATTTCAAAATTCAGATTTTATCTTATTTAATTTGTGTGAATCAGTGCAATTAGTGGCAAAAAACAACTAAGAACTACAAGAAAGCATTGAGCAGCCTACTTTGTCTCTTGCCCAATCTGGTCGTTTAGCAAACCATTTTTCGTATTCAGGTTGCTCATCATAAGGATTTTTGAGTAATAGATATAATTCATCTACTAAAGAATAATCGCCTTCATCAGCAGCATCAATGCTTAGTTGAGCCATATAATTACGCAAAACATATTTAGGATTTACCATGTTTTGGCTTGCTGCACGTTCTTCATCAGATGTTTTTTCAGTATTTAAACGAGTTAAATAGTCGGTGAACCATTCTAACCAAGTATTTAAAACAGCATCTTTAATCTCTTCAGGTTTATAAAAAGCATCTTGAATACTCGCAAATGCTTCTTCTGCAGTTTGTTCTTTTTTGATTTTGTTTAAATTTCTAAAAAAGATAGTCATATCTGTTTCAGATAATTGTAAGTTGGTTTCTAAATCAGAAATAATCTTATCATCAGTTTCTTTAGATGTAGAAATTCCTAATTTGCTTAACATCATTTCTTTATATTCTTCATCAAATACATCAGAGAACGATTCTAAAATGCTCTCTAAACCTTCAGCTTCATTGATTAAAGGATATAATGCATTTGCTAATTGAAATAGATTCCACTTAGCAACATTAGCCTGATTACCAAAACGGTATCGTTTATGTTGATTGTCGGTCGTATTAGGCGTCCAGTTTGGATCATAATCTTCTAGCCACCCATAAGGGCCAAAATCTATTGTTAAGCCGTGAATCGACATATTATCGGTATTCATAACTCCGTGTACAAAACCCACACGTTGCCAATCTAGAATCATTTTACGAGTTTTATCGGCTACAGCTTTAAAAAATTGGATGTACGTTTTTTTATCATCCACTTCTTGTATTTCAGGATAATAATATTTGATGGTATAATCGGTAAGTGATTTAAGATTTTTAAGTTCATTACGCGCTGTAAGCATCTCAAAACTTCCAAAACGGATAAATGATGGCGCCACACGACATACAATAGCCCCTTTTTCGTAAGCAGGATTACCATTATACAGTTTATCACGCAATACTTCGTCGCCAGATAAGATTAAAGCAAGAGAGCGTGTGGTAGGAACTCCTAAATAAAACATAGCTTCGCTACACAAGTGTTCTCGTATTGAGGAACGTAAAACGGCTAAACCATCGGCAGTTCTCGAATAAGGTGTTTTTCCAGCTCCTTTAAGCTGTAAAGTATAAAACTGGTCATTATGTTCAATCTCAGTTAAATTAATGGCTCTACCGTCTCCTAATTGCCCCGCCCAATTCCCAAATTGGTGTCCTGCATAACACATGGCATATGGATGCATGGTTGGCAAAACTTCTTTGCCCGAAAAAACATTCAGGAAAGATTCCGATTGAGTATCTTTTGGCGAAAGCCCAATTAACTCAGCTACAGCTTCAGAAGCGTGAATTAATTTAGGTTCAGCAGGAATTCGTGGGTTTACATAAGAGAAACAAGTATTTAAAACCTGCCTTATTTCGTTAGTATTTAGTGGATCCTCAGGTAATTCGGCTGTAAACCGATTATGTATGTTTAATTTTTTCATTTTAATTCAATTTCAATAACAGTAATACGTGCTTGTTTATGCGAGTTTATCGGCATACATTTTTCTTAATTTTTGCACTTTAGGATCGATTACCATTCGGCAATAACCAGCTTCCTGATTATTGTTGTAATAATTTTGGTGATCTGCTTCGGCTTCATAAAACACTTCAAAAGGTTTTAATTCGGTTACGATTGGATCAGCATAAAGCGGTTTTACAGCTTCAAGAACTTGCTCTGCAATAGCTTTTTGTTCTTCATTATGATATAAAATGATAGAGCGGTATTGTGTCCCTCTGTCAGCTCCTTGTTGGTTTAATGTCGTTGGGTCATGACTTGTCATAAAAATGGCAATTAAGTCATGGTACGAAATGATTTCTGGGTCAAAAGTTACCTGTACCACTTCGGCATGTCCTGTTCTTCCTGTACAAACCTCACGATAAGCAGGATTTTTTATGTGACCATCGGCATAGCCCGATTTTATTGATATTATCCCCTTTAGGCGTTGAATAACTGCTTCGATACACCAGAAACAGCCACCTCCGAAAGTAGCTATAGATAAGTTTTTCATAATATATAATTTAAATAATTATTGTTCTTTCGTTGATAATGAGTAAGATATTCAAAATAGATACTCAAAATTAATTCTAATTTGTTGGTTTTGCTAAAAAGAAACCTGTTTATGAGGTGTTTATTTAAAAATAACAGAAATTGTAGTACAGTTTTTACTTAAGTATTAACAAATTCACAATTATATAAAAAATATATACCTTTGTCATCAAATCAGTTTATAATGAATATCAAAAACAATACCACGGCTTTAGAAGCTTATTTCCAAGATTTTCGAAAAAATATCATTGGAATCGACCAGGAATTTACCTCTCCTTATGGTAAAAAACAGATAATTTATACCGATTGGACTGCCAGCGGACGATTATATAGACCGATTGAAGAGAAAATTATAAACCAATTTGGACCTTTTGTCGCAAATACGCATACGGAGACCACTGTGTCAGGTACTGCCATGACAAAAGCGTACCATCATGCCAGAAATATCATTAAACGTCATGTCAATGCCAATCAAGATGATATTTTAATTACTGATGGAACAGGAATGACTGGCGTTGTTAATAAATTTCAGCGTATTTTGGGCTTAAAAATTCCAGAAAACCTAAAAGATTTTACAACAATTCCAGCCGATAAAAAACCAGTTGTTTTTATATCACATATGGAGCACCACTCAAACCAAACGAGCTGGTTAGAAACCATTGCTGATGTTGAGATTATTCCTGCTTGCGAAAAAGGACTTTTTAGCCTTGAAAAATTAGAAATTTTATTAGATAAATATAAAGATAGAGCTTACAAAATAGCTTCGATTACTTCTTGTTCTAACGTAACAGGGATAAAAACTCCATATTATGAAGCTGCTAAATTAATGCACCAACATAATGGGGTTTGTTTTGTAGATTTTGCGTGCTCTGGACCTTATGTAAAGATAAATATGCACCCAGAAGATCCAGAAGCGTATTTGGATGCGATTTTCTTTTCTCCGCATAAATTTTTAGGAGGCCCTGGAACATCGGGAGTTTTAATTTTTAATAAAAAGTTATACAAAAATATGATTCCAGATTGTCCTGGAGGAGGAACCGTAAGTTGGACAAATCCTTGGGGGGAGCATAAATACATCGATAATATCGAAGATCGTGAAGATGGTGGAACTCCGGGCTTTTTGCAAGTAATTAAAACAGCTTTGGCAATTGAGTTAAAAGAACAAATGGGTGTAGATAATATGCTACAACGTGAGCATGAAATCGTAGATTTTGTGTTTGATGAATTAAATGATATTCCGAATATAAAAATCTTGGCAGGGCAACATCAGGAACGTTTAGGAGTAATTTCGTTTTTTATTGAAGACTTACATTTTAACTTAGGTGTAAAAATATTAAATGACAGATTCGGAATCCAAACAAGAGGAGGTTGTAGTTGTGCGGGTACATACGGACACTTCTTGTTGCACGTTGACCAGGAAACATCTAGTAAATTGATTGATCAAATTACGATTGGAGATTTAATACGTAAACCAGGATGGATAAGAATGTCTATACATCCTACAACTACTAATGAGGAGATTGCTTTTGTTTGCGAAAGCATTAAAGAATTAGCCAAAAACCATAAAGAATGGGCTCTGGATTACCAATACAACAAAGAAACCAACGAATTTGTACATGAAAATGTAAATACATTCGAAGACGAACTTGTCGCAGGTTGGTTTGCATCATAAAACAAAAAAATAGCTTCAATTGAAGCTATTTTTTTTTGATTTTTTTTAAACCCTTAAGAAATTTAGAAAATTAAGTTTCGGTTATTTTCCAATGAGTACATTGTATTCCTTTTGGTATTGCGATTCCGTTAAAATAATTTGTTAGCCCACAAAATATTATTACAGTTAATATCATTCCAAAAATCAAGATCGCTATTGATTGTTTATGGGGAGAAATCCCGAAAACGGATTGCTTCATCTTTTTGTTGTGCACAGAAGCAATATGTCCGAAAAAGGAAAGAATTGCAAGCGCATAGTAAGGAATAAAAAACAAGTTGTAAGGAAAAGTATTTAATCCCGCTACGCCATAATAAAAATTTGTATCAAGGTTTAAAATAAGTCTTCCGATAAAAATGGCACTTAAATGAATTATAAAAAAGATAGCTAGGTATAATCCTGACCAAATCTGAATTTTTTCAAAATTACTGGTTGCTATTTTTCGATTTATTTTGAAAAGCTTAAGCCCTGAAAAAATTTGAACAAATACAGCTAACAGCAAAATGGATTCAATGATAATATTTCGATAAAAAAGGCGCAAAGTATTCATTATCTCAATGTGCTTTTCTGCTCCTAAAATGCTCCAAGTGTGATTAAATAAATGTAATCCAATAAAAACTGTTATTATAAGTCCAGATACGTAGTGTAATTTTTTAATCATACATTATGTTTTATTTTCAGTTGTCGAATAATAAATAACAGAACTTTTTTTTACCATTAAGAGATTAAGAAAAATTAAGCTTTTGTTATTTTGTGGAGCTTAATATCTTAATGGTTTAATGTTTTTTTTTTAATTATCAACCATCAACCATAGAAACATCGTCTAACAATCGGCGGTGATAGTTTATTTGTCCTAAATGATAGGCGAGGTGAGTGGTAAGATGTGTGAGGATAAAATCTGTAGAGTTTTTACCTTCAAAAACAAATACAGGAAATTCCTGTTCTAAATCTTTCTCAGATAAATTGCTTAAAGCAGTATCAACAACTACAATCGTTGCTTCAATTTTGGTAATTAATTCAGCTCTAGGGATGTTTTTTAGGGAAAACTCCAATTCACGATGCCTTATGTAACCAGAATCGCCTAATGCAGCGCCTATATACGTGTTTAAATTACCGATTAGGTGCAAGCACAGATTACCTCCCGAATTTAAAATTTGTTCGCTTACAAGCCAAATTTTAGCTTCGTTTTGATAAGACTCTATTTCGAGTTTTAATTTATTAAGATCCCGATTAAAGAGAGTTCTTAATGTCTCGAGATGTGCCATTATTTTTTAGTTTGATAATTATGAAGTGATAATAAGGCTTGTTCTTGTATTTTTTTCTGAAAAAAACCTGTCCAACCCAATAAATAACCTGTAATACCGAATGCTTGTTTCGACCATTTCCAGACATCAAACGTATCAGTGTGTTTAATAATTAATCCGTCTTGAAACTGAAATTCGGCAAAAACATGATTAACAACCTTTCTGTTTGTTTTGCTAAAGTTATAAGTAGCAATCCAATGCGCAGAACCTACAAAGTCATCGGCTTTTACATCCGAGAATTCTATTTTTATATTTCCTTTGCTTTTTTTAAGTAGCATTTCCCACATTGCAGTAACCTGACCTTCTTTTAATAAACCAAAAGCGGGATCACGAAATTGTACCTTAGGATGGTAACATTCGCTCATTTTGGCTGCGTCGGCATTGCCAAATGCAGTATAAAATTTCGTAATTAAGGCTTCGTTTGCAGTCATTTTTGATGTAATTAGAATATAAATGTACAGAATTATTGACTATTTACTCCAAAAATAAGCTTATAAACCTTGAATTTCTGTTGCAGTATCAAAGCTTTTCTTAGTTTTATCAAATTTGGTCGAAAAATATGACTTCTTATTTACGGCTGTAAAATTACCAATTTGACTACTAAACTTATTTGCAGTTCCTGTTATGTTAAATCTAATAGATTGTATATCAGTTTTCTTTAGCTTATTCATTTCTATAGCCGAAAGATTGAAGTAATTTGCCGTTTTGTTTTCGGCAGCTTCATTATTTTTTTTATCAATACATACAATAATCGTATTGTCAGCCAAATAAATATAGGCAACGCCTGTAATTTGTAATTTAGGATCTGTTGTAGCAACACTAATTTTTAAGAGACCTCCTGTTTCGGTTTTTGCAATTTGCACATTGGCTTCGCCAGATAAAGCATAATTTTCGCAAATAAAATCCCAAGATTGTGTGGCTGGATATGTTTTTCCTTTAAAATTAAGCGACTCCTGAGCATTAACCAAAATGGATAAGAAAAAAAAGGGTAAAATCAGTAGTGTTTTAAAATTCATAAGGCTTTATTTTTCAATTAAATTAGACTCGAATGTTTCGTCCCAGTCCAGAGATTTTATGGCAGAAATCAGATTGTCTTCATTTACATACACGCGAAGTTCTTTATTGGCTACTTTTTTTTCATATAAAGCTCTATATCTGTAAATGGTTTCGTGTTTGGTTTTGTAAACGCCATCTAGTTTAAGATCTTTAAAAGCTCCGTACCATTGTCGGAATTTCTGACATGTTTTTGTCAATCGTTCTTCTGTTGTATTTGCCATAACCGATGGCGTAACTTCAGTTTCGTTAAAAGGTTTGAATTTAGAGGTATTACAAGTCAATAAAACTCGTTTTCCTAATTCGTAGGCCTTTTTTTGTTGGCTATTATCTACTTCTGTAGGTAAAACTTTTGATATTTTTAAATCCTCCGTTTTGTTCCCACCTGTTTTTGATTTACAACCAATCAACAGAAGCAAACTTAGAATAAATAGTACTTTTTTCATCGTTCTTTATGTTATTTTTAATACTAAATTGGGATTTGGGCAGTTATTAGCATAATAATCTACGTCGATTTTACTGCAAACACCTGGATAATCGCCAAAATTGTCTCCAATATTTTTTATAATCTGAAAATGTAAGTGCGGTGCATAATCTCCATTTACAGTTGATTCTCCTAAAGTGCCCAAAAGTTGTTCTTGGATAAAAACGTCTCCAATTTTAAGATTCTCTATGCTTTCTAACGATAAATGCCCGTATAAAGTATAGAAAATATGATTTTCGATAGTATGTCTCAGGATGATTGTTGGGCCATAATCACCCAAACCAATATTGTTTTTAAAGCTATGCACTATTCCACTAAACGCTGCCAATACTGGAGTTGAGGCTTTTATCCATAAATCGAGACCAATGTGGATATTGCGTTCTGGTGCGGAAGAATTATTGAAATTTTCGCTTCGTTTATATAAGTTTCGTTCTTCTAGATATCCGCCAAAAGCCACTTTTGCATTGGCTTGAGCTAATAAATTATCGATATAAATCTCAAAATCGGTAGCGGTTTGCGGTTTGTTATTTGTTAATTCCTGATTTGAAACCGATAAATCCAAAGGCATATAATGAGCATAATCGATTGTAGCATCGATTACTTTTACAGGAGCTAAATTTTTTAAAATAGTTTCTAGTGTGGCCATATATTTTTATTTTTTTTTAACCCGTTGGGTGTAATTATTTCGTTTATTCCGCTCGGGTCATAAAAGTTTCATTTAACACATAGGAACATAGATTTTGAAACTCTCTAAAAGGCGTTTCACTTGTTTAAAATACACAAAGCTTGCTATGAGAAAGAAATGTATTTCTTTTTTGCTCCCTTTTTTATACATGAAATCTATGTTTCTATGTGTTAAAACTAATTGCGCCAACGTTTTTTAAATATTCTATCTAAAAAGTTTGCAAAAGGAACGCGGATTAAAAACGGATTTTCTCCCGTATCGAAACTTCGGAATTGAGATTATTTTTAAAAATCCGTTTTAATCCGTGTTTTCGCTTTAGCGAATCTGCTTAATCAGCGTTCCTTTGCAGGCAATAAATAATTCGTTAAAGGAAATTACCGTTAAGCTAGTTTTTCGATAATGATCAATTCATTGTGCTCTTCGATTCGAGGGAGCATTTTTACGGTATGTTGATTATAGTTTATTTCAGAAACATATTTTTGGTTTCTGATATTATGCTTTTCATCCAGAATCATAGTATTGAAAAGTACAAAGCCATTATTTTTTAAAAGACCACAAACTCTATTACTAAAGAAACTTTCAAATAAAAAATTTGGCATCGTAGTATCTTCAAAAACATCGATTATTATCAGGTCATATTTTTTATTCGTTTTTAAAACAAATTCAAAGGCATCATCAATAATAACTTCGAGTTGTTTTATTTTATTTAATTTAAAATATTTATTAGCTACCTGAATCATTTCGGGATCAATTTCGACTCCAGTAATTTTGCCTTTGTATTTTATTTCATCGACCAGTGTTTTTATAACACTTCCTCCGGCAACGCCAAGAAGCAATATGTGTTTCATAGAAGTTATCTTTTCGAAACCAATATTTTTTAAACCATATCTCAGGATCCGTTGCAAACTTCCGTAAGAGTAATTAGTGTTTTCGGAATCTAGGACTAATTCTCCGTTTGCCCAAGTAACTTCGATTGCTTTACTGCGTGCAGATTTTTTTTCAAATATTTTTATAGGAACAAGGTAACTGAACATTTTCTTAATCATTCGTATGCGTTTTTACCAAATTTAAGATTTAAATTATTTATTTTGCAGGTTAAAATAAAATAATGAAGAAACAATTATATAAATTCATCTTTCTGAAGTTGATGGGATGGAAAATTGTAGGGATTGAAAATGCTGAGGTTAAAAAATGTGTGCTGATGGTAATGCCGCATACAAGTAACCATGATTTTTATTTAGGAATTTTTACCCGAGGTATTTCCGGATTAGAAATGAATTGGGTTGGAAAGAAAGAATTATTCAGATTTCCTTTTGGATATTATTTTAGAAGTGCAGGAGGAGAGCCGTTGGATAGATCAGGAGGTTTGAATAAAGTAGATTCGATTGCTGCTATTTTTGATAGGAAAGAAATTTTTAGATTGGCGGTTGCTCCCGAAGGAACTCGTAAAAAAGTTTCGGAGGTTAGAACAGGATTTTATTATATTGCTCTAAAAGCAAACGTGCCTATTGTTCCTGTGGCTTTTGATTGGGGCAAAAAAGAGGTTAATCTCGGAAAACCATTTTATCCGACAGGAAATTATGAAGAAGATATGGAAATTTTAAAACAGCATTATAAAGGCGTAGTGGGGAAAATTCCAGAAAACGGATTTCAATTATAAAAAAAATGTTCTAAGAGTTTTATTTTAGAATATAAAAAAAAGCACAATTTTCTTTAGAGGTATAGGAAATTGTGTTTTTTTATTTACTGGCAAGTCTTGAATTATTTAGTGCATTTAGGTAATGAGCATCCATAAGCTTTAAGAGCCAAAGCATCAAAAGAAGGTTTGTTGTTTTGGTTTAATAAAGAATCAATTGCCATTTGTGCATAATTAGTATTGGCATCGGTACAATATCTTGTCTTGTTATAATTTCCTCGATAATATAAATTTTGGGAAGCATCAATAAGAATTGCTTGAGGTGTAGAGAACACACCGCATTTATCGGCAATCGCACTATCAAAGAAAACAGGAACCTTAGAATCAAATTTATTTTGAATCTCTTCTGTAGTGAAATTTTTCACTTTGTTTACAACTACGATATTGAAATTAATCTTATCACCATATTTTTTTATTAGCGTACTTACATGTGGCACGTTAAAACGGGAACATGGACAATCGGGATTAAAAAAGTGAATGAAAACAGGTTTGTTTTTTGTAGCAAACTGCTTTCCTAGATTGATGTGAGTACCGATAGCAACATCATGATAATTTTTTGGGACAGGCGTAGGGAGGCTGTACTTATATTCATTTTGCCAGAACAAAACTAAGATAGCACCGAAAAGAAATGAAAACCACACGGCAAGAAGAATTTTTTTCCTCATAAGCTGGTTATTTTTTTGGTTGAAAATGTAGAATCAAATACTTGTAAAATATTTTCATTACAAAACATATTTAGCTGTTATAAATATGTGCATCTTATTTAAACGGTAATTTAAATATATGATATTGAAGTATTGTTTGTTAGAATATCATCTTAGTGAACTATATCAATATTACGAATAAAATAGGTAAACAACAAATAAAAGGAACAAATTGCGACAAAAAGCAATATGTAAGAATAGGATTGGTTATACCAAAATGCCGTACAATTTAAAAAAGAGCTTGCTTGTTTTTAAGGAGTGTAAATTTTGAAAGTTCCGTTTTTATAAAAAAGTACAATCTTCTCTATTTCTTCAGAAGAAGAATAAGAAGGAGAAGAATTAGGAATTACGTTTTTTATTTCGGGAGTATTTTTTTCAATTATCTTTTTTTCCGTTGGACTTTCAATCTCTAAGAATAAATCTTCGGGGATAAAATTTTTATTTGGAAAAATAGGAGTGATGGGTTTTTCAATTTCTTCCGGAACCGAATTTGTAACAACTTCGATATTTTCATTTTTAGGAAAAGAACCTTTTCCGTTCAATACCCAATACAAATCTACATCGGGAAAAATCTCAATAATTTTTAAAATAAAATCTAAGCTAGGTTTGTTTCTGCCAGAAAGTAGGTGAGACATACTAGAGCGTTGTACTCCAATTTTGTCTGCAAAAGAAGAAGCATTTAAACCATAATAATCCAGAATGGTTTCCAATCTTTTTATAAAATCCTCGATGTTTACCATTGTAAATTGTGTTTTAAATTAAGATGGTTTACAAATGTAATTAAAATATACTGAAACACCAATTATACAATTGTAAATAGCCTAATTATAGTTGTTTTAGCGCGGATTTAACTTTATGTAATCTATATTAAGTATCTAGTATTTAATAAGGTAAATATTGTTTTGTAAGTAAGTAACAAATGTCATTAAAAACGGTGAAAATTGGGGTTATTTTGAGAAAATAAGCGTTTACAAATGTAGATTATGGCAATTTCTCATTGTTTACAATTGTAAAAATAAAGATGTTTACTTTTGTAAACCAAACAATACGACATGAATTTAGAAGAATTATTTAGCTTACATAAAGAACAAAGTATTCAAGGAAGGTATCTTACGCTAGATGCAATTACTCCTTTATTAGAGAAATTAAATACTAATAATCAAGTTAAGATTATTGGTAAATCGGTTTTAGATCAACCCATATATAGTTACCAAATTGGGTCTGGTAAAACACGAATTTACCTTTGGTCGCAAATGCACGGAAACGAAAGTACGACTACAAAAGCCTTGTTTGACTTTATTAATGTCTTGAATAGCGGTTCAGATTTTGCAAATAAAATGCTAGAATCTTTTACTTTTTATAGTATTCCTATACTAAATCCTGATGGAGCGAAGTTATATACCCGAGAAAACGCTAATAAAGTCGATTTAAATCGTGACTCACAACAGCTAACGCAGCCAGAAAGTAATGTATTAAGAGCGGCTTTTGAGGAATTTAAACCTCATTATTGTTATAACCTGCATGATCAGCGTACTATTTTTGGCGCAGGAGATACAGGGAAGCCTGCTACGGTTTCGTTTCTGGCGCCTGCATATAATGAAGAAAGAGAGATAAATGAGTCGCGCGCAAAGGCAATAGATTTGATTGCTGTTATGAATGATGTTTTGCAACAGTATATACCGGGGCAAGTAGGGCGTTTTGATGATTCGTTTAATATAAACTGTATTGGAGATACATTTCAGTATTTAGGAGTGCCAACAATTTTGTTTGAAGCGGGACATTTTCCTAATGATTACGAAAGAGAAGTAACAAGAAAGTATATCTTTTTTGCTCTAGTTGCTGGATTTAAAGCACTAAGCGAAAACGATATAGTTGTCAATGGAATTAATAAATATTTGAATATTTCACAAAATAAAGTCGTTTTTTATGATTTTATGTATAAAAACATCAAAATAAATTATGATGGTATTGAAATAATCACGAATTTTGCCGCACAATACAAAGAAGAATTGATTGAAAATAAAATTTGTTTCACTGCTTACATTACCGAAGTTGGTGAATTAGAAAATTATTACGGTCATTTTGAATATGATGCTAAAGGAGCAGAATATACTGATGATTTTAATAATATTCCGAAAACAAGTCAGAAAGCAGATTTTTATTTAGATAAAAACATAAAATTTGTTAATGGATTGATAAAAAGTTAGTTTTTTTGTCATTTTGTTATTTTTTATATATATTTTTATACTTTGTAATAGCAATTAGTAATATTAATTAAAGAATTATGAGTAAATTTCGTTTGGATGAAGTAGATCACCAGATTTTAGACATGTTGATAGACAACACAAGAGTACCGTTTACTGACATTGCAAAAAAATTATTGATATCTGCAGGAACAGTACATGTAAGGGTGAAAAAAATGGAAGATGCCGGAATAATAATGGGATCTTCATTAGCCTTGGATTATGATAAATTAGGATATTCATTTATAGCTTATGTAGGTGTTTTCTTGAATAATACGTCTCAAACAAAGTTTGTTTTAGAGCGTATTAATCAAATTCCATTCGTAACAGTTGCTTCTGTAACTACAGGAAAATTCAATATTTTCTGTAAAATAAGAGCAAAAGACACGAAACATGCTAAAGAAGTTATCTTTATGATTGATGATATCGAAGGAGTTTACAGAACAGAAACTATGATTTCGTTAGAAGAAAGTATTAATGATAAGAAGCGTTTGATGCATACTATTTTTAAAAATATGTAATTGACCTTGAATGCTATATTAAATATAACCTCAAGTTTTTCTTGGGGTTTTTTTATGAAAAATTAACTATTAACCACCAACCAACTATAACACATTATGTATACGCTTCCCAAAATTGAACGTTTTAACCAAGACGTTCTTTCTAAATACCATATTTATAATAGTGTCTTCATTACTTTACCATTCGACTCTATTGATAATACTGGTGTTTTACTTCCTTTATTTACCGAAGTTTGTGAAACAGGCTTCAAAAAACAAGAAACACCTAAAGAAATTGTGAATTTTTTCTCAGGAAAGTATTTAAATGATGCTTCAGAGAAAGATAAAATCGACTTAATGTTTCGATTTATTCAATATATCGAGCGTCAAATCGTATTGTTTGATGCTATAGAAGACGCAGCATTTCCTACTGTAAACAATATGGAAGGAAGAGGATCGCTTCGAGATATAAAAGAGAAATCAGATGCTAAAGAAAAGGAAGATGATTTAATAGAGTTTCTTGAAGATTTTAATGTTCGTACCGTTTTAACTGCGCATCCTACACAATTTTATCCAGGGCCAGTATTAGGTATTATCAATGATTTAACCGATGCTATTCGTGCAAATGATTTGCTTAAAATCAAGAAATTACTTGCTCAATTAGGAAAAACACCATTTATACAAAACGAAAAGCCTAATCCTTATGATGAAGCAGTAAGTTTAATTTGGTACTTAGAGAACGTATTTTATGAAACTTCGGGCGAAATAGTACATTATCTTCAAAGAAATATCTTTCACGGAAAATCAATTCAAAATCCATTGATAAAACTAGGGTTTTGGCCAGGAGGAGACCGTGACGGAAACCCGTTTGTAACCACGGCAATTACACTAAAAGTTGCAGAACGTTTAAGAACATCTATCTTAAAATGTTATTATGTTGAGATACGAAACCTAAAAAGAAAATTGACTTTTGCGGGAGTAGATACATTAGTTTCGGATTTAGAGTATAAATTATATCGTTCCGTTTTTTATTCTAAAGGAGAAATTTACATCACTTTAGATGAGTTTAAAACACAATTAAACAAGATAAAAGATATAATTATAGAGAAACATCAATCATTATATTTAGATGAATTAGAGGCGTTGCTTATCAAGATTAACTTGTTTGGTTTTTATTTTGCAACACTAGATATTCGTCAGAATAGTAAAATACATGATGCTGTTTTTAAAGATGTTGTGTCCTATTACCTAAAGTCTAACTCAACGGTATTTCCTGCTAATTATTATGATTTATCAGAGAATGAAAAGATAGCAATCCTTTCAAAAGTAAAAGGAGATCTTAATCCTAATGTGTTTGAAAATGAAATAACAAAATCAACAGTAGAGTCCATTCAGGCTATTAAAACCATACAAGAGAATAATGGAGAGTATGGAGCAAATCGCTATATAATCAGTAATAACGAAAGTGCGCTGAATGTAATGGAGACATTTGCTTTGATTAGATTAAACAACTGGGAAAACCCAACGGTTGATATTATCCCACTTTTTGAATCTGTTGATGATTTACAAAATGCCCATAAAATTATGGAGCAATTGTATACAAATCCAGAATATGCAAAACACCTAATAGAAAGAGGAAACAAGCAGACTATAATGTTGGGATTCTCAGATGGTACAAAAGATGGAGGATATTTAATGGCAAACTGGAGTATATACAGAGCCAAAGAAGCCCTTACAGAAATCTCAAGAAAATACGGAATTAAAGCTATTTTCTTTGACGGACGTGGTGGGCCGCCAGCTCGTGGAGGAGGAAAAACACATAAATTTTATGCGTCATTAGGTCCAAAAATCGAGAATAACGAAATCCAGATCACCATACAAGGGCAAACAATTAGCTCAAATTTCGGAACATTAGATTCTTGTCGTTATAATTTAGAGAATTTATTAAGTGCTGGAGTTACAAATCAGGTATTTAGTAAAGGTAAAAATGAGTTGACAGGTGATGAAAAAGATATATTAGATCAGCTAGCAGAACTAGGATATAAAGAGTATTTAAGCTTTAAAAATCATCCTAAGTTTATTCCGTATCTGGAAAAAATGAGTACCCTGAAATATTACTCTAAAACAAATATTGGTAGCCGACCATCAAAAAGAAGCAAGTCAGAGCACTTAGATTTTGCCGATTTGCGTGCTATACCATTTGTTGGTTCTTGGAGTCAGTTAAAACAAAATGTACCAGGGTTCTTTGGGGTAGGTTCTGCTTTAAAACATTTTGAAGAAACAGGTCAATGGGAAAAAGTTCAGAATCTATACGATAATTCACTATTCTTTAAAACCTTGTTGGAAAACAGTATGATGTCATTGGCAAAATCATTTTTGCCATTAACAGCTTACATGAGAAAAGACCCTGAATTTGGAGAGTTTTGGCAAATTATCTATGATGAATTTTCAGAAACAAAACGCATGTTATTGAAAATTGCAGGTCATAAAGAATTAATGGAAAATTATCCTGATGGTAAAGCATCAATTCAGATAAGAGAGCGTATAGTGTTGCCATTGTTAACAATACAACAATATGCTTTATTAAGAATTAATGAATTGAACAAGCAAGATAAAGTCGATGAAGACCTAATCAAAGTTTATGAGAAAATAGTAACGCGTTCGCTTTTCGGAAATACAAACGCAAGTAGAAATTCAGCTTAAATTTAATTAATATGTTAGGATCACAATTATTAGAAAATGAATATTCAGGCGGATTTGTAACCTATGTCCGTGAAGCAGGAGATGTAAATTTAATAGAAGAATTAGAAATCTCTTTACATGATTTTATAAAGTTTGTTCAGAATATCCCAATGGATAAATTTGATTATCGTTATGCCGAAGGGAAATGGACAATCAAAGAAATCATTCAGCATGTAATCGACACCGAACGTATTTTTGCTTATCGCGCATTACGTTTTTCTAGAAACGACAAAACAGGATTACCAAGTTTTGACGAAAATGAGTATGTAGATAATACAAACTCCAACGGAAGAAGTATTCAGGATTTATTAACGGAGTTTTCGGCAGTAAGACATTCAAATTTATTGTTCTATAAGAGTTTGTCAGAAGAGCAACTTAAGAGAATCGGAACTGCTTCTAACAATCAAATCTCGGTTAGGGCTTTGGGTTTTGTGATTATTGGACACCAAAAACATCACCAAAAAGTTTTTCAAGAAAGATATTTGTAGTTAATAAAGCTATATAAATAAACATTAAAAATCCTGTGGAGTAATAATTCACAGGATTTTTTTATGGAGCTAATCCTGCTGTTCACTGTATCTTTTTATTTTTAAAGAAAAAATAAAAAGGATGCCGTTCCCATCAGGGCTAAGGATCACCTTGATTTTAGCAGGATTTTGTTATTAAAGTTTTAGTGTAACTTTTATTAAAGTTTAAAACAAAGGTTGTAACGAACTTTGTTTTTGTGCAAAATTGCCACAATCATTGTCATTTCGACGAAGGAGAAATCTTCACGAGTAAGTCGCCAATTTAAGAAAAAACTGTGAGTTAGTTTTTTGCGGAGATTTCTCCTTCGTCGAAATGACAAAATAGAGGGAAAATAAATAAATTTGAGCTGTTTTCAGGGTTTCTTACCTCCTTGGTTTTGAGTTTAGACAAAAGGTTTGTATTGAGCATTGCCTACGATTTTAACCGTTGGAGCGCAATTTGTTATCAAAATCATCTTCTAATAATTCTTCTCGATAATAGCAAGACCTAAACGTATCTTATCGTATGAAATTTGTTCTTCAAAAAAATCGTAATATGACTTTAGCGCTTCAGGGTTTTCAAGCTTAACTTGTGCTTTTCTTATCTGGATAACTTCGGCATCAGAAACGTAATCGGATAAATTAATATCATGCCCATCAACATATAATTTTGCTAAATGTGATGCAATTGTCGAAACACCAAGTTTTCTTTTTGCAGCAATAGCCTCAATAGAAATACCTTCCTTAAACAATTCTAGAGTCACTTTATATGTGCTACTTTCCTTTTTAGATTTCACTTTTGGAGTTTTTTTACTCTTAAAAAAATCAATTATAGCATTTACAAAGTCAGAACCATACTTTTCTAGTTTGGCTTTTCCGACCCCATCTATTGCGATAAGTTCATCATCACTCATTGGGCGTAATAGTTCCATTTGTCTTAAAACAGCATCGCTAAAAATCACATAAGCCGGAACTTCTTCTTCTTTAGAGATTTTGTAACGCAGTTGTCTAAGTATTTCAAAAAGAGAATTTGGTTTAGCTTTAGTCGCTTTTTCCTGTATTTGAACTTTTTCAAGAGCTTTCTTAACTACAGTTGTAAGCTGAACTTTTTCTCCTTCAAACAATACTTTCTTGGCAAAAGGGGTTAGTAAGATTTTATTATGTTGGTGAAAAGCAATTTCGCAATAGCCTAAATTTATCAATTGGATTAAATATTGGTTCCAATCATACCAAGAAATATCGGCACCAATTCCGTAAGTTTTTAAATTCTGGTATTCATTTTCGTAAATATGTGCATT
The DNA here is from genome assembly GCF_000737695.1 of Flavobacterium hydatis. Taxonomy (GTDB): domain Bacteria; phylum Bacteroidota; class Bacteroidia; order Flavobacteriales; family Flavobacteriaceae; genus Flavobacterium; species Flavobacterium hydatis. The sequence goes on from NZ_JPRM01000028.1 coordinate 71,323, forward strand.
CTTAGAACCTCTAAGAAAATCAACAATTACAGCCAGAGTTTCTTTTTCTTGCAAACGCGCAATTGCAGATAATCCTTTTTGGGCAATAACAGTTCCGTCAAAAAACTTAGGAGGGTTTTTACAAATATCACAGTTACCACAGTTTTCGTTTACTAATTCGCCAAAATAAGAAAGCAATATTTTTCTGCGACAGCTTAAAGCGTCCGCATATTGTTTCATACGTTCTAATTTTGCCAGTTGAACTTCGGTGTTTAAACCTTCAGAAGCAAATTTTTGCAACTGAATAACATCGCTGTAACTCTCGAATAAAATAGTTTCAGATGGTAAACCGTCACGACCAGCTCTTCCGATTTCCTGATAATAACCTTCAATATTTTTAGGTAAATTGTAATGAATAACCCAACGAACATTCGATTTATCGATTCCCATACCAAAAGCAATTGTAGCGCAAACAACTTGGCAATCGTCGTTTATAAAATCATCCTGAGTTTTAGAACGCAATTTATTGTCTAAACCAGCATGATAAGCTTTGGCGTTAATTCCTCTTTTTTGCAATTTTTGAGCGAGTTCTTCGGTAGTTTTTCTGCTAAGGCAATAAACAATTCCAGATTCATGAGGTTTCTTTTCGATAAAATCAATGATTTGTTTTACTCTGTCCAGAGCAGGACGTACTTCAAGACTTAAATTTTTTCTATCAAAAGAAGCTACAACTGTTTTAGGGTTGCTTAAATTTAATTGTTGAACAATGTCAGTTCTTGTAGCTTTATCGGCAGTTGCTGTTAAGGCAAGGACAGGAGTAGAGGGGAAGCGATTTTTAAGATATCCTAAATTAGTATATGCAGGGCGAAAATCATGTCCCCAAGCCGATATACAATGCGCTTCGTCTATTGCTATTAAGCTTACTGTTAATTGATTGAAAATGATGTCTAAATAAGATAAGCTTTCGGGAGCTATGTAAACCAATTTTATAGTGTTAGTTTTTAGGCTTTCCATATAAAATTGCTGCTCTTGCTCAGATTGACTGCTGTTTATAAAACAAGCAGTAATTCCGTTTGCTTTCAAGCTATCCACTTGATCTTTCATCAAGGCAATAAGAGGAGAAATAACGATTGTAATTCCTGGTAATAATAATGCCGGTAGCTGAAAACAGATTGATTTTCCTCCACCAGTGGGCATAATTGCTAAAGTGTCCCGACCAGAAAGTATTGTATTTATAATATCTTCCTGATTTGGTCTGAATTTTTCGAATCCAAAATTTTCCTTTAGCTTGGCGTGTAATATTTCTGTTTTCATTGGCTTGTATTTGTAGGTAATTTACTAAATAAAAAAGGAACTCGTAAGTGAGTTCCTTTTTTATTTTTGAAATATTCAGATTAATTAATCCTCATCTTCGTCATCATCCTCATCGGCGATATCTTTATCATTGTCCTCATCGTCGTCATCTCCGTCAAGATCTGGCTTGTCTAAGTTTTCATCTTCATCGTCGTCATCGTCAGCAGCGTCGTCGTCAAGATCAAGACCTTTTATTGGTTCGATTGTATCAACATCTGCATCGATTTCATCATCTTCGTCGTAATTTTCAATTCTATCAGCAAGTTTAGTACTAATTTTTACTAAATAGATAGTATCTTCTGTACGTACTTCAACGGCTTCTATCAATTCGTTTTTAGCATTTCTAAAACGGATAACATCCGAATCATCATAACCATCAGGAAATTTATCAACTAATAAGTTTAAAATTTCATTGGTAAGTTTAGCGTAATCAACTATTACTCTTTTCATAAAGTTATTCTATAAATCTAATAAATATGCAAAAATTAACGGTGCTACAATTGTAGCGTCTGACTCTATAATGAATTTTGGAGTTTTAATATCTAATTTACCCCAAGTAATTTTTTCATTAGGAACAGCTCCAGAGTATGAACCATAACTGGTTGTTGAATCTGAAATTTGACAGAAATAGCTCCAGAATGGAACATCATGCATTTCCATATCTTGGTACAACATTGGTACCACACAAATTGGGAAATCTCCAGCAATACCACCACCAATTTGGAAAAATCCAATTCCGTTAGTGCTGTTTTTAGGATACCAATCTGATAAGAAAACCATATATTCGATTCCAGATTTCATCGTAGATGCTTTTAAGTCACCTTTGATTACGTATGAAGCGAAAATGTTACCCATTGTGCTATCTTCCCATCCTGGTACAATAATAGGTAAATTTTTCTCTGCTGCAGCATACATCCAGCTATCTTTTAAGTCAATTTCGTAGTATTCTTCTAATACCCCAGAAAGTAACATTTTGTACATGAATTCATGAGGGAAATAACGCTCTCCTTTGTCATCTGCATCTTTCCATATTTTATAAATATGTTTTTGTAAACGACGGAATGCTTCGTGCTCAGGGATACAAGTATCTGTAACTCTGTTTAATCCTCTCTCTAATAAATCCCACTCATCCTGAGGTGTTAAGTCACGATAGTTAGGCACTCTTTCATAATGAGAGTGTGCTACTAAGTTCATGATGTCTTCTTCTAGATTTGCACCTGTACAAGAAATGATTTGAACCTTATCCTGACGAATTATTTCGGCAAAAATCTTTCCAATTTCGGCAGTACTCATTGCTCCAGCCATACTTACCATCATTTTGGCTCCATTTGCCAATTGTTGCTCGTATGCTTTTGCAGCATCAACTAAAGATGCAGAGTTAAAGTGTAAATAATGTTTTTCAATAAACTGACTAATTGGTCCCTTCATTTTTTTCTTTTTTTTTGAATTTAAAGGTTTTAAAACCTTTAAAGATTATTATGCAAATTAATAAATTTTATAAAAACTTGGTACAATTTGCGATTTTTTTTATTGTTTTTTACTGTATCCTAATATCTTCAATACTTGATCTGATGTTTGTTCTTCCGAAAATACCTCGGTAGCCAAAAATCCGTTTTCGTCTCTATCAATCAAAATGTGTTTTGGTTGCGGGATTAAACAGTGATGTAATCCTCCGTAACCACCAATTGTTTCCTGATAAGCTCCTGTATTGAAGAAACCAATATATAAAGGTTTTTCTTTATTATATTTAGGTAAGTAAATGGCATTCATATTTTGTTCTGAATTGTAATAATCGTCACTATCACAAGTAAGTCCGCCTAATAGAACCCGTTCGTAAGTATCATTCCACCGGTTTACAGCCAGCATAATAAATCGTTTGTTGATTGCCCAAGTGTCAGGTAAAGTAGTTATGAAAGAAGAATCAATCATATTCCATTTTTCTCTGTCATTTTGTTGTTTTTGGTAAAGAATCTGATAGATTGCTCCACCACTTTCACCTACAGTAAACGAACCGAATTCGGTAAAAATATTAGGAACATCTACTTCAGCCTCATCACAAGCAATTTTAATTTGATTGATTATTTCGTCAATCATATATTGGTAATCGTACTCAAAAGCCAATGAATTCTTAATTGGGAATCCGCCTCCAATGTTTAAGCCATCAAGAGTAGGGCATTCCTTTTTTAGAGCTACATAAACTTTAATACATTTTACTAATTCATTCCAGTAATAAGCATTGTCGTTGATACCGGTATTAATGAAGAAGTGTAGCATTTTCACTTCTAAATTTTTATTTTCTTTGATCTCTTTTTTGTAAAAAGGAACAATGTTTTTGTATCCAATTCCTAATCTCGAAGTATAGAACTCAAATTTTGGTTCTTCTTCGGCAGCAATTCTAATTCCGATTTTAAATTTACCTTTTATTTCTGCTTGAAGCAAATCAAGCTCTTCGTAATTATCAATAATCGGAATGGTGTTTTTATGACCATTATTTATAAGTCTTGCAATATTAGTAACGTATTGGTCTCTTTTAAAACCATTACATATAATATGTGTATTTTTGTTAATCTTACCGTTTTCCAATAAATTTTCCGCGATATTGATATCAAACGCAGAAGAAGTTTCTATATGGATATTGTTTTTGAAAGCTTCATTCATTACAAATTCAAAATGAGAACTTTTAGTACAATAGCAATAGTAGTATTTAGCTTCGTATTTATTTTTTTCCATCGATTTTCTAAACCAACTTTTTGCTTTGTTGATATTGTTAGAAATTTGAGGTAAATAAGTAAATTTTAATGGCGTACCATATTTTTCTACCAATTTCATCAAATCGATGTTGTGGAAATGAAGATTGTCTTTGTTTAAAGTGAATTCCTCTTGAGGAAAGTAATATGTTTGATTGATTAAATCAGAATATTTTGTATTCATTGAGATATGAGTATTTTAAATTAAATTATGTGGTAAACAATAAAATAATCTAAAATTCAAACCCTAATATTTGCAAACACGATTTGTAGTTTCTCGTGTTCCGCTTTTGTACATTGGAACAGGTCAAAACAAAAGTTTCCTTTTATATTATAAAAACGGTTCAATATCCTCAGGAATGAAGTATTGACGTGGTTCTTGAATGAACGGAATTGTTTCTGTTTTTGATTTTTTTTCACGCTGCAAATGTAAAAAATATTATATACGTAAAGCAAAGCTTTTTTATTAAAAAAAACGTTAAGATTTGTAATCTTGGAAGGACTCAAGAATTAATTCATTTTCAACCGATTGATTGATTTTTATTTTCCCGATTCCTTCTATTAATGCAAACTGGATTAAACCGTATTCATTTTTCTTATCATGAATTAGTAATTCTAAGATAGGATCGATATCATTTTCTTCAATAATGACATCATCATAAATAGATTTTATGGCTGATTTGATCTGTGAATATTCCTCTTTTGTAATTAAGTTTTTGTGTAATGAAATGTAACTTTCCAGAATCATACCAATAGCAATTGCTTCACCATGTAGTAATGTTTTCTTGTTTTCATTCTCTAAAAAGTAACTTTCGATAGCATGTCCTAATGTATGTCCGAAATTTAAAGCCTTACGAATATGTTTTTCAGTAGGGTCTTGCATTACGATTTCGTTTTTAATCTCTACAGAACGATAGATTAATTCGTCTAGATCAGCAAAATCAATAGCTTTTAAGTCTAAAAATTTATCCCAATAGGCTGCATCATATATTAAACCGTGTTTTAGCATTTCGGCAAGACCAGAACGCATCTCACTTTGTGGTAAAGTTTCTAGATATTGTGTATCGATTAATACCATTTTAGGAACATTGATAACGCCAATCTGGTTTTTAAGATTCCCTAAGTCTACACCAGTTTTACCACCTACAGATGCATCTACCATAGATAATAATGTAGTTGGTATATGAATAAAATCTACTCCACGTTTAAATGTAGATGCTACAAAACCACCTAAATCGGTAACAACGCCACCACCAAGATTAATAACCAATGTTTTTCTGTCAGCTCCAAGCTCAGTTAAAACTTTCCATATTTCGATGCAAGTTTCAATATTCTTATTGATTTCGCCCGATTCAAACTCGATAATTTCGATTGTTAAATCAGTTTCTAATAAAGGTAAAAATTTAGGTAAACAATACTCATTTGTGTCAGTATCTACAATAATGAATAGGTTTGAGTACTTATTTTCTTTTAAATGATTGTTTAAAGCTTCGTATGCATTTTGATTAAAATGTATCGGGTAATTATTGGCTTGAATTGATTGCATGTTTTCTGTAGTTAATTGAAAGCGCAAAAATAAGGCTTTTTTAACTAAAAAATATTCAAACATTCTCTCTAATTTGCATAAAATTAAAACGAATAAGAGGAAAAATATTCAATAACTAACAACTCAATTCCTAGTTAAAAGGTTGATGTGTAAAATGAAAGAGTTCGCCTTTTTTAATAATTTACGATATTTTATGTGTTTTGGTTGGAGTCTAATACACAATTATTAATGTCAAATGATTTTAATAATTGTGTATTAACTTAGTTCTTATTTGCATGTTTTATTTAGCATGAGTTGGGCTAGAACGAAATTTTTGGCTTTGGATAAATTAAAATATTTACAAGCATTTTCTAGGTCATTTGTCTTTAAATAGCAAATACCAATATAATATTCTGTTAATCCATTATTTGATTCAGGATATTTTAATGCTTTTAAAAAATAGTTTATTGCCTGCTCATATTTTCCTGAGGAATAATAATTAAAGCCAATGCTTTGTATTAGGCTGAAATTTTCAGAATCGATTTTTAAGGCTTTTTGAAATGATTCTAGCGATTTATCAAATTTTGATTGTGATAGTAAAATTTGTCCTTCTAGTATATAATTTTTTACTAGAATATCTTTTTTCATTTTACCTAAAGTGCTATCATTTGGTGTTTCCTTTAATCCTTGGTCTATAAATTGAACTAAACTCTTTTTATTAAAATTTGTTCTTTGTAATTCTGTAGCAGGAATGCTCCATGCTTCAGGAATTTTTCTATAAGTAGAAAAGAGTTTATGTTCTTTGAGTATTTCAAGAGTGTCTTTGCGTACGGCTGCTAAGTTTGTCGAATATTTATAAAAGAATGCATTTCGTGGTCGTAAATAAAAAGCTTCCTTAATATATACATATGCACTATCTAAGTTTCCTTTTTCTTTAGATATATAATACTTGTAGTAATTTATTCGACCTGAGTGAGGGTTGATTTTGCTTGCTTTGGCAAAACATGACAGCGCTTTTTCGTAATTTTTTTCTCGAATATAATATATTGCCGCGTATTCATAAAACGATTCTGAAGTAAGAAAAACATTAGGATATTTAGGCATTCTATCGATGATTTCATCACCAGTTAAAACGCCTTTTAAGTTCATATTAATATCATCTTTAATGATTTCGCCTTCAAGATTTGAAGCTTTGTAAATTATTAAAGCTGAATAACTAGTGATAATTGTAATGCCAATAAAAAATGGTAATAGTTTTATATTTAGTGGTTTGTCTGTATCTTGATTAATTAATGCAGGGGTATTTACTACGGTTAATGCTAATAGTAAACTGAAAAACAGCTGCATTGTTGGTTTATACATGGGGAAATTGAAGAAAGCATCACTTCCGTAAACAATAAGTAGCATTAGTGTAAGTACTGCAACTGTCTTGGTATTACTATCTGTAGATTTTATCAATCTTTTTATATTGACAAATAAAATAAATATAAAAAAAGAAAAATATAGCAAACCATTTAGTATTCCGGTTTCTGCAAGAATCTCCAGGAAATCATTATGAGGATCTAATGAAACGCTAAAATCATTTTCTTGAAATTTTTCATAAGGAATAGATTCTATGCGATAATTTCCTAATCCGACTCCTAATAAAGGATTTTCCTGAGCAATTTTTATCGCATTTTCCCAATAGGTGAATCTTGCTTTTACGGAAGCGTCACCTGTATTTATTTGTGTGATTCTGTTTGTTACCGATTTATATCGGTCATTATCTTTGGCTTTTTCTAAAGAACGATTTGAAGCAAATAATGCAATTAATACGGGTATGATTAAGATGGAACTTTTTATTAAACTCGATTTATTAAAGGAATGTGATTTTAAGTAAAAAAGGATATAAACCACAAAGATCAAAAATAGATTAAGTAGTGATGCTCTTGCTGCAGTTAAAAAAATCGTAGTGGTTACCAGAAAAAGTGTGAAAAATAAAAAGTTCTTTTTAATCCCATCAAAATGAGTGATTCCGAGTAATAAAAAAGGAACTTTAATTGTTAAGCTAGCTGCAAATATATTTATGTTTCCAGTGTTTCCAATGATTTGACCTAAAGCGCTTGATGCAGTGATATGTCTGGATAATTGAGTGAAATCGTATAATGCCAATCCTGATTGAAGAAAAGCACTAATAGAAATTATAATAACAATTTTGTAAAGAAGATGAAGTTTATCTTTTAATAAGATAGTAAGGTTTATGAATAGACAAAAAACAATCACTAATTCGGTAATTCTTGTTATGACTAAAGAGGTATTTCTAGCTGTAATAAAAGATAATCCGCAGATTAATAAAAAAACTAAATAAATTCTAGTAACGTAACTCCTTTTTAATATTGGAATTATATTGCTGGAAATCATTTTTGAGTTTACATAAAAATATACCCCAATAAAAAAGTTTAAAACGGATAAGTATAAGTATTGAATATTAGAAATTAAAAAACCATTATTTGGTATATAATCAATAATTAAAAGAAGGGCAATAAATATATAAACAACGTAGTCAGGAATTATTGAGATTCCTTTGTTTGTGTTTGTTCGAATATTATACATAATATGAATTTTTGCAAATATACTTTTTTTGTTAATAAAATCTTGTTAAATATTTATTATTTTGTAAGATTTTTGTGTTTTAATGAATGGTGGTAATAAGAAGTTTTAACTGAAAAGCATCCAAACCTTTATTCTAATTTGAATAAAATTCAAGCTAAAAAGAAGAGAGGCATCCGATAACAAGCAGCTTTGTTTTCAGTTAAAAAGGTGATGCGAAATATAAAAGTGCTTTTATTTTCTTTTACGGCTAGTATATATGATGTTGTGTTATTTACAATTTTGGCTTAAAGCTTGTTGGGCTTCAGGGAAATTTTTGGCTTTTGAAATACTAAAATACTTGCAAGCATTATCTTTTTCATTAGTCTTTAAATAACAATTACCTATAAAAAATTCTGTACGCCCTGATTTAAACTCACGGCGTTTTAATGCTTCCAGAAAATATGATTTAGCTTCTTGATATTTACCTAAACTATAATAATAGAAGGCCAAATTTTGCATCGTATCTGGATTATTTGGGTCGATTTTTAGTGCTTTCTGGTATAATTCCAAGCTCTTGATTAAATCATTTTTAAGAAATAAATCCCGACCCTCGTTGGTATACTTTTGTATTAAAATGTTGTTTTTCTGTCTTGTCAAAAGAGTATCGGCGGGATGATATTGCAAGCCTTTGTCTATAAAACCAAGTAATTTGGTGCTGTTGTAGTTACTTTTTTGTAGTTCTTCAGCAGTAATTCCCCATGCTTCGGGAATGTTTCGGTATTTAATAAATAGATTATGTTCTTTAAATATCTCTGAAGTATCGTTTTTTGCACGTGCAAATTGTGAAGCCATTTTTAAGAAATTCACATTACGTGGACGTAAATAAAAAGCCTGTTTTGCATAGATATATGCACTGTCTATATTTCCTTTTGCATTTGATATAACCATTTTATAAAAATAGATTCTCCCGAAATGTGGGTTTATCTTATCAGCTTTCGAAAGATATTTTAATGCCTCGTCGTATCTTTTTTCATTTGTATAATAAATACCAACATATTCGTAAAATGATTCAGCTGTACTAAGTGTGTTTTTATATTTTGGTATTCTTTTAAGTAGTTCATCGCCAGTTAAGTTATTTGTGGCAAATGAACTTTCTACATCTTTTTGAATTAGATATTCAAGATTTGAAGCTTTGTATCCTAGATAAGCAAAATAACTAGTTATTGTACTTACTATAATTAGAATTAAGTATAATTTACTTTTATTAGTTTCAAATTCAAGACTTGCCGGAGGTGGAGTATTAATGATTGTTAATACAAAAATTAAACACAAGAAAATTAGCATCGCTGGACGAAACATAGGGAAGTTTATGGCAGAATCGACTCCGTAAACAATCGTCATCATCAGAGTTAATAAAGCAATTGTTCTCTGGTTAGTTTCAGCTGATTTAAATATTCTTTTTATATTGATAAAAGTGATAAGAATAAAAATGGACAGGTAAATTAAGGCGTTTAAAATTCCTGTTTCGGCAGCAACTTCTAGAAAATCATTATGAGAGTGTAGGGAAATGGAAGAATTATTGTCTAATGTTTTCTCGTACGGAATAGATTCTACTTTGTAATTTCCTAATCCAACGCCTGTAAATGGGTTTTCTTTGGCTAATTGTATCGAATTTCCCCAGATAGCTATTCTGGTTTTAATAGATTCATCTTTTAGGTTTATTTGTTCTACACGGTTTCCTAATGATATATAACGATCTTCGTTTTGAGCTTTTTCAAAGACTAAATTGGTAATAAAAACAGCTATAATAATCGGAATAATGAAGGATAAACAAGTTGCTAAAGATGATTTGTTAATTGAGTTGTTTTTTAGGTAGAAGATTATGTAAACAATATAAATTAAAAACAGACTAATAAACGTTGCTCTTGCTGCAGTAAGAAGTATTGTTGTGATGGTAAGTAATAGTGCGATGTATGAAAATAATTTTTTGTAACCCGAAAAAGTAGTGATTCCGAGTAGGAGAAAAGGAATTTTTATAGTTAAGCTTGAAGCTAAAATATTAATGTTTCCTGTGGTTTTTACCATATTCTGAAGCCCAAATGATAGCGTTCCTTGAGAAGCTAATAGTTTTAAATTGTATATTTCTACACAGGATTGCAAAAAGGTTGTAATGCCGACAATAAAAATGATTTTATTAGATAAATCGAGTCTGTTTTTTAATAAAACTGTAAAATTAATGACTAGACAAAAAGCTATGATTAGTTCTGTTATTTTTTCTAAAACTAAAGTTGAGTTTTTAGTGTTGATGACAGATATGCCGCAAAGAATAATAAATAGGAGGTAAAGTTTTAAGAGAAAGCTCTTTTTTAATAACGGAAAGGTATCGATGGAAATGACATTAGGATTAAAATAGAAGTACAATCCTATTGCTAAATTTAGTACCGATAGATATAAAAACTGAGGGTAAAGTAGGTCGATAGATTTAGGATGAGGCAGGAAATTGGTGAGTAAAAGTAATATTATAAAAAAAATAACAACGGAGTCTGAAATATTCTGTTTGTCAATATTATTTGCCATAAGGAAATATTTTATCGATTAATATTTTTTCTTTAACAAATATAACTTTTTTTATTAAGTGAAAATTTACAATTTTGCGTTGATTTTATTTATTTTAAGCATTTAATGATATAAAATAATGCATTTTTAACAAAAAAAGTATTCAAACTCTCTCTATATTTGCACAAAAAAATCCCTAATAATGGAAAAAATATTTAATAATACACAAGTTGCATTTTCGTTAAAAAGTGATACAGAACTTGAAAGAGCTTATTTTCTTTTTAAAATGATTGCTAATCAGCCTTTAGTTCGTATTGGAACGGCTGTAACTAACTTTGCTTTAAAAGCAAATTTGCCGGTAGAAAAATTAATTCGTGCTACAGTTTTCGACCATTTTTGTGGTGGTGTAAATGAGGACGATTGTATTACTGTTGTTGACAAAATGTACACTAAAGGTGTTTGTTCAGTATTAGATTATTCAGTAGAAGGGAAAGAAGAAGAGGAGCAATTTGATGCTGCTTTAAAAATGACTTTAAAAACGATTGAATTTGCCAAAGAACGTGAAGCAATTCCGTTTGCAGTTTTTAAGCCAACAGGTTTAGGTCGTTTTGAATTGTATGAGAAATTAGGAGAGAAACAAACTTTAAACCCAGCTGAGCAAGCGGAGTGGAATAGAGTAATAGAACGTTTTGATATTGTATGTAAAGAAGCTCATAAAAATGATGTGGCTTTGCTTATTGATGCTGAAGAAAGTTGGATGCAAGATGCAGCTGATGATTTGGTTACTGATATGATGCGTAAATACAATAAAGAAAAAACAATTATATTCAATACATTACAAATGTACCGTTGGGATCGTTTGGATTATTTGAAAAAATTACATGAACAAGCTAAAACAGAAGGTTTTTTCATTGGTATGAAACTGGTTCGTGGTGCTTATATGGAAAAAGAAAACAAAAGAGCTGAGGAGAAAAATTACCCAACTCCAATTTGTGCATCTAAAGAAGCTACAGATATTAATTACGATGCTGCAGTTTTATATATGTTAGAGCATTTAGCAACAATGTCTATTTTTGCTGGAACTCATAACGAAAGCAGTTCTTATACTTTGATGCAATTAATGCAACAAAGAGGAATTGCACATAATGATCACAGAATTTGTTTTGGGCAATTATATGGTATGAGTGATAACATTAGTTACAATCTTGCTGCAAATGGTTATAATGTTGCCAAATACTTACCATTTGGACCTGTAAAAGATGTTATGCCTTACCTTATCCGTCGAGCGGAAGAAAACACTTCGGTTGCTGGACAAACAAATAGAGAGCTTGAACTTTTAAAAACAGAGCGTAAGAGAAGAAAAGGATAATAGATTTCGGTCTCAGTTTTCAGTTGCAGTTTGCAATCTCTGTTTATATAAAAAAAACTCCAATTTTCATTGGAGTTTTTTTATGGAATTTACTTTCCTAATTTGATATTTAGAATTTACGAATTACTAAATTGTAGGTTGCTTAAGTTTTTATATGTTCCGTTTTCTAAAGCAATTAATTCCTGGTGCGTTCCTTGTTCAGAAATAATACCATTATCTAGAACTAGGATTTGGTCGGCACTACGTATCGTCGAAAGGCGATGAGCAATGATTATACTTGTTCTTCCTTGCATTAAAATTTCTAGTGCTTCTTGAACTAATTTTTCGCTTTCGCTGTCTAATGATGATGTTGCTTCATCAAGAATCAGGATACTTGGGTTTTTAAGCAACGCACGTGCAATTGCTATACGCTGGCGTTGCCCACCAGAAAGCTTAATACCTCTTTCTCCAACCAGAGTATCGAATTTTTCAGGAAAACTTTCGATAAAATTAAATGCATTGGCTTGTTTGGCTGCTATTAAAATTTCTTCTTCGGTTGCGTCTGGCTTACCGTAAGCGATATTTTCTCTAATGGTTCCACCAAATAAAATTACATCTTGAGGAACTATACTCATGTTTCCTCTTAGGTTTTCTAAATCGTAATCGTAGATGTTTTTCCCATCTACAATGATTTCTCCCGCATCGATGTCATAAAAACGTAATAATAAAGATGAGATTGTCGATTTTCCAGCTCCACTTGGTCCGACAATTGCAATTTTCTGACCGAATTTGGCAGTGAAATTAACATCTTTTAGAACTGTAATTTCTTTTCTTGACGGATAACTGAATTGTACATTCTTAAAAGTAACATTTCCTTGTATTTTTTCGATTGCTGTCGAATTTTGATGCGAGTTTATTTTCTCAGGATGTTCGTCTAATAATTCAAAAACTCGTTCCGTTGCTCCAATAGCTTTTTGTATTTGAGCATATAATTCGGCGATTCCACCAAAAGAAGCTCCAACAAAAGTAGAGTAGAGTACAAAGGATATTAATTGTCCTACGCTCATTTCGCCAGCAATACTCAATCGTACGCCATACCAAACTACTGCTACGATTGCTCCAAATAAACAGAAAATGATAAAAGAAGCAAAGTAACCACGGTATTTACCACCTTTGATTGCTAGTTTTACAACTTCTTTAATTTTTCCGTTATAACGTGCAATTTCGTACCATTCGTTAGCAAAAGCTTTTACAATACTAATTCCTTGCATGGTTTCTTCAACGATTACCTGGCTTTCGGCAACCTGATCTTGTACTTTCTTAGAGTATTTACGGATAAAGCGACCAAAAATAACTGCTGCAACTGCTACAAGCGGAACAACTGATAGCATTAATAAGGTTAATTTTAAACTCTCGGTAGCCAATAAAATTACTCCTCCTATAATTAATATAAACTGACGTAAAAACTCGGCAATTGTAGAGGTTAATGTATCTTGTATCTGAGTAATATCGGCGCTTATGCGGCTATTTAATTCTCCTACTCGTTTTTGAGAGAAGAACGACATTGGTAACTTTACTAAATTACTGTAAAGTGCCGAACGAAGATTTGCCAGTGTATTTTCGGTAAAATTTACAAATAATGATAATCTGAAGAATGAACATATAGATTGTAAAAAAAGAATAACGACTAATCCTAGTGCAATCATATTAGCCTCGGAGTTGTCTTTGTTTTTAACACAATCTATTAGCATTCCCATTAATTTAGGAAAGGCTAAGGCAGTTGCTCCAGTAAAGAGTAAAAATACCAATCCGACATAAAATTTCCATTGGTGTTTTCCTGCGTATTTAAAAATTATGGTTGCTTTATTGAGTGAAGTAGCGGTTATTTTTGATTTTGGTAAATCATTTTCTTTGAATCTTGCCATTGTATAGTATTTATAAATGCAAATGTATGACTATAGCGAGTTACTACAAAAGAATTGTCCTATTTCGTGAAGTAATTAAAGTATTGGAAAATAAGGTGGTAAAAATAACTTTGAAATTATTTTAAAAAAACACTTGCAGATACCAAATCTAGCTGTATATTTGCACTCGCAATCAGATAACGATAGCAGCCTAGTAAAATAGGGCGATTAGCTCAGCTGGTTCAGAGCACCTCGTTTACACCGAGGGGGTCGGGGGTTCGAACCCCTCATCGCCCACCAAGAAACTCCTTAAGAAATTAAGGAGTTTTTTTATGATTTAGATTTAACGACTTAGTTGGCAGACGCGAACTCAATGACTTATTTGCTTTTAAAGTCCGTGATGGTTTTTCCATCATAACGATATACTCCATTCAAAGATCCAAACCAGATACTTCCATCGTTAGCCTCCAAAATCCCACAAAGCATTCCTGTTCCTTTTAGTGACATTATCTCGGTTACAGTAGGCTTTTTATTGTATAGGTACTTTTGATCATATCGGGAAAGTGTCCAATCTCCATTCGGTTTTACTGCACCAGTAGTCCAGATGTTTCCTTTCTTATCTTCGATTATATTTGAAGCACCTCTTTGCGACACCTTAGTGAAGGTACTGCCGTCATAGCGCCAAAGACCATTATGACCGAGCCAAATATTACCTTTTCTATCTTCGATTATCGACCAAATGTTGTTAAATGCTTTACCTTCTTTGTCTTTAAAAACGATAAATGATTTTCCATCATAGTAACAGGCTTTACCTCTTGTCCCAAACCACAATTTCCCGGTTTTATCTTCCATAATAGTAGTAAGATCATTATTAGGAAGACCTTCTTTAGTTGTAAAATTTCGAAATGATTTCCCATCGTATCGGCTTGCTCCACCGCCAGTGGCGAACCAAATATTACCAGCTTTATCTTCATAAATAGAGACAATCCGATTATTAGGAAGTCCTTCTTTTGTTGTAAAATGTTGAAAGGACTTTTTATTATAATAATAAACGCCTGAATCTTTGGTGGCAAACCAAAGGTTTTCTTTTCGATCTTCTAGAACATCCCAAAAGCTAGGTAAATTTATTTTACTAGTTATATTAGTAAACGATTTTCCGTCGTATCGGAACACTCCGTTGTAAGAAGCTATTAAAATGTGTCCGTTTGCATCTTGTTTAATGTTTCGAACCATGCTATTAGGCACTTGTGAAGTGATTGAGTCCTTAGTTTTGAACTCGATATTTTCTTTTGAAAGGTTTGTTTTGTCTTCTCCTTTGCTGAGTTTATTGCAGCCGAAAAGGAGAAGCCCAAATATTAAAGCTGTCAGTTTAATTTGTTTCATTTCTAATGTCTGTTTGATGGTAGAGTAGTGTCCTATAAGGATAGCTAATTTAGTTAATATAAGAAATATTTTTGCTACAATTGATTGAGCTTTTAAGACAAATCTATTGAGATACAAAAAGGTTCACAAAGTTTAATCAATAGCCTTTAGAACTTTACGGGTAAATCAGGCTATCTGGAGAAAAAACTTTGAAATTATTTTAAAAAAAGGCTTGCAGATACGAAATCTAGCTGTATATTTGCACTCGCAATCAGATAACGATTGCAACCTAGTAAAATAGGGCGATTAGCTCAGCTGGTTCAGAGCACCTCGTTTACACCGAGGGGGTCGGGGGTTCGAACCCCTCATCGCCCAC
>NZ_JPRM01000029.1 GCF_000737695.1 Flavobacterium hydatis
GTTTCTAAAAACTTATAAATATCATCAGATCCAAGACCTCCATCTTTGTTAGAGGTAAAGAAACCTCTTCGTGATTTAGTATCGATTATATAAGCAAAATCATCTTTAGGCGAATTAATATCAGAACCTAAGTTTTGAATATTACTTACCCCGCTATCATCTAGTTTTCCAACAAAAACATCCAATCCTCCAAGTCCGGGATGCCCATCTGAGGCAAAATAAATCTCATTCTCATCAGTTACAAACGGAAATGTTTCTTTCCCTTCCGTATTTATTCCAGGACCTAAATTTACAGGAGAACTAAAACCACCATTATTATTAATACTTACTTTATAAATGTCCGATTGCCCAAACGTTCCCGGCATATCCGATGCAAAGTATAATGTTTTTTCATCCGGGCTAAGTGCAGGATGAGCTGTACTATAATTATTGCTATTAAAAGGAACCTCCATTATATTAGTCCATTTGTCCCCCTCAAGTGTAGCTTTGTATATTTTTATTAAAGTTATTTTGTTCTCATCTTTTCCCTTTTTACCATCAATGTAATTGTTTCGTGTAAAATAAACAGTCTTTCCATCTTTTGTAAAAACAGGAGTAGATTCGTGAAATTTAGAATTTATCTTAGACCTGAATTTTTTTGGAGCATTGGGATTAAAATCCTGATCCACATCAGACTGGTATAGATTAGTAAAATGCTCACCCGTCCATTTGTGTTTGCGTTGTCCTAAACCACCCGTATCTCTTGCCGTAGCAAATACAATTTTGTTTTGATAAAAAGTAGTTCCATAATCAGAATATTTACTATTTATTCCGGCATCCTCAATTTTATAGCGACCAGAGTTGGCTTTAATTTGGTCAAGATAATTTTTATCACCCTCATAGAGTTTACCGCGAGTATCCTTTTTTGATTTCTGATTAAATAAATCAAGCATTTGGTTGGCTTTAGTAATATCTCCGGTAGATTTTAATGATTGGGCATATCGGTAATAATACTCCGGTTCAACCTCAGAGTTCATAGCAAATAATTCGCCATACCACTTTGCCGCCTTATCAAATTCAGAGTTAAAGTAATAAGAGTTACCTAACTTCTTGAACATATCTTCAGATTTGTATCCTTTTTCGGCTACACGCTCATAAGTTTTAATAGCATCTATATAAGCATAGTTGTCGTATTTTTTATCTCCAGAAGCAATCTTGCTCTGTTGTGAATAACTGTTTAAGGAAAAAACACTTACTATTGTTATGTAAAGGATTGTAAAATTTTTCATGTTGATCTATTTTTTGTTTTTTAAAGGAACATGGTATCTTCATTCTTTTTATTATTGGCTATTTTAAAATCATTGCCGATTGCATAATAAATAGTTTTTAGAAGAAACGAGGGGTTGTCATTTTACCATTGTTTTTGATAAATTCAAAGCGCAAGAATATTTCATGTGAACCCGAATTATAATTGTTTAAGTTAGTAGTTTCACGGTCATAGCCATATCCTATATATAATCCATCGCTAACCTGAAAACCAACCATGGCACTTAATGCAGCGCTCCATCTGTATGCTACTCCAACCACAAATTTGTTGATGAACATAAAATTTGCCGAAACATCTACTTGCAGAGGCGCACCTTCTACCATTTTAGTCAATAATGCAGGTTTAAACTTAATGTCTTGGTAGTAATCCAAATCAAATACATATCCCGCCATTAAGTAATAATTTATTTTATCCTTATAAATTGCAATATCATTATCATTATAACGATTAGTCTCGATGAAGTTCGGCACAGATAAACCTATGTATGCTTTATCAGAATGAAGATATATTCCGGCTCCGATATTTGGTTTAAAGACATTATCTAAATTTTGAAATTGAGGATCGCCTTGATCGGCTGGGTTTAATTTATTGACATCTAAATTGAATAAATTCCCTGTGGCTTTAATACCAAAAGATAATTTATAGTTTGGTGAAGTAGGTATAGTATAGGAAAGATCTACAGAAAGATTATTTTCGTTAGTAGGTCCAATCTTGTCATTAACCAATGACACTCCTAATCCTAAATTACTGTTATTAATTGGGGTATTTACCGATAAACTACTAGTTTCGGGCGCACCATCAAGCCCGACCCATTGAGTACGATATAAACCAAAAATACTTAGAGCTCCTCGTGACCCTGCATACGCTGGGTTGATATTTATGGTGTTGTACATATATTGAGTAAATTGAGCATCTTGTTGAGCGTAACTTACTATAGCTGTAAACATCAAAACGAAAGAAAATAAATTTGTTCTCATAGTAGATATTTATTATTTTATTATTGCATTGGGTTCTTCTTGTTACTGATAAAAAGCATTGATGCATTTGTATATCAATAAAAAATATAACTTAATAAGAAATTATGCTTGTTCTATTTTTTAAGTTATTATGCTATTAATATACATTAAATCATAAGTTAGATTTATTTATAAATGAAAGCTAACCTCTGGATGATAAATCATAAAAAAACTTTGGAGATACAAAATTTATGAAGGAAAATAGTTTTTATGTAACAGAAAGAAATAATGATACTCATGATAGGTATAGCCTAGAAGAAGGAGACACATTTGAAATTGTTGCAGAAAAACTTGGTATCGAATGGCAAACTTTAAGAGCCTATCATAATATACATTGTGTGTCTGATGCAGATGTAATAAATGCCAATTTCCCAAGTCATTTAAAGTTTTTACTCTTAAAACCAATTAAATTACAAGCTAATGGAGAAGCTGTAGAAGAGCCTCTTAAAAAAGCTGAATTTTATAAAGGTCATAGAATCCCTTTTAATCACGTAACCATAAAGAAAAAATATGGGGTTATGTATACGATTGAAAATGGCGAACAAATTGACACGGTAAAATTTGAAGCAAGTGTAAATTGGATTACAACTGACAAAAACGGATATTCATTATTTGAAATTGATAGATTATCAAAAATATACATCAATGAGATAGAAGCTGATTCTGTAGCCGATGAACTTGCAGAAAAAACATCCAGTGTTTTATACCCTTTACAAGTAGTGGTAGATCAGGAAGGTGAGTGGATAGATGTTCATAATTATGAAGAGATAAGTGAACGCTGGGAAACAAAAAGAAATGAAATTCTTGAGGATTACCCTGGGGAACAAACAACCAAATACTTAGATCTGTTTGAAAGAAACTTAGAGAGTAGTCAAAGTTTATCATTAGTACTTGCTAACGACTGGTTTATACGGTCTTTTTTTAACGGAATCCACACAGAATACACTCCGAAATTGGCTTTTAAAGGTTATACCTATTTCCCGTTTATTGCTAAAAGTGATGACTTAATATTTGATATTGAACAAAAGGTCGATGAATATCTTGATGAGAACGATTTGATGAATATCAATTTGAAAGGAGTTTTAGACGACAAGAGAATGAAAATAGAATTTGAGAATGAGTTAGGTCATTTCTCTGAGTTTTCATCAAATCAAGAAACTGTTGGTCAATATAGAGCCAAATACTTCCTAAACCCAAATAACTACTCGATACAAACTCTATTTATAGAATGTATTCTTGCACTAGATGTACCTCAAAAATATACCGTAATGATTTCGAATCTAAATGAAAATGAAAACTAAATTTTAAGAACCAATTCCCTTTATGTGGGAGCTGAAAAGAAAAAAGAGGATGGTGTTTTCAAAATGATTGGAGATATTTTTAGAGGTAGATAAAAATTTAACTTATGAGCGAAAAACATATTGTAGTACAAGGCGCTACTTGTAAATGTAAATTTAGTGTAGAACCTAAAACAGACAAACTGAAGGTAAAAACACAAACAAAGCATTATGGTAATGATAAAGACGGGGCAGAAAAGCTGATTGCCAGTGATAAAGATATAGGACAAACTTTAGAGAAAAACACTTTCGGCAAATGCAAAAAGCAACCAGCGGGTAATGATTTTTTGCCTTGCCAGGCCCAAATTACAAAATGGAGTGGCCCTTACGAAAAAATGATTTTATCTAATAAGGGAAAGGCATTATTAGAAGACAGTAAAGCAACATGCCCAATGGGAGCACCAGACTGTATTGAAATCACTAAGCATGGACAGGTTACAGAAGCTAGTGAACAAAATTTCAAAAATGCAAAACCCATGGTACACAATCTGATAAATCCTATGGTAGATGTAAGGGATATGAATAAAAAACAGCCTACTCACAAAGGTTTAGATGATAACAATTGATTGTAACAAATATTTTTTGAAATGGCAAAAGGTGTAAAAAAAATAAAGTGGACTGGCGAAGGAACTGTAAAAAGCAATTTATCCATTCCTAATAAAAAAGTGACTATTGATCCTGATCAATTTGTCTTGTTTTCGGTTGGTCAATGGGATGAAGGCGTAACAGAAATTGAGAAAAAGAAAAACCTAACCTGGATGTTGCAAGACAGAAAGGCGAAAACGATAATAAAACAGAAAACATTACCATTTAATAATAAGTACGGCGTAAAGATTTCAAGAAATCTTTGTGGCCCTTTTGAGTATTATGTCGAGGCAAGTATTTCTGGTAAAAGAGACGTTTCTAGAGAATGCGGGCTTTTTATAAGTGGATATTGTGAACCAAGAATTAAAAATTGTAAATGGAGTACAAGTAATGATGGTGCGGATGTAAGTAAAACACATACTTTTTCGTATGGAAATACTATATACCTAAATGTTGAAACGGAAGGGCTAAACGGGCATAAGAATTTAATTGTAGATGTTTTTAGGAAATTACCAGGTTTTAGTAGCTTAATATATACATATACTAGTGTAGATGTTGTAGATGGAGAAATAAACCTAGCAATGTCAAATACTTTTATATGGTATGGGAAAATGAAACTTATGCGAGAAACTGAAGAGTTTTTTATACAAGTAAAAGATCCTATAACAGGGAAATATATAGGGGATAGTAAGCACAATATCGAACATGCAAAGTTTTTAAAAATATTAAAAAAAATAGAGTCTAAGGATATCAAACCCCCTAAAAACTTAACCCCTTTAAAAGTCGGTAAACCAGATAAAAGTGCAGTAAGGTATGAACCTTGTAAACTTGAAACAATTGCTTTAGACAAAGTTATTCTTTTCGACAAAGGAATAAGCAATAAGGGGGCGATTTACCCACAAGAAACAATTACCAAAACAATTATTTTCGATTTTGATAGCTCTGTAATTAATGCTGAAGGAAATAGTAAACTAAATAATGCTTTGCAATTTTTGTTAGAGCACGAGTATTCAAGTATTACAGTTGCTGGATATGCCTGCGTAATCGGAAAAGAGAACTATAACCAAGGATTATCTCAAAGGCGAAGTGATGCGGTAAAGAAGCTGTTTGTTGATGGAGGTTTAAATGCTAAAAGAATAATCTCTAAAGGTCATGGAGAGATACAAATACAGGCAGGAAACATAACAGTGCTAGCAAATGATGACAAAAAAGGCAAGGATAATATAAAATACAAAGATGAATTTTCATATAAAGAAGCTCGAAGAGTTGATGTATCTTTTACTTTTAATGGGCATGCACAAACTATTAGATATGAGGTAATTGCCCCTAGTCATGATAAAAATGTAACCATTGATATAACGGAATATCAAAATAAAGCCTGTTTTAGAGAAAAAAACAAACACGAAAAGAAAATTAGAGTAACCTCCCCAGAATATAGCGAGAAAAAGGGAAAAGAAAAAAAAGGAGATACGATTACTTTTCCTATTCGATCAAGCTTAGAAACATGGAATGTTGCACCAATGCAATACATTTGGCCAAAATATAATTTATTAGAAGGAGCTACAGGCAAAGCTTTAGACTCAGCAACAATATATAATGTTCACGCTCATTCTTGTAGGTATTTCTCAGATGAAAAATATGTTCCCGTAATAATAAAAGCATATCCCGATATTAAATGGGATTTTCATTTCTTTTTAAATCTTAGTAACCAACTAAGCGTAAAATGGCAAAAGCAGACACCTGCAAAGCATAAAGAAATGCAAAGTAAAGCAGGAAAAATAGGTGCTGAGAAAAGATGGAAACAAACTGAAATTGATTTTGGAGTAATTTTAGAAGCAAATTGGGATAAAGTTGGCAGCGATAAATATAATGGCCATTTTGATGGGACTTTGAAATATGAAAAAAAAATCAAGCAATTTTATTCTGTTTTTTCGTCACTAAAGGAATTTTCAAAAGGGGTAACTGATAAGGTTGGAGGAAAAGTACGAAAAAATGACTTCACAAAAAATTTACCAATTACCTTGGAAATATTACCTCCTAATTTTTGCCTTGGCGCAATTTGGCAACTAGAAAGGGCAATGCTTGACAAGAAAGAAATCGCAACAATTGGAGAAAGTGTTGAATTTTATTTGCAAGCGCACCCATTTATTGGAGTAGAATTTACTATTGATTTGCTCGATATGTTGGTACAAGCAGGAGTTGGAGTAGTAAGTGGTGGTACGGCAAATATTGCTGCTTCAAAAATTTTAAGAGAGGTTAGAGCATGGCTAGAAGATGATGGACATCCCGTAAATTTAAAAATGTATATCGATTTAAAGCTCACAGGCGAGATATCTGGTGACTCGACATTAAAATTTAATACTTGTTCTGATACAGGCGAGGCAACAGCAAAATTAGCAACTAAAATAGGATTCGAACTAGATGCAGGAATAGAAATTAAAGCAAAATTTGTAGTAATCATTGCAGAAGCTTATGCAGAAGGTAAAATGAAAGCAACAGGAAAAGCTTCAGCCACTTTTGGTCATGGTTTAGAGTATGACCAAAAAAGCAGTACTGATAAAACTTTGTATTATCTTCCTGAGTTAAAATTTAATGGATTAATTGCAACTGTAGTTGTAAAGGCAAGTGTTGGTCTTACTATAAAAAAAGGAGTTTTTAAGGGGGATAGAAAGGTTGATCTTGTTGATTTTGACAAAGAGTATAACATAATACCCGAATTTGATGTAATTAAGAATTTAGAGAAATATGCAGGAATAGACGCAAAGATTCCTCTAATTAAAAAAAATTAAAAATGAAAAAAGTTATTTTAATGTGTACAGTTTTTATATTATTTAATTGTAAATCACAATCAAGGATTGATTTGGCAAATCTAGATTTGAAAAGTTCTTTAAATGATTTGATAGAAAATAAAATAAAACATCAAAATTTAGATCAAACAACAGGGCTTCCTTATTATGAGACCTTTAAAGTTGATAAATATAGTTTTGCGGATGTTAATTTTTCTATAGAATATCCTAAAGAAAAATTCTTAAAAAGTGCAGTTGGATTTTTAGTAGACAATCAAAAAGATAATAATTTAAAAGGCTTTTATTTATCAACATATAATTTTAGTGAAACTAATACTTTATTTGAGGCTTTAAAACAAAAGTATGGAGAGCCAACAACAATAAAAATTGCTAGTGATAGCTGGCCTTATTCAGCTTTTTATTGGAAGAATACTGCTGGAGATTTCGATATTCTATTAAACCAAGTAAAAGAAGAATACAAAGTTGAAGGAAAAATGATTTCTGGTTTTTCTTGTACACTATATTTTATTGAAAAAAACTTAAAAATAGGTAATGTGACAAATAGAGAAAATGTCTTAGATAATTTTATTGAAAAAAACTCACGATAGTAGAAAATGAAGAAAGTTGAAATTATAATAATTTGCTTTATCCTTTCATTGCAATCATGCAAATCAGATGTGAAGAAACAAGACATTCAAATAAAACAACCTTTTGATTTAGCTGATTTAACATTAAATGAAGATATAAACGATATTTTGTCATCTGTAAAATTATCAAAAAAAGATACTGTTAAAAGTGATAATTTGACTTACCTCGGAAATGAAAGAGTTGCATTTAACATTGATAAAGTGCTAAATTTTAAAAGAATTAATCTAAAAGGAGAAAGCAATAAAAACAATGTTATTTTTCATTATGGTGTAGTAGATAGTGAAATAGGCCCGCTCTTTAATGAACGAAATAATATTTTGGGAATGTATCAACTGAATATCTATACAGAAATTGAAAAGAAAACTCTTTTTGAAGTTCTTGAAAAAACATTAAATAAACCTGTTTTTGATACTATTGTAGAAGGCGTGGAAGCTGATATAATTGATAACAATATTATACCAACAAAAAATAAAACTAAGAGGGTAGTGTCTATATGGAAAAAGAGCAATTTAATATATTACTATTTTAAATTAGAAACCAAAAATAGCCCTGAAAAAGACATCTGTAATTTATTTGTTTTTAATAATAAGCATAAGGAATGGATGGAACTTTTGAACGCGAGCGGTTATCCGTATCTAGATAAAATATTAAAAAATTAAAAATGAGAAAAAGTTTAAGATATGTGCATCCCTGATAATAAAGAATAAAATTCATGATAAAAGAGCCTTATTACACAATAGATTTCAGTGCAACAGCCTGTAATTTTGAGATTTTGATTAATGACATTCCTGTGATATCAATGGAGGTTAATGGTCAAGTAGCCACTAATGTCCCGATTAATTATGCCATTTATAATAATGGTATTCAAAATGTAACAACTAAGATGACACCTTTATTGGGTGAAATAAGCTTGGATCCAGAGGCGGCATTAAAGTATAATGTACGATTATTTGACGTAGCCAACGATGAATTCAAATTCGTGCAAGATTTTCCAATTGCTGAACTTCCAAAAATTGAGAAAGATCAACAAATACCATTTCTTACTAATTCAGCTGAATTTTCGGCAGAAATCCCTTATTCAATGACTAAATGGAATGACGGTGAAAATTTAAAAGACGTAGAGAATATTAAAGATAAACTTATTGCTTCATATAAAGATCTTACCGAACTTCTTAAGAATGAAAAATACGATGAGTTTGTGGAGAAAATAAAAGTTAGAGAAAAGAATATGGCTATTTCTATGTACTTAAGCAATTCCGATTCTAATGCAAGAATTAATAGTTTAATTAATGATGCAAAAAATGGCTTTAAAGTGATGCCATTTCCAAAGGATACTGTCATAAAATTTTATGGCTATGGCAAATTAGCAACTTTTAAAAAATTAAATGGAGAACCAGCTTTATTTTTATACAATGATGAAACTAGTGAAGAACTAATGATTGATCAAATGTTTTATGTACCTAAAGGTAAAACTGAACTTGAAGTTATTTAAGAATTAGAGTAGCTATTAGGTATAAGTCCAGATAGATATATTCACAATTAAAATTTCAATTGAAGAAAATGAAACAATTAATTTTATTAGTCACAATCAGTTTATTGATTACGTCATGTAATTCTCAAACAGATTTAGAAACTATGAAATACAATCAAGATATTACAGAGTATATTGATGATAGCTTCTCTGAAGACAATAATATAATAACAGGTCAAAAGGCATATATTTCTGAAGATGTTCAAAAATTTAAATATGGTTCAACAAAATTTAATAATTACACACATACAGACGACTTAATAAAAGATAGTAATAGTCTATCCTTTTTTGTGGATTCCTATGATAAAAATAAGTATCTAGGTTTTCAATTAGATATTTGGGAAATAGAGAAAAGCAACGAGCTTCTTAATTATTTAATGCAAAAATATGGAAAACCTTTAAAAAAATATGAGTATAAAGGTAAAGGAGATTATCTCGATAAAAAGTACCTGTGGGAAAGCGTATCTACGGATGAAATAGTTTTTGTAAACATTCATAATGAGAATAGAATAAATAGCAGTACCAAGCAAAAATATATAAGTTCCCAAAGTGAATTTATAATTATTAAAAGAGGATTAATATTAAAACCCAGCGAAGAAAATAATCCTGAAAACATTAAAAAATTGCTTGAAGAAAACCCAAATGCATTTAACATATTAGAAATATTGAAAAAATATTTTTATTAATGAGGAATGAGTTTTACACTGAAAGTGATTAGTATAACTAGTACAATGAAATTATATAGATTTGAGAGATTAGGTTTATATATAAAAAAATACAAAGAATTTTAATATTTAATAATCTAAAAAAATATAAGACAAATGAGTTTTTTATCCAAATTACATATTGATGGGGAAGAGTATAATGTCCTTGAATTTAATATCCATTTTAAACAAGAAATTGATACCACAAGCAAACCTACCGGAAATGCTAAAGGAGGTATTATAAAAATGATAATAGAATCCAACCAAAACACCCATTTTTTGTCTTGGATGTTAAATAGTGATTTAACTAAGGATGGAAAAATCGTTTTTTATAGAAGAGATGCATTAAGTAAAATGAAAGAGCTAAAGTTTGTGAAGGCATTTTGCATTAGTTATGAAGAGCAATTTACGAGCACTACAGAAGTACCAATGAAAATAACAATGGAATTAGTTTCTAAAGAATTGACTTTTGGAGATGCTAAATTCTCAAACAACTGGATTGCTTTAGATTAAATTTTTAAAAATTTATTAAACACAAGTACGCATTATGGCACATTTCTCAGAACAAGTTCATATTTCCATAGGAAGTTTTACTCAAAATGTTGTTTATTATGATTTAAAGCTGTCTCAAAAAATGGCTGATCATCATCATTTTTCGTTTGTTTGGCAATATACGGGTAAAGCAATAATTAAACCAGCAGATCAAGCCAAAGCTTTAAGGAGTTATTTGGGAGATGAAGTTATTTTTACTTTTAAGAGCCTTACAGGAGTTAGGCTTATGAGTAAAGGAATAATAACAGAACTTTCATCAGTTGATCTTCATGGTAGCCCAGTAGGTTTGCATGTTACAGGTATAAGCCATACGATTGTTTTGGATGACATGAAAAAATCCAGAACATATTTAGAACGAGGAATGGATGATATCGCATTAAGTATCCTGGCAGAAGGACCTGGAGAGTTTTATCAGCGTGAATCGATTCGCTCTACTTATCTTAAGGAATTTAAGTACATGGCACAGTATAACGAAACTAGTTTTGAGTTTCTAAAAAGATTAGCTACACGATACGGACAATGGTTTTATTTTGATGGAATGCGTATGCAGTTCGGACAAACTAAAACATCCAAAGTAAAACTCATCAACGGAGCTTCTCTTCATAGTTTTAAGATACAAACCAACATGAAAGCTCATAAAATTTCATTGGCCTCTTATGACTACAAGAATGCAAGCAATGCCCGTAATTCAGCTGCTAGAACATCTGGAGGGAGTAAAGATAGTTTTTCGTCTATTGTAGGTTATAATCAAGGAACAGTTACTCAGGGCGATTTGAGCACGGGAGCTTATACAACCAATGCTCAAAACAAAGATGAGATAGACGAGATGGTCAATTTACAAACTGCTGGTAGTGATGCCAACAGTGTGTTTTATAGCGGAATATCTTACTTACCCTTGGGATTAGGACAGGTATTTACAATAGTAAATCAAACTGTAGAACATGAACTTATCGCTACAGAGGTTATACATCATTCTAAGGTACACGGGAATTATTCTTGTGAGTTCAAGGCCATCCCAGCCGATGTAGCAGCACCACATTACACAGATGTGCATGTTTTTGCCAAAGCAGAAACTCAACCTGCCAAAATAAAAGATAATAATGATCCAGAAGCATTAGGACGTGTAAAAGTTGAGTTCTATTGGGCAGGAGGTACCACTACGAGCGAATGGATGCGTATGATACAACCTCACTCTGGTGGAGGAAAAGGATTTTACTTTATTCCTGAAATAGGAGAAGAAGTATTAGTAGGTTTTGAAGGAGGTAATGCACAGAATCCGTATATACTAGGAACACAGTATAATGGTAAAGAGTCTTCTGGCTATGGTTCTGCCCAAAATGATATGAAAGCTATTCATACCCGTTCTGGAATAAAAATGGTCTTTAATGATGCCGAAGGAAGTCTTTTAATAGAAGATCCGAGTGGAAATACTTGGCTAATGGACGGAAAGGGAAATATAAGTGTAAACGCACCTAAAAATTTCACCTTAAATGCAGGTGAGAATGTGAGTATTTCGGCAGGTAAAAACGTAATTATAACAGCTGGAGAGAATATTGAAAATTCGGCAGATAAAGATATTACACAAACTGCTGGACAAGATATTAGCCAAACTGCAACTGGAGATTTTACAGAAACTGCAAATAATAAAACTGAGATAGTAGAAAAAACGCATATCAGAAGTTCTCTAGAATCAACTCAACATGCCGAAGAAGTTACCATTTTTAGCACTAAAGAAAATATGCTTTTAGAAAGTAGTGCAAAAACAGTAGATGTAAATAGTGCAGAGAAATCGAATATGTTTTAATATCTAATACGTTAATTATGGCCATTAATAAAACTGCAAAAAACTTATACGTTACTATCGAAAATAAGTATTATAGTATTTCGCAAAAATTTACAGAAACAGCAGAGAAAGTTGAAGTTGTTGCAACTGACAAGAATCTAACATTGCTTTCAAACAAAAAAGTACAACTAAAAGGTAATAAATAATAGTATGGGGAATGTAATACTTGGAGAACCTAGATTTAAAAAACCAGAAGTAGTAGTAAAAGGAAATGGATTACCAACGGATATTATTATGTTTGTACCAGGAACTACTGATCCTATTAACCT
This sequence comes from Flavobacterium hydatis, assembly GCF_000737695.1. GTDB lineage: Bacteria > Bacteroidota > Bacteroidia > Flavobacteriales > Flavobacteriaceae > Flavobacterium > Flavobacterium hydatis. The sequence continues at coordinate 12,578 of NZ_JPRM01000029.1, forward strand.
AAAAACTTTAAAACACGAAGCTAATAAGGATTATTGGCGCGCTAGTAAAGATAATTTTTGGGGAAAGTTAAAAGAATTAAAATTTCAATTTAATGATTTACATATTGAAGATACTTTTTTAAGTTGGTCAGGGGATAATAACACAGAGGAAAGAAATAAGGCTGCAGACGGCTTGTTAGGTTTGTTTGTTAGAGTATATCCTAAATACAAGAATAAAGAAACACACCTACACTTAATAGGTCACTCGCATGGAGGTAATGTTATTAATCAGTTTACAGAACTGATAGCTACTGACAGTCGTTTTCCTAAATTATGGAAAATAAAAAGCATTACTTATTTATCTACGCCGTTCTTCCAAAAAAAACACCAATTAAACCATACTAAATTACATGAGGAATGTAAAATCATCAATGTGCATAATGAGTATGATATTACCCAACAGTTTGTGGCAGACTTTTCACTTGTAAATTTGGAAATTCTTATAAGAAAATTAAATAAAGGTGATTTTGAGGCAGCTTTAAAAAGAATAAAAGAAACAAATTTCGAGCCTTTTGCAATAATTGGTGATTCTGGATTTAGAGGTAAAATTAATGAAACGCAAGGGCATAATCTATGGAGAAATACTGGTATTTTGTTAGATGGTGTCGGAATGCTTATGGATGCTATTATAAAATATATTAATAGTATTGAAACCAATAAATTTAAATCTGAAAAAACCAAATTTGTAGATTTATTTGATAGAATACATAAATGGTCAGTTAATGCTAAAACAACAATTATAAGAAATCAAGCTGCAAGAAATGGTGGATATAGTAGAGATTTTTACTTTGACGACCTCGATTTACTAGGTATTTTAAGACTCATAAATGAATTGTTGGCAATTAAAACAGGATTGACCGATAGTTATTTACTTGGTGTTTTAGCGGCATTGTTCAATGAAAACACTGGTATTACCGAAAGTATCGAAGAAACCTCTTGGACTCCAAAAAAGCAAACAAAAGGGTTAGCTATAACCGATTTAGTTATAACAGGCAACGACAAATATGCATCTAGAAAGAAAAGAGCTAACTTCGATAAATTCCTTTCAGGCTTACAAACTGCACAAAAAAACAAAGACACAAAAGAAATATTAATGAGATTGATAAGTCAATTCATAACAGAGGATCAAATCCAAGCTATTAGGGATCAAATTAATAAATTAGAATATGTTGTAAGCGGTGCAAAAGATACACAATTAACGTTGTTAAGAGGAACCAATCTTAAAGTATATCAAGAACTTGTAAAAAAATATAATGCTGATCTTGTTGCAAAAACAGATATGGACATAGAAATGGCTAAAAGACCTGGAACTGTACCTTATTTAGCAACTGTTTCCCATAGTTTGAGTCACACTCAATATTGGTTAAAAGTTGATGAGGCATTGAGATCAGCTTTTAGCTCGGGTATAAACACTGGATACAAACCTAAATAGACTTTTTTTTATTTTAATAAACAATCTGTTTAAAAAAAATAATAATAATTAGTTACATTTAACCACAATTATTTTAAATGAAAGTTATAATTACAATTATTAAATATCTAATATGGCTGTTTTTAAGTATGTTTTCAGGAATGGGATGGATGAGAATAGAACTTGGAAAACCTATTAAAGCAACAGGATTTTTTTCGATACTTAATGGACTAGATGAATCTATAATGATTTGGATAGGTGGGTTTATTGGATTAATTTCCTTTATTCCGTTTGTATTAGTCGACATATATTATATTAAACGAAAAATAGAAACCAAACTAAATCAAAATATCGCAAGAATTTTAACTGTTTTTATTTTAACTGGAATAGTTACATTAATTCATTATGTTTTAGAATTCAAGCTAAATTGGATATAAGTTTAGTTTTTACTTGTTCTTGAATGTATTTAGCTATAACGTAAAAGGTAAATTAAGAAGTTTATTTGGCTAGGTATGACAAAGAATTAAACCTAAAAAGGTTTTATACTTTAATAATAATCCGTTTGTCCAAAAAAATAGTTGATTTCATCATATTAAACCATAATTAGAATGAAAGTTACAATAACAATTATTAAATATATAATATGGCTTCTTTTAAGTATACTTTCAGGAATGGCATGGATGAGAATAGAATTAGGAAAACCTATATCTATAGATCCAACAAGTATTTTCTCCATATTTAATGTACTAAATGGACTATATGTATGGATAATAATTTGGATAGGTGGATTTATTGGATTGGTTTCTTTTATTCCGTTTGTATTAGTCGACATATATTACATTAAAAGGAAAATAAAAACTCGACTATATCAAAATAGTATTAGATTTTTTGCAGTTCTCATTTTAAGTGGATTATTTACATTAATTCATTATGTTTTAGAATTTGGACTAGATTGGATATAACATTTGCGTGTCTATAGATTTACTAATAATGCTATTTTTTATATCATCATTTTAAAAATTAAAAATCCAGTATTAATTTGATTCTTAAATTAATACTGGATGATTAACAATTCCAAATACAATTAAGCATTTAGAATAATATAAATTTTATTCTACTTTTTCAAAATCGCCTGGCTTCCAATTTCCGCTGAAAGCAGTTGCTTCAGGGCCGTAAATTCTGAAATAAGTAAACCAACCTTTACCAGGAATAGTTTTAATCCATTGCCCTTCTTTTCCTGCAGGAGCTTTTGGACCAAAGTATAAATCAATAGTTTTCCCGCCAATCTTGTCTTTCAGTTCAAATAAAGAACGTAATGCGGCTTTATTTTGATCAGTAATAATTTGGCTTCTTGTATTTGCATCATATATGGTTACCGACCAAAATAATTTTGCAGGAGCAGGAGTAGGGATAGTTAATTTATAAGTATTGCTTCCATCTATATATTTTCCATCTTTATCTTTAAGACCAAGCCAATATAATGACCCAGCACCTTCTGTTCGTCTAAACATCGCTGGAGAAGCCCCAATAGCTTGATAAAACCATGTTTCTCGAGCATCAAGATCTACATAAAAAGGAGTGTTAAAATCGCCATCTTCAAATCTGAGGCCTACCCATTCCCATTGACGATCTTTCCATACTATTCGGTCTGGGCGACGATCTGCAAAGGATTGTACTCGCATTTGAGCATTGGCAATTCTAGCAGCTTTTTCAAGTATTCCTTTCATACGAGCATCAGGTTTAAAAGGTTTGCCTTTTGCTATACCAAGAACAGCAAGTTCACCATAATTATTTCTATAACCATCGTAAGCAGGTTCACGTTGTATGGCATCATTTAAATTTTCCCAATATTTAAAGTTGGTTTCCCATGCCAATGGTGTTGTATTTTGATGTTTATCAGTAATATCTATCCATGTAGGTTCTTTCCAATCTGGTGTTTTGTTTAGCGGATATACTTTCACGGTTTTTATTCGCTCTAATGCCGCTTTAACGTCTCCACCTACAGGAAGTGAGCGCACACCAACAGTAAGATTATCCGAAGATGATTTCCAGACATGATAGCCAGAAGCAGGAACAGCACCTTTATAGTTTGGTGGTAATAGTATATGTTTTCCTCCGTTGCCAGCATCAGGTCCTGGAATCCCCATATCGGCAACCCATCGTTGGTTTACATCCATTGCAACAACAATAAGCGGACCTTTAGGAATATCTATTACCATAGGCCCTTTTGATAGATCGATTAAAACAGGCCCATAAGGAGTGTCAGAATTCAGAGTAAATCCAATCTGTCCCGGTTTAGTATCTAGTGTACCAAATGTTCTGTTTGGTTTAATATTAACACTATCATTCCCTTTTACCAAACCTTCTCCTGAAACAGTTGGATAGAAAAATTTGTAGGCTTGTATAGCACGATTTAAATCGGCATCATCATATGCTTTTTTTATGGTAGCTTCTGTAGGATAACCGCCAATAAATTCATAATCTTCTGAATTGGATACGCTAGTATTGGCTGTATCGCCTTTATTTTCAGATTCTTTTTTACAGCCACTAAAAACAAGTGAAAGTGCACAGAGGCAAAATAATACTTTTTTCATAAAATTGATTTATAGTTATACTTTAGAAAACAGTATCTAATGTATAATAATACTAAATTCAATCCCATTTATGAGAGTTTAATGAGGTTTCAAATTCCAAAATGAAACCTTATTAAGCTAATAGTTTGATATTTTGAATCTTTGAAATGTAGCAATTACAATTTTTGGACAAAATTTTAAGGCAACATTTCTTTTGCTATTGCAACAAATGCATCGGTATAATGATGTCCTCCATCCAGATATATAATTTTTGCGTTTTCTTTTGAAATTTCTTTAATCGGGAGATCATCTTCATCTTTTCCAAAAAAACAGATTGGATGTATATCATTTATTTTATTGATTTCGTTAGGTACAGAAAACCCTGATGAAGTATTAATATCTAAAAGTTCGGTAACATGAACCTCAAAATCAGTTTCTTTAGATGGAGATAATAAACCTAATCCTGTAATACTTTTTTTGAATTTTTCGGGAATCCTATTATACACAAACGGAACGATATCTGCTCCAAAGGAATAACCAACTAGAATAATTTTCTCCTTTTTCCATTCTTCGCTATAAGCTTCAATTATTCTTAAAATATCAGCAGTAGTTTCTTCAGGGCTTTTCTTCTGCCAAAAATATTTTAATGCATCAAGACCAACTACAGGAGCACCTTTTAATGCAAATGCACTTGCCATTTGCTGATCAAAATCTGTCCATCCGCCATCGCCAGATATAAATATAGCCATATATGGACTTGTTTTTTCTTTGGTATTTGTAATATGTAATGGAAGATTAAGGTTTTTTGCAGCTAATTCTGGGCTGTTCTCTTCTTTTGCGTTTATGATTGTAGTATAAGCTTCCATGAGTTGCGGAACCCAATTTTTTTCCTGTCCATAACCATGTCCAACTTTAGGAAGTGATATTACTCTTGCATTAGATACATTTTTTAGGAAAGCAACAGTTTTTTGATAATTGCAAACTTGATCATTTTGCCCTTGTAAGGATATAAAAGGAGTTTTAAGATTTTCGGCGGGTCCTAAATCATAACCTTTAGCATTTTCTAGTTTAGTTGAAGTAAATTTTCCAGAACCAGTACATAATGGTTTATCTATATTTATATCTGGACAAAATCCTAGTGCAATTCCTGCTCTAAAAGTATTTTGTGGAGCTTGAGCAACTAGCCCATAAACTAAAGTTGCTCCAGAGGAATATCCTAAAAGAATGGGCACGGTATAGGTTGGATATTTTAATTTTTTTTGAACAAATTGACTCATTCTTTCAAAGTCAGCAGCAGGATAGAGGCAAGCAGATTTGTTTTTTTTCATAGATTTAAAAACCTGACGAATATCTACACCAATAAGTAAAGTGTTTTCGTTTTTTAGATGAAGTGCAATACCTTCAATTCCGCTATTCCAACCACCATCGCCAGAGATACAAATAACCACATTATTGATTGTTTTGCTTGGTTTATAAAGCGTAAGATATCCAAAACCATTATAGGCAAGTGTGTCTTTGGGTATTGAAAAAATTACTGTATTAAATAACATCAGGAATAATACAGTAATTAAGGTTCGATTAAACCCAATGGTTTTTATCTTTTGTAGTATCATATGATTTAAGTTTTTAATCTTAAGATATTGGTTGATAACTACATAAAGATACTATTTTCTGTAATAAAAATTAAACTAAATATAAATTTGATTTGGTTTAGTGATGGATGTTTTAGACAGTTGTGAATTATTTTTTTAATTCAAATTCGCTAATTCTTATTTGGTAAGTTTCTTTAGCCCATCTGTCACTTGTTTCAGAACCAGCGTGTGTTCCAATATTTGAAATTTCTTTAAACACTCCATCTTTTTCAGTTTGAATTTCAGTTTTGAATTTAAAAGAGTATTTAGATCTGTTGTTCATTAAAAGCATCATATATGGAGCATCTTTTTTAGGATCCCTATCCCAAGGTATTTCTAAACAGAAACAAAATTCAATTGTTTCTTTCTCACCCTTTTTCTTAAAAACTTTAGCGCTATTCGAAGCGTCAACTATCTTGGTGTAAGGCTCAACTTTAATTACTGAATATTTAAAATCTCCAGTGCTAGTTGGAATAACCTTTACAGTAAATTTGGTTTTTATGGGAAAAGTCCATTTTTCTGTAGCTGTTGTTTGTTCTTGTTGTGCGTAAGTGCTAAAGTTAGCTATTAAAATAAGAAATATAATTACTCTCTTCATAACCTTTAATATTAATTCTTAATTCCTACTATTTACGATATAAGATTTTACAGATGTAAATATAGTACTATTTTTAGTACAATTATAAATGATATATTTATGTTATCAGATAAAAAACATTTGTTAATTATCTCATGAACTCCCGTTCCAAAAATTCACAATCAGATAAAATAGTATAATTTAAAGCTAATATACTATATGCGTTAAATTCAGATTGCATGTAGGTTTGCTTAAAAAAGTAAACTTAAAAAATGAGAAGATTTCTAAAAGTAAAGATTTGGACTTTAATGACTATTGCACTTTTTTGTGCACAACTAAATGCGCAAAAATTAGATAATTTGGTATTGAAACCACCAATGGGGTGGAATAGTTGGAATACTTTTCATACTGATATTAATGAAAAAATGGTAATGGAAACTGCCGATATCATGGTTTCCTCAGGAATGAAAGATGCTGGTTATATCTATTTGGTTCTAGATGATGGATGGATGGATGGCAATGGAAAGAGATAATCAAGGTAATCTGGTTCCTGACCCTAAAAAATTTCCTAATGGTATTAAGGTTGTTGCCGATTATATTCATGCTAAAGGATTAAAATTTGGATTATATAACTGTGCAGGAACATTAACGTGCCAGAAATATCCGGGAACACGTGGTTATGAATATCAAGATGCAAGAAACTATGCTGCTTGGGAAATTGATTTCTTAAAGTATGATTGGTGTTTTGCTACTGGTATTAATGCCAAAGAAGCTTATACAACAATGAGTACTGCCCTGAAGAAGACTGAAAGACCTATTGTATTTAGTATCTGCGAGTGGGGCGTAAACAAACCATGGGAGTGGGGCGAAGGCGTTGGGCAGTTATGGCGAACTACCGAAGATATTTATCAAATCTTTGATTCGGTTCATGATGAAGGAACTTGGAACTCACTTAGCGTGATGCATATTGCCGATCTTCAGTCTAACCTTCGTAAATATTCTGGTCCAGGACATTGGAATGATCCTGATATGCTCGAAGTTGGTAACGGAATGACCTATGATGAAGATAAAGCACACTTTTCTCTTTGGAGTATGATGGCAGCACCATTAATTGCTGGTAACGATATCCGAAAAATGTCTAAGCAAACGCTTGAGATTCTTACTAATAAAGATGTACTGGATATTGATCAGGATGAATTAGGAATACAAGGATTTAGATACCTTGATAAAGACGGATTGCAGGTTTGGTGTAAACCTCTTAAAAACGGAGATTGGGCTGTTTGCTTTATAAATCGTAAAACCGAATCTAAGTCTGTTAGTTTTGATTGGAGTAAAGAAAATATTGTAGATGCTATTTATAAATATAACTTGGATAACAAGAATGTATACAACTTATTTGATGTTTGGCGTAAAAAAAATACAGGAACAACTGCCAAAATACTAAAAGAAACTATAGAACCTCATGGAGTTTTAATGTATCGATTGAGCAAAGCATAATTTTTTCGATAAAAAACAAATAAGACAATTCTAAAAATTTTAATTCAATCAATGAATACTGCTTTTACAATAAAACAATTCGCAATTATTATACTTTGCCTTGTATCTGGTAAATCATTTGCACAACAAAATAATCGTTGGCAAATTACTACAGACGGAGCTATTTCGTGGAACATTAATAATATACCTCATGACGATCATATTGAGATGAGCGGCAAGAAAATCTCTTGTGTAATAAGATACGGAGTTGCCGCAGATAGTTCTTTTCATGCAACCCGAAGCCTTATATGGCCTATGTTAAGGACAATCCCGAACAATACACACGCAAGTCTTACTCGAAGGTTTACACAAGATCATTTAAAATTGGTAACGGTAAACAATAAGGCTATCGAGAACGAAAAAGTAGTTTCGATTATGCTTAATGGTACCTTATTAGTAAAGAGCAAAGTTGGCAAAACACTTGAGCTAACCAGACAATATTTTCCGACAACGACTCAGGCAAGTTATTGCGAAATATATACTATCAAAAACGTTTCTGGAAAAGAATATACAGTAGAAATTCCGAAATCGAATACCATTTATAATATAAATCCAATAAATGGAACTGAAGGAAGTTATACTATTCAATCTAAAGTATTAAATGAAGGTTATTACACTCTAAAACCAAATGATATAATTAGCTTTTCAGTTATCTATTTTGCAGGAAATTCGAATGAAGTATTACCCGAATTAAATCCTGAAAACGAAAAAATAAAACGTTTGGAATTGGTTAAGGAATTATCTAATAAATTGGTATTAGAAACTCCTGATACCATATTAAATACTGAATTTGCTTTTGCAAAATTAAGAGCTGCCGAAAGTATATTTGAAACCAAAGGAGGGCCAATGCATGGTCCTGGTGGAGAAGCATATTATGCCGCAATTTGGGCAAATGACGAAGCGGAGTATATTGGACCTTTTTTTCCTTTTTTAGGATATGATTACGGTAATAAAGCTTCTCTAAATGCATATCTTCATTTTGCACGATTTATTAATAAAGACTACAAACCAATACCAAGTTCTATCATTGCCGAAGGAACAGACATTTGGGATGGAGCAGGAGACAGGGGAGATGCTGCCATGATTGCTTACGGCGCTGCACGTTATGCTCTTGCAAAAGGTGATATTATCGAAGCCAAACAATTGTGGACACTGATAGAATGGTGTTTAGAATATTGTAAGTTAAAACTAAATTCCGAGGGAGTTGTTACATCAGATTCAGATGAGTTAGAAGGGCGTTTTCCTGCTGGAAAAGCAAATCTTAATACATCATCATTGTATTATGATGCGCTAAACTCAGCAATATATCTAGGAACGACTTTAGATAAAAGCGAAAAACAACTTAATGCTTATAAAACTCAGGCAAAAAACTTAAAATCAGCAATCGAAAAATATTTTGGTTCTACAATCGAAGGGTTTAAAACCTATAAATATTATAAAGAAAATGATGTCTTGCGTGCATGGATTTGTACACCATTAACAATGGGTATTTATGATCGAAAGGAAGGAACTATTGCTGCATTATTTTCTCCAAAATTATGGACTCAAGATGGTCTTGCAAGTCTTTCGGGCGATAAAACCTTTTGGGATAGATCGACTTTGTATGCTTTAAGAGGAGTTTTGGCTGCTGGTGAAACAGAAAAGGCAATCGATTTTTTACATTATTATTCTACACGTCGTTTATTAGGAGATCATGTTCCTTATCCGGTTGAAGCTTATCCCGAAGGAAATCAGCGTCATTTATCGGCAGAAAGCGGTTTGTATTGTAGAGTTTTTACCGAAGGATTATTTGGTATTCGCCCAACGAGTTTAAAAGGTTTTGACTTTACACCTCGTCTTCCGTTATCGTGGCCAGAAATGGGTTTGCGTAATATTCATGCGTTTGGTAAAGACTTTAATATTGTTGTAAAACGAGTAAACAAAAAACTAAAAGTAACTATTTCTGATGATAAAAAAGTATTACTAGAAAAGGTTATTAATGATGGAGATACAGTTAAGGTATTATTTGATAAATAGTTTATTGAAAGTCATTATATAAAGTGTTTATTTAATCTTTATTTTCAACACATAGAAACATAGATTTTAGTGCACTAAAAAAACGTTTCACTTATTTAAAATACACAAAGCTAGCTATGTGAAAGAAATGTATTTCTTTTTGTGCTCTTTTTGCACATAAAATCTATGTTTCTATGTGTTAAATAAGGCTTTATGACTGAGCAGAATAGAAGAAATAATTACACCCAACGAGTTTTATTTGCTATATATTGTGCATTATATTTCTTCTATTTTTTGAGATTATAGAAAACAATAATGTGGTAGAAATGCAATTATTATGTAATTTTGAAATAAAAGATATATGCAGACTGAAACAATTACACTCGACAAACAAGAATTTACATTATATATTCAATATCAATCTGAGGAGAACTTGCGTAAAGAGTTTAATCAACTTACAAATGAAACATGGGGATTTGATTTTGAAAATTATTATAAATCAGGATATTGGGATGATAATTGTATGATTTATTCTTTATTTCATGATAACCATATTGTTGCCCATACCACTGTAAGTACTTTTGATACAATAACTAAGAATGAGCATCTGGTTTTGGCACAATTAGGAACAGTAATGACACATCCTGATTATAAAAATAGAGGATTGTCTCGCTATTTAATGGAAAGAATTAAAGAAGACTACAAAGACAAGATAAATGGTATGTTTCTGTTTGCCAATGATTCTGTTCTAGACTTTTACCCTAAGTTTAATTTCTTACCCGTACAAGAATTTCAGGCGAGTAAACAAATAGAATTTAGAGAAAGTAGTCATCAGGTAACCAAACTAAATCTGGACAATTTAGATCAGCGTAAACTATTAGAAACTTATGTAGATAATTCAATATCAACTTCATCATTCAATACTAAAAATCGTAGTCTGACATTCTTTTATTGTTATGCTTATCCTGATTTTGGGTTTAAAGATTCGGTATATTATATCGAATCCTTAAAGACTATTGCCATTGCACAATGTGATGAAAATGTATTGACAATACTTCAACTTTATCAGTTAGAAGAACAGAATATAGAGGATATTATCTCTGCTTTGGCTACAGCCGAAATTGATACTGTTCTATTTGGGTTCAGCCCTGTAAATACAGATTTTAATTATGATATTTATAAAGAAGAAGACCTTACATTGTTTGTTTCTCCAGAATTAGAAGATATATTCAATAACCAGAGACTAATGATTCCCGTATTATCTCATACCTAATCTTAAAATTAAGGCATATCTATAATCTCAAATAAGAGATTGTGTTTTTCTCCAAGTTTTTTCTTTAGGCGTTGTTTGCTCTTTTTCACCGCATCTAATGTTATACCTAATAAACTTGCGATTTCTGAATTGCTGAATCGTAATTTTTGAAGCATTACAATTTTTAGATTAGAATCCTTTAACTCCGGAAAATCTGTCATTAAAGTATCATAAAAACTACTGTATTCTTTCTTAAATTCTTTTTTAAAAGCATTCCAGTTTTCATCTGTCATTAGGTGAGAATCTAACAATTCCTGAAGTTTTCCTTTCTCTTCTTCTAAATAATAAGATGGAGATTGTTTTATGTTTTCTAGTTCTAGTTTTAATTTAGAAACCTGAAGATTCTTATTATGCAGGTATTTAATGTGAGCATCAAGATCGAGGTTGGCATCATTAAGTTTTTTCTCGTAATTTCTTTTTTCGGTTCTATAACCCACTATTTTTTTATGATATTCCTGATTACTATTTTTTAATCTCTTTTTTAAAGTGATGAATATAGCAACAGATAATAAAATCGCCAAAACAACAATTAGTATATAAACATTATTCATCTTACTTTCCTGTTCATACTGCAATTGCGTATCCTTGACTTTGTTCTCATATTTGGCTTTCTGAACAAACCAATTTGCTTTTGTTAAAGCAGTTTTTCCATCTTTTTTAAGTAATAAATCCTCTAAATTTTTGAGTTCACGCCTTAATAATAATTCTTTTTCAGGGTTTTTCCCATTTAAGATATTCAGCTTTAATTCGATAATATCTTTTAAAGAACTAATGTAATAAGGTTTAGACAAAGCAATTTTTTCGGCTTTTTGTAATAACGTATTTGCTCTGGCCGTATCTTGTTGTTTTAAAAGAATTTTTGCCATTAAAGTTGAGGCATACATCGTATTTTTCTCGTCTTTATATTTTTCTGAATAATCAATATCCTCTTGCAAAAGCTGAAGAGCCGTTTTATAATCTCCCTTTATATCATAAATAAGCGCTTTGTCGCCCAATGCCTTTGCATAACGTATATTGTCGCCTATAGGCAAAGAAACAGCTATAGTTTTATCAAAATAATACATTGCTGTAGAGAAGTTTTTTTCTTTAAAATAATATACTCCAATAGCATTTAAAACACTGGCATATTCAGGAGAATTAGTTTTGGTATAATGCAGGGATTTCTTCAAAAATTTTACAGCCAAATCTTCATCATCAATGGTGGTCATTATCCAACCAAAAATTTTAAAAGTTTCTCCCGGAAAAATCATTTTATTAGGATTTATGCCCTCTGTGGCTTCAATCGTTTTTAATAAAGTTGGGATAAGTTTATCTATTTCTCTGTAATAATAAAGATATTTAGAATAATTCATTTGTGTCCAAACTACAAGAGCAGGGTCATTTATATCTTTTGCTTTTTGGATAGAAAGTAAGTAATAAGCATCACTCTTAGAATTTATTTTATCATAAAAACTAGAATATCCATTTGCAAGTAAGGCGTCGTACAGAATATTATATTTCTTATTAGAAGATTGTGATAAGGGAGCTAAAAACTTTTTTAATTGTACAGAATCTTTTTGGAAATCTGTTTCCTGAAGAATGATGCGTTCTATGTTTTCACGTGAATCTTGCGACGGAACAGATAGCGTTTGCGAATATGATTTGGTAAAAAAAGCAAAAATAAAAACGGCAAACAGAATCCCCGTTTTTTTTATAATGTGAGCCATGCGTAAGAAATCGTTGATTGGCTAAAATACAAAAATAAGAATCTATCATAGCCAATATATAATACAAAATAGATGTTTTATAAATGGCTATTTATAAGGTTTTTAAAGAAGAATTCATCATTTGTCCCTCATTTGTCCACCCCTTATTTTATAATAAAAATTCTTTCTAGAGTAGTTTTGCGCGCTCTTCTGTTAGCCGTTTCAGGCAATAAATAAAACTTAATTATGAAAAAAAAATACTTTGATAACGTAATATCGAAACACTCATATATTGCTATATGCATGTTTTTTATTTTACTAAACAAAGCTTCTGCACAAAAAGTATTAGACAACGATATACTTCGTTTTGGTACAGGAACAGAAAATTCTGTAAATCCTGGAGGGAACTTACAACAACCTTTTTATTACAATCCTACAACATCGTTATGGGCAAAACTAACCTATGATAATTATCCTTTTGACAATGCTTATTATATTGGCGGAGATGGTTCTAACGAATGGAATACAAACGGATCTTCATCAATTAATGCGACTTTAACAGCTCAAACGGTTGATGATTCACAGTTTATAATTACTACGTCGCCAAAAGGTTACGGTACTATAGTTTCTAAAGGAAATATTACTATAAATGGATCTTTATTAGAGGTAGAAAATACATATACATTAGAAGAAAAATCAAGCTTTATTATAATTAATGTAAAAATTAAAAATATAGGTACAGCTCCAGTAACCAATGTAAGATTTTGGTCGGGTACAAAAGATGATTTTATTGGAATTAATGACAGACCAGAAAAAACAAGGGGAAATATAGTTGGCGAAGCATTTGTACCTTTAACTGCAAGCACTGATCGGGCTAAAGCACTTAAACTTTATTCAGGAGAAGAAGGAGTTATAATTTTTTCAAATTCTAATCGTGCCAACACCATTATTCAGTCTTGTTGTCAGTGGAGCAATGTAATTTATCAAAACCCAAATACAAGTGTTATTAGTAGTGGAGTCACTGATGGTTCTTATGGCTTTTTTGTTAGATTAAATGATCTTGCTGTAGGGGAGAGCGATGAATTTAAATGGTATTACGCTGCTGGTAAAGTTGTAGTCTTAGAAGAGATAATTAAAGATATTGCTAATGCAAGTGGAGTTGTTACGGATATAAAATATACTTCGGCAAATTTTAATACTTTATCACAAACTAATGTAACAGGATATTATGTAGTCGTACCCGCTGGATCGCAAGCACCAACAATAGCTGAAATAAAAAGTGGGGTAAATTATGGAGGTGTAAATATTGTAGCTAGCGGAAGTTCGGCGCTTGTAGCCAATATACCAAAATCATATCCAATTACAGGACTCACGATTAATACTGCTTATGATTTTTATTTTGTTACAGAAGATGGTGGTTCCTCTTACTCGACAATATTTAATTCTCCATTTGCCACACCAGATTTGCTTAAGTTAACAGTAGCATCAGAAAGTAATGTTTCATGCAATGGAAAAAATGATGGTACGGCTTCGGTTACTACTACAGGAGGTACACCTACATATTCTTATTCATGGTCTCCGTCTGGCGGAAATAGTGCAACTGCAACAAATCTTAGCCCTGGAAATTATGTTGTAACAGTAACCGATATTAATAACGAAACAGCAACCCAAGATTTCACCATAACAGAACCTGATGAACTCATTGCAACTATAGATTCACAAATAAATGCCGATTGTAGTACGCATGCTAATGGAGAAGCAACTATTGCCGTAACAGGCGGAACTGGAATTTATACCTATAGTTGGAACACCACTCCGGTACAAACTACAGCCACAGCCACAGGATTATTGCCAGGAGGTTATATAGTAACTGTAACTGATGAAAAACTTTGCAGTACTACAGAAAGCGTAACTATAATTGTTGATGATAAAATAGATCCAACCGTTGTAACCCAAAATATAACTGTAGGTCTTGATGCCACAGGAAATGCTACTATTACGGCTGATGATATTGACAATGGTTCTAGTGATAATTGCGGAATTGATACAATGCTACTCGATAAAACAACCTTTGATTGCACTAATATTGGGGTAAACATCGTAACACTTACTGTTACCGATGTTAATGGAAACTCAGCATCGAAAAGGGCAACAGTAACTGTCGAGGATAAAATAGCTCCAAATGCTATAACCCAAAATATAACTGTAGGGCTTGATACTACAGGAAACGTAACTATTAACGCTACGCAAATAGACAATGGTTCTTATGATAATTGTGGTATTGATACAATGGAACTTGATAAAACAACCTTTGATTGTACTAATATTGGAGCAAATACGGTAAGGTTTACCGTTATTGATAAAAATGGAAATTTAGCTAGTAAAACAGCAACAGTAACTATCGAGGATAAAATTGATCCAAATGTTATAACCAAGAATATTACTTTAGGACTTGATGCCACAGGAAATGCTACTATTACGACTACCGATATTGATAACGGTTCTAGTGATGCTTGCGGAATCAACACAATGCTACTTGATAAAACCACTTTTGATTGTACTAATATTGGAGTAAATACGGTGAGACTTACCGTTACTGATAAAAATGGAAATTCAGCTAGTCAAACAGCAACTGTAACTATCGAGGATAAAATAGCTCCAATTGCCATGACCAAAAATATAACAGTTCCGCTAGATGCTACAGGAAATGTAACTATTAACGCTACGCAAATAGACAATGGTTCTTATGATAATTGTGGTATTGATACAATGGAACTTGATAAAACCTCTTTTGATTGTAACAATATTGGAACAAATGCGGTAATATTTATTGTAAAAGATAAAAGCGGAAATACAACCGCAAGAATGACAACTGTAACTATCGAGGATAAAATAATTCCTAATGTTATAACAAAAAATATAACTGTTCAGCTTGATGCTACAGGAAACGTAGCTATAAACACTGCGCAAATAGATAAAGGTTCTAATGATAATTGTGGTATCGCTACAATGGTACTTGATAAAACCACTTTTGATTGTACCAATATTGGACCAAATACCATAACAGTTACAGTCACAGATTTTAATAGAAATTCGGCAACTGGAACTGCCGTAGTAACTGTGGAGGATAAAATAGATCCAAATGTTATAACCAAAAATATAATTGCTCAGCTTGACGCCTCAGGGAATGCAACTATAACGACTACGGATATCGATAATGGTTCTAGTGATGCTTGCGGAATCGATACAATGCTACTCGATAAAACTACTTTTGATTGTACTAATATTGGAGCAAATACAGTGACACTTACTGTAAAAGATAAAAACGAAAATTCAGCTACAGGAACGGCAACAGTAACTGTCGAGGATAAAATAGCTCCAAATGTTATAACCAAAAATATAAGTATTCAGCTAGATGCTACAGGAAATGCAAGTATAACGACTGGCGATATCGATAACGGTTCTAGCGATGCTTGCGGAATCGATACAATCCTACTTGATAAAACTACCTTTGACTGTACTAACATTGGAGTAAATACCGTAACACTTACCGTAAAAGATAAAAACGGAAATTCAGCCAGTAAAACGGCAACAGTAACTATCGAGGATAAAATAGTTCCAAATGTTATGACAAAAAATATAATTGCTCAGCTTGATGCCACAGGAAATGCAATTATAACAGCAGCTCAAATAAATAATGGTTCTAATGATGCTTGCGGAATCTATACAATGATTCTTGATAAAACAACTTTTGATTGTACTAATATTGGAGCTAATACCGTAACACTTACTATAAAAGATAAAAATGGAAATTCAGCGACTGGAATAGCTGTAGTTACTGTAAAGGATTTGATTGCCCCAAATGTTATAATACAAAATATAACTGTCCAGCTAGATGCTACAGGAAACGCAGCAATAATTCCAGCGCTGATTAATAATGGTTCTAATGATGCTTGTGGTATCGATATGTTGGTACTCGATAAAACAGCTTTTACTTGTAGTGATATTGGAACAAATACCGTAACACTAACTGTTACAGATTTTAATAGAAATTCGGCGTCTGGAACTGCTGTAGTTACTGTAGAAGACAAAATGATTCCAAATGTAATAACACAAGATATTACAGTACAGCTCAATGTAACAGGAAATGTTACAATTACTGCCAATCAAATTAACAATGGCTCTACAGATAATTGCGCTATTGATAAAATAATGTTAGATAAAACAACTTTTGATTGTACTAATATTGGAGCAAATACAGTAAAACTTACTGTAATAGATAAATCAGGAAATAGCGGTTCAGCTACAGCAATAGTAACAATTCCGCCTATTCCAGAGCCAACATTCCTAAGTCTTACACAAGAATTTTGTTTAATAGATGCACCCACAATAAGAGATATTGAAGTATCTGATAAGACAAATGTAAAATGGTTTATTGATGCTACATCTACTCAAAGTCTTTCATTAAACACAAACATAACTAGCGGAAAATATTATGCCGCTACAAATTATGGTAATTGTTATAGTAATCGTATTCCGGTTGCAATTATTGTTAAAGACGCATTAGCTCCTACAGGTAATAATATACAGTATATATGCAAAGAAAAAGAAGCAACAATTACAGATCTTATTACAAATGAACAAGAAGTATTATGGTACGGAACTGCTACTGGAGGCGCTCCGTTATCATCGACTACAATCCTCGAAGATAAACATAAATATTACGCATCATACATAGGAGCAGAATGCGAAAGTTCAAAAAGGCTAGAAGTGGAGGTCATTATTCGTTATTGTGATGTTGTTGTCTATAACGGAATTTCTGCCAATGGCGACGGAAAAAATGATTCCTTTTTTGTTGAAGGAGCAACAACTTTTCCAGACAATAAACTAGAAATTTTTAATAGTTGGGGAAGTTTAGTCTACGAAAGTAGTCGTTACGGGCAAGACGATAATCTATTTAAAGGATTTGGTAATAAAGGATTAGGAAACGGCAATGGTTTGTTGCCATTCGGGACATATTATTATGTATTTAGCTTTACAAATCATGATAATAAGCGCATTACAAAAACAGGCTTTTTGCACTTAAATCCTTAATATATTTAAACCTAACAAACAAATGAAACTCAATTATATACTAGCTCTGGCATTTATATTTACATTTTTTTCTGCCAGAGCCCAACAAGATGCTCAGTTCTCAGATTATAAATTAAACATGTCGAGTTTTAATCCCGCTTTTGCTGGTTTCTTTGACGGAAGCGTATTGCTAATACACCGAACACAATTTGCAGGATTTGATGGAGCTCCCGAAAGTTTGAATTTAAACGTTAATATCCCGCTTACAATGAATATGGGGGCAGGACTTAACGTATCTAGTGAAAAATTAGGAGTAACCGAAGAACTAATTGTAACAGGAGATTATTCGTATACTATTTTTACAGATGAGATAAATATGCTTTCATTTGGTTTAAAAGCGGGTTTTAATATGCTTAATGTAGATTATACACGGCTCGATGTACAAAACAATAATGATTTAAGTTTTGAAAACAATATCGAAAACAGAATATCTCCAAGAATAGGAGTTGGTTTTTTATTTAATACACCCAATTGGTATATCGGATTATCTACGCCCAATTTTATTAAAGAAAGTTATGATCCTACAATAGTAGGAATAGCGGTAACAAAACCACAAATTTATTTTACAACAGGATATCAAACTGCATTAACACATGAATTATTATTTAAACCTTCAATACTAGCGAAAGAAGTTCAGGGATCGCCATTGGCAATAGATTTTGCTCTTAATTTTGAGTTTAAAGAAAAGTTTAGATTTGGGGCTTCCTACCGTTTAAACTCGGCTGTAACTGGTATAATAGGAGTTAATTTGCTACAAGATTTTCAGGCAGGATATGCGTATGATCATAACATAAACGGATTAGGAAAGTACGCCCCGTCATCACATCAATTTTATTTAAAATATACATTCAAGCAGTCTAAAAACATGCGTAGAGAATGTGGTTGTAGTTTTACAGATCCAGTAAATAATTTAGGATTTTAAAACGTATTGATCTAAAATAGAAATGTAATAATAGCCAGAAAGAATCTAGTATAAAGCCCAATCCTCAAATTGGGCTTTTTTGTGAACTTTACAAATAGTATTAAAGCAAAATTTGATTAATAAGAATTATAGTAATTTTTATATAATTTATTTTTAGTAGGCATGAATCTTTTTTTTAGCTTTGTTTGCAGAATAATTATTTATAAAACAGAAATAAATTATGGATACTAGCAAAGAACTTTTATTCTTTTTTAGTGCTTTGGGAGCTTTCAACGGGATTATACTTGGAATTTACTTCTTCTTTTTTACAAAGAAAAAGTACTTCGGGAATTATTTTCTAGGAGCACTTTTATTAGCATTAAGCATAAGAATTGCTAAATCTGTATTTATACATTTTGATCCAACTTTGCCTAAAGTATACCTTCAGATAGGACTTTCGGCATGTTTTTTTATAGGTCCGTTTTTATATTATTTTCTAAAAGCCTCGGTTAAAGAAATTCACGTAATGCCCAAATCCTGGAAATTCATACTTGTTTTCTGGGCCGTACTTATTGTAACTGTAGGGGTATTATACCCTTATAATGACTACCCAAAACTTTGGAGAAATTATTTTGTAGAGCTTATTTATTTTCAGTGGTTTGTATATATAGTTTTTGCAGGTTTTACAATTAAAGATGTACTTAAAAAGATTGTAAGCAGAAAACAAAAAGCAAATCCAGCCGAAATGTGGTTCGGGATGATTTTCCTTGGCAATACCTTGCTTTTTATCTTCTATTTTCTGGCATTAATTAATACTCCACACGTCTCTTATTTAAGCGGTTCTTTAATTTTTTCATTTATACTGTATATAATAATTTCTATACTTTTATACCGAAAAAAGACAGACGATTTATTCTTGCTTAATGCTCCAAAATATTCGGGCAAAAAAATAGATTCAGCCGAGGAAACAAGCTTGTTGAAAAAGCTGGAAAATGTAATGATAGAAAAAGAATTATACAAAAATCCGAACCTAACCTTACAAGATTTATCTAAAGAAATAAATAGTACAAGCCATCAATTATCTCAATTCTTAAACAATAATCTGGGAAAGAATTTTACCAGTTACGTTAATGAATTCAGGATAAACGAAGCTTGCAAAATTATAATATCCAATGATAAACTTACCATAGAATCTATTGGTTATGATGTAGGATTTAATTCTAAATCAACATTCTTTGCAGCATTTAAAAAACATACCGGAACAACGCCTTTAAACTATCAATTACAAGCCTAATAAGATTGAATTTAGTACTATTTTTCAAAGAATAACTAAACGTAAATTATGAGTATTGGCAAAGAAATTTTATTCTTTTTTGGAGCTTTAGGCGCTTTCAACGCAATCATTCTTAGTTTGTATTTCTTCTTTTTTACAAAGAAAAAATATTTAACTAATTATTTTCTAGGAGCATTGTTATTAGCCTTGAGCGTAAGAATAACTATTACCGTTTTTGTATATTTTAATAATGCTTTGCCCAAAACGTATCTACAAATTGGTCTTTCGGCCTGTTTATTAATTGGCCCTTTTTTGTATTATCTTCTTAAATCAGGAATTCAAGGTAATACAACTATTTCTAAATTATGGAAATGGAATCTTGTAACATGGCTTACCATTTTATTCGCCGGAGGTCTTTTATTTTCTTATGAAAATTATCCTGTTTTATGGAATGATTATTTAGTCGCAATTATTTTCTTTCAATGGTTTCTTTACCTTGTTTTATCAGGTTATGTAAGCAGAGCTATTCTATCGAAAATGATTAGCAAAAACAGTAAAGCTAATGCTGCGGAAACATGGTACGGCATAATTTATCTTGGTAATGCAATTGTATTTCTTTTCTATTTTCTTGGTTTTATCGGAGTTTCGTTTGTTTCTTGTATTACAGGATCGGTATCGTTTTCATTTATTTTATATCTGATAATTTTTATCCTTTTATACCGAAATAAGACAGACGATTTATTCTTGCTCAGCTCTCCAAAATATACAAGTAAAAAAATAGATTCTGCCGAAGAATTAGTTTTATTGGGAAAATTAGAAAATGTAATGGTAGAAAAAGAATTATATAAAAATCCAAACCTTACATTACAAGAATTATCCAAAGAAATAAATAGTACAAGCCATCAGTTGTCACAATTTTTAAATAACAATCTAGGGAAGAACTTTACCAGTTTTGTTAATGAATTTAGGATAAACGAAGCGTGCAAAATTATCACTTCCAGCAATAAACTGACTCTAGAATCTATTGGTTATGATGTAGGATTTAATTCTAAATCAACTTTCTTTACAGCATTTAAAAAACATACAGGAACAACACCTTTAAACTATCAATTGCAAGCTGCTTCATTAGCTTAATCTTATTCCTGCAAGTTCCGAACTAAGGGTGTAAAGAACTTTAGTTTTACACAAAACAATCTCAAACTTGTCATTTCGACGTAGGAGAAATCTCCGCGAGAAGCTCGCCAATTTTGGGCAAAACTGTTAGTTAATTTCTTGTGGAGATTTCTCCTACGTCGAAATGACAGTATTGTGTTTAATCTTAGCTTTTCTAAAAGAAAAAGCTCAAAAAAATACCTAACTGGTTTTATCTCTAAGATTCAGGGCTGTTAGGACAGTAAAATAGAGTATAGATTTATAAATTCGTACTCCTAATTTCTTATTGAATTACCTCATACCGCGATTTACAGTAGACTTTTGTACTTATAAAAAGTCAAATCTTAATCGCAAAATTTTATGAGAATACTAATCTTAGTTTTCATTTACATCTATTGTTTACTTATATCTTCTGTATCTGTACAAGGACAATCGATACAAATTCTATCAGGAAAAGTTGTTAATCATAACAATGAACCTATGATGGGAAATATCTCCTTGTTATCTGTTCGTGATTCGACTCTAATTAAACAGCATGATTTTTTGGATGGTATTTTTCAATTTTCAAATATCAATCAAAAGGAAGTATTGGTAAAACTTACTTCTGTAGAATTTGCCGACACATTTCACCGTATTACTTATGACGGAAAAGAAAATATAAATTTGGGTACCATACGTGTTAAAGAAAATAACAATCAGTTAAATGAAGTTGTTATAAAAAATCAAGCTTCATTGTTAAAATATAAACCTAATGGATCTATTGAGGTAAGCGTAGCTAATACATTACTTTCCACCAGTAGTTCGGTAAATGAATTATTAGACAGAGTTCCTAATGTTATAGTTTCCGAAGGTCAAATTAGTGTTTTAGGAAAAGGTGAAGCAATCATTTATTTAAACGGAATTTTAATTAGTAACGAACGTTTTGCAGCAATTCCTGTTTCGCAAATTGCAAAGATTGAAGTTATTTCTAATCCTTCTGCCAAGTATGATGCCGAAGGAAAAGCAGTAATTAATATCATTACAAAGAAAAATATGGAAAGCGGAATCATGGGAACAGCGAGCCAGCAAATTACAGTTTCGGAATTTGCAGGAACGAGTACAAATACACTGCTGGATTTTAATTATAATAAAAACAAGTGGTCTTTTATAGGTAATTATGGATTACAATTAGGGAAAGGCAGGGAACTTTTATACACAACCAGAACAAGACCTGATCCTACTGAATATATGAAATCTGAGCTTACGACAGATTGGAGACGTAGATTTAATAACTATTCTAATTTTGGATTTGGGCTACAATATACCTTTTCTGAATCAAATTATATTTCGTTTGAATATAGTGGAAATGTTGATGATTTGGGTGGAGTAGTAGCCAATAAAAATTCGATTACAACTAATAGCAGTACTAATTTTTATACCACAGATGTTGATAGAAACGATGTTCGACTCAATCAGTTTGTAAACTTAAATTATAATGCAATTACCGATCCCAGAGGATCATCGTTATTTATTGGAATGCAATTTTCTAATTACAATGGTTTTACAAGAGATTTTATGGATGAAAATGGTTTGGTTAATAGCATAAATACAGAGCGATATTTAAAAAATAATGCAGACAATACTATTAATATTATAAATACTCAAGCTGATTATTCTAAAAAAATAAGCGAAGAAACAAAGCTAGAAGCTGGTGCAAAAGTAAGTTATGCTACAATTAAGACAAGTTCTGATTTCTTGATATCTGATGACAGAAATTCTGAATTTGAATTAGACGGAGATCTTTCGAGTGATTTTAAATATGAAGAAAAAATAGGAGCAGCGTATATAAATTACAGTAGTTCGCTAGGAGAAAAATTTAATTATTCTTTGGGCGCTCGAGGCGAATGGACCAATTATGAATTAAATACAACTGCAGGAGGTAATCAGAAATTTAAGAAGAACTATGCCGACATTTTCCCTAATTTATTATTGAATATGCCTCTTTCGGACGAATTAAAGTTACATGCATCTTTTGTGTCAAGAATAACAAGACCAAGATATCAGGGACTTAATCCGTATGTTATTTATCAAGATCCATTTACAACCATAGAAGGAAATCCTCACCTAAAACCTGAAAGAACATACGCTTTTGAAATTGGTGCTACATATAAAAAGTATGATTTTAAAGTAGGCTATATGTATAAAATAGATCCTATATCAGGAGCTGCTTTGCGTGGTAATAATCCTAACAGTTATATTTTGAGATCATTAAATTTAGAAAAAGAAGATAGTTATTTTGCATCGATATCAAGATCATTTTCAAACAAATGGTGGAGTTCGACCAATACAGTAAGTATGAGTTACACAAAATCTGTAGACAACTCTTATGAATTTACACTAGGAGCTACAAAACCTCAGATTTACCTGTATACTAATAACACATTTACAATTCCTAATATGTTCAAAATTCAATTACTTGCTTGGTATTTGGGAGACAAAAGCTACGGATTGAGAGACGAAAATAGTCGCTCGACAGTGACAGTTGGAATCGAAAGAAACTTTTTAAATAATGCATTAAAACTAAATTTTTCTGCCAATGATATTTTTCGTGGATTTAATGCTTCGGGAAATTATACAGTAGGACAAACGGAGATTTATTACCACAGAACCTATACAACAAATTACTTTAAACTGATTGCAACATATAGTTTTGGAAATTCTAAAAAAACAGATTACAAGAAAAAAGAAGTGGAACAAACTGAAAACAGCAGAGCAAGATAAAATTTTAAAACAGCCTTAGATTTAATTCTAAGGCTGTTTTGTATTAATGATCAGATATTATAATATTCGATTTTGCCTTTTTAGATTTATTCATAACAAGCAATAACAATGGTAATGTTACAGCAAAAAATAGCCCTACAAGAAAAAAAGCATCTCTATAACTCAATAATGAAGATTGTTTGGTAACGATGCTTTCCATTAATTTTAAAGCCTTTAATCTGGCTTCATTATAAGCAAATCCTTTGTGTTCAAAATATTTTATATAAGCATTAATCCTATCCATTGCGATTGAATTATCGGGAGTAATTCTGGATATTAATACATTTCGGTGTGATGCATAGCGATGTACGATGTAGGTATTTATTATCGAGACTCCAAATGATCCGCCTAACTGTCGCATCATATTATTAAGAGCAGCTCCTTGCGCAATATCTTTATCATCTAGAGAAGAAACGGCAAGCATAGTTAGCGGAACCGTGAGCAAAGCCAATCCTAAGGCACGAAAAATAAGTGCCGTAGAAACTTCTGCAGCGCTAGTATTTAGAGTTATACCCGACATTCGCCAATTAAAATAAATAAAAAGAAGGAATCCTGCTGCTATAATTAGTACAGGCGAAACACCTTTTTGTAATAATGTACCACATATTTTGAGTGCTAACAATGCAAATAATGCTCCTGGAAGTAGGAGTAAACCTGTTTGATAAGGCGAAAAACTAAGTAAACGTTGCGCTACAACAGGACTTATGTATATAGAAATAAACATACCAAACCCAGTTACAAATGTTAGAATTGCAGCAATGCTTAAAGATTTACTTTTAAGCACACGAAGATTTACAACAGGTTTTTCGACTGTTAATTCCCAATATATAAAAGTTATTAATGTCATTGCTGCAACAATGGTAAGCACAACAATATATTTAGTTTCAAACCAATCTTCGACTTCACCTCTTTCTAATACCGTTTGCAAAGAACCCACACCAATTGCTAATAGAACAATTCCTGTCCAATCTACTTTAGTTACTTCGGGTTTTACAGGAGGTTCTTTTAATAGAAAGTAGCATGATATCGCAACCAGAATACCAATAGGAATGTTGATTAAGAATATCCATGGCCAGTCGTAATTTTCAGTTATATAACCTCCAAGAGTAGGACCTATTGTAGGACCAATAAATATTCCTGCACCAAATATTGCTCCCGCAGTTGACTGCTTGTCTTTAGGAAAAAGTTCAAAAACGATAACTTGAGATATTGATAATAATGCACCGCCACCAATTCCTTGCAAAAACCTGAAAAATACCAACATCCATATATTGTTTGCGTGACCACACATAAAAGAACAGAATGTAAATAAGACTACAGAACCTATATAATAATTACGTCGCCCGAGATTAGCGCTCAAAAAACTTGTAAGCGGAATAATAATGACATTGGCAATTGCGTAGGCAGTAATAACCCAAGATGTATCTTCAAGTGTTGCTCCAAGATTTCCGCTCATATGTGAGAGCGCCACATTTACAATCGATATATCTATTAATTCCATAATAGCTGCTAGAATGACTGTAATGATTAAAATTTTTCGATTAAGAGGTGTCATAAAATAAATATTAATTATACCAATCGGTATATTTTAGTTTAAAAAAAGAGGTTAGTTTTAGATTAAATAATACCGAACGGTATGTTTTTATTTTAAAAAAAAACAAGGTCGAATTTAACTATTCTAAATCCTCGATGATTTTGTTTAAAGATATCATGATGTCTGATAAGTTTTTTAGATTTCCGGTTACTTTACTAATCATTACAGCACCTTCGATTATGGCAATGATTGTTAAAGCAGTTCTTTCAGGATCGATAGATTTAGCTTTAAATTCGCCATTTGCAATACCTTGTTGGATAAAGAAAGTTAGTTTTTCTTTCCAATACGTAATTGCTTTTTCTACTCCTCGTCTTAAAACAGGGTGGGTATCGTCGGCTTCAGTTGCAGTATTAAGAATAGGGCAGCCTCCTTGAGTAATTCGTAGTTTATAATAATCAGAATATAGTCGGGGATATACCAAAAGCTTTTCTTTATAAGTACTTTCTTTTTCGATTGCTTTAGCAAAAGTATCCTGAAGTTTTTTTATGTTGTATTTAAAAGCAGCAATAGCAACTTCATCTTTATTTTCAAAATTACCATAAATACTACCTTTTGTAAGCCCAGTTGCATCTGTAATATCGTTTATAGATGTACCGCTATAGCCTTTCATGTTAAAGATAGGAGCAGTTTTCTCAATGATAAATTGTTTGGTTCTTGCAGCTTTACTCATGACTATTTTAATTTTAAAATACAAATATATACCAATCGGTATTATTTTTAATCTTTTTGGAGGTAATTTTTTTTGTACATTATTTGCTTGTGGCAAATTAACCGCAGAGTTCGCAAAGTTTTACGCAAAGGTCACAAAGTTTCTCCTCGATGCTGTCATTCTGAGCGGAGTCGAAGAATCACTAGAAATCGAGTGACTTACTTGTGGCAAATTAACCGCAGAGTTCACAAAGTTTTACGCAAAGGTCGCAAAGTTTCTCCTCGATGCTTTCATTCTGAGCGGAGTAGAAGAATCACAAGAAACTCCATAATCTTTGTCGAGCTACTCGCGGAGACCCTTCCTGCGTCAGGGTGACAAGATTGTGGTTTGTAGCTTTAAATTAACCGCAGAGTTCGCAAAGTTTTGGAATAACTTTAATTCTTTTAATCTGTGGCAAAAAAAGAAGCACGCAGATACTGCAGATTTTTTATTTGTGTAAATTCGTGTAATTCGTGGCAAAAAAGACTTAAACACAAGCACACAACCTTAGTACCTTAGTCCCTCAGAACCTTAGCAACTTTAAATGAATCACGAATCAAGCCAGTTCTTGAAATTATTAATTTCTTTTTTACTCAAAATAATCGGATCTGTGTCTGGCATAGAAATGTTTAATAACAATTCGATTTTCTGACTAGAATGTTTAATAATTTCCTGAATATGATTTCGGTTCAGAATGTATTTTCTATTTACTTTAAAGAAAAGAATAGAGTCTAATTTGTTTATTAAATCCTTAAGATTGCTATTATAATAGTAGCTATTGCCTGAATTTGTATAAATAAAAAGATGCTTTCCTGTGGCATAAAAATAAGAGATTGTTCTATCGTTTATAGATATAAGTTTATCTCTGTGGTTTACCAAAAAGTGATGCTGAACGCTAGTTTGATTCTCAATTGTAACAAGCGATTCAACAATTGGGTTAGGATTAAATGTTTCTTTTATATTTTTATATTTAGCTAAAGCTTCTAATAATTCTTCCTCTTCGTATGGTTTAAGGAGATAATCTATTGTAAAATGTTTAAAAACTTTAACGGCATAAGAATCGTAAGCCGTTATAAAAATAACAGGGCATGAAATAGTCGCTTTCTCAAAAATATCAAGACTCTTACCGTCTCCCAGATGAATATCCATGAAAGCAAGATCTACGACGTTTTTCTCAAAAAAAGCAACCGCATCTTTTACAGACTTCAATAAAGTTATCTCACTTATAGTAATAATACTTTGCTGTTCCAGAATAGATTTCAGATAGCTTGAAGCAAGATATTCGTCTTCAATAATAACTATTTTCATTTCTCCTTTTTTTTGCAAAGTTAAAAAAAAAAGCTCCGTTAAAAACGGAGCTAATTAATTTACAATTCTGGATTATTCAATCGCGCATCTAATGGGAAAGGCAACGTATATCTTGGATCATTTTTGATCAAAGTATACGTTTTGTTACTCAATGTATGTTCGATTTGTTTTTGAGTAGTTCTTCTTAAATCAAACCAACGGTGTCCCTCAATGGCAAACTCACGTTGTCTTTCCTGATATACAAAATCAAGAAGTTCTGTTTGGTTCATAGCACTAATCTTTGTGCTCAATTGAGCGTAACCTGTGGTATTATAGCGGTTCTTAATAAAATTTAATATAGTTGTTCTTGCTGTTGCAAGATCATTTAATTGTACAGAAGCTTCTGCTTTTGTTAAATACAATTCAGAAGTTCTAAATGTATTTTTTTGGTATAATTCACCACCTTTTAAAAATATAAATCCGCTTCCGCTTACTTTATAGTACAATTTAAAACGCAAGTCATTTACTTTGTCGTATGCATTTGTTAAGGTTGGAGCTGGATAAGCAGATCTTTTTAGTTTATTCTCAAATGTATTTTCAAGAGCCATTATAGATTCCTTAGTATCATAATTGTTTGGCAAAATAGGAGTAGCATTTAAGTCAACTAATGAATTGTTAATAGACATTCCTCTGTCTGCCGCTTGTAAAGCTTTATCCCATTGTTTTTGGTACAAATAGATACGAGATTCCATTGCGTACAATGCTGCTTTAGAAAAACGATAGTTTAGTCCTTTAGCCTGAGTATCCAAGTTAAGCAATTTTTTAGCTTCTTCTTTATCCGATAAGATTTGACCATAAATAATTTCCACACTTTGTGGTATATACGCTTGTTCTAAATCTATTTCTAATGCCAATGGAACACCTCTTTCAGAACTAGCAGTTGCTGGGTCATATTGTTTTGCAAATAGGTTAATCAAGTCAAAGTAAGCAAGCGCTCTTAATGCGTATGCTTCACCAACCAACTGATTTTTTTCTGGTGACGGACCTAGTTTAGCACTAGCTTCATTAATAATTACATTGGTATAAAAAATACAATTATATAATCCTGCATACGGAAATCTTGTAGCAATAAGATCCGGATTTGCATCATTCCACATATAGTTATCTTTGTAGAATACTAAATCATTGGTTTCTTCTTCAAGAAGCACTTCATCACCTCTTAAAGAAGTTAGTGATTTATGGGTAGGAAAAGTAGCGTATCCTTTAGTAAGAACAGCTCTAAAATCAGTAAGTGTTTCAGGAATTACTTTCCCTACGGGCTTTACATCTAGGTAATCATCGCAGCTTGTAGCTACTATCGCAGCTACAAAAAGGAATAGGTATTTTGATATGTTTTTCATCTTAAATTAATTAAAAAGTTATGTTACATCCTAATGTTATTGATTTAGGAATAGGCTGAGCATAGATGTTTCCATAAGTCTCCGGATCAAAATATCCTTTATAATCAGAGCTGATAACAAATAAGTTTCTTCCTTCAATACTGAATCTTAGATTATCAAAAAACATTTTTTCGATTGCTTTTTTAGGCAAAGTATATCCTAAACGTAAACTACTTAATCTCATATAACTCATTTCACGTACCCAAGTATCTAAAAATTTATTGGTATTTATTGAGTTTGCTCCAGCATACCATTTGTAAGCCATCCAAGAGTCGCCAGTACCAGTTTCATTCCCAACAATTCCTGGTAAGTTTGATCCTGTGTTAGTAGGTGACCATGCATTTAGAATATCAGTAGAGAAGTTTCTTCCACGATCTACCGCTGTTCCATTGTACGGAGGTGTTTCTACAACTGTTTGTTTAATATTAAAAGTGGTAGCAACTGTAATATCAAAATCATGAATTTTGAAAGTATTAGTAAGACCACCCGTAAACTTAGGATCTAAATCTCCAGCATAAGTAAATAAATCTCTTATTTCTTTAGTATCAAGTTTAGATTGTGCAAACTCTCCAGGTATAACATCAGCTAAAGCATCGTACAGTTGGAAGAATGTTTGGGTATTAACTGTTTCTCCATTTTTATTTACAAACAATGGGTAACCATTCTCATCAATTCCATTTGTTTTTAAAGCAAATAAAGCTCTTACAGGGTATCCTTCTATTGATGGTGTAAGTTGATTTTCTCTAATTTGCATACGATCTACGTTGCTCTTATTGTGTGAGAAATTAATATTAGTTGTCCATTTAAAATTTGGATGATCAATATTTTTCGTTGCCAATGCAATCTCAAATCCTTTATTAGTCACTTGTGCCCAGTTTAGGGTAGTGAACTCAAAACCATTTTCTACAGGAAGTGATTGAATACCGATTAAATCACTACTTTTTCTTCCGTATACATCAGTAACGATACTAATACGGTTATTGAATAATCCCAGATCCATACCAAAATTGGTATTTTCTGTTTTTTCCCATCTTAATTTATCATTTGGAGGGCTTAATATCGCAATACTTGGCTCAGTTTGCCCTGGCAAAATAGTTTCGATTTTATATTCTCCTACTACAAATGGCGATGTTCCTTTGTCTATATTCCCTTGTAATCCGTAAGAAGCACGTAATCTTAAGTTAGATACAGTTTCATTACCTTTTAAGAAATCTTCTTCAGATACTAACCAAGAACCAGAAGCTGCCCAAAGTGGTAAGTATTTGTATTTTGGATCTACACCAAATAAGTCAGAACCATCATAACGTACACTTCCGAAGAATGTATATTTTCTGTCGTATGTATAAGATGCTGTTGCAAAAAACGAAGCAAATGCATTTTCATTTTTAGACTTTTTATAACCTCTATAAACAGGTTCGTCTGCAAGATCGGCGCTTGGGAAAATTATCTCGATAGAAGTTAACGTTTTAGGATCATATCCAAACGCTTTAGTTGCAATACTAGTATTGTAATTTCTTCTTAATTCACTACCTGCCATAAGTTCCAACTCGTGTTTTTCATTGAAAACAGTAGAGTAGTTTAACATCGTTTTCCAGTTGTATTGAAAAAAGTCAGTATTTGTATTTTGGATAATTCCACCTTCAGGAAGAAAGTAAGCCGGCTTACCATTATTAAAACGTAGAGTTTTTTCTCTTTCTTTTCTTGTAAAATAGGTGTTTTTGTCAGCAAATTTCTCACTTGCAGTATTGTCAAATTGTAAACCAATCTGAGTACTTGCTTTTAAGCCTTTTGTAATTCTGTAATCTACATCAAGAATAGCTTTAATGGCTCTGTTCTTTAATTCGTAAGAGGAGTTTTCTCTTTCTTCGATAAAGTTAAACGGTACATAAACATCAGAATAACCACTAATATCTTTGTCATATCTATAAGATCCATCAGCATTATATGGAGTTAAATATGGGTTTACTGTTCTTGAGTAATTAGCAGGATTTGTAAAACCATCCGTATCTGTTATGTATGATTTTGTTTTGCTTTCAGAACCAAATAAACCAATACCAATGTTTAACTTATCAGTAACTTCAAAGTTGTTTTTTAAAGTAATATTATATCTATCGTAACCAGTTCCTACTGTAGTTCCTTGTTCGTTATAAGCTCCCAAAGAGAAGTAATAATCAGATTTTTCGCCTCCACCAGAGAAACTTAAACCATATTGTGTATTTACAGCACTTCGGTATAATAAATCACCCCAGTTTGTGTTACTGTTTCTTAAGTTATTAATAGAGTTTTGTGTAGCTGAAGACAACGCCGAAAAACCCCCCGTTCTATAAGCCCCTAATTCATTAGACTGTTTTAGTATACGAGAAATTTCTCCGCCACTGTCTCTATAAGTTAAGTCTGATCTGCTGGCTAAACCTAGTTCAAAATCTACTTTTTGAGAAGCATCTAAAAGATTTAATTTAGAAAAATCTGGTTTCATAGTAACAAAAGTATTTGCTATGAAATTTACTTTCATGTTACCTTTTTTACCTTTTTTGGTAGTAACAACAATTACTCCGTTTGCAGCTCTTGCTCCGTAAATTGCGGTAGCAGCAGCATCTTTTAATATCGTAATGTCTTTAATATCGTCAGGGTTTAATCCAGCGATAGAAAAATTATTTAATTCGTCGATATTGTCTTTATCAAAGTTTTTAGGAACATCATTGCTCTCTAATGGTAAACCATCTAATACCCATAACGGATCTTGTGAACCTGAAAGTGATGCTGTACCACGAACTCTAATTTTGGCAATAGCACCAGGAGCACCAGTATTTTGAGTTACTGCTACACCCGCAACCTGACCTACTAATAATTGATCTAAACTTGCAACTCCGGCTTGTTGTATATCGGCCATATTAACTTTTGCAACAGCAGAAGTCAATTTTCTTTTTTCAATTTTTTGGTATCCAGTTACAACAACCTCTTTAAGTTCGCTTAAGTCTGGTTTTAAAGAAATATTATAGCTTTTTTGAGCCGTAATATTAATAGTATACGATTGATATCCCATAAAGGTTACACGTACACTTGTAGTATTGGTAGATATTTTTAATTCAAAATTACCGTCAAAATCTGTGATAGTACCTATACTAGCACTTTCGATAACACTTTTCTGGTTTGTACTATTAGATACTGAGCTGTTTTCAACATAAACAGTCGCACCCGGAATTGGTAGTTTGTCTTGGTAATCAATTACCTTTCCTGTAATCGTTCGAGTTTCCTGAGAATACCCGACAACCGTCAGGAACAAAGTCAAGATGTAAAATAATTTTTTCATTTCTGGTTTTTAATTAGGATAAAGATTTATAGTGTGGTATTTAAAGCTTTCTCTATTCGTTGAATCAAATCAAAATAATGGTTTTGAGTTTCCTGATTTCCAATATTTTTCTTCGTTCTTAATAATTGTAAAATTTGTTTTAATTCTCCTTTTTTATCAGATGTTACTTCTGAAACTCTTTTAAGAGAAGATTGATTTATATTACGTGCCATTCTTGATTCATCTAGCTGATTGCATAAATGAGGAATGCTTAAATTATCTTGTATTTCGATTAATTTTTTAGCGTCTGTTTTCTCAAAAAGTTTGTTTGTAGAAACAATAAGCACATCGATATAATTCTTTTGTGTCATACGCTCCATAATCGTCAATGATTTATTTTGGATTGTTGGAGCAAAAATATTCTGACGTAATGTTTTGAATAATTGTGTTACAGTAAACACATTTTCTTTAGCTTCATTACGTTGGTATAATTCATTTTCTGTAATTCTCAATAAACGATCATCACTAAGCATACTATATAAAGTACTGTATTGCAATTCTCTCGCTAGGGTATAAGGTGTATACTCATAAGGACCAACTGGAGAATCTTTTAATGCATTCGTTTTATCTAGAATCGGGTTAAAAAACAACCATTCAGGAATAGTAATACTGTTTTTTAATAGATACGCTACAGCTCTTTTTTGGATTGAAGCAGGAACAGGTACATAACTAGGCTTGTTATCACCATGTACAGTTGTGTTAAGATAAATACCTCCAAGGTTGCTTAATACGTGTCTGTTATAAAGTTGCCATTGCCCAATAGTTCCGATATAAAGTTTACCAGTTTCGTAGTAAGATTCATCTTTATCATACGTCCAGTCAAGGATATTATTTACAACACGTTTTAAGTTTTTAAGTCCGTATTCACTCGCTTTCATCGCATCATTTCCTAAATCTTCAGATTGTGAGCGTGGATCGATTATTTCGTCTTGTTGCTCACCATAAAAATAAATTGGATCATTTTGATGTTTTGAGATAAGACCGTTTAAAGCCGTGTGTTCTTCTTTCTCATCACCATACCATCTGTATCCCCATTCGATAGCGTATTTATCATATTCACCAATTTTTGGCGTAATAGCTTCTACGTGATCTTCTGGTTGAGCAATATAATTGTAACGAGCATAATCCATGATTGATGGAGCCGTGCCACCCATTTTTGCTGTAAAATCTTTAGAACGAAGCGACTCTACATCATAAGCAAATGAAGAACCCATATTATGTTTTAAACCAAATGTATGTCCAACTTCATGTGATGATACAAATCGGATAGCTTCTCCCATGTGTTCGTCGCTAAATTTATTTCCTCTCGCTTTAGGATCAATAACACCAGTTTGTATACGCATCCAGCTGTGTAAAGATGTCATAACATTATGCCACCATATAATGTCAGACTCGATTATTTCACCACTTCTAGGATCTACAACTGCAGGTCCCATCGCATTCGATTTAGGAGAAGCTACATAAGTTATAACAGAATAACGTACATCATCAATATCAAAATCAGTATCCTCTGCAGTAGGTTCTTTTGCAATAACAGCATTTTTAAATCCTGCTTTTTCAAAAGCTACTTGCCAGTCACGTACACCTTCTATAATATAAGAGCGCCATTGTTTAGGAGTTGAAGGGTCGATATAATAAACGATTTGTTTTTTTGGTTCAACCAATTCTCCTTTACGGTACTTCTCAATATCTTCTTTTTTAGGCTCTAATCTCCATCGAGTAATCAATTCTTTCTCACGCATTGCATGTTGGTTATCGCTAAAATACCAGTGCTTTTCGGTAAAATATCCAATACGTTTATCCGAAAAACGTGGTTGCATAGGAACTTTATCTAATAAGATAATGTTGCTAGTTACCCCAATTGTAACCGATAGGGCAGGACCACCTTCACTAACAGAAGTTGTAAGTTGCGATTTAACAACTATGTTTTTCGGGAATGATTTTGCATACTCTATATATGATAAATCAGATTTTACAGAACCTCCAAAACCAATGTTACTTAAAACATCATTGAAACTTTTTTGTTTTCCGTCAAAAACTTTATTTGCTTTGATTACAACCGAAGTCGAATCATTATTTTTTGTTTCGATATCAAAGACCTCTATAATAGACTCCGAGAAGTTATTATTTACAGAAGCTGTTATTGCATCGCCTACAGGAGATGAAACATTAGGAACAGATGATTTTACCCATACTTTTTTGGCAACAAGATCTTTATGAAAAGTGATAATCTTGTTTTCGTAGTTCATTCCTTTGTTTAACCCAGCCTCATTAACTTGCATTGGGACATTAGAAATTTTATTTACCACAAGAAATTCTCTTTGAAAAAGAGAATCATTTATTTCCAGATAAAGATCAGTTTTAACTTGTATAATGTTAAACAATCCTTTTTTAACGGTTGCGTCCTTTAAAAGATCGTTATATTTTTTTCCTTTTTTGTTGGTTGTAGAATCCTTAGCTTGTTCAGTTTTGTTTTCTTTGCTTTTTTTGTCTTTTTTCTGCGCAATAATTGTACTACTACTAAGTATTAATAGTAGAATAAATGTGTTTTTTAAATTTTTCAATAATGCCTTTTCCCTCATTTGAAGTTAAGTTTAGGTTAATTTTTCGCCTAAAATATTGCATCCATAACGTTAAAAAAAACAAAACGGAGTGAGTGGCTTTTTTTTGGGAGTGAATGCTTTTTTTATTCAATTAAGGGTAAAATACAGACAAAAAATCCGTCTCTTTTAAACGTCTCAAAATCGGTTTTAGAATAGTAGTTATAAATACTCTGTAAGTACTTATGACCAAACTTAGATTCTCCACCGAAGTTTTGTTTTTCGTTTAGATTATTGGTAATGACCACCTTATTTTTTTGGATGGTAATTACAATTTTCAACGGGTTTTCATCTGAAGCAATGTTGTGTTTGATAGCATTTTCTATCGCTATCTGAAAAGCTAAGTAGGGTACTTTTTTTGATAAAACACTATTGTCTTCGATTGTAATTGTAAAATCAAATTCGTCTTTATAACGAGTTTGTTGCAAAAAGATATACTTTTCTATAAATAGAAGTTCTTCCTTGAGCGTAACAATATTTTGTTCGGGAGGGTTAATTAAATACCGATAAATTTTAGAAAGATTTAAAGTAAACTTGCGTGCTACACCAGTATTACTTTCAATAAGCATATAAAGAGAATTCAAAGAATTAAATAAGAAATGAGGATTAATTTGCTCCTTTAATTGGTGCAATTGTATTAATGCTTTTTCCTTCTTTATCTTTTCGTTTTCTAAACTTAATTTATTCTTTTCTTTTGCTAAATCTTCTTTTTCCTGAAAGCTTTTGCGTGTAAAAATGGCAAACAAATAAAAGAATACGAGCAAGATTGCAGTCGTAATAAAGTAAATTAATGACGCATATTTTTTTATATCATTTACATCTTCGTTTGATATATTTTCTGGAAAATTGACACAAACGTACCAGTCAGTACCATTTACATTTAGCCGTTGTGTGTACCTAAGAATATCTAAATTTAAATATTCAGAAAGCGCTACTCTTTTAGAAAAACCTTTTTTGGTAATAAATATAGTATCTGTAGGAACGATATTTGTCACCTTAAAAACATTCTGTTTTATAAAATTAATTTCAGGATGATAAAGTATAGTACCTTCTTTATCAAATACAAATGCGTAATTTTCTGCCAATTGATCTACGGTAGAAAAATAAAAACGCAATGCTTTTAAATCAATATCATAGCCATAGCGTACTACTTCGCCATTTTTTGTTTTAGACTTAAAATAAATTCGCCAAAAGATATTTTTACCATCTTTAATAATAGTGTTAACTCTGTCTTTATCCCCATTTTTAGCAATAAAGTCGTTTATACATGCCGTTAAACGAGCTTTATCATCAGAGGTTTTTAATTCTATTTTGCCATTATTTATCTGGAACCAATTGTTCTTAACAAGATTTTTATTGGCATGTATAGTACTAAGAACTCTTAAATTATCCGATAGATTATTAGGAGTGCTAATTTCAATAATCTGAGTAATTTCTTTTTCAACTTCTAGAAAACGAGAAAATTCGAGTGCTAAAACTTCCTTTTTTTTGAAAAAACTACGCAGTGAATTAGTCGAATTTGATTTTTCGGATATTTGCGTTATTAAGCTGCTTAATATATAAATAGAAAACATGGTAAGGATCACAAAAACAATCCCTAAAATAAAGAAGTTACGCCCCGAAAGGCTATTTTTCGATTTAAAATTCAATGGTAATCTTTAAAAATAAGGAATATTAAAGTCCTTATTATAATGTGGTATTATTAATTTTTTGCAAAGATAATTCTTTTCGTCTTCGTCTTATTTGGGGATTATAAAACGTATCTATCAATATATCAGCTAAATCTATCTGAGTATTTAGGCTTTTATCTGCAGGTGTTCCATTTTTTTTCCAACCAGAGTTTTCTCTCCAACAGGTTTAAATCCTAATTTTAAATATAATTTTTTAGCATTCGGATTTGCTTCTTCTACAAGTAACCCCAAAGTTTGTTGATTCTTGTTTACATATTCTTCAATCAAAAACTGCAGCATTTTTGATCCAATACCTTTTCCCTGACACTTAGGATCAACTCCTAATGTATCTATATAATATTCTCCTTTTTGAGTTTCGTATTCAGGGTTAAAGTTTTTGTTGTAATGAGTTCTAACATATTGTACGATAGGCTCTCTTAGCAAACTTAATTTTGCACCATCATATATATTTACAGCAGCAACAATCTCGTTGTCTTCTAGGGCAACAAAACAATTCTGATAAGAGTATTGATTATTTTCTTTTGTTATAAAGTGTAGCAAAAAGTCTTTTGCTTTATTGTAGTTCTCTTCACAAATAAATTTATAAATGATATCCTCCATTGCTAGTAGTAAATAGTTTGCAATACTTTCAGAGTCCTTTATAGTTGCTTTTCTTATAATCATCACCTTTTCATTTTCGTTTTTGCAAAAATACCCTAATATTGCATATATACCAAAATCAAGCAGATATATTAAGCTTTATTTAGGAATTTATAGATAAATAAGCTTTTATTGGTTATTATGTAATAAAATTCAATCAAGAGTTTCTTAATAATTTATTTAAATTAACAGATATTTTTATTTATCGATATAAGTTA
Source organism: Flavobacterium hydatis (assembly GCF_000737695.1). GTDB lineage: Bacteria > Bacteroidota > Bacteroidia > Flavobacteriales > Flavobacteriaceae > Flavobacterium > Flavobacterium hydatis. The sequence continues at coordinate 50,100 of NZ_JPRM01000029.1, forward strand.
TTTAAGGAAATATAAGTTTGAGTATGTATAACTTAATTATGGTTTTAACAAGTCTGGCTTAAATGTACTTACATAACTTATATGTTTCAGGATTTTATTTAACCATATAAGTTATTTAAGGAAATATAAGCTTGAGCACGTATAACTTAATTAAGGGTTTAACAAGTTTGGCTTAAATGTACTTACATAACTTATATGTTTCAGGATTTTATTTAACCATAAAGTTATTTAAGGAAATATAAGTTTGTGAATAAAAATTCTTAATTAAAATTTTAACAAGTTTAGTCTAAATATTCTCATATAAATTAAATGGTTCAGAATTTTATTTAATTATTTGGAATATATGCTTGAGAATTATTACTCAGCAAGTTTGCTTATAAATATACTAACATGTATTATATCGTTTACATTTATATTAAAACTTATATTTGTACCATAAAAATTGCTAAATTGTAGAACAAGTTCTAAAGTGTAACTATTAGATGTTCTACAAATTGATAAATTCTAGCAAGTTATTTTTGCAAAATATTCTTTCATAAAAAAAGAAAATATATTTCTAAAAAATAATTAAAATATGTAAATTGTATGAACATATTGGTTTTTATATTTAGTTAAAAGACTTCCCCAAATCTCTTTTAAATGCGTGTTCTTGTTTTAGTTCAGTATTAATTTTTTTTCAAAAAAAAGGTTGATGTCAATTAAACTTATTTTATCTTTAATAGGTAAGTCAAATTTTAATATTTAAAACAATTACTAGTTTAAAAAAATGTAGTACATATACTACTTTAAAAACCTGGATCAAAACAGTTATTATGAGTTAATATTTTTATTAGTTCATTTTTTAACCTTAATACAATATAAATTTTGATTAAAGAAAACTCGACAAAAAATACATTTGGTTTTACAAAACTAAAATTCGAACATAGAAAAGTAATTCATTATACTTTGCTGGCATTTGTAATTCTTTTACAAATTCTGGCAGTTATATTTTGGTATAACGAGTCGACGAATGAAGCCAAAGTATCGAAGATTTTTGATTCGATAAACCATTTAGGTAGTGTAAAACAACTTACAAACGAGGTTAATGATTCATTTATTAATTCTCAAAAATATTACAACAATTATATTACCAATAAAGATGAAGCTTCTTTAAAAGAATATACAGCATCAATAAATAAAACTGGAGAACTGGTAGATAAACTAAGTGCTGTTACTGCTAATAATGAAGAATTTAAAAAACTCTTAATGGAGAAAAGCAAGTCAGAATCAGATGTTTTGGCTTTACGTTCCACTATAGATTCTATTATTGCATTACAAACCAGTCCTAAAAATAATGAAGCAGCTAGTTTATTAGACTTTAAAAAGTTTGAGTACAAAAAAATCCTTGACAGCATAAAAACGGATTCTTATATGAAAGTTGACAGCGTGTCGAAAAAAGGACTTTTCTCGAGATTAGGCGATGCGCTTGCTGGCAAAACCGATATACAGAAGGAGCAATTAAAGATTATTGTAACCATGAAGTACAATGATAAACTTGTTTCGGGAAGTATTGAGGATCAAATAAAAAATGTATTTACAACGACTAATAAATACTATGAAAGTCAATTTAATAATTTAAAGAAATCATTTTCGAGTTTAAGGGATCAGGATTTAAAACTAACAGAGCTTAATAGCAAATTACTAAATTTAAGCGCTACGATATTACCTAATTATACAAACCCGATTAACACTCTTCAAGCCGATTCCCAGAAAAAATTACAGAATCAATATAAATCAAATACAGAGGTTAGGAACTATACGTTATTAATACTAATAATTGTTATGCTTATTGTTTCTATCATACTATTTAGTTTTACCAGAATGGCTTTTGAGTATGAAAATAGATTAACAATTGCCCAGAACCAAATACGCCAAAGTTTAAACTTTAAGAATAGAATCATGGGGATGATTAGCCATGAGATAAGATCACCTTTAAGTATAATCTCGATGTATAGCAAGAAAATTAGTTCTTCTATAAAAGATGTTGAAATTAAAAACACTTTTAAATCTATTCAGTTTACAACTAATTCTTTGATTTTATTATCGAATCAAATCTTAGAATATTCTAAAGAAGAAAATCATGAGCTTAAGCTAAAGAATAAAAACTTTCATTTAAAATCAGAGATAAATCAGATTGTTGATTCTTTGTCATCGTTGGTAGAAAGTAAAGGAAATAAAATAAAACTAAATTCTAATTTAGATTCAGATTACGAAGTGTATTCTGATGCTACAAAAATTCATCAACTTTTTTATAACATCGTTGGTAACGCCAATAAGTTTACAGAAAACGGACTTATATCAATTGCCATTGATCTGGATAATAGTTCGGATTATGAATATAATTTAAAAATAGAAATTCAGGATAGTGGAGTAGGTATTCCAGAGAATGATTTAAAAAATATTTTCGAATTATATTATCAAGGAGCTGTCTCTAACAAAATCAATGATTTAGGAGTAGGTTTAGGTTTGAATTTATGTAAAGAAATAGTCGAATTGTTTGATGGTGAAATCAAAATTGAAAGCGAAGAAGGAAAAGGCACAAAAGTTGTATTTAATTTGATATTAAGCCCAGTTTAAAAATAAAACAGAATAAATACTGTTTTGTATTTTTAGAAATAATAATGGGTTTATAATAATTAAAATTTATAAACAATGAATTCATCAAATAGCTATAGTTTTTTAATTGCCGACGACCATGTTGTAGTACGTCAAGGAGTAACTTTAATAGTTAAAGAACTATTCTTGAATGCTATGGTTTATAAGGCAGCCACTTTTAACGATACTTTTAAAATATTAAAAGAGGTTAAAATAGATTTATTGATTTTGGATGTAAATTTCCCAGATGGCAATAGCTTGAATATTCTGGCAGAAATTAAGGCAATCCAGCCAGAGGTTAAAATATTAATATTTTCGGCTCTCGAGGAGAACATTTATGCTATGCGATATTTAAACGCTGGAGCATCGGGATATTTAACCAAAGAAAGTTCTGAAGACGAAATGAAATTAGCAATAAATACAATGATTTCTACAGGTAAATATATGACCCAGAATATTAAAGACAGGATTCTGGACTCTTATATTACTAAGAAACCAACAAATCCCTTAGAAGTATTATCGAATAGGGAAATGGAAGTAGCTCGTTTATTTATTAAAGGTTACGGTAATCTGGAAATTTTGGAAATTTTAAAAATAAAGAAAACTACTGTTAGTACTTATAAAAACAGGATTTTCGAAAAACTAGAAGTTGATAATCTAGCAGAACTGATAAAACTCTTTCATCTATATTATGATGAGAAATAAATAGATATCTAAAAGATGTTTCTCTAATCTGAAAACATTGCTTTGAATTGCCTCCTGCTTTAGCTGGAGGTTTTTAATTGACAATATATTCTTGGCTTTAGCCAAAAGAATAGAGCATTTTGGCTAAAGCCAATCACACTTCCTTATTCTATTCCTCCAGCTAAAGCAGGAGGCAATTCAAAAAAACTAGATGTTTCTTCGCTACTTCGCTATTTTGCGGTAAAAAAAACATGATTTACTTTAAAGTTAACCGCAAAGCACGCAAAGACTTACGCAAAGATCGCAAAGGCCATAGAGCGACAAAGCTTTGCGAACTTTGCGATTTTATAAAATCTTACTTGTAAAAACTTTGCGTGCTTTGCGGTAAAAAGAATGAGATTTAGTTTTTTGTAGAATCTTGTAAATAAAAAACTTCGTGTGCTTTGCAGTAAATAAACCTCATAATCATGTAGTACAAGTTCTATAGAAAGTGGTTCGATGTACTATAAACTATTGATTTTATTGCTAGTATCTTTGTCAAAGAACATTAAGAGATAATTTCTTTTATTGTTTTATGAAGATGAATTTAGCAGCGAAGAGTTATGGTGTTTGATATTTATAATAAGGATAGTTATAGAGCTATAAATAGTTTTCCTTCAAAAATTCATGGAGATGGAAACAGAATGCTTTATAGTAAGGTTTCGAATATAAAGGAATTAAGAGCTCAGGAATTGAAATTTAAAGTTCTGGAAGAACGTTTTCAGTTTGCTCTTGAAGCTTCAAACACTGGTGTTTGGGATTGGGATATTAAAAAGAATACAGTTTATTATTCTTCACAATCATTTAAAATTCTTGAAATAAATTCTGCTGATATTTTTGATAATCCAGAGCGTTGGGATGAAATTGTACATCCAGATGATCTTCAAGAATATTACGATACCATAAATGAGCATTTTGAAAATAAAACTCCTTTTTATGAAAATTTTCATAGAGTATTAACTTCTAGTGGAAAATATAAATGGATTTTAGATAGAGGAGAAGTTATAGAGCGTGATCGCAATGGAAAACCATTACGTGTTATAGGAACACATACTGATATTACTACTCAGAAAGAAAAAGAGTTAGAGTTGGTAAAAACAATGAAACTATATAGCGAAAAGAATAGTCAATTATTAAACTTTTCTCATATAGTAGCACACAATTTAAATTCGCATGCAGGGAATTTAAAATTGCTTTTGGATATGATCGATGCAGAGAATAAAGGCATGGAGAATAGTGAAGCGTTTAATTATTTAAGAACTGTATCGAATGATTTGAATAATACAATTGCCGATTTATCTCAAATTGTAACTATTCAGAATAATGTAAATATTACTGTAAAACCGTTAAAATTAAATACATATTTAAAGAAAGTACTTGATATAGTAAGTGCATACAATTATAGAAATCTGGGAACGATTATAAACAACATTCCGGAAGATGCTACAATAAATTTTAATCCGGCGTATCTGGAAAGTGTTTTATTAAATTTTTGTACCAATGCTATAAAATATGCAGATTCTGAAAGAGCTTTAATAATTGAGTTTAATTTCTTTATAAAAAACGGAAAAAAAACATTTACCATAACCGATAATGGTTTAGGTATAGATTTAAAAAAACACGGGGATTTATTGTTTGGGATGTACAAAACATTCCATAAACATAAAGACTCACATGGTATAGGTTTGTATATCACAAAAAATCAGATTGAATCAATGAATGGAGCTGTAAGCGTTGCAAGTGAAGTTGGGGTGGGAAGTACGTTTACAGTGACATTCAATGATTAAAAAGAAAAGAATATATATAATAGATTAATAGTTTTAAAAAATGGAGAAATTTGTAATTACAAAAAATACAAATGATGAGTTTCAGTTTGAATTTATAAACAAAGAAGGAGAGATACTTTTAAGAAGTAGCGGATATACCAGAAAATTTATGTGTGAGAAAGGAATAGAATCTGTAAAAACAAATTCACAAGACAGCACAAAATTTTACAAAAAAACAATTTCTGATACTAAGGTTTATTTTAATTTAAAGGCTTTTAACGGAAAAATTATCGGAATGAGCAAAATGTATGACGATAGAACTTCGCGCGATGAAGGAATTGAATTTTTGAAGGAAAAAGCACTTCATGCAATTACAGAAGATCAATCAAAATTGATAGAAAAAAATATAAATTCTGAATCTATAGCATGCTAATTTAAATAGAATAAATATACTTACTTGTAGAAAAAAAGAAAGCCCTCTGGAATTAAATTTCAGAGGGCTTTTTAACTTGAGAATAAATTTATTTTTTAGATTCTTCTACAGAAACTTTTCTAAATTCTTTTAATAATTTCTCTAATTCTAAAGTTGATTTACGAGCTCTTGGTCCAGCTGCTTTCACACCTTTGTCCATTAAAGACTCATATTCATTTTTGAATGTTTCGAATTCAGTTGTAATTTTGGCGAATAAGTCGTTCATGATAATGCTTTTATTTAATTAAGGCGCAAAAGTAAAATTTTGTTCTTAAGTACTAAATAATTTGCTGTTAAAATCATTATTTTTTTTCAAAGCACACAATCCTAGTGTTTTAGGGGCTTTAAAAGATAATAATAGCTTAAAATAGCATTAAAAATGATGGTTTTATTCAGTTATTAGCGTGATTTTTTTTACAAAAAAAGGCTTAGAAACGTCTTAATATGCATTCCAATAGTCTGTACAGCTCATTTGAATGTTTTTTGTCAAATATTTTCTTGTCCTTATAAGCATTTCTACAACAATTCTAGAGTTTACGCCACTTCTGTAACATTTATATGAGACAATCATATTGGCATATTTATTATTTGCACCAATTTATCAGATTAAAAAGCTTTTCGGCTAAATCCTTCAATTTGGGTCAATACTTCGGTAATCATAAATACTTGTGGCGGATTGCTAAAATCACTTAAAAATAAAGAACCGTATGTCTTTACAAATTCTTTAAATATTGGTCCGTTTAAATGTTTAAAAAAAGCATCTTGATTTTCGTAAATTTCCCAGAATATGACTTCACCAGAAGGAGGAGTAGGAAGGCTTTTTTCGTCGAAATTAGGAACATGAACCATATATAGTAATGTTCCTGGTTCTTTTTCATTTACATCTTGTGCAAGTTTTGTTAAAGCTGTTGCGGCCTTAACTTCATTTCCGGGCAAGATAGTCCATTTTGCGATTAGAGGATAATACATAATAGGTTTGTATTTAGTTTATAGATGAGTTAAAAAATTATACTTCTACATATTCAAATGTTGGTCCAGCACATTCTCCATTGGCTAACGGAATGTTTAATAATTCCAAAGCTTTGTATTTAAGATCATACATTACTGCAATACCTTTAATTAATAAATCAGGCTGTCCGCTTACAGCATCATTTATATTATTAAGTAGTGTAACATATACTTTATTAAAATCTATGGCTTTTTGTAATAACTCTGGATTATCCTTATAATCTTTCATTTTAGGATTTGCCTTCATATTATATACAGCTGACCAACTTACTGTAAACGGGCGACCTGTAGGTACACTTTTTACTGGCATCTGAAAATTAGTATCATTGGCACTATACATACGGCCATAGCTTATTTCCTGAAATTTAAAATAATGAGCATATTCTATATCCTCTCCAAACATGACATAATCAGTAGCAATAGTTCCGTCTATACCCTCGCCTTGACCAACGATTTCATCAATGGCTTCTTCAGCCTCTTCATAGTTTGTAACCTTTGTGATCTTACCACCACTACCATAATAGTGTTCGGGAGTTATCTGGCGCTTAGGATCGCCTTTAAATATTTTGCCTTTCGTTTCTCTGTTCAAGCGTTCTAAACCACATCGTATGGCTTCATAAAATTGCCCTATACTATCAAAACTCTTCGTAATTGGAGCATTAGGATCTGAAGGTCTTTCGATCGTAGAAAATTCCTCTAATGCTTCTTTAGAAAATTTAAGTAAGTGTACTTTAAAAGGCGGAGCTCCTTCGGGAACATCAGGATGAATGCCTCCTGGCAAAAAGGTAGGATAGGAAGGGATGATATCTTTTACATTAAAAAGTTTTTCGCCTTTTTTTATACTTTTAGGATCAGTGATTGCATTAAGAATATTAGATACTAATACCATGTGCAACATTTCCTCTACAACTACGCTTCGTATTAGCGCAGCAGCCTCGACATTACTTCCCTCTTTTATGGTGTAAAGTCCGCATAGATAAGGCGGTATTGTAGAAAGTTCTAGTTGTAATGCAGTCCTAAGACATTGCTGAAGATGTTTTATATCTTTGATATAGTTCCTAACATCTTCCTTAGACATTTTTAGCTGAACAGGAAGATCTTTAATTTGTAAAGCATCGACTTGAAAAGCATCGCCTTGCAGAGCAATCGAGTTTACGATTTCTTGTGGTGTGTCTAAATGGGCGAGAGGCTTGATTAGTTTCTGACGCTTCGGATTATTTTTTTGAAAGAAATTATTTTCCATGATTTAATTATTGTTCAAGTTGTTTAAGAATAGCTTCTGCGGCTTTAAAAGTCAGGGCAGACATTGTTAGAGTAGGATTGGAGGTGCCAAGAGTTGGCATATTGCCACAGCCCACAAGAAAAAGGTTTTCATGATCCCAGGTACGCATATCTGTATCTACTACTGAGTCTTGTTTAGAAAATCCCATGCGATGCGTCCCTACTATATGTCCTGCACCAGCAAAACTATATCCTTTGCCTTTATAGGTTACATAATCAGGGTCTTTTCCGGGTTTGTATTCTGTAAAATCTTTAATACCACATTGATCAAACAATTGTTCAGAAACAATTCCTGATGCCTCAAATGCTTTTAGCATATATTCCGTTGCATTGTAATGAATAACAGGTCTGTAATTACCTATATTATCTTTGTACGCTGGATCTATAGTTACACGATTGTTAGGGTCTGGAGTTTGTTCGCATTCAAAATGGGTAAAGAATTGTCTCGTAACACGATCCTCAATTCTGTCGCGCAGTTTTTTACCAAATACACCTTCGCCAACAGCTTCAGCTACATCTGATCCCGGAGAAAATGTAGGCCATGCCCAACCCCAGTTATCTAGAGGTAATATCCATGCGGCATGATCTTTACGAAATTCTCCATCACGAAAAGTTGGAATATTGGTTGTAGAACCCGGACCACGATACGGATAAATAGGTTCTTTGGCAAGTCCCCATCGTAATACGGTCATGTGATCCATTAAGTTACGACCTACCTGATCACTACTATTTGCAGCACCAGAAGCAAGTAGTAATTTAGCATTTTCGATAGCGCTGGCAGCCATTACATATATAGTTCCTTTGGCAGTATGTGTTTCGTATTTGCTAGAATTGCCGTTTATATATTTTTTGTATTTAACACCGTTTATCCAGTTCGAAGTTTCGTTTATTAATAATTTGGAAGCTACAGCTTGTGTTTTTATGGATAGATTTCCCATATCACACTTTCTAAGCGTTTTTAATGCGTTATACTTAGCTTGTACAGGACAAATAGGCACACAGCTTGCATTACCTTCGCAACGTTGTCCAGTATAAGGATCCCAGTTTGACCCTACAGGATCATAACCCTCTCTTGATTTGCTTCTGGTTATATCCAGTTTTTTTGTACCAGAATTCCAAGCTACTCCATTAATATCATACGCTGTATTAGGAATAGAATTTCGTCCTTGTGGCGTACTAATGCAATACAGTTTGTATGCTTTATCATTAAGTATAATTTTGCTGTTTTTGTCTATCACATCCGTCATTACCTTATCGAGATAACTTATAGGAATACCTTTCATAGGGAGTACGTAGTCCTTATTATAGATGCTTTTTTGGTCAATAGGATAATTTTGATCCTTTACATTTCCAGAAACACCAATTTCATTTTCGGCCATTTCGTAGTAACGGTTCATATCTTCATACTTAATTGGCCAATCTACAGCTACGCCATATTTTGATTTCATTTTAAAATCATTCGGTAGCATTCGGAGTGTTGTACCTAACCAGTGCAAGGTTGTGCCTCCCGGAGCACGAGTACAATCGCTTGCAAAAGGTAATGGCCCCATTTGTACTAAATACCCATTAGTAGATGGCTTATTTTTTTGTATCACCTCTAAGTCAAGAACATTTATAGATTGTGCGTCTTTTATATTAGGATAAGGGGAGTTTGGTACTTTTGCGGAAGCATTATAAAAAGTAGTAAGATAGTCTTGATAGTTCCTGTAATTTTCTTCCTGATTTAAAGCTATACCTGCTCCAAGTCCCGCTTCGAGCATCAATACTTTTTTCCCTGCATTGGTTAGTAATTTTGCTACTATTGATCCAGCTATTCCTGAACCAACAATTACCACATCATAATTATTATTTTCCATTTGACGCTTTTTTTACAGTTGATTGTTTAACTGAAAGAGGAAGATCAGCCCATGAGCCGTAACCCGGTTGTTTTGCTCCTGGCGGATGTGCATGTGCTGCATCCCACATTAAACCTTGTATATATGAAGCTGATGATACTACATCATTTCCCCAGTTTCCTGTATACCAAAGAAGAATAATACTTTGAGCAAGATTACCATAAGAAGATGTAGGCATAAATTGTGTAGCAAGAGCATGATCTATCGTTGCTGCAGTTTGTTTAGGATCTGTGAGCAGTTTGTTTAAGTCGATAAAGAAATAATCAATGTTCTCTTTATCGATATTTTTAAGAATGGTGTTATAATAACTTTCCTGCATTCCAGTAGACTTAAGTTCTGTTTTACTGAAACCGGTAAGTAATGCCGAAGCTTCTAAAAAAAGTTTAGAATTGGAGATAGGTTCCATAAGATTGTTTTTGGGGATTAAAGTGTTAATTATTAGTTAGATTAAACTACTTGATTACTTCGATTTTTACTTATGTAGAATTATTATAAATAACTGATAATCAGTGTTTTTGCATAGCTAAAATATGTAAAGATGATAGTGTAGCAATAGGTGTTTTTACCTGTTTTTGATATCTAAATTATTTATGGACAATAATTTAGATTAAAAACAAAATGTAAGGAACATGATTTTATGTATCAAAGAGTTCTAATTTGTTAAATATCTCGTGTTACTATATTATTTAATAAGGCTCAAAAACTAAGGGTTTTATATAAGCAGGAGAGATGCAATCATTATTTATAATAAACGAAAAGTGCTTATTAATTGAAAATAGTATATAATTTTATCAGTTTTAATAAGGTAAGTCAAAAAGATTTTTGTTAAACTCTTAAAATCAATAAAAATGATTAAGACTCAATTTTAAATTGGGATTATTTTGCCATAAAAAGTAAATTTGTGAAGTGCGAAAAGTTATTCCTTACATATTCATTTTCTTAATAGTGTCTAACACTGGCTTCTTTCAGCAATTTTATAAATTGCCTGTCCTAATTGAGCACTTTAAGGAACACCAACAAATAAGAAGTGTAAGTTTTATTGATTTTTTGGCTATGCATTATTGGGGCGAAGATCAAAATGATAATGATGCTGATCGCGACATGCAACTTCCTTTTAAAAATATAAGTGGTTACTCTTTGCATCTTGTATTTATACCTACAGAAAAGCAGACAATTTACATTCCTTTTAATATCAGACTTAAAGAGTCTAATATCATTCCCTTTACATCTAATCTGTACTCTAATCCCGCATTATTTTCGGTATTTAGACCTCCTGTAGCATAATTTAATTTTCGAATTTTTTATTGTGGTTAAAACATTTATTTGTTTTAGCTACAGCATTATTATATCTAAAAATTAAATCAAATTATGCTTAATAAGATAATACAATTCTCAGTTAAGAATAAACTGGTAATTGGCGTCTTTACATTGCTATGGATTATTTATGGCGTGTATGAAGTTAGTCGTTTACCTATCGATGCCGTACCAGACATCACAAACAATCAGGTACAAATTATTACAACCGCTCCATCCTTAGGAGCCGAAGATGTAGAACGTCTTATAACATTCCCGATAGAACAAGCGATAAGTAATATTCCGCAGCTTAAAGAAAGCCGTAGTATTTCGCGTTTCGGACTTTCGTTAATAACAATTGTTTTTGATGATAATACTGATGTTTATTGGGCACGCCAGCAGGTTGCAGAACGTTTGCAGAAAGTAGAAATTGACAAAAATGCCAGTAAACCCGAAATGGCTCCTGCAACAACAGGATTGGGAGAGATATACCAATATGTTGTAAAACCACAACCAGGTTACGAGGCAAAGTATTCTCTCGAGGATTTGCGTACTATTCAGGATTGGACTATTAGACGACAACTTTTAGGTACTCCCGGAATTGCCGATGTAGCAACTTTTGGCGGAAAACTAAAACAGTATGAAATTGCTGTAAATCCTGCACGATTAAAAGCGCAAAGTCTTACTATAAAAGAGGTTTTTACAGCCTTAAGTAGTAATAACGAAAATACAGGAGGTGCTTATATTGAGAAAGGCCCAACGGTACTTTATATCCGAAGTGTAGGACTTACCAAGAATATAAGTGATATCCAGAATATTATTGTAAAAAATACCCAAGCAGGAACACCAATTCTTATAAAAGATATTGCTGATGTAAAAATGTCTTCGGCAATACGTTACGGCGCTTTAACCACAGATGATTTAGGAGAATCTGTAGGTGGAATTGTAATGATGTTAAAGGGTGAAAATGCGAATAATGTTATTGTAAATGTAAAAAAACGTGTTGCTGAAATAGAGAAGATTTTACCAGAAGGGCTGAAAATAGAACCTTTTCTAGACCGTACAAAAATGGTTGATAATGCCATCGGTACAGTGCAAAAAAATCTAATCGAGGGCGCATTAATTGTTGTCTTGGTGTTGGTACTATTTTTAGGTAACCTACGTGCAGGATTTATTGTAGCATCGGTGATACCATTAGCAATGTTATTTGCTATTATTATGATGAACACCTTTGGCGTAAGCGGAAACTTAATGAGTCTTGGTGCGCTGGATTTTGGTTTAATAGTAGATGGAGCCGTAATTATAGTCGAAGCCATTTTGCACCATATGCATAGCACCAAAAAGTATAAAGGCGTTGATAGTGTTTCGCAACCAGAAATGGACAAAGAAGTTGCTAGTTCGGCAGGGCGTATGATGAATGCGGCAGTATTTGGACAAATTATTATCCTTATCGTATATCTTCCAATATTATCTCTGGAAGGAATAGAAGGGAAGATGTTTAAACCAATGGCGCAAACAGTTGCTTTTGCCATTTTAGGAGCATTTATCTTATCGCTTACTTATGTACCAATGGTTAGCTCTTTGTTTATTAGTAAGAAAGTAAACCACAAACCCAATCTTTCTGACCGAATCATGGCAAGATTAGAATCGTATTATGAAAACTGGTTAACAAAAGCTTTGCGAGTAAGAAAGTCTATCGTTATATCGGCATTTGTTTTATTTGGAATTGCAATGATTTTGTTTACACGAATGGGAGGTGAGTTTATACCACAACTAGAAGAAGGAGATTTTGCTGTAGAAACACGTTTGCTACTAGGAACAAATTTATCTACAACTACCGAAACCATCCAGAAAATTTCTGCTGAGTTAAAAAGTAAATATCCTGAGGTAGAAAAAGTAGTATCCAGAATTGGTAGTGCCGAAATCCCTACGGATCCGATGCCTATAGAAGGCGGAGATATGATTATTGTTTTAAAAGACAAATCGGAATGGACAAGTGCATCATCTTTCCCAGAACTGGCAGATAAAATGACCGAAACTGTAAAACAAGTTGCTCCCGGAGTTACGACAGGTTTTCAATTTCCGGTTCAGATGCGTTTTAACGAACTTATGACTGGTGCAAAACAAGATGTTGTATGCAAAATTTATGGAGAAGACTTAAATAAACTTGCTGAATACGCCGAAAAACTTGGTGCAATTAGTAAAACCGTAAGTGGCGCAACCGACTTATATGTGGAGAAAGTGACAGGAATGCCACAAATCGTTATTGATTATGATTGGGCAGAAATGGCTAAATATGGTATTTATGTTTCGGACATTAACCAAACTGTAAATGCAGCTTTTGCAGGAGCAGTAGCGGGAAGTATTTACGAAGGTGAAAAACGATTTGACATGGTTGTTAGGGTAGAAGCTAGCGGACGAAAAGATATTAATGATGTACGTAATCTATTAATCGCAACACCATCAGGAATGCAAATTCCGCTTTACCAAGTAGCATCTGTAAAAGAAATTGAAGGTCCAAACCAAATACAACGAGAAGATGCTAAAAGAAGAATCATCGTAGGTTTTAACGTAAGAGGTCGAGATGTAGAATCGATTGTAGAAGAATTGCAGAAAAAGGTAAATGCTCAAATAAAATTTGATCCTGGCTATTATATTACTTACGGCGGAACTTTTGAAAACTTGCAAGAAGCAAAATCTCGTCTTGGCGTTGCTGTACCAGCTGCCTTATTTATGATTTTGGCATTGTTATACTTTGCTTTTAGATCTTTAAAAGAAGGAATTATAATATTTACAGCAATTCCTTTATCGGCTATTGGTGGTGTATTTGGACTTGCATTACGTGATATGCCTTTTAGTATATCGGCAGGTGTTGGGTTCATCGCACTCTTTGGGGTAGCCGTACTTAACGGGATTGTTTTAATATCCGAGTTTAATAGAATACAGAAGCAAGGCGAAATCACCGATCCGTTCCTAATTATCATAACAGGAACAAAAAATAGGTTACGTCCTGTATTAATGACAGCCGCTGTAGCATCATTAGGATTCTTACCAATGGCTTTAAGTAATGGTGCAGGTGCAGAGGTACAACGACCACTAGCAACAGTAGTTATTGGCGGATTAATAACAGCAACATTACTTACGTTGTTTGTACTTCCGTCTATTTATTTAATGACATATCATACTAAAGTATTTACTAAAAAAATGAAGAAACATAAAATCGATAAATTGGCATTACTACTTGTCGGCTTACTTATTACTGCTTCTGTACAAGCGCAACAAGTTCCTACATCTCTGGATCAATCTTTATCGATTGCTATTCAGAATAACAAAAGAGTGAAATCGGCTCAGCTAAATGAAAAATCAAAAGAGCAACTCCAGAAATCAGCTTTTGATATTCCTAAAACAGCTTTGGATGCAGACTATGGTCAGATGAATAGTAGTCTTAACGACACACGTTTTGGGATTAGTCAAACCTTTGCTTTTCCAACGGTATATACCAACCAGAAAAAAGCCTTAAAGGAGAATTATAATGTTGCCAAAGCCGAATCTCAGTTAACGGCACAACAAATTAAATCGAATGTAAGGAATCTATTTTATTCCTATATCTGGTTAAACAGCAAGAAAGAACTTTTGGCTTATGCCGATTCTATTTACAGATTGATGGAGCAAAAATCAGATTTGCGTTATAGAGCTGGAGAAACAAATGTGCTCGAGAAAAGCGCCTCTCAATCGGCAAGACAATTCTATACTAATCAGCTTACAATGGTAAACAGAGATATAGATATTACAATGAAATCTTTTAATGCCGTTCTTCAGGATAGTATAATTCATGTTCCAACCGCCACAAATATTAAGAATGATTTTAATATTTCGTTAAACGAAAAATCAAATTCTGCCGAGTTGCCACAAGTTAAGCTTTCTAATCATATTGCAGAAAATGCAAAATGGAGATGGAAAACCGAACAAGCTAAGATGTTACCAGATATTACGTTGGGATATAATAACCTGAGTATTATAGGAGCGCAAACCAATGATGCAGCGCAAGAAGTTTATTATGATAACAGTCATAGGTTTAGTTATGTGAATCTGGGATTATCTATTCCGTTGTTTTATACAAGCCAATCAGCAAGAAATAAAGCTGCTAAAACTGAGTATGAAACGTATAAAACAATGGCAGAAGCAGCAAAAATTGAAGTGAAAACTGATATTGCAAATGCTTTAAGTGAAGTAGAGAAATACAGAGAGAGTTTGCTTTATTATGAAAATGATGGACTAAAAAATGCGTCGACAATAATTGATGCAGCTAATAGTCAATTAGAAAACGGAGATATCGATTACCTACAATGGGTATTGGTGGTAAACCAAGCAATTACAATAAAAAGTGAATATCTAGACAGGATTAATGATTATAATAAAGCCATTATTAATCTGCAAACCATTAATAATTTATAATATAATGAGAACATATATAACCACAATTTTAGGCTTGTTGCTTATAGTATCCTGCAAAAGCGATAAAAAAGAACAACAAAGCGATGCCGAGATTAATAAACAAGAAAACAGCATACAATTAACTAATGAGCAAGTAAAAAACGCTGGGTTGATTGTAGGGAACCCTCAAGAAAAAAACGTAAAAGGAATATTAACGCTTCAGGGAACGGTTACTGTACCTCCAAAAAGTGTTGTAAGCATAAGTATTCCGTTAGGGGGATATATTAAACAAACAAGTTTAATGATAGGTATGCATGTAAAAAAAGGACAATTACTAGCTGTAGTAGAGGATATGCAATACATACAACTCCAACAGGATTATCTTACTGCAAAAGAAAAGTTTCAGTTATCGCAAAGCGAATATAACAGACAAAAAGAGCTTAATGCTAAGAAAGCCAGTAGTGATAAATTGTACGAACAAACTGCTACAGAAATGCAAACTCAGCGCATAAATATGGCATCATTGGCACAGAAACTAACTTTATTAGGAATTAATGTAAGAGCACTTACAGCATCAAATATTAGCAAAACAGTATCTATTGTTTCGCCTATAAATGGTTTAGTAACTAAGGTTAATGTAAATGTGGGCAAATACATTTCTCCAACCGATATGTTATTCGAATTAATGGAAACTAGTGATATCGTACTTGTTATGAATGCTTTCGAAAAAGATATTCATTTACTTTCTGTAGGACAATCTGTTACAGCTTTTACTAACAGTAATCCTTCAAAGAAATATACAGCAAAAATTGCTTACATAAACCAAAGTCTAAATGGAGATCGTGCAGCCGAAGTTATTTGTAAAATGAATAAATACGATAGTTCTTTACTACCAGGTCTTTTTATTAATGCTGAAGCAGAATTTGAAAACGAAAAAGCACTTACTGTCCCAGAAGACGCTGTGGTAAGATGGCAAGGCAAATTTTTTGTTTTTTCGTCAACAGGAAATAATAATTACAAAATGATTCCTGTAGAACCAGGAACGACCAATGAAGGCTTTCGCCAAATTAAATCTTCTCTAATAAATGCATCATCTAAGGTTGTAACTAAGAATGCGTACACACTTTTAATGACGTTTATGAATAGCGGAGAATAATAACCAAAATATTTATTAAACAAAAAGGTAGTCACTAGGCTACCTTTTTTGTTTAATGTATCAAGGTAGAGACGCACCGAAGTGCGTCTAACCCAATGTATATCGTAAAATAATATTCAACACATAGAAACATAGATTTGAAATGCGTATGTAAAGAATTTTATAGAAAATTATAATTTTCCCGCATAGCCTATGCGATTTATGTAGAGTGAAACGTCTTTATTTTGAATCCAAAGGCCTATGTTTCTATGTGTTAAGTTTTATTCAGATGTAAAATAAATTTACTCTGCTTTTCTAATTAACGGAATAACCTTAGTCCCAATAAACTCAATCGAGTTCATTAATTGAGCATGAGTAAGTCCTGCGTTATCCATTTGGAATGTAAATCTTGAAATTCCACCAAGAGATTCGCTATGTCTTAAAATCTTCTCAGCTACTTGTTCTGGACTTCCCACAACCAATACACCTCTTTCGTCGATAAGACTATCAAACTGTGTTTTTGTAACTGGTGGCCAGCCACGTTCTTTTCCTAATTTGGTCCAGAGTTCGGCATAACCCGGATAATAATCGGTAATTGCTTTTTCATTCGTACTTCCAACATAACCTGGCGAATGTAAACCAACTTTTAACTCTTTGGCACTAAATCCTGCTGCTTTTCCAGCTTCTCTATACAAATCAATCAACGGACGAAAACGATGTGTTTGACCTCCAATAACAGCAACCATTAATGGTAATCCCAGAGTCCCTGCTCTTACGAAAGACTCAGGAGTTCCGCCAACACCAAGCCAAATTGGTAATTTTTCTTGTAATGCTCTTGGGTAAATAGGAAGATTATTTATGGCAGGACGAAATTTTCCTGACCAAGTAACAAACTCATTATCTCGTATTTGGAGTAAAAGCTCTAGTTTTTCTTTAAAAAGTTGGTCGTAATCATTAAGATTAAAACCAAATAGAGGATAAGCCTCAATAGATGATCCACGCCCTACAACAATTTCTGCGCGACCTTTAGAAATTAAATCTAAAGTAGCAAAACTTTGATATACACGCACAGGATCAGCAGCGCTTAAAACACTCACCGCACTTGATAACCGAATATGGTTTGTTCTGGATGCAGCAGCAGCCAAAATTACAGCTGTAGCAGAATCTAAAAACTCCTTTTTGTGATGCTCGCCTATACCAAATACGTCAAGACCTACCTGATCAGCCAGTTCAATTCTTTGTAATAATTGTTCCATTACATCTACGCTACTTAGCGTATTATTGTCCCCGTACATTGCAGAGGCAAAACTATCTATACCTATTTCTATCATAATAGTAAAGATAATAAATTTTGCTTTCTTTTTATTCCAGTTAGATTTAAGAATTTGTTTAGCATTAATTATATTTGGATATAAATTAGTTTCCAATCACTCATTAATGAACAAAATTCTAACATACTCACTCGAGCATCATACTAGCTTGTTTACTAATGAAGAAAACAAAAACGAATATTTTTATGTACAAATAAAAGATCACCCTTATATAAGCGAACCTTATCGGGCAGAAAGTTATGCAATAGAATTTCTTAAAAAGGGGAGCATTATAATGCAAACAAGGCTTACACAGGTTGTGATTAACGCCCCTGCAATAATTACTTTAGGACCATCGGTAATAAGGAGTTTTACTAAAAATAGTGATGAAATCTTAATGGATATCATCTTTTTTAAACCGCAATTCTTTCTTAAAAATCAAGCAAATGTTTTCTTCTTGAATCAATATGATTTTTTTAATAATAGTCAGATGCATGTATTTAGCCTTGAGAAAGATGCTAAAATTAAATTCGGAAAAATATTTGATTTAATTAATGACGCACTTAGCGGAGATAGCAACAATCAATCTTCGATTTTAAGAAGTTATCTTTATATATTGATATTTGAGTTAGATAATATAAAACAATCCATTTCGGGTAATTTAAATCAAAATCCGATATTTGAAAAGTTCAAAGTAATCCTTGGCAGAGATTTCATAAAAGAACGTTCCGTTGCTTATTATGCAGATAACTTAAATGTTACACGCAAATATTTATCTGAAGTTATCAAAAAGAATAGCGGGAAAACTGCTAGCAATTGGATTGATGATTTTATAGTGCTTGAAGCAAAAGTATTACTGCAAAACAAAGCACTAACCATTAATCAGATAAGCGAAATGCTGAACTTTTCTAATCAATCTGTCTTTGGTAAATTTTTTAAGAATTCTACTGGCTTTTCTCCTTTGGAATACCGTAAGAATAATGGATAATAACTTGTTGATTTTACCGCAAAGAACACTAAGTTTTACGCAAAGTTCGCAAAGTTTAGACAATGTAACTCACTACAATCTTGTCTTTCTGAGGAACGAAGACACGAGCGATAGCGAACTGGCGAAGCAATCTCCACGAGTAACTCGATCATCAGGAAATACTTTGTCTTAGTTTCTTGCGAAGACCCTTCCTCTGTCAGGGTGACAAGATTGTGGTTTGTAGCTGTAAATTAACCACAGAGAAGACAAAGTTTTACGCAAAGTTCTCAAAGCATAATCGATTAACACTTTGCGAACTTTGCGTTTTTCCCTTGCGCTCTCTGCGGTTAAATTTTCATGTTCAAACTTCCCTTAATACGACTTTATGACCAACATATAAGAC
This sequence comes from Flavobacterium hydatis, assembly GCF_000737695.1. Lineage (GTDB taxonomy): Bacteria > Bacteroidota > Bacteroidia > Flavobacteriales > Flavobacteriaceae > Flavobacterium > Flavobacterium hydatis. Next base: position 69,421 of record NZ_JPRM01000029.1, read on the forward strand.
ATTTGGCTCTTTATCGGTCAAACTAATACACGCAACTTTGTATTATCAAATCTTACACATCAGTAAACAAAAAAAGAAAATATGTCAAAAGTTGCAAAATTTGTAGTCATAATAAATGACAATGCAGGCTGGATAGAAAATCAGGCAATTAATTTCTATTCCAATTTATTTGGACAATCAACCGCATTAGGGGAGAAGTATGTCGAAGAGAATCTGTCTATTCCGAAACTCTTCAAAATACAAAACGATTTTTCGATCGAAATGATGATGATTTATGACAACGAAACTCCATTGGGTTTTATGAAACTTAATTCCTCTAGACTTTCTAATCAAAATCTTGGTACGAATAAACCTGTTGGGATTGATCATATTGTTTATTTTAAAAAAGAAGATTTATTAGTATTGCTAAAACGAGCTGAAGAAGTTGCTACACAAAGAAAATATGATTTAATATGGATTAAAGCTTTTAAAGAAGATACTGTTTTGATTGAATTATTAGAATCTCTCGGCTATCAAACATTCAATTATGATGAAGATAACGGTATTAATAGCTATCAAGAACCAGTTTATTTTAGAAAAGAAATACCTGTTCATTCTAAGCTTATTTTATAAAAACAGGAATTAATATAGATTAATGTGGGTTAATTTACTTACATTAGTCTGTGCTAATTTATTGAAAATAAGATAAAATGGAAGTAGTAAAGATATACATAGAATATGTAGCGAAAGGAATTGAAATAACTGGTATTATCACCATAATCATCGGAATCATATTAGCGATGGGTAAATTCATTTTTACACTTCAAGGGACAACTCCACGTTCCTATAAAATATTAAGACAAGAACTTGGTAAAGGAATTTTGTTAGGTTTAGAAATTCTTGTTGCAGGAGATATTATCGGAACAGTTGTAACCGAGCCAACAATGGATCGAGTGCTTTCGCTAGGAGTTATTGTATTAATAAGAACCTTTTTAAGCTTATCACTCGAGGTAGAAATCGAAGGGAAATTTCCTTGGCAGAAAAGTAAAGAATTAGAGGAATAATTACTTTCTAATTACTCAAGATCCATACTTCTCCAGGTTTTTTCTAACTTCTTCATTTCTTTGTTGCGCGTATTGCTCGTAAACCTTGTCAAATAGTTGATCATTCTCTAGTATTGCAATTTTCACCTGAGTAATAAAAGCCTCTAAATCGTCTTTATGTATGCCACCTGTAACTTTTCTTACGGTGTAAGTCTCTCCAGAAGCTCTTCTTTTTTTAGTAACGGTTACAAAAGTAATGTTGTTTCGTATATTTTTTCGGACAACCTCAGATCTTGGACTGTCGTAAAACCGATATTCAGGATCAAAGAATCCCGAAATTGCATCATCATTAAGTCTAAATACTTTATTACAAAAAACTTTAAGAGGAACATAACCATTTTCGTTTGATTGTTCCTTAAAATCTGAAATCTGATAAGGTGTTTTCATTTTATTAATTCGCATAACAAATTCTGTCCTCTTTCAAAAAAAAAGACAATACTTGTAAATACATAATTTAAGGTTATAAAAAGTGAAATTACTAAAACGAATATTTAAAACCAAATTGATATTAATGACTGTGATAGGTGAGTAGTACTAAGATTTCTATTCTTTCAAAACATTTAATATTTCTAATACTTTCTGCTAATATTTAGGTGTTTGATATTGAATATAATTAAGATATTTTTTAATGTAATTTATGTAGAATTAATCTAAATAATTTTTTGTTAAGGGATTATTAATATTTACATTTGCGCTGTTTTTATTTAGAACTATTAAAAACAGATAACTAGTCAAATTTAAAATTAATGAAATATCTCAACTTAAGAATATCACAGTTTATATTTACAATTTGTTTTTTATTTTCGGTCTTTACATCTTTCGCGCAACAAAGCCCAGGAAAAATTAAAGGACAAATAACAAATCCAAACGGGAAACCTTTAGCAGGAGTAAGCATCATCCTTAAAGCATCAAAATACAGTACTATAACAGGTAGTGATGGTAGTTTTAAATTTGACAAAATAACCGCTAATATCTATACTTTACAAGCATCTTTAAAAGGCTACGAAACTATAGAACAAGAGATTAGTGTCTCAAAAAATCAAACCACAACACTTAATTTATTATTAAAAGTATCAAATAAAGATCAGGCATTAGGTAGCGTAAATTCTGAAGATAATGGATCTGAGCTAGATGAAATAATTGTATCGGCTAGCAGAAAAGTTGAAACTTTATCCAAAACTCCTTCATCTGTTACGGTAATTAAAGCTAAGGATATTGAGGATTTATCAATTGTAAGTCCAAATATTGCAAATGTTCTTGCTTTTGCAGTTCCAGGTTTAGGTTCTGCAACTAATAACACTGGGAATTACGGACAAACTCTTAGAGGAAGAAATCCTTTGGTTCTTATCGACGGAATTCCGCAATCGACACCATTAAAATCAGCGGGTAGAGAACTACGCTCGATTGATCCTTCGGTAATCGAACGTATTGAAGTTATAAAAGGTGCAACAGCTATTTATGGTAATGGAGCCGATGGAGGTTTGATTAATTATATTACAAAATCGGGCAAGACCCAAAAGAAATTTGCAGGATATAGTGAAGCAGGAACTACAGGTAATATTAAAGGAGATTCTGTTGTAGGATATAGACTTTTGCAACAGTTTTATGGAAGAATCAAAAACTTTAATTATATTGTAGGTGGTGTTTATGACAGAACTGGTGTTTTCCGTGATGGAGAAGGAGAGGTTATATCTCCAGAATACGGATTAGGTGAAACTAAAACATATAATGTGTTTACTAAATTAGGATATGACCTTACAGATAAGCAAAGAATTGAATTAATGTACAATTATTTCAGCTCTAATCAAGATTCTGATTTTGTACTTAAAAATGGAGTTTATGGAGTTAGCCCAGCAATTGGAGTACTCGGAGACAGGCAGGGTGCTGATGAAGGAACACGTTACAATCATAATGCAAATCTGCAATATGTAAACAAAGAGATTTTTGGTAATACGAGTTTAACGGCCAATTTATATTTTCAGGATTTCTTGACGGTTTTTTCTAATTCTGCCTTTTTCTACGGAAGTGGACAATCTCAGACGGCATCTACCAAAAAAGGATTAAGAGCTTATTTAAATACACCATTTACAGTTTCGTCAAACTTTACGGGAGATGTTACTTATGGTTTTGATTTACTAAACGATAAAACAAATCAAAAATTAGTTGATGGTAGAGTATGGGTTCCAAATATCGATATGGTTAATCTAGCTCCTTACGCACAATTATCAACTCAATTATTTGAGGATTGGACTGTAAAAGCTGGTTTACGTATCGAAAATATCAAAATAAATATTGATGATTATAACACGCTTGCTACAGGAGCAAATGGAGCAGGAAGTGTTGCTGTAAAAGGTGGCGAACTTAATTATGATGCGTTTGTATTTAATACAGGAATAAGATATTCTAAATTCAAATTCTTTAATCCTTTTATCAGTTTCTCTCAAGCTTTCTCAGTATTTGATTTAGGTAGAGTTCTTACGGCAGCTAAACAAGATGCTATCTCAAAATTAGAAACGGAACCAATTATCGTTAATAACTACGAAGGTGGTTTTAGTAGCCAATTAGGAAAGTTTAATTTAAGTGCAGCTTATTATTATAGTACTTCTAAACTAGGAACAAACTTAATACAAGTAGATGGTTTCTTACTTGCAGAGCGTTTGCCAGAACGTGTATGGGGTTATGAGATTCAGGCAGATTATCAAGTACTAAAACAACTTACTGTAGGAGGAAATTACGCCTATGTGCAAGGAAGAGGAGATAAAGATGATGATGGTCATTTTTATGGAGAGAATGACATTTATTTAAAATCAAACAGAATTCCTCCGGTTAAAATAACAGGTTATGCAAAATTCGGAAACGAAAGATTAAATGTAGAAGTATATTGGATGTATGTAGGTGATCGTGATTATTTTAAACCAAATGCAAAAGGAGCTTATGCAATTGGTGAAGGACCAATACATTCATTCAACTTATGGAACTTGGCTACAGCTTATAAAGTAACCGATCAAATTAGAGTGAAACTTGGTATTGAGAACTTGCTTAACACAGATTATTATACAACAACTTCTCAGTTTTATGGTACAAATGCCAATTATACGAGAGGAAATGGTTCAAGATTTAATTTAGCTGTTGGTTACAGTTTCTAAGACAATCTATTTAATAATATTTAAAAGGTTCCTGGTATTTTTATCAGGAACCTTTTTTTATCCTGTAAGGTATTTTTAAGATCCTGAGTGACAAAGAAACTGAGAGTACTGAGTCTGTTCGATAATTAGCCATAAAGGAACGCAGATGACACAGATTTACAAAAGTAAAGACGCGGATAAAAAC
>NZ_JPRM01000030.1 GCF_000737695.1 Flavobacterium hydatis
ACTTGTAATATAATTATAATATCTTATTAAACTATGAATTGCATTATTATTGATGACGAAGAAATGGCAAGATCCATAATAGAAAAAATGATTGAAAATACATCTCAATTAAACTTGTTAAAAGAATTCTCAAATGCTATTCATGCCATAAAGTATTTAAATGAAAATAATGTCGATTTAATTTTTCTAGACATCCACATGCCTGATTTTACAGGTTTTGATTTTATTAAAACAATTAAAAGTCCACCCAAAATTATACTGATAACTTCTGATAAAAATTTTGCTATCGAAGCTTTTGAATACGAATGTATTGTAGATTATTTAGTAAAACCAATTACCGAAGATCGCTTTCAAAAAGCAATTCAAAAAGCGAATACTACAACAACAATTTTAAATAGAAGTGCTAATGAAGATAATGCAAACGAATTTTACATCAATATTGATCGCCGTCTGATCAAAATTGAATTTGCTTTCGTCAATATTATAGAAGCTAAAGGAGATTATATTCATATCAAAACGGAAAACAAAAACTATGTGGTCCACTCAACCCTTAAAAAAATAGAACACAAATTACCTAAAGATTTGTTTTTGAAAGTGCATCGTTCCTTTATTATCAATACAAAAAAAATTATTGACATTGAAGACAATAGTGTCTTAATTGGCAAAGACGTCATTCCTGTAAGTCGCGCCAATAGACCAGATTTAATGAAACGACTGAACTTATTGTAGCATTTTTATAAAAGAAAATACTACTTCTTTAATACTAAGTTGAAAAAAGCTCTTATTTCTCGTTTTTCTTCACTTTGAATACTGGTTTAGATGTCAACATCCATCTAAGACGCAAACCTACTTCTGTATATTGAAACCCGGCAGCAGTAGCAGACGCAATATTACTTTTAACACCATAAAAATTCGCCAAAAAACGATCTGAAAATTTATAGCCAAATTTAGCTTGCACTCGATAAGTCGATTGCTTGCTATCATTTTCAATGTATTGAAATCCTGTTGCAGCACTTAGTGTGTAAAAGATAGCATTGTTTTCAGCCGATTTTTCATCTTTCAAAAAATCAACAAAAATCTCATAAGCATTAAATTTACTTGGACTAAAATAAATTGTTGGCAATTGTTTTTGAAAGGCAATAAATTGATAATTAAAGCCTGCTTTCAAAATTGGTTTTGATAAAAAATTATAATATAATGAGGTAAATAATAAGTTTCGCTGGTTACTATCACTTTGCGCGCTGTAATAATATTGTGTAAACCATCCTAATTTGAAGTTTGTGCCAATATTATAATTGAAATAAAAATTATTAGCTGTTATCTCTCTACTTACCAGATCAGCATTGAAGTTCTGAATATCTCGCTTATACCCTAATTCTAAATCTTGCAATTTTAAGGGCTTTATTTTGAAAAATACGTCTACTAATAATTGACTATAATTACTAACGAAAGATCTTGCATTACTTGAACCTACTAAAACATTAAAATTTATTTTGGGATGAAATTGCCATTGTGCGCCGACCTTGAAGTCATTAGAGACTGCCGAATTTTTAGTGACTGTATTTTCAGTTTTTCTGTATTGATACATTCCTAAAAAAGCCCATTTCGTCGATATTGGAAAATTCAAAACTGTATTATTAGCGTAGGCTTCATTCTTTCCATTATCAAATGAATAACTTATTATCTCCTCTACACTTGGTGTGAAATTTTCATTTAATTTTTTTAGAAATCCAATAGCATCTTTTTGGTTTTCAAATATTTTCAAGGTAGTATCAACTGCTTCATAAGCTTTTAATGGTTCGCCATCTGCAAAGTAAGCATTCGATATTCCTAAGTTTCCATCAAATGATTTTGCATCGTTGACCAATATATTTTGGTAGTCAGCAATACTTTCTTTAAAATCACTACGATACATTCCTAAAGTTGCAGAAAGCGCTAATACCCAATTTTCATTGGGATTACTAATTTGGTATTCCTTTATTTTTGCTGCTGCTTCTTTGTACTTTCTATTCCAAATTAGTGCCTGAACATAGCGTTCTTTTGTTTGATTTTGTAATTTTATGTCCTCAATAAATTGGCTATTTTTTAATGCTTTTTTGGCTATAGATAAAGCTTCGCTATCTCTTTCGGCTATATGCGAAACTAATGACAATCCGTTTAAAGAAAACAAGCTATCCTTTTTGGATACTGCTAATTCTCGATATACCTTGGTTGCATTTTTTTTATCCTTAGTGATTAAATAAATATTAGCTTTATTCATTAATGTTTCCTTGTCTTTCGGAAAATCCTCAAAATTTTCATCTAATAAAGAAAGTGCAGTTTTATAATCTTGTTGTTGTACCAATTGATTGGCGTATCCCATGCGAATGTATTTCTTAGAAACTAAGGCATTTGGATTTTTAACAGAAACTGCCAAAGCTTTATTTACATAGATTAAAGCCTCCTCATATTGTTTTAAATTAGACAAAGTATTTGCATAGCCTAGTAAAGCCGGAAAACTTTCGGGATGCTTTGCTATCAGGCCAAAGTAATAAGGTTTTGCCTCAGAAAAATTTTTATTCCATAACATGCATTCAGCATAATTCAACTGGATTTCAAAATCATCTGGATACTTTTTTAGTAGTTCAGAAAAAATTACTGTGGCTTTTTCAGGACTTGAATTTAAACCGACAGCTCTACCGTAACATAGCTTTGCCGTTTTATTATCTGGATATGTCTTTAAAATTTTGCTGAAAAAAATTTCGGCTTGAGCAAATTCTCCTTTCTCTAAATTGGTAAAACCCTCTTGCATATCTTGCGCTTGAATTGATAATCCAAGAAGAAAGCAAAAAACTAAGACTATTTCCTTTTTAATGTTCATTTTTAAACATATCTTTTGTAATTAACTGCAAGTTAAGTATAAACATTGATTATTCGTCTACAGTAAAGTGCGGATAATCGAAAAAAAATAAAAAAAAATCTTATAACGAACGTATATTTGTATCAGAATTAAGAAACAAAATAGTAAAATTAATTATGAATAACAGATTTAGCTTGCTGAGTATGTAATACTATTAAGAAAAGAAAGAATTTTAAGAGCTGTCTGAAAGATGACAAACTAAAACACTTTTTTTTATTTCATTTATGTCACTGCCATTAACCTGTTTGTACCAATATTATGCGACTACTTAGAGAATTACATTGCCCTTTATTGTTGGACTTTTGCCTTTTTAAAAATCAATTTTAAAATTGCCTGCAAATTCAAAAAAGACTTGCTAAGTATCAAAAATATGATCTCCTTTTTTGCCGCAAAAGCTATACGTTTTTTTAAAATTAAAATCAATAAAGGCGATGTAATTCTAGTGAAGTACTATTTTAAAAGTTAATTCAATGTCAAATAAAAAGACTTAATTGTTTTTATTTAAAAATTAAAATCAATAATTTATATACAAAAAAGAAGGTTTGTTTTTTCCTTCTGAATCGATGAATCCAAACTGTTTTTGTTTGTTTTTTATCCACGGCCATTTTCCAGCAACTTTATCTGGAACTTTCGGAAAATCATATAAAGTCCAGGAAACAAATGCAAGTTGCTTCTTTTTGAATATAGATTGCATTTTTTTATGATAATTAGCCTGCTTTTCTTTTGAATTACCAAACCAACTCCACAGTCCTCGATTGGACGAAAGCCCAAATTCTTGCATTACCAAAGGCTTTTTGGCTGCTTTTTCTAAAACAGCAAGTTTGTCTTCAAAAAGTGAAATATCTTCATAATAATGATACGATACAAAATCTACCTTATCTTTTAGTATCTCTGCCGATGCAATATTAGAATATCCAATAGTGACCAAATGATTAGCATCGAATTTCTTGACTGCTGCAATCATTTGTTCCAACCAAGGCTTTACATTTTGTTCCCCACGTGATTCAAAATCTAAATCAGGTTCGTTTTTAATATCCCAAGCAATAATATTTTTGCAGTCCTTAAAAGTCGTTACAATTTTCTCTGCATGTCGATGAGTTAAAGTCCAGCTTTCTGGAGCATAATCTCCATAAAAATCGAATAATGTAACGATTACAGCTAGTTTTTTTTCTTCGGCCAAGTCTAAAACTATTTTTACCTTATCTAATTTCTCTTTTGAAACCTCTGCTTTACCAAATTCTTCATAAGGAACAAAAATCCTAATCGTATTGAGTTTTGCTTTTGTTATTATATCAAAATCAGCAGCTATAGTATCTTTATTAAATTTATTTCCAAACATATCCCAAGCAGAATTTTTAGGATAATAATTAATACCTTTTATGATATAGGGAGCACCATTTTTTAAAATTTCATTTCCTTTTACCGTGTATATTTTTTTATTCAATTCTACAGCAACCAAACTCTTTTCTTTTTGCATCCGAACATAGTGTCGAATACGCCAAAAACCATCCTCTAGCAACATTAAAACCTTATAATTTGCAGTATCCCGAACAGAAGTTATAAGCTTGTTATCTTGATAAATATTTTGAAATTCAACTACATTTTTATCGGTAATAACGACTTGTTGGCCGTCTTCGCTATAAAAATCTAACGATGCATGATGTTCTATTATTGTACTCTGGATCGAAATTTTTTTGGCCTTATTATAGGCTATAATTTGTTCTAATTGCTTTCTCGAACTTTCTGTAAAATAATCGTCAATTCCATCATTGACATTGTTTTTAAGAGCATTATTTTTTATTACATAAGAAAACAAATAATGCTTCTCAATTTTCTGGATGGTTTGATTTTCCATCCGTCTACCTTGATTTTTGAAGGTTTCCCACGTTACTTTGGGTAAATATGTATCTAAAGTCTCTTTCTCTAAATGCAGCATCGAACTTCTATCTGCTCCCGAATTTAAGTAGCCCAAAATTTCACTCATTCCAAATAATACCAAAATATTAATCGCAATAAATGAAACTATTAAAATTGCCCGATAATTATTTTTATTGTTAATTACTATCATAATTTTTTTCTTCTACTTTTTGAATACTTCCTAAGGTTGAAATTTCAAATGAATATTTTTTTTCTTTATAATATTCAGATGAAATAGTAAAAACAGCATGGCCTTTTACGCTATCTTCTTGCAAAGTCGCTATGAGTTGATTATGATGATACACTTTTAGAGTCACTTTAATTCCGTCTGGAACTAACTGATTTATAAAACTACGCAACGGGCCGACTATTATAGTGCGCTTATCTTTTGAAAATTCAAATTCAATTTTCGGATTAATCGGTTCGTAGTTAATTGCTATAGAATTACTTTCTGCTATTCCCGCTACATACGCTTTTGCAGTATAAACATCTTGGTGATCAGGATGCAAAATCTGAGCAGTTGCAACTCCGTTTATAGTTGTGCCAAATGATTTTAAAACCATATTATTAGCAGTAGAAATCACAAATGAGACCATGGTTCCGTCGCTTACAACGTTACCAAATTTGTCTTTAATAACAGCTGTTTTTAAGGTCGTAATTTGATTTCCATCAGCATATTGATGATTTCTAGTAAAAGAAATTATGAAATTTGTAGCGATTCCAGGAAAAATTACAGCGTTAAATTCTTTAGTAATGGTAGCATTGCATTGAGCAGAAACCAAAACTATTCCAGATTTTGTAGGAGCATCAATTATTTTCCAAGCAATGAGATTTTTCGTTTTTACCGTTTGATTTGTAATAGTATTTAAAAACTGACTTCTAAAAATTACAGGAGTATTTTCTGGTTTCGGATTATCAAAGCCATCTGTCGGAATGGTAACGTACATTACAAAATGACCATCACCTACCAATGTACTTGGTGGACCTAAATAATTTTCGATATCCGTTTTAGTGTCGTTATTGGGCAAAATTTCAAAGTTTCCCTGTAGTTTATTTTCTCCGTTTACAACCAAAAACCAATCAATACGACCCGATTTTTTAGCATAACTTTTAGGGAGGGCAAAAGTTAATTTATCATTTTTAACGGTGGCATCTAAAAGTGTTTTTCCTAAAGAATGAATTAAAAACAACTGCGGTCTATTTGACGTATTGACCTCAAAATCTAAAGCTATTTTGGCACCTGCTATAAAAGTCTTTTGTTGCGTAATTAGTATAATAGCGCCCGTTTGTTTTTTAGGCAATAAAGTGACTGATACCAATAATATGGTAAACAAACAAAAACAAAATATATAGATTTTATTCTTCATTATCTAGGATTTCCAATGTAATTATTAATTTCAATTTTAATAAACGAATACCCTTTATGTCCTTTAACCCTTTGCATTTGTGCACTTTCTTGTTTACTGTTTCGTACCGGAATTACCGCACGAGCAAGAGCTTCTGATTCTAAACCATTTACAAAACAATTTTCTGTTGAAGATTTTATAATCACAGGATTCAAATCTCTTAGCAAATTATAGGTAAAATATTGCTTACGCTGAATGCGAACACCCTCTTTTATAAACTGGTGATCAACATAAACCAATTCTTTTTTATCATTGTAATACGAAATTAAGAGCTCTGGAATGGTTACTTCTTGAATTCCGTAATTGAATAAAGTACCTTTGATCTGGTTGTTATCTATCACTAAATCTGAAATAGCAACCGAATTATACAAGTCGGTGGTTGCGACATTTCCAGCACTTTGAATATCAAATGTAGCGGGAATATTTTTCAATTCTTTTGGTGTAAATTCATTGGGGTTAAAAGTTGTTGGCTTTACATCAGTTGGCTTTAACCACGCAATATCTTCAAAATTCACCTTAAAACTCGTGACTTCTTTTGGCATCAATTTATGTTTAATAGTATACTTTGCGTTGAATACGGCAATCGATTTATCATTTCTGTCATATAAAGTAGCTTTCAAGACCACATCTGCAGGAACATTATCTATATTTTGAACTTCACCAATCACTATATATTGACTGTCAATTTTTACCAAACTTGCCGATATAATTTCTAAATCTGGTTGGCGCAGTACATCTTCATGATAGGTCTGCTGGGTAGTTATCTTTCGTCTCCCTTGCTTGTAATACGAATTAATATTCTCTGACATGAATTCGTGCGGAGGAATATCGGTATCTTTTTTATCTGGAATGATAAACCATTTCCCGTTTATTTTCTGAACGTCATGTATGTACTTTTTTTCAATTAATTCTAATGGTGTAACCCACTTGGTCGTTGCAATAACTCTAGCTTTGTCTTTACTTTGCTGAACAATTTTAGTTTCGATAGCATCTAACTTGGCGTAAGAATTAAGAACACCATCCGAAACAGAAATTTCCAGCATAAACTGAGCCACCGAGTATTCTTTATTAGGAACAACATAAGAGTGCGCTTTATTATAAAACTTAAAATCTAGAGCATCATAATATGCTTTTACAACATTTTCAGGACTAATCTGTACAGCATTTTTGATATAAATGCGATATGCTCCAAAGCTTATAATTAGTAGTAAAATCCCTGTCCAAATGTGTAGAAATTTTATCATCGCTCTTGGAAAATTAGCATAAACAATTCCATACTTATTGAAAGAAGGTTTTTCTAAAGGCTTTATTTTTAAGGCCTGCAACCAAATCATCTGAACATTAAGTATAAAAGCCAGAAGAATGGTTAACATCGGAATAATTCCCCACATTAATTTCAAATAGATCGGTACTTCATCTTTTGGAAGAATTTTAGACAAGGGCTGCACATTTAGTTTTTCCCACACCATTATACCATTTTCTAATTGTGATAATCGATGCCAACCGCAGAAATAGAGAATTGGATCGTAAAATTTATCGTTAGAAAAAACATATTTCAAATTATATTTTTCAGGAACCGTTAGAAATTGCTGCAATGAACCAATACCTTCAAGTCCTCGAAATTTGGAGTTTTCCAGCCGTTCTACTGCACGAGAAGTCAATTCTGGTAATCTTCTTGCCGAATGGTAATTTCCATCAACCGTCATTGCCTTTGTTTGTGTCGATAAGTAGGCCATCTGATCACCAAAACCTAATGGCAAAAACCTCCAGTGATCGTGTTGATCCTGATTTAAGAAATTGACAATTGGTAAAAAGTTAATTTTTTGCGGTTGCAATGGTCTAAAATACCCTAACGTCATGGTAAACACTGCAAAAAACAAAAAGCAACCAGCAAATAATCCGCCTAGGATCCTCCTATAAACACTCCCAAATTTTACTTGCAAAGCCGTTCTTAAGTCACCTTCAACTAATCGGTACACAAATTCACCAAAAATGGGCAAACTCATTATAGAAGCCCAAAGTGTAAAGCGATCCAAGGTTAGGATATTAAAAGCATTTTCTCCTAAAATTGCTAAGGGAATTGGAGTTGTGCCGCCCGTTCCTAAAACAGTGAGCAAGGTTAAGGATAATCCGAAAAAAATATACCTTTTGCTGTAATATCTATAAAATATATAAGGCAATATAAAAAGTAATATTCCCCAAGGTATCAAGAAGAACATCAAGCCAGAAGAGGTTACTTCTATAAAATTGTCGCGACTTCCATGCGGAATAGGAACCTGAGTGATGGGATTGGCTTTAGAATTAATCCAATACGGCAGTATACAAAATACTAGCAGAAAAACGGCGCTACCACAGAAAAGAATAATCCGTTTTAATAATGATAGAAATGTTTTATAGAATATTTTGAATGTGATTTCCTTGAATGAATTGACATTTTCGCGAGCGGTATCCATTACTATCATACCGATTAAAGGCGAAACAAAAAATACCATTCCAAATAAAGGTGTAACATGATGCGAACAAACGGTTACGGCCATCAAAGACAGAGAGGTGAAGTAATATTTCTTTTTGCCTGTTTTGATAAAAAGATAAATCTCTGGAAGTGCATGCATTAAAACAGAAACTCCAATAATACTGGGAAGCTGTCCAAAAATATGCAATGTTTCTACAAAAGAAGAAGAAACCACTGCCAGAATAGCAGAATAACCTGCAACGGTTCTATTTCCAGTTATTAAAAGTGAAAATCTAAAAGTTCCTGCAATGAATAAAATAATCCCAACGATGGCAACAGTAAACATACCAAATTTCAAACCTCCAATTAAAGAAAGTAACCCAATGGTTTGGTGCACTAATGGAGGATAACTCATCACATTAAAACCCGTATACCAACTATAATTCCAAGGTTCAAACCAACTGTGGGCATAATGATTTCCGAAAAACATGTGAATTAAAGCATCATAAGAACTTTCTAAAGTAAAAAAAATAGCGCTGCCATGGAAAGTCAATCCAAAAAGTAAGGCTACTATCAAATATTTATTAGAAGTTTCTTTCAATCACTCTTATTTTACATTATTGTTTTTGTAAATATAGGGATATCGTCTTATAGAAGAAAACGATATAACTGTACAAAATGTCCTTTCATCGAAAGAAACAGTACCAAACATCTAAAATATCAAAAAAAGTCATACAAGAGCTCTAATTTTACATCAGAATAATATTCTAAAATAAGTATTGCCAGAATCATGTAATTAGAGCATCACAGTGATGTTATTTTCAAAAAAACAAAACATCTTTTGTTTAAATCTCTTGTAGAGACTTTCGTTGAAAGTACTTTTTAATTTCAAAAATTACAATTCATAATAAATATGTTGATTTAGTTAATTGTTGCCGAAAAGGAATTTATCTTATAAATTCCTTTTCATTTTTGTTAAAGTTTTCTTATTTTTCTTATATTTGTTTATAAGAATAAGCTTTTTAAAATTTCATCATACTATTTTTTTAATACTACACACTTGAATTGAATATTAAAAATACTTATAAAAAGATCACTGCGGAAAAATTTTTTATGCTTACAATTTTATTTGTAAATGCAGGAAATTATTTGTACAATTTGCTATTAGGAAGAATACTTGGTCCTTCTGAGTTTGCTGACGCTGCGATCTTAATAACTTTGCTTTTAGTATTGTCTTTTGTTGGAATGACATTTCAGGTTACTGCGGCTAAATATGCCGTTTTGCTAGAAGGAACGCAATTGCATGTTTTTTTAAAATTTATTTTTAAGTATGCACTCCTCTTCGGTGTAATACTGGGATTTACAGTAGTAGTATTCAGCCATCAATTGCAAGAAATTTTTAAAACCAAAACCTCACTAATGTTCGTTTTGTTTGGTTTGGGACTTCCAATGTATTTTATAATGAGTATTAATAGGGGTTTATATCAGGGGAAAAATGATCTGAGAAATTTGTCAAAAACCTACTATTTTGAAATGTTATGTCGTTTGATTTTGACACTTTTGTTACTCTACCTTTTACCTCAAATTCAATCTTCTATTATCATCGCAGTAGGAATTTTAATTTCTTTTGTCTTTGGTTTGATTCCCTTTCAAAAAATAATTAACAGCAAAAACAAACAGACTCTAAGTGACAATTTAGATACAAAATCCATTATTACATTTTTCGCTTTAACAGCCTTCTATGAATTAACGCAAATCATCATTAACAATAGTGATATTATTTTGGTTAAACATTATTTTGATAATGAAAAAGCGGGCTTATATGCTTGTTTAGCATTAATAGGCAGGGTAGTATATTTTGTCGCTTGGATGTTTGTAATGCTCCTTTTGCCCAAAGTAATACAGTTAAAAAAACAGGGTGAAGATACACTTCCGATTCTATTAAAATATGTTTTATATATTGTTTGCTTGTCTACAATAATTGTTCTAAGTGCACTCTTATTTCCAGAAATTGTAGTGCGATTAATGTTTGGCGAGAAATACCTACCCATAGCTTTTTTGTTGTGGAAATATGCATTGGCAACTTCAATTTTTGCTATCGCAAATATTTTTGCTTACTATTTTCTTTCTATAAATAAGTATGTGCCTGTTGTAATATCAGCCTTTCTGGGACTTACACAAATAATTCTAATAGTCCTCTATCATAATTCACTCGAACAAGTGGTTGTTATGCAAATCATCGCGATGGTGGTATTATTATTATTTCAATTGTTTTTTTTCTTTTTTAATAACAATAAAAAGTAACATTTTAAATATGAAAGTAGCTGTAGTCACTGCATTTCCGCCAAGTAAAGTTACACTAAATGAATATGGTTATCATTTGGTAAAAAACTTTGTTCAAAACTCAGAAGTATCCGAATTAATTTTATTATCCGATAAAACATCTGAAGCGAAACAATTAGACTTTGACCAAAAAGAAAAGGTAAAAGTAAAAGAATGTTGGAGATTTAACAGTTACACCACTATTTTTTCTGTTCTTAATGCAGTTCGAGAAGAACAACCAGATGTGATTTTGTTTAATCTTCAGTTTGTAAAATTTGGAGATAAAAAAACACCTTCTGCCTTGGGATTATTGTTACCCATGATTTTGAGATTTTTTGGATACAAAACAGTGGTTTTATTACATAACATTTTAGAGCAAGTTGATCTAGAAAAAGCAGGATTCACAGAGAGTAAATTCATGCAGAAGATCTATAATTTTATTGGAACTAACATTACCAGATGCATTTTGAAAGCCAATAAAGTTGCTGTAACTATTCATAAATATGTGGATGTTTTAAATGCTAAATACCATACCAAAAATGTAATGCTAATTCCACATGGGACATTCGAATCAGTCAAAAATCCTAATTTTGAAATTAAATCTGGCCCTAAACAAATTATGGCTTTTGGTAAATTTGGAACCTACAAAAAAGTCGAAATTTTAATTGATGCAGTCGAAATTGTTAGAAAAACAAATCCAGAAAAATTAGAAGTCGTGATTGCTGGAACAGATAGTCCAAACACACCTGGATATTTAGATGGAGTACAAGAAAAATACAAAAACGTTGAGGGAATAATTTTTACCGGCTATGTTGAAGAAAATAATGTAGAACGAATTTTTACTGATAGTACAATTGTGGTATTCCCTTATACATCTACTACTGGTAGTTCTGGAGTTTTGCATCAAGCAGGAAGCTACGGCAAAGCAGTTATCATGCCTGATTTAGGTGATTTGGCCTTGCTAATTAAAGATGAAGGGTATAAAGGAGAATTTTTTAATCCGGAAAGTGCCGATTCTTTAGCTATAGCGATTGACAAAATTATTTCAAACGATACCTATCGAAAAGAATTAGCAATTGCTAATTTTCAGGCTGCAAGCGCCCTATCAATGGACAAAATTATAATGATGTATATAGAATGTTTTAAATCAATACAATAAACTTAAATGTAATATTATGAAAATACTAATAGTAGATGATCAGCAATTGGTCTTGTTGTCTTTAGAAAAATTGCTAAGTGGTTTAGGATATGAAGTTATAAGTACAGACAATATAATCGATGCCATAGCTAAATATGACAGTGAAAAGCCAAATTTAGTTATTGTTGACATTAATATGTCTAATCTCTCTAATACAGAATCTTTAAATGAGCATCAATCTGGTTTGGAGGTAGTCAAACATATCAAGCAAATCAAAAAAGACAACACTCCTGTAATGGTTTTATCTGGTAATACTGATGAAGAAGTCATTATAAAAGGTTTTGATTTAGGTATTGATGACTACATGAAGAAGCCTTTGAGTTTAAGCGAAATTGGTGCGAGAGTAAAAAGATTAATAGGCTCTACTATTGAAAAAAGTGTTACGGAAAAACCCAATTCGAAAGAGCGATATATCCAAAACAAGTGTATTGGAGTTGTTATTCCGTGTTATAACGAGGAAACTCGTTTGTCTAGTGATGAATTTAAGTCTTTTGTACATAAAAATTTAGGTTACCATTTGTGTTTTGTAAACGATGGAAGTAAAGACAATACACTAGCTGTATTGCATGAATTAACAAAAGGAAAAGAAGAATATATTAGCGTTTATGATTGTAAAAAAAATGGTGGAAAAGCCGAAGCTGTCCGTCTGGGAATGTTACACTTGGCCAAGCAAAATCAATTTGATTACATCGGTTTTTTAGACGCCGATTTATCGACCAATTTCGATGATTTTCAAGATTTGGCAGATACAATTTATAACTCTAAATACAAATTGGTTTTTGGCTCCAGAATTTCAAGAATGGGAGCTGATATTACCAAACAATCCGCAAGAGCTATTATTAGCAAAACTATAAATTATATCATTAGAAAAATTCTTGGAATGGAAATTAACGATACACAATGTGGCGCCAAAATAATGACAAAAGAAATTATAGAAAAAACCTTTAATGAAAAATTCATAACAAAATGGGTTTTTGATGTAGAGATTTTTATGCGGATGAAAAAAATATATGGCTCTACGAAGACTCAAGAGTTAATTTTAGAAAAACCCTTAAACAGATGGATTCACATGGATGGTTCGAAATTGTCATTTAAAGATTCCATAAAAATTATTGGTCAAATTGGCCAAATCGCACTTCATTACAGGTAAAAAACTACAACCAGTAAAGTATAGAGCAAGTTAAAACCATAACTTGCTTTTCGCTTTTTTTATTAAAAAAGTACTTTTATGACAAACGGTTAAAGATTATTTTGACTCTATTTGTTTTTTAATATCTCTGACATATAATAGGAGAATGTAAAGTATCATAATATATGTATTAACTGCCAATAATAATACCATTCGTAAACTAAGCTTTTTTACAAATCGTTTACAAAATTTTGCATTAACTGTAAAATACTTTCAAATTTGTCTTCAGATCCAAGTGTGCCATTTAATAAGTAATTTTCGTATTCATGAGTAATATCATAGCTTTTTTCAAGGCCTAAAATAGATATTTTATGCTTTAATTTATGAACACACTCTGCTGCCAGCTTATAATGCTGCTCTTGCATACATTTATGATAGGAATCTATTTCAAGAGGTAGTTCTTTTTTAATAATTGCAATCATTTTTTGCTTAAATGCATAGTCTTCTCCGCAGAGTTGGTCAATATAATTTAAATTAGGCTGTTCCATAGTTTTTAGGTAAGGTAAAATAAAATGTTGTTCCAATGTTTTCTTTACTTTCAAGCCAGATCGAACCTTTATAATACTCAATAATTTTGTTAACTATAGAAAGCCCTACTCCTGAATTTTGATTGTTGCTTTCTAATTTTGTGAATATTTTAAAAATTTTGTCGTGGTATTTTTCAGCGATTCCGATGCCATTATCTTTGATGTAAAATTCAAAATCTTGCTCTTTTTCTCTACAACCAATTTCAATTTGGCCTTGAGACTTATCATTATAATGGATGCTATTTTCAATTAAATTTTGCATTAATTGTTTGAATCGCCATGTATTTCCTTTTATTTTTGGTAAATCATTGATTATCGAAATTTCAATATTTTTCGGAATATGAATATCTCTCTTTATTTCGTCAATTACCTCATTAAGATCAATTAATCTTTCTTCAGATTCTAACTTGTCTACAGTAGAATAATCTAAAATTCCTTTGATGAGCAAATCCATTTTTTCGACATTAAAAAGTACCTGATTAAGCGAGTTTAAGCAACTTTCACCCATTTCTTTATTATCCTCAATGACCCAATTAATAAGGGTGTCTATATTTCTGAGTGGTGCTTTTAAATCATGAGAAACAACATGAGCATATTCGTTAAGTTCTTTATTATGATTTTCTAAACTCTTTAGTAATTCTTCTCTTTGCTTATTCATAGTCACAATTTCTATAGATTGTTTTTTTAAGAAATCGGATTGATTAAAATCTTTTTCATTACCTAATTTTTCAGCATCCAAATTCATAGAATTCAATATTTCTGTCAAATTTGAATTTATTTCTTTTAAACTATTGGCTTCATCGCGTAGTTTTTTATTGGCTTGGAAAAGTTCATCAGAACTAATTTTCATTGCTCGCTGCAACATGTTCATCTGATCCTCGTGATTATCATAAGATTCATTGACTGCCTGCAAAAAATGCTTTAAATCTTTTAAGTGCTCAGGGTTTATAAATTTAGCAATTTGCCTTTTTAAAAGAGTATTCATTATTCGCTGATTAGGGTTAAAGTCATGGTTTGATTATGTAATTCACAAAAAGTATTCTCGCTAAATGGAGCCATTTCGCCATACGAGTAAAACCCGGTAATTGCTACTTCATTTCCTATTATTTCTTGCACTTGCTCTATTTCCTCTTCAACCCGTTGATTCATAACTAATTTTCTTCCTACGCAACTCACTAGTAAAGCAAGTTGTGGGTGATTTATTCTATTTTGCATTGCTAACATTGCCGCTTGTGAAGCTCCCTCGGCGATAGCATCTACAGAAGCCATCATGAGCTGTACTTTGGCATTTTCAGGCACTTCTCCAGCTAAAATCATCGACTGATCTTCGTTATTGATATTTAAAATGGTACGAACTACAGCTTGTGATTTACCTTCGGGCGTAACATTTAAAGGATATAACAAAGAAGCTTGCGGCAACTCATTGGCTTTGTCTCCTAAGTATTTTTTATACAAATCTAAAGCAGGTTGTCCATCGATTTCATACAATACATTGGCTTCTGATCTGGTAATAATTCTTTCGGGACCAAATGAGCTCCATCCTCCAAAACTGGAAAACGAAATTTCTAAAGTTTCTCCATAAAACCCAATTAAAACGACTTCTCCTTCTTTTGGATTTTCTTTATAAGAAGCCAATGTCTTCTCAAATTTTGCATCGTCTCCACACATTCCTCCTGAGATAGGCACTTTATTTTGAATGCCATTCTCAAGACCCTCAATAAGTGAGCTTCCGTTTACGAAACTACCTTCTGAAAGTACAAATAAATGCTTTAAGTTTTCTTTGGGTATTTGTTGGTAAAGAGATTCCCCTAAAGCATTTGCATCTTTATTATGATTAAAAATATTATCGGTTTTAATTGCAAACGTACTTTTTTCAAATTCTATAGCACTAACAACAATAGAATCATCAAAGACATTTGCATCTAAAATTTCACCCGCTGTAGAGCCAAAAACCAGATGTTCATAAGGAAACTCGTTTCTAATAGCATCAATGACTTCTGGAAGCTCTAATTGCATCCTATTGGCAAAAACAAGTACCAGCGGATTTTTTAGTTTTTCCTTATTTGTTAGGTACTGCCAATTTTCATTCTTTTTTTTATAAGCTTGAATTATTTTCATAGTTTCTATTTTGGTAATTTAATAAAGAAGGTTGTACCTTTAGTCAGTTCACTTTCTATCCAAATGTTTCCTTTGTAATTCTCGACTATTTTTTTTACAATAGACAATCCGATACCTGTTGATTTTTTATTAGATGTAAAAGACTGAAATATTTTAAAAATTTTTTCCTGATTCTCTGCAGCAATTCCAGGACCATTATCCTTAATAGCAAAAATATAATGCTTTTTTTCCTCTTCAAAACTTATTTGAATAATTCCGAGAGGCTTATCAATATAATTCACCGCATTGCTGATGATATTTAGAAACAACTGTTGCATTCTAAATCGCTCAGCTTTGATTGTCGGTAGTTCTTTTTTTACTATAACTTCAATATTCTTAGGTATATGAATAATATCAATTATTTTATTGATTTCAACATTCAAATTAATATTCTCAGTAATCATCTCAATATCATCTACTTTAGAATAAGTTAGAATTCCTTCAATCAAATGATCCATTTTCTCGACTTTGTCTTCAATCATATCAAGATATTGACTCGTTTGCGCATTAAACTCTTTATCATTATCTTCTTTAATCCATGTAACTAAAGAATGTATGCTCTGTAGTGGTGACTTTAAATCATGCGATACAATTTGAGCATAATCATTGAGCTGCTCGTTCTGTTTTTCTAATTTTTTAAGTAATTCTTCTTTTTGCAATTCTAGGCTCTTTTGTCGAGTTATGTCTAAATGTATAACTATCGAACCAATTACTTCACCATTTACATTATAATTTGGAGCGCCGCTAATTAACCAATATCTTGTCTCTCCTTTTTTATTGATAGAAGTAACTTCATACGAATCTGACTTACCTTTAACCCGTTCTTTATTTTTAAAATTTACTAATTTTTTATCCTCAGGATGCAACAAAATTTCAGATGCATTGTTGCCTAACAAATCAATTAAAGAGAAACCACTCATATCACAAAAAGACTGATTGGCTAATTGTATTACGTCATCCATATCTACTTCCAATAAACCCATATTCATATTGGCAATAATATTTCTATATTTTTCTTTTTCTGCTTCTAGACTTTCTTTGTACTTTTTCTTGATGGTAATATCTTCAAAACTCCATAAATGACCATCATTTTTCTTGCCTTTGGCTATCGGAATAAAACTCCTTTCGTAAACGCGTCCATCGGCCAATTCAATTTCTTCAGAAAAGACGTTTTTTTTATTTCTTAAAATTTCTTCTACCCTTTCAATAAATTCATCTGATCTTTTAAAAAAGTGTTTATTTTCTTCAGTAGCCATTTTAGAATCAAAACCTATCATCTCTTCTGGTTCTCCTTTAAAATCGAATAAATTACAAAACCTTTTATTGGCAATTAGCACCTTTCTATCCTCATCTTCTAGTAAAATGCCTGATTGAAGATTGGTTATTAATGACGTTAAACGATTCTCAGAATCTATAAGCTGTTGATTGAACTCTTTTTCTTGGCTTATATTTTCTTCGATAGCAAAATATTTAATCACCTCTCCTTGTTTGTTATGAAGCGCCTGTCCTTGTACTCTAACCCAGTATTTCTTTTTATATTTTGTATAATTTAAGATCTCACAAGTAAAAGGAAGTCCTTGTTTTATTTGATTCTTTAAATAAGCAATCGTTTTTGGATTGGTTGCTTCACCTTGTAATAAACGACCAGGACTCTTACCAATCAATTCTTCCTTGGAGTAGCCAGTCATTGTGGTAAAACTACTATTGGCCCACTCAATTTTACCTTCACTGTCGCAAATAATGACTGCACTAATATTTTTATCTGCTATCGAGGAAAGTAATAAAAGTTGTTCTTCTTTTTGTTTATCTTCAGAAATATCCTCAATCATTGCAAAATATTGAATCACCTTTTTGGAGGAATCAAAAATGGGTTGTCCCACTGTTTTAGACCAAAAAGTGCCACCGTTTTTTTTAGCATGCAAAATTTCTACTTCAAAAGTATTTCCCTCGTAAAATGCATTGATCATTCTGTGGATCTCCTCTTTATTCGATAGAGCGTCCGAACCTACTTCAACAGGTGTTTTACCAATGATTTCATCGTTCTCATATCCTGTCAATTTAAGATATGCATCATTACACCAAAATATCTTTCCATCCGGATAAGTGAATACAATGCCGTTTTTATTCGTTTTTGCTACCAAGGACAACTTATTTAGCTCTTCTTGATTTCTTTTTTGTTCTGTAATATCTCGTCCATAGATATTTACACAGCCCTCTTGTTGCAGACTTTTACAAACAAAAGAATAGCACTTACCATTATTCTCCGCCTCAAACATCCATCTTTCTTTTCTCTTATCAATTTGATGAATGATAAATTTTAAAAAATCCTCAATTTCATAATCAATTCCCTGAAATATAAGATTTTTTAAATCTTCGGCTGCTGGATTCATTTTTAATAGATGTCCCTCAAAATCAATCCGAATTAATGGATCTGGACTTTGAGTAGTAAAAAGAGCAATATCAACAATTTTCTTATTGGCTTCTTTTAATTGATTTTCTTGCTGATGTATTGTATTCAAAGAATTTTGTAATGCTGCATCGTAGTTAGCGAAATCATAAAGAGAGATTTTTTTTTCTTCAAAATAATTCAAGGAAGTATGCGATAGGCTACCTATAAATAAATAGCCACTTTCATAGTTTTCAAATTGTCCTCGAAGCGAAATTTTATCTTTAACAGATTCTATTATAACTAATTGATTGGTAACTTTATAAAAATTGTCAACATTTAGCTCTTCGATAAATGGATTGGTAATTGTAAATGATCTCAGGAAATATCCTCTGCATTTTAAGTCCGGAAGTACTTTGATTAAACCTTCACCTCGGTCTTGAATAAGTAAGTTGTGGTCTAGTAAAACATAAAAAGGGAAAATCCTATTGAATGTTTCACTATCAAAATGAAATTGAGAATTTTCCATGTTGTTACCTCCTTAGTTTTAAAAATTTCATGAATACGGCATCTGGATACATTCTATTATTTCGAATGTTTTTGATTACGAAAAGTAGATAAGACTACTGCTAAACCCAACTCAAATTCCAGCTATTCAACTCTTTTAGAATTGTAACGTAAAGTACTACTTTTTTTCTTACACTACAAATGTTTTAAATCTCAAGTGGTTTTCAATTTGTTTATGACATAAAAAACAAAAAATATTTTAAAGCTTTAATTCTTATCTCTAGTACTAGATTCAAAAAATAACGCTACTTATTTTTACTGAGAAATTAATTCATTCGTGCTCCAATAGTCTAGTATTTTTTTTATCCTATCTACATAATCCTCATATTTCAAAGGCTTTAAAATGTAGCCCGCAATACCTATTTTATAACACTCCATCACGTCTCTATGATTGTTAGAAGTAGTTAAGATAATTGCTGGTATATATTTTAATACATCATCTGCTTTTAAGATAGATAAAAACTCGATACCGTTTAGTTTAGGCATATTAAGGTCTAAAATAATAACATCTGGTATTATTTCTTTCCTTTTTAATAGATCAACTGCTTCTTCTCCATTATTTGCTTCAATGATTCGATGATTGAGTTCTAAACTTTTTAGTACTCTATTGAATTTCATTACTTCAATTGCATCATCTTCTATTAATAGTATATTCAACGATTTTGCCATTTTATTAATTTTAAAGTTTGATGCATACTTATTCAACTTCAAAGGTATTTTATTCCTTTTAAAGCAAGAGTCTTTTTTAGTTAATTCATAATATAGTGTAGACAACTGCAAAAAAAGTGTCGACGAATGGTATTTTATATGTAATTCATTCATAAAAAATATCCGGAAGCCAGTAAAAAACGACATCTAAAAAGGGATCCTAATACTTCAATCTAATTTTTATCGAATAGCCATTGCATCTGATTTTTAAAATTTCTTATATATAAGTAGAACGTCTGTAACTATATAATAAGTAAACTGAATATTAAAAAAAACAAAAAAAAGGACGATTTCCATTTTTAATATTAATTTATCGACACAAAATCATAATCAACTGTAATTCAAGCATAAAGATTGATTATTGATCGACAACAAACTGCTATTCATCGAAAAAACAAAAAACAATTCTTATAATCGTCTTAGATTTGTGTCAGAATTAAGGAACAAAAAAAATAAAAATTAATAAAATAATTATTTCCAAAAACAATTTAACAATGTCAGCAGTGATTGCAACTTCGATAGATAATCTATTCGATTTAGTAAACACTCAAAATTAAAACTATTTATCAACAAGAAATGAAGTTTCATTCAAATACCACTGAAAAATGAAAACAGCAATTACTTTAGCAAACACAATTCCTATTGGAATCAAATCTGAGCACTATTTAGTATTCTCCATGATTATTATAACTATTGGAAAAAACCTAGAGCCAAAGATCCCTATCGAAGCAAACACTTTGATTATGATTTTTTTAGCCATTTCATTAATCGGAATAACACTTCAAATTGTTAATAACCGTTTAAAAAAGAAAATTTTATTCGATACATTTCAAAAACGGTATTAGTTACCATAAGTTATAGTATCAAGCAAAGAATTTTTTATAAGTTATTTGAAAAATGACAAACTAAAACTAATTTTTGTTTCATTTTTGCCACTGCCATTACCCTGTTTGCGCCAATATTGTTCCACTATTGCAGTTACTTCCAGAATTACATTGCCATTTATTGTTGTACTTTGCGCTTTTAAAAATCAATTTTGAAATTGCCTACACCTTCAAAAAAGACTTGCTAAGTACCAAAAAATATTACCACCTTTTTTGCCCAAAAAGCTCTGAGCTTTTATCCAAATTAAAATCATTAAAAGGCGATGTAATTCTAGTGAAGTGCTATTTTCTTGCTTCACAAACAAATTTTCGATACTACTTTTATTAAAAGAAAAAGTAAAATGCTTGTTGTAGGCTGATAAAATCTTCCGTCAAAAATTAACAGTTATACTCTTTTGGTAAAACAAAACAAAAGCAAGCACCTTTTTTATTATCTTCTCTATTCTTCAAATAAATAGTACCCACTACTCGATCTACTATGGCTTTTATTGTTGACAAGCCAATACCGGCATTTTTACCATATTTTGAGTTAACTGTTTCAAACAACTCAAATACTTTTAACCAATATTTTTCTGGTATACCTGGCCCATCATCTTCATAAACAAAAGAATAATTAGTTTCATTTTCTGTTAGTGAAATCCAAACATTACATTCTTCTTTGTCGGTATGTTTCGTTGTATTTGATAAAAGATTTTGAATAATTTGAACAAAACCTATTTTTGAATGCCTTATAAAGGTATCGCAATTCCTAAAATTTATATGAGTCGGAATATGTAAAGCACCATTATTAACTATATATTGAATAGTGCTTTCGACATTAAAATCTTCAAAACAAATTTGATCGTTACTAACTTTTGTATATTCTAAGATTCCATTAATTAAGAAATCCATGTATTCATTTCGAGAATAAATTAAATCGATGCAAGCTTCTAATTCTGTGTCTTCAAGGAGTGTTTTATAATCTTCTTTTATAAAAATTAATAATGAATTTATACCTCGTATTGGTACTTTTAAATCATGAGTAAGCCGATAAGCAAATTGGTCCAACTGCACATTTTTTTTAATAATTTCATCATTCAAATCTTCTAAAAATCTATTTTTTTTACGAAGTTCAAATTGCGAAATCACTTGATTGGCCAATGCCTTTAATGATTCTTGTTGGTTCTCTGTAAGACCTTCTCTTGGTTTTGTATCAATAACACAAAGCGTCCCTAAAGAATAACCGTCTTTGGTATTTAACGGAGCGCCTGCATAAAACACTACGTTTGGGTCATTAATTGTTAACGGATTATCATGAAACCTTTCGTCTTTAGTGGCATCCGGAATAATAAATAATTCATCCGGTGTGTTTATTGCATGTGCACAAAAAGCAAAATCCCTTGGAGTTTCGGTTGCATTTAAACCATGATGCGATTTGAACCATTGTCGATTATGATCAACTAAAGTGACCAATGCGATGGGTGTACCACAAATTTGTGCTGCTATTTTGGTTAAGGCATCATACTCATCTTCAGGCAATGTATCTAGTATTTTATAAGCATCTAAGGCTTCGAAACGAAGATGCTCGTTATCAGGTATTTCAGGTTTTTGCATATAACTGAATTTTTATTTTTTTCTATTATAACAAACGTAATTATGTAAGGAAGTTCTATTTCTTTTAACGATAAAAATAACTAATTTTCCTTAATAATATACCTAATTATTTTAAAACTAGCCTACATATAAAATTCAATCTTGTTCAAAGCGAATTTGTTTGTATCAAAATGAGGCTTCATTTTGTTCTTACTATCCCGTTTACCCTAATGCTAATTTAAATATATTAGTTTTTTTTTCTTACAAATTATCAA
This sequence comes from Flavobacterium hydatis, assembly GCF_000737695.1. GTDB lineage: Bacteria > Bacteroidota > Bacteroidia > Flavobacteriales > Flavobacteriaceae > Flavobacterium > Flavobacterium hydatis. Next base: position 22,460 of record NZ_JPRM01000030.1, read on the forward strand.
AAGGTTTTCTATTTAATCGGATATATATTCCTTCAATAACTCAATTCTACATAAACAGGCAAATGGTCGGATGGATATTTTAAGTCTTTTGAATCACTTAAAACAGCAAATTTTTCTACTTTAAAACCAGTATCTTTAGATATCAAAATATAATCCAGCAATCGTGTTACGGGTTCATTGTGCTTAAAACCGTTAAAAGTTCCAGAAGGACCAAAAGGTAGTGTTTTTGAAACTTCTCTGGTATCTTTCATTTCTTTCTTTAGAAGAAAAATGCCCTCTGATTCAGGCTCTGAATTTAAATCTCCAGTAAAAATGACCGAATAATTTTTATTATTCACTTCTTTAATTTTAGCAAGAATAAGTTTTATACCATTTATTTTTGCCTGTTCACCAACATGATCTAAATGGGTATTGAAAATCCAGAAAAGCTGCTTTGTTTTTAGATCTTTAAACAAAGCATAGGTGCAGACTCTTTTATATGCCGCATCCCAACCCAAAGAAATTTCACCGGGTGTTTCTGAAAGCCAAAATGTGTTATTTAAAAGCATTTTTAAACGCTCTCTATTATAAAAAATAGTAGAGGATTCCCCTTTTCCAACACCTTCTCTTCCTATACCAACAAAACTGTATTGAGCAAGGTTACTTGCAATATCATTTACCTGATTTGGTGCCGCTTCCTGAATTCCAAATACATCGGGCTGATAAAACTGAATTTGGGATGTAAAAAAATCTTTGCGGTGGCTCCAGTCATTATCACCATCAACTGCTAGGTCTACACGAATATTGTAAGTCATTATTTTTAAATTCTGTCCATTGATTTGCATGGCCAAAAGAATCACTATCAAAAATTTTACTTTTCTCATAACTTTATTTTTATTCTGTATTGAATTAATTTATTTTTAAATCTTTAAAATTGATTTCTTATTTTCTATTATTTGCCAATAAAAACGCTGCTCTAATTATAAAGAGCAGCGTTCAAAAAAATAAAAAAACAAAACTAATCAATATGACCTTTTTGCTAATTTGCTAAAAGCCACATTGTCTTATTAATTTCATCATAACCTCCAAATTGACGGTTTAAGGCCTCCATCAACTTTTGACTGTTATAATTCAATTCCGAAGAAGGATATAAATATCTTATAGGCATACTAGTAGGACTATTAACGTTTAGGTTTGTTGTCGGGTCAATATTAAAATCCGGGTATTTATTTCTTCTGTATTCAAAATACGCAGTTTCTGCATCAACTAAAAAATTGAGCAAATATCGCTGCATCCAAACTTGCTTCAATTGCGTAGCTGCATCTGCCGAAAATGCTGCTTCACCGATAAAATAAGTATCAATATCATTTTGCACAATAGGATTTCCATGTGCAAAAGAAGCATCTGTACTCATAAGATTTTTTAAGGCAGCTTTCACTCCATTTTCATAATAAAGCTGTGCATTTGATGCAGTAATCCAGCCTTTAATGCTCGCTTCGGCCAAAATCAGTTCCTGCTCTGCATAGGTAAGCAGCCTTCTTGGATCGCTATTTTGTTTGGTTTGGTATCGCAGGTTTATTTTAGAATATTTGCCACCTGCATAATTAGCGTTCATTAGTCCATAATCTAATGAAGTTTTTACACCAGTATAAGCCATAAAGCTGTTTTGAGCTAATCCTTTTGCAATTTGATCTGCTGAGGGTTCTGCAAAATAAAACAATCTTTTATCGTTTAGTCTTTTTAGATTGTCTACTACAATATCACTTAAAATAGTTCTTCCGGTAAACATATCATTTGTACTGTATAATGGATGAAGGTTTACGGTATTATACTCTAAGCCAAAATAATCAGAATCATCTTGAAGAAGTATATTTTCATTAACTATACTGGCAAATTTCTCTTTAATTTTTAAATCAGCATCACTCTCTTTTGCACTGAGAGTCATTAGAACTTTAAGTTCAAATGCATTGCAGGCTCTTCTCCATCTTTGAGGATTTCCTTTAAAAATGGTTGGATCTCCATCAAAAGTCAAACCTTGTGAGAATTCAAGACGTGCTTGTTCCAATTCACCAAGAATCCCCATAAAAACTTCTTTTTGAGCGTCGTATTTTGGTTTATAATTGCCTTGCAGTCCAAGATTTGCTTCACTGTATGGAATATCTCCCATCTTCATGGTAAGGATATAAAAAGTATACGCTCTTATAAAATGACCTATTCCTTTATATGAGTTTTCTGCCGGGCTGCCTTGAGCAGCAAGTAACATTTTATCAATATCAGGTAAAATGGTCATTTTGTTAAAACTTGAATTGGCTATTAAGTTATATTGAGTTCCTAATTGTCCTTCATTAGCATAACCAACATATTTTGGCAAAGCATTTTCAGAAATATATTCTTTTGAATCAGTGCCTTGATATTTAGCAATACTCAGAATTATATTTGTAGCTAATAGTGAAGCACTTACCTGGGTAGGCGTATTAGGGTTGGTATTGATTTCATCAAAATTACTACAGCCAGAAAACATTAGCATACCTGTAATTGCAACGATTATTTTTTTCATATCAATAATTTTAAATTATGTTTACTTTTAAATTTAGAATTCAAGCTTAATATTGCAACCTACAAAACGCTGTGAAGGATCGCTAAAATTATCAACTCCTCCATCTGGATCAGAATATTTAAAATCTTTTGCCCAAAGGAATAAATTTTGACCTATTGCTGATACTGTAGCATTTTTTGCTTTTATAAAACTATATACTGACTTAGGAACACTATAAGTAAGTGAGACTTCTCTTAATTTCAAAAAAGTAGTGCTGTAAGTATCCGCAGGAGATGAATTACCTCCCCAGGCTGTACCTTTATGAATTCTTTTTACATAGTTCTCATAAGTAACAGGAACATCATTTGAAGCATATTGTCTGGTATCACTGGTAATATTTCCGTAAGCATTATAAGTTACTGCACCTGAAATTACTTTTACTCCATCTCCTACATAATTACTTGTACCGGTAGTAATATCTTTGTAACGAATATCATTTACAGAGTCAGGATGGTTTCCAGACTGCCACATATACATTTCGGTTGTAGTTTGTGCCAAACCTCCTACCCGTCCATCAACAGAAATATTCAAAGTGAAATTTTTATAACAAAGTGAAGATGTCAGCCCCCAAATCCAATCAGGATCACCATATCCATAAACGGACTCATAAGGAGAATAGACCGGTAGCCCATTTTCATAAATAACAGCACCATTTACACTTTTCTGAAAATCGTTTAAAACAAAAGCATCAACTCTGTTTCCAACTTTTACCCAGGGTCTATCTGCCGAAAATTCTTTGTCCAACTTGGTATAATAGCGTGCATATTTAGACCAGTTTGCCATTACATCCCATTGCCAGTCTGAAGTTTTTATTGGTGTAAAGTTTAGTGTAAGTTCAACTCCTCTTCGGGTAATTTCCTGATCTATATTGATATAATTTGAGCTAAAACCTGATGCACTGCTGACATTGGTAGCGGTTAAAAAGTCGTACATTCTCTTTGAATAATAAGTAAAATCAAATGACAAACGTTTTTTAAACAAATTGGCAGCTGTTCCCATCTCCCATGTACTGGCTGACTCGGGTCTAACTTCGTTTCCACGGATAACATCAGGATAAGATGCCGAGTTTAAACCTCCCCAGGAATTGGTTGTAATATTGTAAACCGAATTAATATCATAAACTCCTGCCGGGGTTTTAGATGAAGTCCAGGAACCGCGAAGTTTCCATAAAGTTAACCAATCAAATTTTGGTAAAACTTCTGAGACTAAAAAACTGCCTGAAACAGATGGATAAAGATAAGAACGTGTAGATTCAGGAAGAGTTGAACTCCAGTCCTTTCGTAAAGTACCTTCAAGAAAAGCCATTCCCTTCCACGATCCGGCAAGTCTTCCATAAAAACTGTTTACCTGTCTTTTATAAACAGAAGAATTCACAACAGCATTAGTAACAGAAGCCTTTAAAGAATAGAACCCAGGAACAGAAAGTCCTCCCTGGCTTCTGGCCTCAATACCTTCGTCCTGTGTATAATAAATAGTTCCTCCAAAAAGACCGTCAATATCAAAATCATTGATCTTTTTATTTCCATTTAAGATAAAATCAGTATTAGAACTATAACCACTTCCTAGGCCTTCATTATAAGATCCTTTTAGAGATTCACCCCAAATCTCAGTCCCGTTAAGAATAACTGTAGAGACACCGGCACCAACCAGAGACCCTTTTGAAACCCTAACTGTCTGTTTGTTATTATAGGTATCAAAACCAGTTCTGACAGTAGCATTAAGCCAGGGCGCTATTTCATAACTTGCCGAAACAAAACCGTTAAAAACATTGCGGTCTAAACTGTGTAATCTTTCAAATCTGTCAAAATAAGGATTATTATTTGTACCGGTATAACTGTTATTTTGCGACTCATTTTTTACAAGCCAGTAATCTTTATATTTTCGTATGTCGTAATCCGGAGATGACCAAACCAGAATATTATACATTGGATCATAGCCTTTATAACCATTAAATCCAATATTTGGCGAACTTTGCTTATTTATCGATATTGAAGATGATAATTTGAATTTATCTACACTAATATCTCCACCTAATGCATAAGTATATTTATCATATTGAGAATTTGGATATTGCCCTTTATTGCTAACCCAGGTTGCAGATGATCTAAGATTCCCGAATTCTCCTTGCTGTGTTACACTTAAGTTATTATTTAAAATGTAACCCTGATCCAGAAAGTTTTTAAAATTATCCTTTCCTACTGGTAAATAAGGCATCGATTTATACGATTTACTAACCGGATCCCACTGAACAACTTCTTGTCCTTCCATTGGTACTCCCCAAGAGCCTGTTCCCTTATACATATTGGTAGTAGCATCTATCTGTCTTCCAAAAGTCGTTTGGGTTTCGGGAATTGCCAGATAACCCGCTGTAAACATCGTACTGCTGTTTAACGATACCGTAAGGCCTTTTTTAGAACTTCCTTTTTTGGTTGTTACAACAATAGCACCGCTGGCGCCACGATAGCCATATAAGGCTGATGCAGTTGCTCCTTTGAGTACGCTTAAAGATTCTATATCATCAGCAGGAATGTCCCTGAGAGTCATGTTTCCATAAGGTACTCCATCAATAACTAATAAGGCACTTTCGCCTCGAATTTCAACAGTAGGGGATTCTGCAAATTCAGTACTGTTTTTTACAAGTAAACCTGATACTTTACCAGTTAATGACGTTGCAACATCTACACCTTTTACCGTTTGTACTGAAGAGCCATCGACTTTTTGTACAGCATATCCAAGAGCCTTTTCTTCTCGTTTAATTCCTAAGGCAGTAATTACTAACTCGTTTAGTGCTTCAGCTTCCTCTTCAAGGGTAATATTGATTGTCCTATCTTTTTCAACTTTTTGTTTAACGGTCTTAAATCCCATATAAACAAAAACTAGTATTTCTCCTTCTCCGGCCTCAATACTGTATTTTCCGTCTAAATCCGTTTGCACCCCTACTGATGTTCCTTCAATCAGAATTGTAGCTCCGGGAATTGGTTTACCTAAATTATCCGTAACTGTACCTGAGATTTTTATTTGCTTTGCGACATTTACTGCCTTTTTACCTTTAGCAGGATTATTCATTTTAAAAGTAATCAAACCATCATTTATCTGATAAGCAACTTTAAATTTAACAGCAGCTTCCTTAAGTAATGCTGCTATTGTTTGTGTTCCTGAACTAAAAGGAACTTGAGTTTTAAGTTTTGCAACCTCATCAGAATAAAGAAGTGAAAAATCAGTTTGACTTTCAATAGCTTTAAATAAAGCTTTGAGTTCATAAACATTTTTTGAAACTGATACTGGAGTAGATTCTGTGCTTTGCGAGGTAAATGCTGACGCAAATGTCACTTGTGTCCATAACGTAACCAAAAAAAAGAAAAGTATATTCTTTTTATTATTGTTTTTATTTGTTACAAGATACATAATTTGAATATATTTGTTTTATGTTAATTATTTGCAATTAATGTGACCCGATGATTGGTGGCCGCCATGTTCGGGTTTTTTTTATATTTTTTGAGTAGTTTTTCAGTTTTGCATAGGCGCTAGTTTTTACAGGGTTTTAGTTTAATTTTTATGGTGTCATTTTTAATTGTGCTATATTCCATATCATTAATGAAACGAATACTGCTTAAGATTTTTTCGATGTCATTGCCTGAGAAATTTCCACTAATAGTATTGCATTGATAAGGTTTTGAATCCAGTTTCAGTACCACATTGTATTTTCTCTGTAGTGTTAGCAATACCTGATCTATCTGAGCGTGATCAAAAAAGATTCTTCCCTCTCTCCATGCCAGGTAATTTGATGATTCGATATTATTAGATCTTATAAAAGCCCCTGAAACATCATCATAACTCACTCTCTGATTTTTAGTGATAATTTCGGATTTAGATGAATGCTGATCTGTAACTTTTACCTTTCCGGAAACAACCGTTACTGACGCAAGACCTTTTTCATAATTGGTTACAATAAATCTGGTTCCCAGAACCTGCGTTTTAAAATGAGCTGAAGAAATTATAAATGGATGTTTTTCTTTGTGTACAACTTCAAAATAAGCTTCTCCTTTTAAAGTAATTTCTCTGGAATCTTCTCCAAAGTGTTCCGGATAAACTATACTGCTTCCTGAGTTTAAATAAACCACTGAGGAATCAGGTAATCGTACATTTTTTTGCTCACCAAATTGTGCAGCAACAGTAATAAAATGATTCGTTTTAAAAATAGAATTAAAAGTAAACAGCAACGTTCCTAAAAGTATAACAGCCGCAACAGATGCCGAAATTCTATAATAATAGGTTTTCTTTTTTCTTTCTAAACGTTCTTCTATTTTAAGCAAAATACGATCTCCCAAAACATTATCAATATTCTGTTCTGTAATACCGTTATATTGAATTTTGTTAAAATAAGTATCTATTATTTTTTTTTCCTTTTCAGAAGATTTCTCTTCACTGTATCTTTTAAAAAGATGCTTGTACTGTTTTTGCATATGACTATTTAATAAGGTCTTTATTATATAGTACACGAAAAGCAGGCAGCACCTATAAAATTTTTAAAGGATTACAATTTGTTAACATTCTTAACAAAAAGCTTGAAAAGAACTCTAGCTAAGAACAAAAAATAAGGATGTCCAATAATTTAATGAAGTAATCATTTTCTGTCTTTAACATTTTTAAAGCCTTATTAATTTGATTTTCAACTGTACTTACTGATATCTTTTTATATTCAGCAATATCTTTAATGCTCAGCTTTTCATAAAATCTAAGATTAAAGATATCAAGGCACTTAGGAGGTAAAATTTCATGTGCCTTTTGTCTGACTTGCTCAACGATCTGCTCTTTTGGAAATTCAAAAAATTCTTCCTCATCTATCAATTGTATAGATTCTTCTAAAACTTGTAATTCAAAAACTGTTAGTTTCTTATATCTAAGCCTTTTAGCGCATTGGTTTCGAACTGCCTGAAACAAATATGCTGTATAATTTTGAATATCAGTATCATTCATTCGTACCCAAAAGTCAATAAATATTTCCTGAATAATATCTTCTGTTGATTCTTTATCACGCAAAATATTAAAAGCAAAAGAATAAAGGGCTTTCCAGTTCTGCTGGTAAACTTTATTGAAAACAGGTTTTTTGTCTAAAAAAGTATTGTATTCTGCGTTCACTACATTAGTTTTAGTTTACTGCAAAACTATATGGCCCTTACCTAACTTTACTATTTATCAATATGATATTTTTATTAAATTTTTAATTAATCAGAAAACAGGCTTGATAACTTAAAAATGATCTTGATAAAGAGGTAAAATGTTATAATAATAAGTTCTATAGAATCTGTAAGCATAAAATATAAGCCTTTAAGTAATTTTAAAATTAAACTATTAATTTACAGAATGATATAAACATAGTTATCCATTATCTAACCTCCTGAATCTTTCTAGGCATATGGATTTTAATCTTTGAGAATGACTTTTTTGTTAAATACTTTTATGACTGCACTTTATTGTATTAAAGATGCTGGACACTCAGATTTGGATCACAAAATTGAATTAATTCCATTCGATAAGTTAGAGTCATTTTAAAAAAAATATTTATATTAAGAAATCTTAAGTTTTTAAAAAGTATAAATGAAGTACTGTTAAAGGAACTACAATTAAAACTAAATGAAAAGACAATTAAATAATTTAAGCTCATGAATTTTTACATCAATCCCCAACGGAACATCCAAACCAAATTCATAAAGCCAATGGAAGAAAGACACTAAATATAGTAAGCTAATCTCTTCAAACCTCCATAAATTTTGTTGAAATTTATCCCGTTCCTGTCACCACACTGCCAAAAGGCGCCAATTGAAGACAATTGACGCCTTTTTTATTATACTTTATAAATTTATTAGTCTAAAGAGCCGCACTATGCTATATTTTATTGCATCAGTATTAAAAGGTGCGTATTTAGTAGTTCTGAAAGATACGTTCCAATGTTTAGATTCTTCATTTATTCTTTGCCGAAAGTACTAATAGCTTTAAGAGAATTGCAGCGTATGATATTAAAAAAAGTGATAATTTACAAAAAATACAACAATTGGCTTCGAATATGCATTTTTCAAAAGATAAAATAGGACCTTTAGGCGGCCCTTAGCCCTGATAACAGTGAAAATCTTTTTGTGCCAGTGTTCTGCGCAAAAGATTGGAACATAAAGCGGTAAGAGCTCCAAATAATAATAATAATAATAATAATAATAATAATAAACCTAAAAAATAATATTATCTACAATTGACGATGCTCACCACTCCAAAATAAATTCCGCCAACAACTCTTAACGCCTGATTAACTCAATACTCGATTACTCAAGCCCTGCAGAACGCTCCCGGCTTTTGTACAATCAAAAATAGAAAAACTTTATTTTTTCGACAGCAAAACAAAGATCCCTAAATGTCCGAAAATAGCTATTGCGTGCATTTAAATCGGCATAAGCGCAATGTTGAATCCTAGCATAAACCACAATCACAGCCCTTATCTTCATTATTTCTTCAATATCCCGATAACTTAAAGTAAACCTAACTTTAAAATATACTGCCAGCAGAATAATTGACTGAGGATAACAATGAACTTCGGTATTCATTTTTCGCTAGGTTTAAAATTATAAAGATAAAGTTATCCTAATGCGACAGAACCATTTTTTTCGATTTAAGACATTGTAAAATAAAAAAACAGCGCGAACGGCTGTTTTAATTTTTATGCGATATTACTATAAATCTATGATTTTCTTTAAATGTTAGATAGAATAATTAACCATCAATACATCTGGTATATTATCATAATACATTTTCTTGAGATTAAAATTTTTAGATACTTAAACTTCTTCCACTATCAATAATTTTCCCAGAACCAGCTGTGTGATCATTTAGAAAAATTTGGGCATCATTTTCAGTGTTGCTAAATCAGCATTATCTTTAGAAAGTTATACTTTTAAAATTCCAGAATTAAGGCCTATTATTTTAGAATTTTTATGAAAGTTTAATTTTATATTTTTCTTCTGCTGATGAAGGGCTTATTTTCTGCGTAAACTGTCCAATTTGGAACACTTTTTCAATAAACTCGATCTTTTGATCCAAGGAATTATTTTCATTTTTTAAGTGGACTGCAAAATGGTTTGTTAATTTTTGAATAATTCTGGAACTGATTAAATCCATTTGAACTTCATCAAAATTGATTATTTTCTTTTTTTGAAAAGCAAATTCAGCCGATACAATATCATTTAGTTTCGCTTTCAATGCATGGATGGTTGGCGCACATTTTCGGCCGTTTACCCAGGTATTCAGTTCTAATTTCAGATCATCAATAATAGCTTCTGCAGCTGGAATATGCTGTTTTCTTCTTTCCAGCGTGTCATCAGTAATTTGAGATAAATAATCCAGATGTATTAAAGTTACACCGGGTATTTCTTCTACATTAGTATTTACATTCCGTGGAATGGATAAGTCCAGAATCAATAATGGTTTATGTAAAGCAAGCGATGTTTTGTCAATAGTCGGGTTTTGTGCTCCTGTAGCTACAACCAGCACATCTGCCTGCTGTAGTTCTTCTTTCAAATCGTCGTAATCTTTTACAATAATATTGAGTTTTCCTGCCAATAATTCGGCTTTGTTTTTTGTTCTGTTTATAAGAGTAATATGGCTGTTTTTAGTATGTTTTACTAAGTTTTCACAAGTATTTCTTCCTATTTTTCCTGTTCCGAATAACAAAATATTTTTATTTTCAATATCTGCCACATTTCGTATAATATACTGCACTGATGCAAAAGAAACGGATGTTGCACCAGAAGAAATTTTAGTCTCTGTTTTAACTTTTTTGCTCGCTTGAATAACAGTATTTACCAAACGGTCCAGAAAAGTGTTTACCAAACCTTCTTGTTTACTATGATTAAAAGCGATTTTAATTTGGCTGATAATTTCGAAATCGCCCAGAATCTGACTGTCTAAACCTGTCCCTACCCTAAACATATGATTAACAGCTTCTTCATTCTTATATATATAAGCAGCCTGCTGAAACTCTTCAACAGAACCATTGCTATTTTCGCAAAGCAATTTGATGAGTTCATAAGGATGATGGGCAAAACCATAAATTTCAGTTCTATTACAAGTAGAAGTCACGATTAATGATTCTAAGCCTTCTGCTCTGGCTTGCATCAATAAATCAGATTGTGCTTGAGTATCTAAACTAAATTTTCCTCTAATTTCTGCATCTGCTTTCTTATAGCTTAGCCCTAATGCGTAAAAAGTGGTGGAACTGGACATATTAAAATTTTCCATATTTATGCTTTCCTTAAAAAGTTCAAAAAATTATTACTGACTAATTTATATATAACAACGCTAGAAGGACTTAATATATCGCTGTGGAATAAATTGATTCAAATTGGCAATTTTATATAATTTCCTGCCATTATACATTACATGAGAGTTTCAAAATATTTATATACTGATTCTATAATATTGTAAAGAATCCGGCACCGTAATAGTATTGAAATATAAAACGCTGCCTTTTTCAGGCAGCGTTTTGAGAAGAAAATTATTTTTGAACTATAGGAGTTCTCAATGATTCTAAAACAGCAACTATATCAGTATAAAGCTCTGTATTTGAAGCAACACCATTTGCATTGGCTGCAGCTCCAACATATCCTTCAAATTTTGTATAATCTGCACTGCTGGATTTTGTTCCCATACGAGGGTTTTTTGCAGGATCATGCGCCGCTGACATACTCAAGCCTGAATATGTATTTACAGCATTGGTACCTCCAGTGTTAAATGAAAAGAAATCAGTCAGATTATCTGATAATTTAGCAATATTGGTAGACTGGGTAGTTCCCGTTTCTGCTAATAAAGGAGCAAAATGTGCCTGCAGATTCCCTGAAGCATTCGATTGGATATCAGCAACAATCAATCCGATAGTTGAATTTACCACTTTGCGGAAACTCAAACGTCCCTGCTCAATCATCTGGCCGGAATTATCAGGATCAGAAACCATTTTAGTCCCGCCTAAGCGTTCATAAATTGATGCCTTTACAGGAGGTGCAGGGGTTTCGTCGTCATTACTGCTGCAGGAAATCATAGCTGCAGATGCAGCAAGCAATACACTAAGTGTAAGTTTTGAATAAATTTTCATAAATTTAAGGTATTAAAGGGTTAATTAAAAAAACGATTTATTTTTTGAGATAATTTATAACTCAAGCTATTTTGATTCATTGGGCAGACTTCTTTGTTTGCTAAATTTGCAGGTAGAATATAACGCTTAGCATCATAGTGTCTTTTAGACATCAACTCATTGAAAACTTTCTGTGAGTTTGTAATTTTATTATTGTGGAAATACACCACAACATTTCTTTTAACTATTATAGAGTCAGATGTCAGGCCTTTTATACTTCTTAAATCGGCACAGATTTGTCTGGCCTGCAGAGAATCGATATCTGATTGAAAATCGATTCTGCTTACCTGCAGATTTGGCGTATCATAAACGGGTGGTTTTACTGTTATAATGTGAAAAAGCAAAATGGCAATAAATAGCCCAAATATTCCGCTTAGTATAAAAAGTCCCTTTTTGATTATTTTATTAATTTTCATAATTTTTATGTTTTTAAAATTATCTACGTCTACTTAATCGCTGCGGTTTTAGAAATACTTGCAAATTGATCAATTTAGAATCGTTTTAAATACAGAAATTACCTAATAATTTAATAATAAAGGAGATACTAGAAAACTCTGGCAAGATTAAATCCAAAAAATATATCTCCTTTTCTCCAATCGCCTGTTGTTCTTCCCAGATATCCAGCTTCATCAATTGCCTGTGAACTGGTAAAATGCATCTGGAAAACATGCCCGCCTGTTTCTAAATCAAAACCGATAGACAGCGGGTTTTTATAAAGAGAATTCTGTGCCCTGTTTAAATGCGCTGCATAATCCATATTTAAAGACCAGCGTTTGGCGAATTTATATCTTCCTCCAAAACCTATAGCATATTGAGTATTGCTTTGGTCAACGTCGTCAACAAAATTCTGGTGAAAGAATGACGGCACAATTTCTAAAGACAGCTTTTCAGAAAATTTTCTGGAAATCAGCAGCTGTGCTACATAAGTAAGCCTGTCTTTAAATTCAAGTTTAGGGTACAAGCTTTCTTTTAACGTGTTATTAATAGACAAACTATTGAACCCGGCTATAGTGACGGGAAAACCATCTTTTATTTGAGGTAATAGCATATACTTTGTTGCAAAGTCATATGCAAATTCACTTCTGGCCGCACTTACATTAAGTCCATTTGTCAAACCGTAAATAAATTTAATTTGTGTATTGGCATTATCCAGTCCGTAGAAACCTTCAAAACCATCTTTAATGGATCCGAATCGGTGTGCAACAACAAAATACAAATCACCTTTTGCGGCCAATTTTGTAGACTCAAGATTAACAATTTTCAGGGCTTTGAATGCAGATGTCACTTTTTCTTTTGTAGAAGGAGTTTCTACTCCAGAGAGCAAATCGGTTTGGGAGAAGCTTAACAGCGGAAATAAAAAAAATAATAGAATAAAGTTTTTCATGAGGTTAGTTTTAAATTGTTATTTGTATTAGTGTACAACTGAAGATTGGTCTATTTTAAATTCCTGGAGCAATTCGTCATATCCTAAAAAACGCCCTTTAATCTTGAGAGTTTTCCCGGATGTAATATTTTGAGGCAAACGGTTTTTGAATGTCACAAATATTTTTTCGCTCATAACAATTCCATTACCAGCTTTATCAATACTTGTTACTGGTGCAGATAATTCAATTGTTTTGTCCTGATATTTGATGTAAGCCAGACTATCGTTTGAAGCAAACTCTCTTTCTAGTTCGTTAACGGTTACAACATAATCGGCAGTTTCTGATTCTATATCCCTATGCCCTTTGTAGATGTAGAAGAAAGACAAAATTCCGATTATTATAAAAAGGGAAATTGTAGTTAGTATTTTTTTTCTCATAACTGTTTTTTAGTATTTGGATTATCTACGTTAAAAAATACCTATTGGATTTAAACCATTAAATATGCCTTTTGTTAAATCTGTATTATGCTTTTCAACGTATATGATTTTGAAATGCCTGATGATTCTTAAAATCATGCCTTTATTTATAACTAAAAACCAATCTTATGAATCTAAAAACACTTTTCGTTATCTCATCATTAGCTTCAATCTTTGTAAGCTGCGCCAACGATGATCCAAGCACCTTAATGGACCCCACACCCATTAATGGTCTGGCAACGTACAGCCAAAATGTAAAATCTATTATTGATAATAACTGTGTTGTATGCCATGCAGCAGTTCCTAAAAATGGAGCGCCTATGTCCTTAGTTACTTATGATCAGGTGAAAAATGCAGTTTTAAATCGAGGATTGCTTACACGAATTTCTTTAGAAAATGGAGATAGTTCCTTAATGCCGCAGGGCGGACCAAGATTACCTCAAACCACTATAGATATTATAAATAAATGGAATCAGGATGGATTATTAGAAAAATAATCTAGAACAAGATCATGAGGAAAATCATAATAATGCCAATGCTATTGGCTTCTTTTATTGTTTTTTCGCAAGAAAAAATAGTAACTAAATCTGCAGCAATAACGCTCGAAGCTTCAGTACCTTCTTTTCAGCCGGTTGCAGGAACTAACAGCAATGTAACTTTTGTTTTAAATCCCGCAACAGGAGAAGTGGCAAGCCTTGCTTTAATGAAAGGATTCCAATTTGAAATGGCTTTGATGGAAGAACATTTTAATGAAAATTACATGGAAACCGATAAGTATCCAAAAGCCGTTTTTAGAGGCCAAATTGAGGGGTTCGACATTAAAAGTCTAACAGAAGATTATAAAGATTATATCATAAAAGGGAAGTTAGAACTTCACGGTAAATCTAAAGATATAAAAGCCGCTGCAAAAATTACCAAGACGGGGCCGCGAATCACCATCATTTCTGATTTCGCCGTAAATGCCAGTGATTTTAGCATCCCTATCCCATCGCTTATTAAGTATAAACTGGACGATAAGGTAAAGGTTCAAATTATTGCGGTTTTAAAATAAATGCTAAACCAGATAAATCTTATCCACTAAAAACAATGTAAAGCCAAAAAACTATGAAAAAAAACATACTCATTGCAATGCTATATGTCTGCGCTATTGGCCTCTCACAAGAAAAAATGATCAGTAAATCAGGAAAAATTACTTTTGAAGCATCCGTTGCTTCTTTTGAAGAAGTCAAGGCCACAAATACTAATGTTACTTTTGTCCTGAATCCTGCAACGGGCGAAATTGCAAGTTTAGCCTTAATGAAAGGATTTCGATTTAAAGTCGCTTTGATGGAAGAACATTTCAATGAAAATTATATTGAAAGTGACCGCTATCCAAAAGCATTCTTTAAAGGAAAAATAGAAGGATTTGATCTTCAGAGCCTAACGGTAAATCCTAAAGATTTTATCATTAAGGGTAAATTGGAACTTCACGGAAAATCTAAGGATGTAAGCACCACAGCAAGGATAAGCAAATCAATATCAGGAGTTAGTATTTTATCTGATTTTAGTGTAAATGCCAGTGATTTTAATATTGCAATACCAAGCCTTGTTAAAAGCAAAGTTTCTAATAAAATAAACATTCAAGTTGCAGCAGTATTAGGAGCAAACAGACAATAACTACCAAAAAAACTTAAAAAGTCAATTATTCATTATATCAAAAAAAATGGAGGAAGAAACGAAAATTGAAGACGACTTTACCCTTATACGCTTTCAGAATGACAGTTCAGAGCCTTTTTTTGCCAACCGTGAGCTGGGAAGTGATATGATTCAGTTTCATTTCGGACTGAAAGGCAATAGCAATTTTTTGTTCAGTCAGGGTAGTTATACTTTAGAATTGAAAGAGGAAAAATCCCTGCTTTTGTATAATCCTAAAAAGCAGACATCACTTCATTTAGAACTTGCTCCAAATTCATGGGTGATTTCTATTATCGTCTCGATTAAGAAATTTCACGCGCTGTTTTCTACTCAAGCAGATTATATTACTTTATTAAGTGCTGATAATAACAACCAAAAGTATTCTACTGAAGCAAATATCAGTCCCCCGATGGCAATTGTTTTAAGCCAGCTGTTTCATTATAACTTTCATCCTTCTATAAAAAACCTTTATTACAAAGCAAAAGGATATGAACTGCTGAGTTTGTATTTTAACAGGTCTGAGAATCCAAGTGCACAACATTGTCCGTTTTTAATTGATCAGGACAATGTTTTGAAAATCAGAAAAGCCAAAGAAATTATTATTGCAAATATGAATGAACCCCCTGGTTTACAGGAATTGGCAGATGAAATTGGCCTTAATATGAAAAAACTAAAAATAGGTTTCAAACAAATATACGGTGATACTGTCTATGGTTTTCTGTTTGATTACAAAATGGATTGCGCCAGAAAACTGCTTGACAGCGGCTGCTACAATGTAAATGAAGTGGGCTTAAAAATAGGTTACAGCACCGGAAGCCACTTCATTGCGGGATTCAAGAAAAAATTTGCCACAACTCCAAAAAAATATCTGATGTCGATTAATACCAATTTTAAAACAGTATCGATTTTGTAAATTGCAGTATAAATAAAAAATAATATTACTCATATTTCTAAATGGCAGCAAATGCTACTTTTAGAAAAAATTCAAACAACAAATACTTAAAGCTTAAAGCTTAACTAAAAAGCAAAAAAATAATGAAAGGCGTATTAATAGTAAATTTGGGATCTCCCGAAAGTCCAACACCAAAAGATGTAAAGCCGTATTTAGATGAATTTTTAATGGATAAATACGTGATCGATGTTCCGTATTTATTGAGAGCTTTATTAGTCCGAGGCATCATCTTAAGAAAAAGACCCAAAGAATCGGCACATGCTTATGCAAAAATCTGGTGGGACGAAGGTTCGCCCCTTGTAGTGCTTTCAGAACGAATGCAGAAGAAAGTACAACCATTGGTAAATGTACCGGTTGCACTGGCAATGCGCTACGGAAGCATGACCATCGAGAAAGGCCTCCAGGAATTACACGATAAAGGCGTTAGCGAAGTAATGCTTTTCCCACTGTATCCGCAATATGCAATGGCTTCTACTCTAACCATTTTAGTAAAGGCAGAGGAAATCAGAAAGAAGAAATTTCCACAGATGACTTTTACCAATGTTGCTGCTTTTTACAACAAACCGGATTATATCAAAAATCTGGCAGATTCAATTCAGAAACATTTAGCTGGATTTCCATACGATCATTTATTGTTTTCGTATCACGGAATTCCAGAACGTCATATACGAAAAACCGATGTAACCAAATCGCATTGCAAAATTGACGGTTCTTGCTGTAACACACCTTCACCAGCGCATGATTTCTGTTATCGTCATCAATGTTATGAAACGACAAAACAAGTAGTAAAATTATTAGGTCTCCCAGAAGATAAATACAGCTTAACTTTCCAGTCCCGATTGGCTGGAGATAAATGGCTGGAGCCTTATACCGATATTGAAATTGATAAAATGCCGGCAAAAGGAATTAAAAATCTGGCTGTGGTAACACCGGCTTTCGTTTCGGATTGTTTAGAAACGCTCGAAGAAATTGCCATGCGTGCCAGAGAAGATTTTGAGAAAAATGGAGAAGAAAATTTCTTGGCCGTTCCTTGTTTGAATGACGACGACCAGTGGTGCCAGACTGTTGGTAACTGGATTAATGACTGGGCTGAATAATACTAAAATAGCAATATCGAGATATTGGACCTCCCATCATTCATATATCCGTTCGCCTCTTTATACAAATGAACTTCGATAATTCTTCTGTCGAAGCATTCAGTGATTCGGCAGATTGAATAATCAAAAGTAAAATTTCTTTCAACTCATTATTTCCAAGATTTACATCTTCACACAACAATTTTGAAAGACCCAGGATATTGGCAACGGACTTTCTAACCTTGTGAGAAATTGCAAACATCATCTGCTCTAAACCACTGTTAAATTCTTCCATGTTCAACTCCTTTTCTTTTTCTCTGATGTTCAAATTTACATTAGCAATTTTTAAATCTTTAGTACATCTTTGCAATTCTTCGTGATTAAAAATAAGTTCTTGCTTCGCTTTTTTTAACTTATCTAATATAATATCCTGATCCATAATTTACGATTAATAAAGTTAGTTAAAAGTATAACATTTAAAACGACTTTTCTTACCTAAGTACGTCTAACATCAATTAGATTCTAAATTCCCCGCTTTTTATTTCGATGTTTTGTTATTAATTGATTTTGAGAGTTAAAAAAAAATATTTTAAAAAGTAAATATTTACTCTGGAAAGTAATTTTGTTTAATATTCTAATTCTGTACTAATTATCTTGGTAACTTTTTAAAGTTTTAAAATAGAATTATTTTGCATAATTTTAAGTAAAACTATTTTATGTATAACAAGTTTACTATTTCTGAAATCATTCTTAATATACTGGCACAAAGCCCTGAAAAAACTTGCCCTTTTGAAGATTTAACCAGTATGGTTATTGCTTGTTTGAATGAATCCCTACAAGAGAGTTTATTTATCCAAAGGTCAAATCAGGCAAAAGTCTTAGATGCATTAATAATGCTAGATAGTGAAGGTCTTATTATTTTAGATTCAGCTACAGATGCAAGCATTATAACTATTAAGGGACTAATAAATATAAGAAGCAAAAGCTTTCTAAATTGATAAACAGTCTTTTTTGACTTTCTTAAATATATTACCCATTAATACCTTTGTTAAAGAACTAGTACCAGTATAAATATCATTTATCTGCTTATTCTGCATTTATCACTGCAATATTTCACTTCGTCCCAGATTTTTTCCCATTTTTTTCTCCACGCAAATGGGCTCTGGCAAACAATGCAGATTTTAGTGGGCAGGTTTTGTTTTTTAACTCCTCTCATTTTTTTGTTTATTTCTAAAACTCCAAACAATATCACTGGCGTATTTTCGAGTTTGTTCTATGTCAACTATAGGCTCTGGATAATCTCTACCTATTTCGCATTTGTAAAATTGCTGCTCAATAAGATTTAATTTCCATGGTTCATGAATTAATTGTGGTGGAATTTCAGCCAGCTCAGGCAGCCATTTCTTTATAAATATGCCCTCTGAATCGTGCTGCTGTGAATTTTTTACGGGATTATAAATTCTAATGGTATTGCCTGTTGTTGTACCGGCCTGCATCTGAATCTGCGGATAATGAATTCCGGGTTCATAATCTAAAAACTGTCTTGCCAAGAAATGAAGGTCCCGCCAGTCCTGCCACAAATTGAATGTAAAAAAGGAAACCAGCATGGCACGCATTCTAAAGTTGATATAACCTGTCTGGACTAAACATCGCATACAGGCATCAACAATAGGAACGCCGGTTTTACCTTCCTGCCAGGCTTTTATATAGATTTCGTTTTTTGGCTTGACCAAGGAATCGTAATCTTTGTTTATATTTTCAAATTCAATTTGACAGTCATTTTCAAATTTTTGCATAAAATGGCAATGCCAGTGAAGTCTGGAAACAAAATTTAGCATGGCTCTTTTGTTGTATGATGTTTCATAAAACTGATTGGTATATTGATACACCATTCGCATGCTTATGTTTCCATAGGTTAAATAAGGCGATAAACGGCTGCAGCCTTTTCGACTTAAAGCTGGTTTGGAAATGTGCTTGCTGTAATTTACGTGTCTTTCTTTTGCAAAACTTTCTAAATATCGCCAGGCCCAATATTCGCCACCTTGTTGAAAATTTTTATTTCGGTTTGTAATTTCATTCGAAAGTACTCTTCCTTTTAGTTTTTGATAAAAATCAGGATCTAAATTTTCAAATTTAAAAGTATTCAGGTCAATCATTTTAGGAATTGCGCGCATTGTTTCTTCCCAGCGCTTATCCCAATCTTGTTTTGATCGCAGCTTTCTGATAACACCATGGAGCTGAGATTGTTTCCAAAGAATTTTATGATCATCAAAAAAAAACTGCATGGCAATATCCCTGTCAAAAGTGACTTTGTTGCCAATTTCCTGATGCGAAAACACTGTTTGAACCTCATAAAGACTGCATAAGTGCTCAAAAACAGTCTGGACTTGGTTATGAAAATAATAAATCTGCGCAGCAAATGATTTTAATTTAGACTGCATTTCCTTTAAGGATTCATAAACAAACCGCCAATGACGGACATCAGCATCATCGCAAGTCATTATTGAGGGTTCAAAAAAATAAACCAAAAGAAGAGGGATATTTTCCTGCTGTGCCATAAAAAGAGGTTCGTGATCTGTAAAACGCAGATCACGTTTGAACCACATAATATTTATCTTTTTTTTATTCAACTTTTAAGCAGTGATTTAATTTCCTTATCGGGCTTTGCATAGCTAAATCGGTCTAACTGCATGGTTTTATGATAGCTGTCCAGACCGGAACAAGTAACGGTATTGGCTTTTTCTAAATCGAGGAAACCATCCTCAGACAAGCAGTCTTCGGGAATAAAAATCTGGACTATTTCCCCGATAATCATAGTAGTATTATTGATTGAAATGGCTGTTTTTTCTTTAAATTTAATGCCTAACTGTACGTTGCTTTCGAGTACAAAAGGAGCTGGAAAGTTATTTTTATATTCCGCACTGAGTCCTGCAGCATCAAATTCTGAAATTTCTTTATTGTATCTCGCTGATGTCTGATGTGCCTGCTTGTAGATCTGTTCATTGATATGATTAATGGTATAGAATCCTGTATCTAAAATATTTCTCATGGTATCACGCTCGGGCGGGCTGGGGCGAAAAATCATACCTATTAATGGAGGATTTGCTCCAATATGAAAAAAAGAACTAAAAATGGATAAATTAGTATTTCCCTGTACATCAGAAGTTCCTACCAATGCCACACTTTTAAAACCGCCTAAACTATTGATTAAATGCACGGCAGTTTGCTTTTCCATTTTTTCCAGATCACTGGTTTTAAAATTTATTTTGTTTTTCATTAGTAGAAATTTATTAAAAAATGCAACTTTTCAATTGATGAGTATCCATTTTTTATCACTGTTAAGTCTAAAAGTAGCAATATGTTCCTTATTCCATTCTTTGGGTCCTATAAGTGAGAGAAAATCAAAACCGTCTGCATCTTTATATAAGTGATATATTTCACCTACAATAGGTTCAAAAGAAAATCTGGCATTGTATACCAATTCATTCCATTGGAATTCTTCGATTAAATCCTGGTATTGCATTTTTAGTTCATTGAATTTACTTTCAAACTCTTTGTTTACCTTATTTAGGCCCATGCCTTTCCATCCTGCTAAATCATCTGCTTTTATTACCGGTGCGCCAACATTTGTAGCATATGGCAATAGGCTTGCATTATAACCATGCTCAGAAGAAAATACTACATTATCGGGTTTATCTTTTTTTATCATCTTCGAATATTTTTATTAACGCTTAGATATTTTATTATTTGAAATTGCTCTTTGCCTGTTACATTTAAATCTTTCTATTGTTTCGGCTCTCTTTGCAGCGTGTTTTGTTTTACAATTTTCAACTCGAATGCGCCATAATTTATAACTGCTGAATTTTAGCTCTTTTTTCATTAAAGCTTTCACATCGGCTTCTGAAAGATGAAATTGAAATTTTATTGCATCAAAAGGTGTTCGGTCTTCCCATGCCATTTCTATAATTCTATCGATCTGAATTTCATTCATTACACCATTATCGATTTTTACAATGATTGACTTTATCATATTTTGTTTAACAGTTATTAAATAACATTAAACAAAAATAATACTTTTAAAGTTATGAGAGAATTGATAATACATTAAATCTTAAACCAATAAATATAATCTAAAAGATGGGAAGAAATTCTATTTTATAAATTGATAAAAAATCCAGGCCACAATTCTTTATTTCTAGAATTCCAGCTTTTAAGTACTTAAAAGGGCTAAAAGAATAACATTTGATTTTTAAAGTTTATAATCAATTGATTAAAATTACTTAATTGAAAACTTGGAGTACCAAAGATAAAGAAGAAGAAATTTAGGCTATACATTACATGTTTGCTTTGATTTTGAATAAAACAGCGAAATTATTTTGACAAAAGTAAATTGCGCAAAAAATATTACTTCAAAATACTCATCCATAATACCTTTTACTTAGTCCGATTTTATTTTACTTTATTTTTTGACTTCTTTTAAAACCAAAAAGAATATTAAAGCGTAAATGACTTTATAACTTAAAAAAAGTAATTATGAAAACTAGAAAATTTTTAGCAGCGGCAATCCTGGCATTAGGATTTGGATCTACATCATTTGCACAAAAAACTGTAATGGTTGGTGGAGCGGCTATGTATCCTAATAAAAATATTATAGAAAATGCTGTAAACTCAAAGGATCATACCACCTTGGTAGCAGCAGTAAAAGCAGCAGGATTAGTTGAAACTTTACAAAGTAAAGGGCCATTTACTGTTTTTGCACCAACAAATGAAGCATTTAATAAATTGCCGGCTGGAACTGTTGAAACATTATTGAAACCTGAGAATATTAAATCATTACAAACCATATTGACATATCATGTAGTGGCCGGTAAAATGAATAGTTCTGATATTGCAAAAGCAATAAAAGCTGGTAAAGGAAAAGCTGCTTTAAAAACAGTGAGCGGCGGAACTCTAACTGCCTGGATGGATGGAAAAGATTTGTACATTAGCGACGAAAGCGGCAATAAGGCTAAAGTTACAACTTCAGATGTAAATCAATCTAATGGTGTTATACATGTAGTGGACACAGTACTGCTTCCAAAAATGTAATTTGCTAAAAATAAATTACAATTATATAAAAAGCTCTGAAATTTCAGGGCTTTTTATATAATTACTATGCGATACAATAATAATAGTCGATTGTAAAAGAGATTCTGCTTAACATTTTATTGCCAGCTCAAAACTTTACATATATGGAGCTGATATCTTTTTTTACAAAAAAATTAAGGGCTATCTCATTTTACTTTAAATAAATTAAAATTATAAGATTGCAATTTATGGTAAAATCATATATAAAACTATACATTTTTTCATCAATCCCCAACAGGACATCTAAACCAAATTGTTGAAGCCATCTTAAGACAGGTCCTACATCCAGTAAGCCAATCTCTTCAAATCTTCCATAAAATGTATAGAAATTTGTCCCTTCGAGGTCCCCCGACAGGACATACAAATCGCTTATTTTTTATAACTAGGTACTAGTTAAACAGTAAAAAAACGAATAAAAAGAGTCAGATTAGAAATGGACTTAAATTAAGATAATTCAATATTATTAATTACATATCCAGAAATTAAATTTCCATATTGTAATCACCCAATCTTTAAAAAAAAACTTCAAAAAATTGGTATATATATAATTTTTTCCTCTTGAGTTTTCGTTTTCAAATCTTGAAATAATGTAATCATATTTAAAACTGTAAATATGTTTAATGAAAAGTTCAATCTGAAAAATCTGTGTAAGTGACAATTCTATTTAACCGTAAATATTAAGTATTTTTGGTATATTTGTAGTACAAAAAAGAATAATAGTACTGTCAGTTATTCGTTAGTGTTTTAATTTTTGTGCATGATTTGTTGAAATAGTAAAATTGAATTTGGGTGCAGAATCGGTGCATTAGGTTCAAGACATTTATAAATACGTAGCAAAGACGGGATCTAAACACATAAAGTTCGAATCCTGCTCTCCCCACGAAAAGGGGAAAAGAAGTGAAAAAGGCAACTTTAACAATCTTTTCAGAAAACCCGAAAACGTGTTAAAACCTGCAAATCCAAGGATTCGCAGGTTTTTTTGTTTTAAAGCACTTTTCAATCTTTATAAAAATACTCAAAAGTTTTGTGGCAAAATCGTGGCACATTTGGGTTGGAGGAATCGGAACATGATTACTCCTGTTCCGATTTAATTCGCTCATTTTTTTGACACTTCTGGGAAAAATTCAACCAGTGTCAAATGAAATTTCTATGCTATAGTATATTTTTTTTCTGTAATAGTATTAGTCGTTTCAGTTGTTACATTATCTACAAATCGCCATTCAGCTTCAGAACCAGATAAGGTAAATTTAAGATATGTATATCCTCGCTTATATAAATTTGCATATTCTAAATCATCTATCAGCACTGTAAATGCCTGTGCTAATTCTACAGCCTTTTTAGGGTCGGATGTAATTCCAAGATATGCCTCCAATCCTGGCGATGAAACTGAACTGCAAGCTATTTCAGTACCTATAAAATTTCCTTGCATATTGGTAAGTTTACCCATCCACGCATTATGAGTATCTCCAGCCAGTACCACAACATTTTTTCCAGAAAGTATACTATACAATTGTTCTCTTTCTGCAAAATAACCATCCCAGGCATCCAGATTATATGGCAAAGTTGTCGTGACTCTCGCAATTTCCTGAGCCGTTAAAGATGGATCACTTTGTTTATGTCTCATTTTAATAACAACAAGTTCGGAGATTGCACTAATAAGAGCCTGCATAGTTGCTGGCTGTGCACTTCCGAAATGATCTACTTCTGCCAACACTTGGTTCAAAAGCAGCAGCAGTTCTGCAGGAATCAGCATTTTTGTCATCAGGATCTGCTGACCTAATACTTTCCATTTAGCAGTATCTGCATTGATCTGCGATCCCAGCCATGTCATTTGTTCGCTTCCAATTAATTTTCTGCTTGTGCTTAACAAATCTGTTCTAAATTTTGTCTGATTAAAACTTCCACCATTATCAATATAATCAGAATAACTCATCTGCTTATCTCTTGCTATAACTCTAGTATCCATCATATAAAGTGAAAGAATATTACCGAAATTAAAACTTCTATAAATTCTAAGATCTTTTCCTGTTTTAAGCGGAATATATTCGCTGTAGGCCTGAAAAGCCGCCATTTTTCTCATCTGAAAATCTCCTTCATTAGGCTGATGATTTTCTGCACCTGATTTATAGGTATCATTAGCAAACTCATGGTCATCCCAGACACATATAAAAGGTTTTTTCTGATGAAGAAGCTGAAGGTTTTTATCTCCTCTATATTGTCTGTAACGTTCTCTGTAATCACTGATACTTATAATCTCTCTAGCTGGTTTATGTTCTCTGCCCAACGGGTTGGTAAAGGGATTTGTTCCATACTTTCCTGGCGCATATTCGTAAATATAATCTCCAAGATGAACCACTACATCGGCATCTGAAGAAGCAATCGCACCATACACATTAAAAAGTCCTGCCGGAAAATTAGAACAG
The DNA here is from genome assembly GCF_000737695.1 of Flavobacterium hydatis. Lineage (GTDB taxonomy): Bacteria > Bacteroidota > Bacteroidia > Flavobacteriales > Flavobacteriaceae > Flavobacterium > Flavobacterium hydatis. The sequence goes on from NZ_JPRM01000030.1 coordinate 47,299, forward strand.
GAAACAACAGCCATTTTAACATCACTTACCATATCTGTTTTAGACGGCAGCGTTCGTGTTTCTCCAGTAACAGTTGCCTGTTTGGTTTTGGCATTATAAAATCTATAATAATATTTTGTATTAGAGGTAATATTCTGAACATCTACCGCTATTGTAAAATCATTCGTGGAAGATGCTCCGGCCTGTCCTTTTCTTAATACGTCCGAAAACCCGGCATCCTTACTGAGCTCCCAGGTAATTTCAGCGTCTGAACCTGTTGAATATCTTGTCCAGATAATCACTCCGGTTTCAGTCGGGTCAAAACTGGCTACTCCAGTCTCAAACCCTTCATTTTTCATTCCATCTGGCGCACCGCTATTATCCGATTTATCATCGTCACTACAACTTTCAATAAGTGGGGCGATGAAAACTCCTCCAGCGGCCAATAAAGAATTTCTAAGAAACCTTCTTCTGCCTAAATCATTGTTATTTTCCATAAAAAAATTTTTATATCAAAAAAACAATGTAAT
>NZ_JPRM01000031.1 GCF_000737695.1 Flavobacterium hydatis
GTATTTTGCAGTTTATTAAATATCTTAATATTGATATCGTAAGCTGGTCCTGAATCGGCCAATAAATCGCTCATTCCGTTTTCGATATAATCAGCATCGGTAAGCATTAAGATTGGTTTCTTTAAATCTAGCGCTAATCCTAAAACAGCTTTACGAGTTAATTTATCTGTCCAAACAATTTTCTCTACTAACCATGGTCTGTTGATTCTTGTTAGTTTTGATGATGCTTCTTTGTCTAAAACAAAAACAACATTATTATGCTCTTGCAAAAATGACGCAGGAATTCTATTGGTAACTTCTCCTTCTACAGATTTTCTTACTACGTCTGCTTTTCCTTCTCCCCAAGCTAATAGAATAACTTGTTTAGCTTCCATTATCTTTTTCACTCCAAGTGTAATGGCTGTTCTTGGCGTATTGTTTAATCCAAAAAAATCTTTACTTGCAGCAACTCTGGTAATGTGGTCTAAGGCTACTAATCTTGTTTTTGAGTTTTGTAACGAACCTGATTCGTTGAATCCGATGTGTCCATTTGCTCCAATTCCTAGAACTTGCAAATCGATTCCGCCTAAAGCTTCTATTTTAGCTTCGTAATCTGCGCAATAATCTGCTATTTGTTCTTTTGTTAAAAGTCCGTCTGGAATATGATAATTTTCAGGTAAAATATCTACTTGATCCATCAATAATTCTTTCATGAATCTTACGTAGCTATTTACTGAATCTGGTTCCATTGGATAGTATTCGTCCAGGTTAAAAGTGATTACGTTTTTAAAACTTAACCCTTCTTCTTTGTGTAAACGTACTAACTCGGCATATAATCCTTTTGGAGATGACCCCGTGGCTAATCCTAGTACACATGATTCGTTTTTCTCTTGTTTTGACTTGATAAGTGCAGCGATTTGCTGCGCAACTGCTTTGGATGCTTCGGTCGAATTCTCAAAAACTACCGTGTCAATATTTTCGAATCGTTTTTCGAAACCAGTTGATTTGTCTATTCTGCTTTTTATCATTTTAAATTTATTTTACCCATTGGGCGTAATTCATTTCAATATTATAGTCCCGATCCTGAAGCACAATGTCATTTAGTTAAGAAAAACAGCTACAATACTGTATCGAATAAATCTCACGCAAAGTCGCCAAGCCGCCAAGTTTACGTTTAAAACCTTTGCGCTTTTGCGTCTTTGCGCGAAAACAATTAACCATAATTAGATTAAAAGAGCTTAACTTAATGACATTATCCGACGCTTCGGAATCGGGTTCCTTTATAAATAGTTATTTTTTAGTACTGGTTAAAAAATGCATTACTATCCAAGCCAATAAATAGGCAGAACCACACATGATAAATATGATATCATATCCTGCAGTAATGTTTCCTAATAGTTTATAATGGTCTAAGATCATACCAATTGCCAAAGGAAAAAGAATACCACCAACCGAGCCTGCCATACCACCAATACCTACAACGGAACTAATATCTTTTTTAGGAAAATAATCAGATACTGTGGTAAAAATATTTGCACTCCAAGCTTGGTGAGCTGCTGCTGCTAAACTAATTAGACCTACTGCAACCCATATGTTTTTGGTAAACTGCGCCAACATAATTGGCAATACACATACAGCGATAAAAAACATGGTAGTTTTACGTGCTCTTTGTACATTCCATCCTTTTTTTATTAGATATGAAGATAAATAACCGCCTCCGATGCTACCAATTGTTGTGGCTGTGTACACAATTACCAAGGGCAAACTTGGCTTTTTTAAATCAAGATTAAAGGTTTCTGAAAAATAAGAGGGCAGCCAAAACAAAAAGAACCACCAAACAGGATCTGTCAATAATTTTCCGAAGATGAATGCCCAAGTTTGTTTTACTTTAAATAAAGCAGTCCATTTTACAGGTAATTCGGTTTCTGAAACTAGCTCGTTATCACTGTGGATATAGCCAAATTCTTCTTTAGATATTTTTTTATGTCGGGCAGGAGTATCATAATATTTCCACCAAAAAATTAACCAAATAAAACCAATAGCACCAGTTATAACAAAAGCTTCTTGCCAACCATAAGCGCCTAAAATAGCAGGAACCATAATAGGAGCAACCACAGCGCCTACATTGGCACCCGAATTAAAAATTCCTGTTGCTAGAGCACGTTCTTTTTTAGGAAACCACTCAGCTACCGATTTTATAGCTGCTGGAAAATTACCTGCTTCGGCTACGCCTAAACCAACTCTTGCTAACCCAAAACCAAAGGTACTTTTTGCAAATGCATGAGCTACAGCAGCAACACTCCAAAAGAAAACAGATACTGAATAGCCTAGTTTAGTTCCGATTTTATCAATCCATCTTCCAAAACCAATAAGTCCGATGGCATAAGCTGCAGAGAAAGCCATAACAATATTACTATAATCTGTTTCTGTCCAATGAAATTCTTTCTCTAATGTGGGTTTTAATAACCCAATTACTTGCCTGTCTATATAATTTATGGTTGTTCCAAAAAACAATAAGGCCAATATACCATATCGAACTCTTTTTTGTGAAGTTATATTCATTTTAAGAATGTTTACAAGATTGAATTAAAATGGTAACTTTTGTGATATATTCGGAAAGGGCTTCAAAATTATTTTCTTCAATTACATTGGTTTTTAATAATTTACTTCCCATCCCTACAGCAGATACACCTGCATCAAACCATGATTTAAGGTTTTGTTCTTCTGGCTCAACTCCGCCAGTAGGCATAAAAAGAAGATCTGGAAAAATATCTTTTATAGATTGTACATAAGATGATCCAACTAAATTTCCTGGGAATATTTTTACCAATCTAGCTCCATATACTTGCGCCTGATGAATCTCGGTAGGGGTTAAGCAACCCGGAATCCAAGCTAAATTATGCTCTAAAACTATTTTTGCAACCTCGGCAGAAACTATAGGACTTACTATGAAATCGGCTCCTAAGTCTATAAATTCTTTAGCTATTTTGGCTGTTTTTACAGTACCAATACCTAGTAATAAATCAGGCATTTCTTGTGAAGCTATCGTCCTTAATGCGGCAAAATTAACTAAGGCATTTTCTCCTCGATTTGTATATTCTATAATACGAATACCAGATTGATATAAAGCTTTTAATATACTTATACTTAAATCTTTACTTTCATGATAATATAAAGGCAACAAACCCGAATTAATGATTTGTTGAATAACTCGTTCTGTCTTATTCATTTTGCTTTATTAACTGTTCGATTTCTTCTACTCTGGATGTTGTGGCGTCCCCTTTTATAAATAACTTTTTGTAGGCTGCTCTTGCGGCAAAATCTATTATTTGCTGTGGTTCTTTTCTGTGCAGTATTCCATAAATAAGCCCAGCCATAAAACAATCACCAGTTCCTACTTTATCTATTGTATTTGTTGCAAGTAAAGTTTCGCTTTTATAACCATTTCCCTTTTGATATAAAGTCCCAAAATAAGTTACACTATCGTTTTTGCTAAAACGGAAAGTATTTGCTACGACGTTACAATTGGGATATTTTGCCAAGATTTCTCTAGAAGTTGCATTTACTTGTTCTACAAAATCAATCTCTTTATCGGATGCTATTAATTCCTGATTAATTGAAATTCCCAGCATTTTTTCTGCCGACCAAATATTTCCCATAATTACATGAGCATATCTAGCTAGTTTAGGCATTACTTCATGAGGTTCTGAGCCATATTTCCAAAGTTTTTCTCTATAATTCAAATCAAGAGAAATGGCAATTCTTTTTTTTGTGGCAACAATTAATGCTTCTTCACAAAGTGCTGCAATATTTGCATTTAAGGCTGGCGATATTGCGGTAAAATGAAACCAAGAAACTCCCTCAAAAACTTCTTCCCAATTTATGCTAGACGGCTGTAGTTCTGAAAAAGAAGAATATTTTCGGTCATAAATTACCCCAGCATTCTTAACGTCTGCACCTTGATTAAGGTAATACGTTCCAATTCTTTCTCCAGATTTTATAACTGTATTTGTATCAACACCCATTTTGTTATAATAGGCAAGAATGGTATCCGACAAAAAATGGTCTGGTAGGGCGGTACAATAGGCTACAGGAACTTTCCATCTTGCCAATGCTAATGCTACATTACTTTCTGCACCACCTATATATGCAGACATATCTTGTTGTTGGGGGAAATTTTCGCCCATGCTATATCGTAAAAGGATTTCCCCAAAACAAAGTACTTTACCCATGATAAATTATGCTTCGTTTGAGGGTTTTCCTATTGTAGCTAGTATTCCACCATCTACATACACGATGTGACCGTTTACAAAATCGCTCGCTTTAGAACTCAAAAATATTGCTGCTCCTTGCAAATCTTCCGGATCTCCCCAACGACCAGCTGGTGTTCTGCCAATTATAAACTCATTAAATGGATGCCCATTTACTCTAATTGGTGCAGTCTGGCTTGTAGCAAAATACCCAGGACCAATTCCGTTTGTTTGTATATTAAACTTAGCCCATTCGGTAGCCATGTTTTTGGTTAACATTTTTAATCCTCCTTTTGCAGAAGCATAAGCACTTACAGAATCTCTACCAAGTTCGCTCATCATAGAGCACATATTTATAATTTTTCCGCCTCCGCGAATGATCATTCCTTTGGCAACATTTTTAGAAACGATAAAAGGCCCTGTTAAATCTACTTTAATTACTGCTTCAAAATCGGCAACTTCCATTTCTATAATTGGAGTTCTTTTGATTATTCCAGCGTTGTTTATTAAAATATCTATAGGCCCAACTTCAGCTTCAATTTTGGTTATTGCTTCAATTACAGCAGCTTCATCGGTAACGTCAAATATATATCCGTAAGCTTCAATCCCTACAGATTTATATTCTGCAACAGCATTATTTACAGCTTCTTGAGAAGAATGGTCGTTAATTACAATTTTTGCTCCAGCATGCCCAAGTCCTTTTGCCATTGCCATTCCCAGACCGTGAACTCCTCCAGTTATAAGTGCTGTTTTTCCAGTTAAATCAAATAAGTTAATTGACATTTTTTCTTTTTTTTAGTTAATAGTAATCTTATGTTATTTTGAATTTTTTATATGATTTTATATAAATTCCTAAACTTTTATTTCGTCAAATAAAGACATGGGTATGGCTGCCAACTCCAATTTAATGGGATGATTAGGTATATTTATCTAAAGTTTTTATTTGAGTATTACAGTAGTCTTATTCTACTTTTATAATTAGTGGATTTTTTATTTGCTGATGAAAATTATCCAAATAAGTAAACCATTGTTTGGCATCGGTAATTTTTCCGGCTTTGTTCCAAGCTGCACCTGTGTAATACACGATAGGTTCGTTATTTGTAACAGTAGTTTTTGCTAATATTTGAGTTTTATCTACCCACATATTTTTAACAGGAGTCGTTAATATCGATCCAACACCAGTTGTGCCGTCTTGACCAAATGTAGGTTCCCAATATCCCATAATACCTTGTTGTTCATTTAATGAAATAACTCCGGCTTCGGGTTTTTTGCTTAAGCCAACTACAACTTCCATAGGTTTATTTCCATCAAAAGTATAGGTGTTTTCTACACGATTAAGTTGTGACCCAGCATCTATAGAAATGATCTTTGTTGCTTTCACTGTTATTCCTCCTGCAATCCAAGTGTCATAAGTTAACTGAAATGTACTGCGCAAAGGACCATTGTCTAATACTAACCATTTACGGTAATTACCTGAATAGCAAATACTATCATTAACATACGGTGCCATGTTTCCTGCGCCCAATGTTGCACCTACATGGTAATAATCCATTCCGTTACCGCTATCTATATGGTAATTTCCAATTTTGTAGCGTTCGTTAATGACCATTTTATCAATTCTTTTTACCCAAACATCAAATCCTGATGCATCTTCTTTTGTGTTTTCTATCGCTTTACCGTAAGCACGAAAGGCTATTTTGTCATTTTCCCAAGCAAAATCATCTTTGCGTTCTGGTACATAACGAGCATACGTTTTTGTCGCAAAAGTTTCTGGTTTTCCTTTTTGAATTATCAGGATAACTGACGCTTTTGCTTTAGCATTAATTTGCACTAAAAGGTTTTGAATAGAGGAAAGTCCGCGATGTTCTAACTGAAAAGGAATTTGTTTTTTTGTAGCCTGATTAATTACAACAAAATTTGTAGTATCTATTTGTGGATAATGAGATAGGATTGTTTCCCATTTTATGGCTATAACAGCTTCTTTTCGTTCTTGAGCAGAATTATTCTGAATCGTAATTGTTGCTTTTGTTTGTGCCAAAATGCCTAAAGGCGAGATAAAAGCAAGACAAAGAAAGAGTTTGATCAATTTCATAATTACTTATTTTAAATCATTAATTGCACAATGATCCATATCTCCATAATCTAGATTTTCTCCAGCCATTCCCCAAATAAATGTGTAATTTGATGTTCCTGATCCTGAATGAATTGACCAATTAGGTGAGATTACAGCTTGCTCATTTTGCATCCAGATATGTCTTGTTTCTTGTGGTTGTCCCATAAAATGGCAAACACTTTGATTTTCGGGTACTTCAAAATAGAAATAAGCTTCCATACGTCGATCATGTGTGTGTGCAGGCATTGTATTCCAAACGCTGCCTGATTTTAGCTCAGTCATTCCCATTTGAACCTGACACGTTTGCACCACACTATTTACAATCAGTTTATTAATGATACGATGATTAGCCGTTTCCATCGATCCTAATTCTACAATTTCAGCATCGGCTTTTGTTACTTTTTTTGATGGATATTTATGGTGAGCAGGAGCAGAGTTTAAATAAAATTTTGCTGGAGAATTAGCATCTACAGATTCAAATATAACTTCTTTGATTCCTTTTCCCAGATATAAAGCTTCTTTAAAATCTATTTCAAAACGCTCTCCATCAGCGATAATAATTCCTTTTCCTCCAACATTTATGATCCCGATTTCTCTTCTTTCCAAAAAATATTCTGCTTTAAAATCAGTCGGATTTGGTAATGCAATTTTTTGGTTTACTGGCATTGCTCCGCCAATAATATATCTGTCGTAATGTGATAAAGTTAGTTTTACCTGATCTGCGCTAAAAATAGTTTCGATTAAAAAATTTTCGCGTAAAGCATCGGTATCCATTTGTTTTGCTTCTTTTGGACTTACTGCAAAACGGCTTTCAAAATTGGAATTCATAATAATTTGGTTTGTTTTGTATTATTGAAATTTCAGTTTTTACACTGTATTTGGTTAAGATTGTTTTTCGTCATTTAGCTTGGCTAAATACTCACTTGGCATACAACCATAATATTGCTTAAATGCTGTTGAGAAATACGAAGGCGAGTTAAAACCACACATATAAGTGATTTGCGCAATGGTATGACGCTTGTTTTGCATGAGTTCGACTGCTTTTTTAAATCGTATTCTTTTTATAAAATCCATAGCAGATTCTCCTGTAATCGCTTTTAATTTTAAATAAAGGTTTGATCGACTCATTCCGATTTCCTTACTGAATTTATCTACTGTAAATTCTGAATCGGCCAAATGTTCTTCGACAATACTTATGGCTTGTTTTAAAAACTCTTCGTCAAGGGCATTAAAAGCAATATTTTCTGGAACCATTTCTTTTCCTGCCGAATAGTATTCTTTTAATCGTTTGCGAGAGCGCAATAGATTTGCAATTTTGGCAGCAAGCAAATTGGGCGAAAATGGTTTTGTGATATAATCATCGGCTCCCATTTCTAATCCTTTTATTTGCTGACTTGTTTCGGTTTTGGCAGTTAAAAGCATTAATGGAATGTGTGATGTATTAATGTTTTGTTTTACACGTTTGCAAAAATGTAATCCGTCTAGTTCTGGCATCATTACATCGCTAATAATAAGGTCAAACTGCTGAATTTCTAATAGTTCGAGCGCCATTTGTCCGTTGTAAGCAACTACAATTTCATACATCTTACCCAAATAATCTTGTAGGTAATCCAGAATTTCTTTGTTATCATCAACGATAAGTAACTTGATGATTTGATTTCCATCGGTAGCTTCGTCTAATAAAATTTCATTTTCTCCCAAAAGGAAATCATCTTCTATAACCAGGTCTTCGTCTGTTACCATAGATAGCTCATATACAGAATCTTCTACACGTAAATCATTTATATATGCTGATTCAGAAATAGGAATTGCAACCGTAAACGCACTTCCTTTTTCCTTAGTACTTTCGGCAGTGATTTCTCCATGATGTAGCTCGACCAATCGTTTGGTAAATGCCAAGCCAACACCCGAACCTAAGTTCATTTCTTTATTATTTACTTGATAAAAACGATCAAATACTTTAGATAAATCGTCTTCGCTTATTCCAACTCCTGTATCTGCGACTTTTATAAATACTTTGTCATTGTCTTTTACTAATTCAACTTTTATGCTTTGACCACTTTGCGTGTATTTAAATGCATTTGAAAGAAGATTAAACAAGATTTTTTCCATTGCATCTTTATCAAAAGAGAATATAAGTTGTGTCTCAGTTGAATGATAGGTGTAATGTATATGATTCTTTTCGGCAAGTGGTTTAAATGATTCAAATATCTCATTTGTAAAACTTACCAAATCGCTTTTGCCTACTTTAAGTTGTCGCGTTCCCATTTCGGTTTTTCTAAACTCAAATAACTGATCGACCAAATTGTATAATCTTTTGGCATTGATAAACATGAGTTCATGTTTCTTTTTGGATGTTTTATCTGCAAATGGTGATTTTAGCAAATCTTCTAGCGGTGCCAAAATCAGCGTTAATGGTGTTCTTAATTCGTGAGATACATTGGTGAAAAAATCCATTTTTACCTGATTAATGTAGCTTACTCTTTCTTTATCAATACGTTCTAGTTTTAATTGCTGTAACGCTTTTATTCGCTCAGTAATCATCCTAAAAGCTATGTATGCTGCTGTACCTATAATTACCAATAACAGTAAATAAAACCATATTGTTTTATACCATGGAGCAAGAATTACAATTTTTAGACTTCTTACAGGACTCATTTCTCCGTTTGGTCCCATTGCTTTTATTTGCAAATTGTATTTTCCTGCTGGCAAATTGCTATAGCTTATTTTTAGCCCATCGGTGCGTTGCCAATCTTTGTCGAGTCCATCCAGTTTATAATAGTAATGCGTACGATTGGCAGATATGTAATTGAACGTATTAAAAAAGATGCTAAATTGCTTGTATTCTGGTCCAATTTCTAGTTCTTCTGCCTGATCAATATGTTGCTCAAGTATATTTGTTTCATCATCTACAGCAACGGTTTTGTTTAAAGCTTCTAGTCCTGTAAAACTAAGTTTTAGCGGAAGCAATTGTTGCTTAATCATTGCTGGATAGAAATAAGAAATCCCTTTTATTCCTCCAAAAAGCAACATTCCATCTTTGGCTTTATAGAATGAATATTCATTAAATTGCTTGTTTTGAAGTCCATCACTTTCGTCAAAAGTTTGTACCGAACCGTTGTCGGGATTAAATTTTATTAATCCGCTATTGGTCGAAATCCATAAATTATTGTCTTCATCTGGAATTATCCCATAAATGGTTCCTTTTATAAAGTCATTTTTTGTTTTTAAACTGATAAAAGATTCCTGATTTTCATCATATAAGCTCAATCCTTCTCTGGTTCCAATCCAGATTCTGTGTTTTTTATCTTCGGTAATACAATTGACAATATCTTCGCTGACTTTTCCGTGTCCGATGTTTCCAAATAAAAGATTATCAGGATAAAATAGGGTAACTCCGTTGGTTGTTCCAATCCAGATTCGATGTTTGCTATCTTCGTAAAGGAAAGTAATATCATCTGATGTTGGGCGTTTTCCCGCTTTATCCAGGTGAATATGTGTAAACGATTTTGTTTCTGGATGGAATTGGTCTAATCCTGATCTTGTTCCTACCCAAATGCGCCCTTTATGATCTTTAAGAATGCTATATACTAAATCGCCCGCAATAGAACTTGGATTGTTTTCGTCGTGGCGAAAGCGTTGCACAAGTCCACTAATTGGGTTCAGTAAATTTAATCCGCCGTTGTGAGTTCCAATTAATACATTGTTGTTATCATCAAAAGCAATAGCTTTTATATTATTAGAACTTAAACTATTCGGATTGTTCTCGCTATTGGAATAATAGCTGATTGTATTGTTGTTTTTGTTCCAATAATTTACTCCTTTGTCGTTGGTTCCAATCCAAAAATTACCTTTTTGATCTTGTTTTATAACTCCAATAACTTCATCGTTTAAAGATGGTTTACCAGAGTTCTGGCTTAGTAAATTAAATTTAATATCGTTTTTATGATAGTAATTTAATCCTCCATAATAAGTTCCTAACCAGATTCCGTTTTGATTATCCTTAAAGAAACAACGCACAGAGTTCTGACTAATCGTGTAAGGTTGCGATATTTGATGGTAATAATTTGTAAAAGAATTTGTCTTAGGATTAAAAATAGTAAGTCCTTTAAAGGTTCCTAGCCAAATATTTCCTTCGGTATCTTTACCTACACATCTTATATTATTGTCGGCTATACTGTTAGTTCCTGAGTTGTGTAGGAGGGAAGTAGCTTGCCCGTTCTGGCTATTATATTGGATTACTCCATATCCTTCTGTAGCTACCCATAATTTTTTTCCATCTACATAAACATCATTAATATAAGGTTTTTTGGCTCCCAGATTAATCTTAACTAATTCGTGTGTATTTGGTTTTAATTTAAAAAGTCCAACATCTGTTCCTAAAATAATTTGTTGTTGCCAAACTCCGATATAGGCTGTTTTTTTTACCTCGTGTGAGGAAGCATTAAATTTTATTGTGGTGAAATTTTCGGCTTCGGGAGTAAGCATAAATACATCTCCTGCTATAGATGTTGCCCAGATTCTATGAGCATTATCTTCTGTAATAGACGATATATACCATTCGCCAAGACTACGAGGAAGTTTATAGTTAACAAAGCTATCTGTATCGTAATTATAAACACTTATTCCTTGGTTTCCTCCAACCCATAATTGCCCTTTATGATCTTTGAACAAGCTTCGGATGTAGTAAGATTGTAAGCTGTTTTTAACTCCTTTTATGGGTCTATATACTTTAAATCCTTTGCTATCATACCGATTTAAACCATCCTGAGTTCCAATCCAGATAAAGCCAAGTTGATCTTGCTGAATCGCAAAAACAGAACTTTGCGATAGGCCTTTATCAACCGAAATATTGCGAAAATATCGGTCTTGCACCTGAGCGTGGCTTTTTATTGCAAAAAGTACAGTGCATAAAAGGGCTATTATAGCAATCTTTTTCGTCATGGTAGTTTAAATAATTCTTGTTTTTTCTTTGTTTCTTTTCTTTGCACTAAAAATATAATATTTTGCCTGATTTCTGAGCTTCAACCTTATGAGTATTGAATAAACTCATTTTAACCATATAAGCTATTTAAGGTATTATAAGTTTGAAAACTTTACTTAAATGTACTTACATAACTTATATGGTTTACTTTTATCTATAACCTAATAAAATCATTTTGACCATATAAGCCATTTAAGAAATTATAAGTTTAAATATTTTACTTAAATCAGCTTACATAACTTATATGTTTACTTTTTTATTTATATTCCTGATACGAAGTTGTCTCCATTAGTTTTACACCAATTTTTTAAATAATTACGCATTTCAATTAGTTTCTTTTTATGTGATTTGTTTACTGCGAGATTGGTTATTTCGCCAGGATCTTTACTTAAATCAAAAAGTTGCTCTTTAATCTCTCCTTTATTGTAAACGATATATTTATAATCTTTGGTAATTACGGCACGACCGCTTATCCCTAATAACTCTTCGTTATCGGCAAAATCAGTTTCTATAACTAATGTATCACGTAAGTTTAGCGCTGGATTCTCAATTTTTTTACTAATGTCAATTCCTTTTAAATAATCAGGTTTTTCTACGCCAGTAAATCCACAAATGGTTGGGATAATATCGATTCCATTACAAACTAACATATCATCGGTGCGAGGTTCCCATTGTCCTATTTTTGAAATGATAAAAGGAACTCTTGAAGCTTCTTCGTATAATATTTGTTTCTGATTCCAACTATGACCCGCATAACCATCACCATGATCTGCTGTAAAAACTATGATGGTGTTTTTTTCCATACCATATTTCTTTAGCGATGCCAATACCATTTCGATATAATTATCTACTTTTTCGACCAGACGATTATAAGCCCAACGATATTGTCGCCATTGATCAGCAGTCCAGTTTACAGTAGGATAGGTGCGGGCGCTTACTTTTTGTTGGTCGCGTACAATTTGTGGTTCGTTATCTGGAATTCTCCAGTTAATCGGCAATGGCGGACACTGATCAACTGGAGGTGTTTTGGCCAATACATCCATTTTTAAATCTTCATCTCTTGCCCATTCGCAAATATCATGTGGATTTAAAAATGAAGCTACTAGCAAGAATGGCGTGTTTTTATTCTCTTTGATAAAGCGAGCACAAAATGATGGTGTAGCGGCATCATTATAATCCTGAAAAGTGGTGTTTTCGATATATTCAAAACCATGCTGGCTCTTTTTGGTGGTAGGAACGGGTAAATGCCATTTGCCTACATAACCGGTTTTATATCCTCCGTTTTGGAATATTTTGCCCATCATTAATAAATCATTTGGCCATTGTCCGTCTTTTTCGGGTGCATTGCCTATAAAACCAGTTTCGTAAGGCATTTTTCCGCTGAAAATTGAAGCGCGCGATGGTGTACACAGGGGTTGTGCACAGTAGGCTTTGGTAAAACGGACTCCGTTTTGCGCTAGTTTATCCATTGCAGGTGTATGCAAATCTTTATTTCCGGCAATACTCATGGCATCAGCAGTTTGCTGATCGGTCATGATGATGAGAATGTTTGGGCGTGTTGCTGTTTGAGCAATACTTATTAATGGAAAAATCATTAATCCAAACACATATAAAAGCAATACGTTTTTTCTAAATTTCATATCTACTTATTATTAATAGATTATTTTCTGTGATCCTTCAAAATCACAAAACGAATTTAATCATCAATGGTTAAAAGGGGTTTTAATTTTGTTTAAAATGATATTAAATTCAATTAAAACCCCATATTTTATGCTTTCAGGCTCTTATTTATGAGCTAGAAATATCCTTTTCCTTAATATTTAGGATTTTGGCGTGTAATACTTTTATTTACATCAGTTTCGTTTTGTGGGAAAGGATATAACTCATGTTTACCACTTACGAAGTTGGCAACAGAAGGATAAAAATAGGTTGTACGAATTAGTTTTACTGCTGTACTTGTTTCGGCTATTTTATCTGCCAATATTCCCCATCGTATTAAATCGGCTCTACGCATCCCTTCATTACTAAGTTCCCAAGCTCTTTCTTGTTGTAATGCTTTAAGAAAATCTGCTTTGCTTAATCCTGTTTTAAGGTTCATTTCGGCAGTTGTTGCTTTTGGTAAAACTCTTGCCACAGCTGTTGCTCCCGAACCATTTCCGTCTACACTGGTAATGGTTACAATAGGCTCAGATGTATATCCATCTCCTGAACGCAACATCGCAATTGTACCAATACCACCGCTTGCAAGTGTAACTACAGCTGCTGCTGCATCGGTACCACCGCCACCAGTAATTTTTATTAATACATTGGCTGCCGATTTATATCCTGTTCCTTTGTCTTTTATATCAATAGCAATTCGGCTACCTTGAACATCAGCTCCAAAAGCTCTTTTTCGTACCTGATTAATAGCATCATAAGCGATAGCATTTGGTCCTTCGTTTAATTCATTTTCAACTTCGGCACGCATTAATAACAGGTCTGAATAACGCATGATTACCCAATTTATGTGTGTGTAAACTCTTTCCTGAGTTGAGTTAGTCTGAAATTCTCTGCTCCATTTAGCAGCTGTCCAGCTTTCGTCTTGTTTTGTAGTCAAAAGTGCTACTTTATTCCCAAGTGCGTTAACAGTATATGTTGCGATAGAAAAATCTCGTCGTTGATCTCCTTCTGTAAAACTATTATAAAATGGTTTTGGTACTAAACACCTGCCTATACTTGTAGGATAAACTCCGTTTGATGTTAATGCTCCATTAAAATAACCAACCCAAGATCCGTTTTCTTTTGCTCCAGCTGAATTAAAAAACGCTACCTGAAATATATTTTCAGTAGGTTCTAAAACGTGTTGACATTGGTTTTTAAAAACTTTAGAATACGATGGGTTTAATTTATATGGATTTTGCGCCATAACATCATTGATTTCCTTTTGTGCTAATTGGTAATATTCTTTGTAATTAGCTGGACGTTTCATCGTTCCGTCTGCGCTTAAAGAATATCCTCCTGCAAACAAAGCTACTCTGGCAAGCATAGATTTTGCAGCCCATTTATTGATGCGTTCATTTACAGGCGTTTGCTCTGGCAATACAAGTGCAGCTTCTTGCATATCTTTTATAATTTGAGCATATATTTCGTAACGATCTATAAGTGCTCCTTTAAGATTATCTCCTGCTTGCGAGCTTTTTGTTTTAAAAGGAACATCGCCCCATAAACGCACTAACTCTGAATAGTAAAAACCACGCAAAAATTTAGCCTCACCAATCATTCTGTTTAGTTGGTCTTTTTCTGCTTGAGTTCCATTTGTATATAATGCCATGTTAGGAATTCTCTCAATGACTACATTTGCTCTATCAACTCCTTCATATAATTTACTCCATACGAGGTAGAATGTGTTTGTTTGCGAAATTCCCTGATAGTGTGCTACTGTACGCCAATCATCAGAACCTATTCCGCTTAGTTGACCAATATCTGTATCGGCATCAAAAGTTAAAGATATATTCCAACCATAACTATCTACAGACGACATGGATTCGTAAACTCCTAATGTTGCCATATTGACTTCATTAATATTAGTAAAAAAATTAGCAGTTGTAAAGTAGGAGTAAGGGGTTACTTCTAGTTCTTTTTCGCAAGAATTAAGTGGTAATAGTAGGCAAGTTATCCCAGCTATTACAATTGTTCTAAAGGAAAATATATGTTTTTTCATTTTAATAAACTTTAAATTATAGTGAGATATTTAAACCTGTAAGAAAGGATTTGCTTCTTGGATAAGCACTAAAATCGACTCCTCTTGTTATGGCGCTATTCATAACACTTACCTCTGGATCATACCCTGAATATTTGGTAAATACGTACACATTATTTGCCGTAAAATAAATTCTCAAGTTTGAAATTTTGGTAGAACTCAACCATTTTTTAGGAAAAGTATATCCTAAACTAATATTGTTGATTCTTAAGAATGAACCATCTTCAATAATATCACTATACAAACGTCCTGTGGCATTTCCATTAAATGCTGGGTTGGTTTTTCCGGAGTTAATAGCTGCAAGTTCATCTGGGTTAGTTATACGTTGTCCGCTAGAATTAATAGTTGTCCATCTGTCGGCGTATACTGCAAACGTGTTTAGGTTTTCCTGATTAAGTCTTGAATTATTAAGCATATTTGCATTATAAATATCATTACCTACAGAGAAATCTAAAAATATACTAAGATCTAGTCCTTTGTAACTAAATGTATTGTTTAATCCTCCTGTATATTTAGGATTAGAATCTCCTATTGCAGTTCTGTCTAGATCATTAATTACACCATCTGGCACTCCGTTTGGCCCGCTAATGTCTTTAAATTTTATAAATCCTGGTTGTACTACAACATTATCAGCAACCACACCAGATTTTAAAGTATAAGTATTAAGTGCTGGGTTATAATCGAAATCGCTTACCTGATACAAACCATCTCTTACATATCCGTACATAACTCCAACTGGTCTTCCTACTTCTAGTATATAGTCGTTTGCATTAGTGTAACTACTTGTTATTAAAGAGTTCTCGCCTTCGCTTAATGCAAGAACTTTTGTTTTATTAAATGCGATATTAAAACTTGTATTCCAATTAAAATTGGCATTTCTTACGTTTACAGTATTTAATGTAAATTCTAAACCACGGTTAGAAGTTGCCCCGATATTCTGAAACTGTTTCTTGAAACCTGAACTTGCTGGTACACGTGTGTTATAAAGTAAATCTTTAGAACGGTTTTCGTACACCTCGGTTGTAAGTGAGATGCGTTGTTTAAAAAATCCTAAATCCAAACCTATGTTAGTCGATTTTGTAGCTTCCCATTTTAATAGTGGGTTTGGAATATTATTTTGATACGCCGTAATATTTGTTTGATTGTTAATAGGGTAGGATCCTGCATTAAAAATACCTAACGCTGCATAATTTGCAATTCTGTTATTTCCTGCTTCACCATAACTTACACGAAGTTTTAAATCTGAAAATTCAGGTATGCTTCTCATAAAACCTTCTTCGATAATTCTCCATGCAGCAGATACTGAAGGGAAATATCCCCATCGGTTATCAGCACCAAATTTTGAAGATCCATCGGCTCTGATACTTGCTGCAAACAAATACTTATTTTTGAATGCATAACTTGTCTTCCCAAAAAAGGATAACATTTTGTCATCTTCGGCAAATGTTGATGGGATTCCCGCAATTGTACCTAATTGTAATTTATCCCAACCTAAATTAACATCAGAGAAAACACTTGCTGTTGCAGTAATTCCTTCAGAATAGTTATAAATATATTCTTGTCCTGCTGTAACATCAAACTTATGGTTTTTGGCAAAAGTATTGCTGTATGTAAGGACATTGTTATAGTTTAAGCGGTTAGATGTGTTATATGTAACTCCGCCATTAGGACCACCGCTTCTTATTGCCTGAATACCTCTGGCATCGTTAAAATATTTATTATTATTGTTATTATCTGTATAACTAACCAATCCGCGGTATATTAACTTAGGTGTAATATTATACTGAAGTTGAAAACTCATATTAAGAGATTTATTAATCGCCTCTCTTTTCTGACTATCAATTGTAATTGATGGACTCTGAAATATTGGTGAATCCTGATTGTCTAATGGATCTACCGTAAGTGTTTTAAGATCTTCGTCTGATCCATTTTTCCCAATTGTAGGGCGATATTGTAGTAATGTTTGTAACATACTTAATCTTGCATTTCCTCCTTCGCCTGTATCTAATCCTGTTATTTTTTGGTTAGAATAGTTTACAATCGCGCTTACAGTTACTTTTTTGTTTACATTATGAGTTACTGCCAATTTTGCGATATTTTTTACAGATTCGCTTCCAAGCATAATTCCCTGATCATTATTTACAGAATAAAAAGCATTGAAGTTGGTTTCGTTTCCGCCTCCGCTAAAACTTATTTTGTGGTATTGTGTTTCTACAGCATTTCCGAAGATTTCGTCTTGCCAGTTTATACCCGGTCTGCTTTCGTAAAGCGATGCTAATTCATCAAATGTTCCGTAATTGGTTGTGAATTTCTGCAATTTAGTATCGTCTGTTGCACCTTCATACATTAACTGAACATACTCATACGGATTCATCACTTTAAGTTTTTTGGCTATTGTTTTGATTCCTGCATAGGTATCATAACCTATTGTAAGTTTTCCGCCTTTTGGTTTTTTAGTCGTTACAAGTACAACTCCGTTTGCACCCTGAGCTCCATAAATAGAAGTAGAGGAGGCGTCTTTTAATACATCTACCGATTCTATATCTGTTGGATCAAGAAAACCCAATCCGCCCGTTTGTGCCACTCCATCTACAACATACAAAGGTTCGTTACTTTGTGTAATAGATGTTCCACCTCTTATTCGTAACGAAGGTTCTGATCCTGGTGTTCCATCGGCCATTGTAACCTGCATACCAGCTACACGACCTTGCAAAGCTTGCGCAACGTTTTGTACTGGCATTTTTGCAATTTCTTCTCCTTTTACAGATGATATTGCTCCAGTAAGATTTTTTCTTGATTTTGTTCCGTAACCTACAACAACTACTTCGTCTAGATTATTAGTATCATCAGCTAATTTTGTATTTATAGTTGTTCGGTTTTTAACCTGTACCTCATTCGTTTTTGTTCCCATAAAAGTAAATACCAATGTAGCGTCTGGTTTTACTTTAATTTGGTATTCACCATCCATTGATGTAACGGTGCTATTTTTAGTTCCCTTTTCGTAAACTGTTGCTCCAGGCAATGGCAATTGTTGGCTATCAGTTACAACTCCCTTTACAGTTATATTCTGCCCATACGTAACTTTGCAAGCTAGAAGCAGCAAAAATAAAAATATAGTCCTTTTCATATTTTTCGTTTAAACTGGAATAAGTTTTACCCTCTTATTTCCTAATTGATATTATTTAAATTGATATTCAGTTTTGATTTATACTTTTTGTTATTTCTCAAAAGATATTCATCAAATAATTTTTCGTGAGCGTTATAGAAACTCTAAATTAGTTTTTATCATAAGTTGGTTTTAGTGGTTAGTTGATGTGGTTATTTTTTATCAATTATTAAATTGTTATCGGTTTAAGGAATTATAACAATTTGTTAACTGGGAGAAAAACGCAGGGAAGTTTTGTGCTTGTGTAATAAAAACTGAGGCGTAGTGGTTTGTTCATTTTGTGGTTATTTAAATTTGATTTTGGTTTAACAAAAACAAATATATACATCAAGGATACATCAATGTTTTGAATACGTCCAAAATACTATTGAATTTGATTAATACGCCCTTTAAACCTAGCAAAACCAAGAAAATACTTAAATTATTCTGGTTGCTTTTTTTGAATAAAACACCGCTATTACTGGACAATTTTGAGATAGAAAGTAGGGGAGAATGGTTAAATAAAAATCAATGAAATGTTAAGTTTATTTTACCCAAAAAAGGAATTAAGTACTACTTTTATTGCAATTTTAACTGAGAATTTGATATTACATTTCTAATATTTATATGGGATTGATTTTTTTAATTCTCTTTAATAATAAATAATTCAAAATTTTAAATAAGCTTGATTGGGAATGGGTGTTTTTTGATGAAATGTCTATAAATGGGATGCGGATTAAACTTATTTTCATGTAAAATTATTCTGTTTTGTTCGCCAATTTTTAAAGCCAATCTTGTCTTCCTGACGAGGGAAGGATCTCCGCGAGTAACTCGATTGTCTATAATAAAACACAATGCAATGTCAATAAATGGAACGCGGATAAAACGGATTTTTTGAATAATAAAATATTGTTTTCTTGCTCCAGCGGAGCATTATGTTTATAGCATACAATTACGTTATCCCTATAAAAGCTCCATTGGAGCGACATATATCCTAATCTTTTTATTGCCAAATATGTCACCCCGATGGGGTTCCTTTTGGGAATGATCAAATTTCTATAAACATGGCGTCCCTCTGGGACATGTTCTGCATAAAAAACCGTTTTGTTTGCTCATTTTTAACGACAATTGACACCATCATATTTTAACCATAGCACATGGTTTCAATCGTGTGACAGGGATTAGATTTCGATAATATATTGCGTTCCAACGGTTAAAACCGTTGGCTATGTTTATAGCGTGTTATTTATGCTTGTAATTTATTGTCTAGCTAGGGTTGGCATATTCATCAAATCATTTAGATGGTTTAAACTCATTTTCAAACATAAAAAAAACGCCTAAAAATTACTTTTTAGACGTTTTACAATATAACCACTTTGCTTATTTAGAGTCTTTTAATCATTTAAACTCGTTTTTATATCGCTTTTTTTACCATCAATTGTAATCGTTAGGTTGATGTTTCCTTTTTCAAAATCATTACCTGTGTTTGGTTTAATGCTGATTTCTGGGGCTTTGTCGCCATCATAAGGATATACAACACTTATAAATTGTTGTGTTTTATCATCATTCTTAGGTTTTTCGAAAGCAAAAGCAGGTCTAGCAGTTTCTTTTGCGTAAGAGTAAGATACTTTTCCTTCTTCTTCGGTTAGTGTAACTTTATCACTATTTAATGATTTAATTAATAAGTTGTTGCCATCTGTATATGTAGTATATACGCTATTATTAGCTTTATCATAAACAGGTTTACTATCTTCTTTTAACTGAAAATGTACGCCTAAATTTCCTGTAGCTTTACCAATTGCTTTATCAATTATTATAAAATATTTTTCGTTGATAAAAAGTACACTACGTTGGTGGTTTAAATTTGTATAACTAGGATTTGTATAGGTTAGAATATCCAAATTTTTGCTTGTTTTCCACTTATTTTGTTCTGCTTTGGTAATTATCATATTCTGATTATCCAATGTAAGTGTACTGTGAACTCTTGTTTGGCGGTACCAGTTTCTCATTTTGGTAACTTCGGCATCACCGCTGTAAATATAGCAGCCACTATCTGGTGTAAAATTGCGTCCTTTTACCCAAAGTTCAAATGTTCCGTTATCTGGTTGTGCATGAAACTCTGCAGCTGGTCCAGCTTTTAAAACTAGTATTGTAGCTTTATTATCCCATCCGTTTCTAAAGCTGTAAAAACCTCCATTTGGGAATGCATTCGATAAATAATTAGGTAATTTTCCCGATGCTCCTTCTGTTGCGTAATATTCTATAAGTCCGTCTTGTGGGAACATTTTTGACCAACTTGCAAATTGTTTGATTCTTGTTTTTTTGTCAACAACCCAAGTATCACCAAACATAGGACAGTTATAGTCAGGAAAAGAAATATTGGCTGTAACATAAATCATCTTTTCGATTGTTTTTATATATGATTCTGGAAACTCTTTTTCTACGCCCGCCATTTTAGCAGCATTATATGCTTTCGTAAAAATTTCGATACAACCTACATGATACGTAGGAGAAAGTTCCCATTGCACACCATCGGCAAGTACTTGTAATTTTATTTCGCGGTTCAGGATTTCGATACCGCTTTTGCGCCATTGTTCCGCTTGTTTAAATTCAGGAAAAAAAGCTCCTGCGCCTAATACACGTTGCGCTTCAAACAATAAATGATTTCCTTCTTTGCTGTAATGTTCCGGAATGTATGCTGTTTGTTTATTAAAGCTATTTAAGAATTCCATCAAGAATGCTGGAGTAAAATTTGGTGAAACTACGAATAAATTAAACGTTCCCGGAAAGCTTTGTATACGCTCAGAAACTTCTAACGGACGCCAAGCTATACCATCGTTTTCTTTAGATCTTCCTAAATAATTCTTCTTTTCCCAATCGCGAAACTGAAAAACCCATTCTTTGGCATATTTCTCATCTCCGCTCACGCGATAGGCCATTCCCATAGCTTGCCACCACGTTACACGGTGCAATTGCCAGCGAATTTCATTGTCTTTTATAGGCCAATAATCCCAATCGATGTCTTTGCCAAAGTCAAAATAGCCATATCCTTTATGTGGCTGAAATTTATGTAATAATGCATTGTCAGCTTTTTCTTGATTGGCTTTTCCAATATCTTTTCCTCTAAAACGGGCTTCGTCACCAACATTAAAATCGGGATGTTTGATGTTTTTACGATTGCGATAATAGGTAAGTAATTCTTTGGCTGCATCATCATATTTGGCTTCTGCAAAAAGTTTATTTACTTTTTCTAAACCAGGATAGGCTAGGTTAATGTTATCGAAACTTGCCTTGGTAATAGGTGTTTCTTGTGCATTGGTTAAACAAACGGTCATTAGCATAAAAAATAATGCTGCTGTTCTTTTTAAATTTATCATTTGGTTTTAATTAAATAGATTTAATTTTTGTACTAATTAAGAAGCTATTTATATTGATATTTCATGTCAAAAATAGCTTCTTAATGTCTTTATTTATTCATTATGTTGGTTAATATTTTTATTTATTGTTTTATCAGTTTTACTGTCTTTTTATTCTTACCCTGATGTATTTCGGCAAAGTATATTCCTGAATCCCAATCATTACCTAATGTAATTGTTTGATCATAATTTGTTTTTAAAGTCTTTATTTTTCTTCCTAAAACATCAAATATATATACGTTAATATCTTGTCTAGAATCTCCTTTTACATTTATCTTAAAGTCAGTTTGTGATGGGTTAGGAGCAACAATAACTTTTAATCCGTTTGTATCTTGTTCAGTATTTGGATTGTAAATTCCTAAGGTTGGGCTAACTAACTCTGTTTGTATCGTTAAGCCATTAATAGTATTAAAACTAATATCGGTATTAGCGCCATTAATTGTGGTAGTTATATTGTTTGTAGGCGAAGATAAAATCCAATTGCCCTTAATTGTAAGTGTAACAACATCGGTTTGAGCTTCTCTATTTAATATTGAATTCTGACCACTAATCTGACTCCATTTATATGTTTCGGTAGGAGTTAATAATCCCAAATTAGGATTGGTAAGGCTTACTTTTAATTTATTTCCGCCATCTACTTTTTGAGTCATTACCACGGCTGGTTTGTTTACACTTACCACTGCATCATAAGCAAATACATTTGCTGGGTTAAAAATAACATAGCTAAATATGGCGTCTGGTACATACTCTACAATGTGCGCCTGACTGTTTTGGTGGTAAATTTTAAAATATGAAGCAAAATTATTAGCCAATTGTTGTGTAGCCGTTTGACCTCCTTGCATTACGATTGCATACTGAAATTTTCCTGCTGTTGGAGCAATACCATGATTAATATATGCTGTTGCAAAATTGCCTGTCGTATTAACTGTATTGGCATTATTACGAGAGTTTTGCACTGATCTGTTAACTGTAATAGCTTCGGTATTGCTAGAATTTGCAGGGATTACATACCCATTACCAATGGCATCGGTTGCCCAAAAACCACCACCAGTTTGTGTAGTTGTAAAACTAGTTCCTGTGGCTAAATTTCCATTTACGTAAGTAGGAGTGTTGGTATCTGCCAAAGCTGTTTGAAACAAAGTAGTATGAACAGGAAAAGTTCCGTTTGTATCTTTAATATTAGAACCTAAGCAAAGTATCATATCCTTAAAAAAGAAATTAGATTTTAAAGCCGTCATTCCTGTTGCGGAGTTAAAGTCTTTGTAATCCATACCAAAAACTCCATTATTATCAAGAGATGCGTGTGCTAGAAAAGATTTCCCGTTCATTTCTCTCATCGTACCTGTTCCGAGTGTACTTAACGGAAGGTAAGCGACTGTGGTTCCAGGTACGTGCGACCAATCCCAACCGTTTTCTGTATAACCATTGGAACTGCGAGTAACTGGATTTCCTGTTGTAAGTAACTCCAAAGCTCCTGCAGAGGTGTATCTTCCAAAAACATTCTCGGTACTTGAATTCTCGAAATGCCAAATATGTTTGCTTGTTCCTTTTGCACTTACCTGAAATCCGTTATACTTATGAACGCTTAATCCTGCATACGGAAAATTAAATTGTCCTTCGGTTATTTCGGGAAGAGGTGTAAGGCCTGAGTTTAAAGTTTGCAAAATATCCATTACACCACTTGGGGTATAAACCATGGTAATAGATAAGGCATTTTGTCTAAGCAAAGCAGTATTAGCAGTTGTAGAAAGATTCCAAAGGCGTATAAATTCTCTTCCAGCCTCTTGATTATTAGCAGGATCTGTTACGTATAAAAATGCCAAAGCAGGTCTTAAATCGTTTAACGCATCAGTATTGGTAGGGAATCTTCCTGCAAGTCCTAAAGGCATTTCGAAACCTTTACTAAATTTGCTATAGTTTAAAATGGCCTTTTTTAAATTGCTTTGTGCCTCCGTATTTAGTTCATACCCCGTATTTTTGAGCATCATATTCATGATAGAAGATTGCTGTAAAGCCTCTACACCATAAGTATTGGCATACGCTCCTCTGTGATGATAGGTAATGAAATCAGGTTTAATACAATCGTTCCAACCATTGCTAATTTTTAAGGCATTATTAATGAATCTTTTAAGAAAATCCATATTGGCAAGTTTAGAATTCTCTGAATCGTCTTGAGCCAAAACATAACAAAGACGTTGTTGAACTGACGAACGAATTACATCTGAATTATAACCTGGATTGGTAAAATTGAAATATTGAAATTCTGGCGCTATAAAGGCTGTAAGTGCGTTAAGCGCTCCCATATGATGTGTAAATTCTCCTGCGGCAATTAGTTCTTCTTTCATCAAAAAGATAGCTGTTGCATATCCCGAAGATCGCAAGCATACGCCATGACCACTGGTAATAACTTCTTCGGTAGCGGGGATAGACAGGTAATCAAAATCGGTTGTGCTACTTATTCCTTTTGCTTTCATATAATTAAAAAGACTCAGAATCATATCTCTAAGTACAGGATTATGATAGTCAGGATTAGGAGTTCCAACAGATCCTTTTAACTGATATAAAAATACAAGTCTAATTAACTTTTGCTCTACAAGTACCTGATACGCATTTTGGTCTGCACTTACCGTGAAATTCCAAACGGGTCCAGGACTAGCAAAATTATACGCAGTTAGGTTTTTGGCAGCAATTCCGTTGCTTAAGAATCGACTGTATCTTTCATTAACTTCTGCTTTAGAATAATCCAGATTTTCTCCTGTGAGCCAATTTATATATTTAGTCTTAATGTTGTTTACATCGCTCATTTGACCATACGAAAAGTTGAATACTATGGCAATTAGCCATCCAGATAAAAGTAATTTTTTACGCATAAGATTATTTTTTAAATAGATTCATTTATTATTTTCTGTATTCTTAGCTATTCATCTGTTATCAACTTAACGCATCAGACACATCAAAATAGTTTACTTAAAAAGGTATTTCATTCTTTAATTTTAAATCTGGGTTTTATATAATTTTAGAAGTTTAAATTTTCTTTAATATGGCTTATTTTGTTATCAATAGTTAATGTTATATCAATAATACCTTTAGATAAATTGTGTGTTGCATTTTCGATTATTTTTACAACTGGTGCAGTATTCCCATTGTATGGATATAATATCGAAATAAAGCCCTGAGTTGTATTATCTCCTTTATTTTTTTCGAAAGCAAAAGCAGGACGAGCACTTTCTTTTTGGTATAGATACGATACAAAACTAGGCTCTTCTTTTAGGCTTACTTTATCCTTGTCTAATACTTGTATCAAGAGATTATTGCCATCGCTATAATTAGTCGTAACACTATTATTAGTTGTATTTGCAGTGGCTTTACTGTCTTCTTTTAAATTATAATGTATACCTAGATTACCTGTAGCACTCCCGATTGCTCTATCAATAATTATAAAAAAAGTTTTATCGATAAAAAGAAAGCTTCTTTGATGATCTAAATCTTTGTAACTAGGATTTATATAAGATAGTAACTGAACATTACCTTCTGGTTGCCATTTAGTTACTTTAGCATCATTTATAATGTTTTTATTATCGATCGTTAGGGTTTGATGCGCTTTGGTCGAACGATACCAATCTCTCTTTGGGTTTTCTTGGTTACCAACATTGGCGTAGACAAAACTACCAGAATCAGGAGTAAAATCTCGCCCTTTTACCCAAAGAACAAAATTACCATTGTCTGGATGGGAGTGAAAACTTGCTGGCGGACCAACTTTTATTTGCATTACAGTTGCTGTTGAATCCCAAGCATTTCTAAAGGCATAAAAACCCGCATTTGGCAGACCACTAGAAAGATAATTAGGTTTTTTTCCTGATTTTCCGTCAGTTGCATAATATTTAATTTGTTCGTTTTGAGGAAAAGCTTTAGCCCATTTCTCATAATTCTTAAGCATTAAACTTTTATTGGTTAAAAACGAATTACCAAATAATGGAAATGTATAATCTGGAAATGAGTATTTACCCACAACAAGAATCATTTTCTCTACCAGATTGCGATAACTTTCTGGAAACTCATTTTCAGCTCCGTTTAATTGGGCAATTTGCAATCCATCTAAGAATATCTTAATACTACCAATATGGTACGAAGGGGATAGCTCAAACTGAACTCCGTCTGGCAATACTTGTTTTTTTATTTCTTCATTTAAAACATCAATACCGCTTTTGCGCCATGCAGTAGCGTTTTTTAATTCTGGAAACGTACTTCCTGCATACATTAAATGAAGCGCTTCATACAATCGATGATTACCAATATCAGTGTAATTTGCCATTACATAACTTGCCTGTTCATTATAGGAGTTTAAAAATTCCATTAAAAAAGCAGGTGTAAAATTTGACGAATCTAAAAACATATTAAAATAGCCTGACCAATGATTAAGCCTAAACGAAACTACAAAAGCTTTCCAGGCATAATCTTTATCATCAGGATACGCTCCTTGCTTGTTTTTTTTAATCCAATCACGCACTTCGAGTACCCATTCCTGAGCATATTTCTCGTCGCCAGTACTAGTATATACAATTCCCAATGATTCCCAAAAAGCTGTACGATGCAAAAAAGTCGATAATAGTTGATCTTGTACTGGGCGATATTGCCAATTAATATCTTTGCCATAATCGTATGCAGGATAACCTTTGTGTGGCTTAAACTTGTGCGATAAAATATCATTAGCGAGCTCTAAGGTATTATCATTTACCTTTTTACCTACTAATTTTTCTTTATCAGCACGATTAAAATCCAGATGCGTGACACCTGTGCGAGTTCTATAATATTTTAAGAGTGCAGCGGCAGCATCCTCATATTTTTTTGATGCTACTAATGATTTTACTTTTTCAAGTCCCTTACTATCAAGGTTAATATTTTTAAAACTCGATTGATTGATTTTTACTTCTTGCGCAAAATTATTCTGTATAAGGAGTAAGATTAACGCCAAAAGGAATATGTTTTTTTTAATGTTCATCTTTAAAATTTATTAAATTATAATTTTTCCGAAAAATCTATTTTTTTGATGGCTGCATATCTTTTTAATGCTTCCAGATAATAATAGTCTGCATAATCTAGTGGTGTATCTATCTCAGAATTGTACAAAAATGCACCTACACTATGTTTTAATAAAAAATAATTATTTTCACCCGGTTTAGCCAAATACGCATCAGATGATAATGATTTTAAAATATCTTCGGCATAATTAGCATATTTTTTCCCGTCTTTTACCTGAGTGCTTAAATTTAGTAAAGCTGATGCAATAACTGCGGCTGCCGAAGCATCTCTTGGTGCAAGTTCTGCTGTATCCATCGCATTATGCACATCAAAATCCCAAACAGGCACTTTATCTTTAGGCATACGCGGATGATTCATGATAAAAGAAGCAATATTCTCGGCTTGTTGCAAAAACTTAGGATTTTTGGTATTCTCGTAACACATTGCATAGCCATAAAGTCCCCAAGCTTGTCCGCGAGCCCATGCCGATTCATCGGTAACGCCTTGATGAGTTCCTTTACGTAATACTTTGCCTGTTTTTTGGTCATAATCGACTAAATGATACGAACTATAATCTTTTCTGAAGTGATTTTTTATTGTTGTCAATGCGTGCGTACTTGCTGCATTTGCATAATCGGGTTTATTAAATTCGATAGCACTCCAATATAAATACTCAAGATTCATCATATTATCGATAATTACCGGATAGTGTAACCAAGTAAAATCCCAAGAACGTATAGCGCCAACTGTTGGGTTAAAACGAGCATAAAGATTTGCAGCTCCATCAGCAAGTACAGGAAGATACATTTTATCACCGGTAATTCTATAGGCATTTCCGTATGAGCAATAAAGCATGAAACCAACATCATGTGTATTTTTTATATTTCGAATAGAATCTAAAGCAAGCGTAAATTTTTTAGCTTCTTCAGCTATTACTTTGTCACCTGTAAGTTCATATCCGTACCAAAGACTTCCTGGGAAAAATCCTGTTGTCCAATCTGTTAAACCAGCCAATCTTACAGATCCATCTGGGTTTACAGAACGTGGATTCTTACCCGGTTTGTAAGTTTGAGCTGCTTTATTTAATTGAAAATGAATTACCTCAGTTGTTTTTTTGAACCAATCATAAGAAGGATCATCTTGTTTGGGTTTGGCAAAGGCGCTTATAGTAATGGTGGTGATTGCTAAAAATAGGCTAAAGGTTTTTTTCATAGTTTGATATTTTATTTATAATCTTTTGTTCTAATACTTTAATTAAGCGAAGTTAGATGGGAGTTATAAAACGGACTTTCAAATTTTATCATAAATGTTTCGAATTTGTGTAAACGTCTTATTTTATGCGTCTATTCAAGGAATTGTACAGAACAAACTGGCTGTTTATTTACCGAAAAGAGTTTTTACTAAACAATCAATAATGAGTAAATTTGTCCCTCGTAAGTGAGAATCAATTAAAAAAAACTCATTTAAAACAACTATGGAAGACTTCTTAAAACAAATCAATTTATATTATCCTATTTCCGAAGAAACTTCTAAGGCTTTGCTGGGTATTTGTAAAGTAAAACATTTTAAGAAAAATGAATTAATACTTCAAGCTGGAGATTTGGCATTGTATTATTATTTTGTCCAGAAAGGGTTGCTTGGCTATTATACTATTGATGAAAATGGCGATATTATTTATAAAATCTTTTTTGAAGAAAATAACTTCGTAGCTTCTACAGCAGCAATTATTGAGGAGAAACCAAGTAATTTTAATATTATCGCTTTAGAAGAGGTTACCTTAATAACTTATCCTGCAAATGCTTTTCGCGAATTGGTAAAAAAACATCACGATTTAGCCTTATTTCATATTAATTATCTAGAGAAAAATTGGGTAGTAAGAAAAGAGCCTTTAGAAATTAACTTAAAATGGGAATCTGCAACTCAGCGCTATATCGAGTTATACCAAAACCAGCATTTATTCCTGAGATTAAAACAACATCATATTGCATCTTATTTAGGCATAACACCAACTCAGTTAAGCCGTATACGTAAAGAAATAAACTTTTAATTCATCAACATTTGTAAACATTTTTGCTTTTTATATATCTGAATTTTGCTTTGTAAATAAAAAACAAAAAAAATGAAAACATTACTTTCCACAGTCGGATTACTTGCCTTATCGTTATCAATTTCTGCACAAAAAATCATTCATAAGAATGTATATAGCAAAAAGATGAATAAAGAAATTGAAACTGTAATTATTACCCCAAATTTTGTAGATGGCGAAACATACAAAACCATTTATATACTCCACGGTTATAGCGGTAATCCCGACAGAACATACAAACAGGATATTCCTGATCTTGTAAACAAATCTCAAAAAAACAAAACTATTTATGTATTGCCAAACGGTAATTTTAATAGTTGGTATGTAGATAGTCCTGTGAATAAATCTTCGCAATACCAAACCTTTATTGGAAAAGAATTAGTTGACTATATCGATGCTAATTATCCAACAATTCAGAACCGAAAATTTAGAGGAATACTAGGGTGGAGTATGGGCGGATATGGCGCAACCAATATCGGAATTGCGTATCAAAATACATTTTCGATAGTAGGTAGTTCTTGTGGAGCACTAGACTTAAGTCGATTTGGAGAAAGTTTCCATAATTATCAAGTAGATGCTGTTTTAGGCGAATTTGCAAGCTTATCAAAGCAATATTTAACCTTTGATAAAACAAAGCAAATGCAGTCATCTAATCAGTTTTATATATTTGATTGCGGTACCGAAGATGCCCAAATGATAGATATGAACAGAGATTTTCATAAACTCCTAACAAGCGAAAAAGTAGAACATCTTTACATAGAATCTCTTGGAGTACACGATACAAAGTATTGGAGTAAAGCCTTATCTAGTCAATTAGTTTTGTTTGAAAATTATTTTAGTAATGAAAAAATGTAAGGATTGAGATTATGTCTTCTGTATTCTTGAGATATAACTTTGACTTGAAGGATAATTCCCGTTTTAGCGAACGGGAATATTTTGATTTTGTATACTGATTGGAAATCAATGTTATATTTGTGTGTGTTTGAGTAATTAGACAAAAAAAAACATATCAGAATGAAATATAAAGAAATTTTAAAACTATTGCTTTTCTCGATTGCAACTGCAGCTGTAACAAAGTATATTGCTATAAACGTTATTTGGAAAAGTATGGAAAATACAAAAAATAATTTCCATAAAAATCTAATAGACATAACTACATATCAGCAAAAGATTGTTGAAAATTTATATCTTCAATTAGTAGTTTTATTTGTTTTTCCTTATGTTGCTGCAATAGTATTTTAATTTTTGTCCAAAATTAATTTAAGACAGAAAAATAATCTTTTAATGTTTATACTTTTATTTACAATATTATTTTTTTTCATCGTACCTATTAATAGGTTACAGCTATAAAATTTTAAAATAAATCGATAATATTCCAGGTTAATGTACTAATTATGTGTTTTAAACTCCAGTCATTAATTCAATTTTTAAAATGAAATATTTAGTACTAATGATAAGCTTTTTTGTGCTTACATCTTGTTATAATGATGTACAAAATGTTCAAATTCACGGAACGATTATAGATAGTTTATCTAAAAAACCGGTCGAGAAAGTAAAGATTTCAATTGTCTGCTGGAGCTATAGCAAGACTCCAGATGGTAGTTATACTAGTCAAGATTCAGTAATCGTTACTACAAATAAAGATGGACTTTATAAATCTAATTTTGAAAAGGGAGCTTTTGTTGAGATTAAAGCATATAAGGATGGATATAAGACTGGTTTTAAGTCAGAAGAAATAAGAGACAATGAAGTTATCATTAATTTAGATTTAAAGAATCAAGGAAACAATTTATGAATCATAATTTATTGTACGCAATTTTATTTAGCATGACATCATTTGGTTTCTTTAAGGTACATAAATGGTGGCTAAAAGAAAGAAATGAAAACAAGGACTCTAAGCCAATTACATATGCGGAAACGTTTAAACATTGGATTATTATAATTGGATTAGCCATCACAGTATTAGTGAACTTTTTTATTGCAATCGCATAAAAGATAAAAAATATGAATTTTGAAGAAATTGATTGCCAGAATTTTTAATTTATTTTGATTGTAGGCACTGATTACAAATCAGCGCTATCTTTACCTATATTCGAGCAATTGGGATAAGCAATGGGCTAATTTTATTGAAGCAAACTCAAATGCATCACCATCTCAAATATTTCACCAAGCTGAATCTATGTTAAAAAGTTTTGGACTAGAACATTCACGTTATGTACCATATAAAAAAATAAAATGAAAAATATATCAACTAAGAATGAACCGTTAGAATTAGATATTAATAAATCATATTATATAATTGATGCATTATATTTGAACGATATAAAAGATGAATTCTTAAATAAGAATAGCTTGCCTAAAGACAATGACATTAGGAATAATGTTTTTCCATATACTGATACACCTTTTGCTAAATACAAAGCAAATAAAAAAACCTTTTTTGTTTCTCAAATAAAAAAGGTAGACTACGATGAAGTAGTATTGGGTGATACCTCTTTTTTTTCTACTGATACAGGATTAATTATTTTGTTACTGGAAAATATTTTGATTGAGTTTATTAAAAATTATAATTATGAGGATTTAGTTGATTCAAAAGATGAATTAATAAATGAAAATTATTGGAAAGGATTAACTTTAAAATTCAATCCAACAGACATTGGTTTAATATT
The DNA here is from genome assembly GCF_000737695.1 of Flavobacterium hydatis. GTDB lineage: Bacteria > Bacteroidota > Bacteroidia > Flavobacteriales > Flavobacteriaceae > Flavobacterium > Flavobacterium hydatis. The sequence goes on from NZ_JPRM01000031.1 coordinate 31,401, forward strand.
ATCGGATATGAATTCAGAAAATGATTTTGACGGAAGCGGAACTTACAGAATTGTCGAAATATGATGATATTTCCGCTTGGCAAATACCCCGATCACTTTGTTGGAAAAGGGGTGCAGCAAAAGGAGGCCAATCTGCATCAGGTAAAAGTTTCTAATATAATAACTATAAGAATGATAAAAAAATCAATACTCTTAACATCTTTTATAATTATTTTGAGTTCTTTAAGTAATTATAATGATAGTCACAGCAGTCTAGGAGACGATAAAGATACAATCCTTTGGTCAAGTAAGAAAAAATTAACTTGGCAAGATTTCAAAGGAATTCCAGACACTCTTAATTCAATAATGCTTGCTGGAACATGTTCGGATATAAATTTTGAGTATAAATCTTCAAACAATTTAGTAACAGATTATAAAGTTGAATGTACTTTTATAAAAAGTAAATCTTGGACTATAACCGATGATGCACAAATTTTAGCACATGAACAATTGCATTTTGATATTAGTGAGTTATATGCGAGAAAAATCAGAAAAGCATTTGACAGCCTTAAAATTAAAAAAAATAATTTTATAGAAAATTATACTATAATTTATGAATCAAATATAATTAAGAGAAATGATTTAAATAAGCTATACGATAGTCAGGTGTATGGAAACAATATCCTTCAACAGCGATGGATAAAAAAAATCGAAAGCGATTTACTAAAATTAAAAAAATATGAATATGCCTACTAATCCTGAAATGATAACACAAAGAAAATCTTATTGATTATGAAAAAAAATAAATATACTTATGTATACTTGGGGTTAACTTGCTCCTTTATCATGTGGTTTGTTAATGAAAAAATTATGTTTAATTTATTTTACCTAACAGCACTAATTTTTTTATCTTTTCTTATTTTTGATTTAATTAGAAAAAGAAGAGTTTTTACAATTAATATTTTTGAAAATTTAAGCGATTTTTTTTTTAATTTTTATATTCTTATTTATGATTTATGAAAATCCAAAAATAAACTGGTTTTTTATATCAATATTTATCTTTTGCCAACTAATTATGATTTTTACTAAAGATTCATCTGAAGATAATAAGTCTCATCGCTAGGATATAAAATCCGCGCTCTGCGAAGAGTTCTAAAGCACCAGCTGCGCGAATGTCTCTGACTTCGTGCCCACAAAACAAATCACTCAAACCAATCAAACCTTGTCCAAAATATTGGCGAGGTTTTTTTATAGCATATGGCGCCTAAGTCGAACTGATTTTTACATTTTCAACTAGTAACATTCAGGCAAGTTCAAATTGATATTTTTTTCTTTTATCGCTCGCTCCTTTGTTTTCCTAAAATTGACTTTTTTATCCTATAAGGACATTTTTGTGCGGTATTGTGGTTCTGAATTAAGTTTTAAAACTTTGTGGAAAATAGTAAACAAAATATGAAAATTTTAGCCCAACAGATTGAGGAATTAAACGAGAATTTAGCAAAACAACTTCCGATTGAAGTTTTAGAAGTATTTAGCAAATCGATCGAGGAATTGAAAACTCAAGGCATCGGGGAGGGCAGCATTAAGTTAGGCGAGCGGTTTCCTAATTTCAGTCTGCAAAATACTAATGATGAAAGAGTAGAACTAAAAGAGCTGTTAAAAAATGGGAAAGTGATTGTAGCTTTTTTTCGTGGTAGTTGGTGTCCGTATTGTAATCTAGAATTAAAAGCATTACAAGAAGATCTAAAACAGATTGTCGACAAAAAGACAGAATTGGTAGTAATCACTCCGCAAAAGTCTGATTATAGCAATGAATTAAAGAATAATCACCAACTAGATTTTGAGTTATTAACGGACAAAGACAATGCTCTGGCTAAACAACTAGGTATTTCCTTTGAACTTCAAAATTATGTAATTCCTACTTACAAGAGTTTAGGAATAGATTTATCTAATTATAACGATAATGATAACAACGAATTACCTATTCCTGCAGTTTTTGTAATCGATACAGATTATCACATTACGTACAAATTTGTTGATGCCAATTATATGAATAGGATAAACATTCAAGAACTTATTCTACAATTATAAATAAAGTAAAGGGAGAGGAGAAAGATTCTCGTTTTAAAGTAAGTAGGATTTACACAAGAGCAACTTAATTTAAATAAAATTCACTTTTTAGCGAACGGGAACTTTTAATTTAATTTTGATTGCGGGCACTGATTACAAATCAGTGCTATCGTTACCTATATTCGAGCAATCGGGTTTATGTTTGAAGTAAATTAATCAATTTTTAAAAAGTTTTGAGAAAAAAACTTAAACAATTGTTTTAAACTGGCAAAATATATACATTTGGTTTTCGAAAGAAAAAACTGTAATAAAATACCACTCATATTACAAAAGTAAAATCATATTATTGAAAAAAGATTTTTCTAATAACATCTTAAAGATATTATTTCTCTTTAAACGATACAATTGCACATTTTTAATTAAGACACTTGCAGTTGATAAATAAAACCATCCTATTGTTACTTTTGTAGAATTGCTTTAATGTCTTTATGTAAATTACTTAATGAATTCATTCTTAATTTGAAGTACATAAGGTTAATACTGGATTAATTATTGGTTCTGAATTCTTTACACTTTAAACAATTATAATCTTTATAAAATAACTTAACCAGTAAAAAATGAAAAACAAATTACAAAGAATTGCAAAAGTGGTATTATGTTGCTTCCTTCTCATTGCACTGAGTTGCGAGACAGATAACACATTTAGCGAACAAGATGTCAAAATGATTGAAGCCAAAACATGGTTTGATAAATATCAAGCTAATGGCATTAATTATGAATTATTTCAGGATTTAGAATACAAGTGGAGTGAAGCAAACATTACGAAATCAGAAGATGGTACAGAGACCATTATTGTACCTGTTATTGAGTTAAAAGAAGATAAAGAAGAAATTTGGTCACAGAAATTATATCTTTATAAATTAGATGAAGGTAATTTCAAGGCACTATTGTTCGAGATATATCCTGATAAAGATGTTCTAGCAAGCAGTCAAAAGATAGATGGAGGAGATTTCAATGGTTACATAGCTACTTGGGATTTAAAAATGGGTTTTGTTAGAGCATCTAGATTCAAAAACAATCAAGTTGTTGAAAATGGAATTGTAGCAGTAGTTTCAATTGACAAAAAAACAGGCAAAGCCCCTGCTATTCTTCCATGTGTTGATGATATGTGTCAAACAGGTCCCGGAGGTTTAGGCGATGCAGTTCAATTAAGACCTGTTGTTGTAAAAGGTCCTAGTACTGGAACTCCTAGTTCATATTTTGGACCACGTACTCCTGTGACTGGCGGAACAAGTCCAGGAGGTTTTACTACTCCTGGTGGCGGAGGTAGTGGAGGCAGCAGTACTTCTGCTAATGCTAATGCGATTGAAGATAAAATTGACGATTCAAAATTAGATCCTTGCGCCAAAGCTACTTTAGAAAAACTTAAAAATTTAAAACAAAATGATATTGCGAGTATGATTTCAAAATTTGCGTCAAACAGCTCTATTTTTTCATTAAATATACAAACAGGAAAGGTTACAAAATCAACTAATGATGCTGAAACATCCATTATATCATTGTACAATTACAACATTACACTTAGTACTAATTATATTAATGGTGTTATGGAAGGTGAAATTAATTCTCCACCAACAACATTGTCGTTAGCAACAACATTAACACATGAAATAATTCATGCATATCTTTTGAGCGTAGTTGATGAATATAAAACACTCAACTCTTCTACAATTTGTGATTTTCCTACATTATATGATGCTTATGTAGTTCAAAACACTCCAAAAGGCGGTTCTAAAGCTCAAATAGATGCTCAACATGACTTAATTGCGGAAAAATATGTAAATTCGATTGCTTCTACAATACAAGAACTTAATACTGATTCGCCTGTAACCTCTGGTTACCCAAATCAAGTATATCTTGATATTGCTTGGGCTGGATTAGAAGGTACTTATATCTTTAATAAAAATTATCCAAATGACCCAAATGATAAAAATTATAACGATAGAAATAGAATATTATCTAGAGGTTCGATTGAAAAATATAATAAACCCCGAGGAAATCAAAGTCCTTTAGGTAAACCTTGTAAATAAATTATCTCATGAAAACTAGAATAGTACTCATTTTAATAATTATTAACAGCTTAATTTCTAATGCTCAAACAACATTAAAAAATTATGATTGTATAGATACGTACCTAAAAGAGAGAAATATTGAACACAAAAAAGCTAGTATTGTAATTAAAGAAAAAGATGATAACAAAGGGGCTCTAAGAATCTTTTATGGAGGAGATGAAGTATCTCATTTTTCAAACAATTATAGAAGTCCATTATTTGATGAAAAGGCATGGGAAGAAATGTATAGGACATACTCTAATGATACAATTACCAAATATTGGAAACCAATCGATTTTCCAAATTATAATTTTACTTATGAAAACAGAAAAGGCTTATGGAACTTTGATTTTTTTGATAAGTATGAAAGAAATCCAATGAATATTTATATTATTTCCGAACCCATGTTTTACAATCAAAAGAAATATGTGATTTTTGAATTTTCAGAGGGTATTACTGGCACTGGTGGAATTCAAAGAAATCAAATCGTAATTATGAAAAAAAATAAGGGTAAGTGGGAAGTTGTTGAAACTATTTTTGATTACGTACTGCATTAAAATACACTTCGCGCTTATAATAATTTATTTTTTACTATTTGCGAAAATTTTATTGATAATACAATAAATTCAAAAGATAAAATAGCATCACAAAATTTAGTGATGCTACTTTTTTTATTTTAAAGTTATTTAAACTGAATATTAATTCCAAGAAAAACGTTCTTATTTAGAAGTTGGCTGAATTAAAGTTATTGCATCCGTTAGATTATGATGTGAGATAAAACGTTCCGCTGCTTTATATCTTAATGCTTCACAAATTGTAATTATCAATGAAGAAAAAGAATTTATTGTTACTAATCAATAAAAATAAAAAGACACTACCGATTTGCGAAAGCAAATACAACGTAGTGTCTTTTTTTGAGTAAATAATCTATTACATTGCTGTATTTATTACAGCGTAGTTGTTTCAATAGATTGCTCTATAATTGAATTAATAATAGTCAAGGTACGTGGATCTTGTTCTCCTGAGAAAAAAGCATCTAATATTTCCTGAAAAATAGGATGGCAGTTTTCTACCAAGGTAAAAAGTGTCATCGAAGAGCGCAATTTTCTAGCGTCTAACTCTCCCAAAAGTGATTCTGCCGATTTCATTTTATAAGTCAATAAAAGCTCAGAAATCTCTATAAGGTGTTTTCCTAAAATTGGGTGCTCCGCAAATGCTGTAGCTTCTTTTAAATCGGTAATAGCATAAAAATTGGCTGTATCGCTAGTGCCTAAACCCGTAATTTGCGGAAAAATAAACCACATCCAGTTTCTTTCTTTCTTTCCCTTCTTAATTTCAGAAAGAGCAGTAAGATAGAGCTGGTTTTGTGCTTCTAAAAAACGGATTAAATCATTGTTTGAATGTGCCATTGTTGTATTATATTATGTCAAAAAAGGGTGCAAAAGTACTAAAAAAGAAAGGTACTTCCTAATGGAAGACTCAGACTACGTGAGTTTTATGACTAAGTTGAGTAATAATCTTACTTAAAATTTTATAAAATTTAGCTTCAAATAACTGATATAATTAAAAATACAATTCTATCGAAAAATTATAAAAAAAATCTCAATTTTAACAAACCCTCATCAAAGTTCAACTATTATAAATCAATTTTAAAGACAAATTTACTTCATCTGTTCGTCATCGCTCGAGTCATCAATTATCACATTTAGTAAATTAATTTCTCTGACTAAGTTAATCATTAAGAGATATCCAAATTGTTAAAATTCAGATTTGTTTTTTTGTATTTCTTAAAGATTTCTTTTCATTTCAAATTGCGAAATGGTATACGGTATATTTAAATTTTTTATAAAACCTTTTGCTTCTACAGAACTATTCTGAATATTATATACTAATAATTCATTTTGATCTACAGCATTACTAATATGATTACATAAACTCGTACCAATACCTTTACGGCGATATTCAGGAGATACAGCTACTTGATTAATTTTTCTTGATGTGGGATTATATATAGCATAACCTATTAATGCATCATTTATATATGCACCAAGAATTTGAGAAGATGCTATACTATTGCTAATACTCATAACATCGTTTTGCCATGAAGGTTCAATATCCCAAAAAGATTTAAACAAATCCCATTCTGGAACAAGGAGACTCTTTATAACAACTTTAGGGTTTATATCTAATGCAGGTACGCTCCCTCTAAAACAATCTAACTTTCTGTGGATTGTATAACCCATTTTCTCGTAAACGCGTATTGCAGGATGATTTCCTTCTATAACCTCTAATACCATTTGCTTTACCCCAAGTTTTTCTAATTTAGGAACTAAAACGTCATACATTTTACCAACTAAACCTTTCCCTCTATAATCAGGAATAACTCCTGTTGCTGCATTATATGCTATAAATTCTGTGTTTGTAGTATTTAAAGCGTGTAGCATAAAACCAACTAATTTATCTTCGGCATAAACTCCGATAGATAAATCTAATTTAATTCCTTCAGCATTAATTTTGGATTGTAATTGTTCTAAAGTAAGACTAAAAGGCACGATATAATCTGAAAAAGACAAATTAATAACGTCTAATAAATCTTTGAGATTGACATTTTCTAAACTTTTTATTTCCATTTTTTATTCTAAAGTTTTTGAGTTTAAGGTTAAGATTCTCTAGTTCTTCAAGAGTTTTCTGAAAATCTAAATAGAGAAAATCAAATATACATTTTATGTAAAAAACTAAGGTCGAGTATTTTTTATTTTTATTAAAAAACAGGTGAGAATTTAATAGATTTCGCAACATCTACATAGCAATTTTACATGAGAATTATCTAATTCTCAAATTGATAGATTGTCATATTTTCAAATTTATTGGTATTAAATAAAAATTATCAAATTAGCAGATTATGCTCTTATTTTATTGTCTTAATTGTAATTAAATTAAATAAGGACTTTTTTTCATAAACTTATGTTATATATTTGCTCAAAATTTTGGTCTACTTTTTCTTAAAAATTTAAGAAGAAATAGTTAAAAGGGAATCAGGTGTAAATCCTGAACAGACCCGCTACTGTAAGTTCTATATAAGTCTTTAAACGTTACTAATGCCACTGTTCGTGCCGCGGATGGGAAGGTTGTTTAAAGATGGAACAAGTCAGGAGACCTGCCAAGATCACATAGTTTAAAACTTTCGAGGAATAAAGTTGAAGAACAAGAAAATTAGCCTGTTATTATATAGCGGGACTTTCTTATTATGCTTCTTGATTATTACATCGCGAAAAGTTTTTATAATTTATTTAGTGATGTATATTACAAACAAAAAGCTTTTATCCGTTTTTATCTTATTTACTCCATTTTTGCTTCATTCTCAAGCAAGCAATGATAGTATTCGTAAATTAAAAGAAGTCATTCTAAAGGCTAAACCTAACCAAGAAGTAATTCCTGTGCAAAGTCTTTCAGGCAAATTACTAGAAAATTTAGCGAGTCATAATGTTGCCGACGCACTTAGGTATTTTGCAGGAGTCCAAATTAAAGATTATGGTGGTCTTGGCGGACTTAAAACTGTAGATGTTCGTAATATGGGAACACATCACGTAGGTGTTTTTTATGACGGAATACAATTAGGAAATGCTCAAAACGGAGTTACAGATTTAGGGAAGTATTCGCTAGACGACATGGAATCTCTTACGATGTATAATGGTCAGAAAAGCGAAATATTTCAATCCGCAAAAGATTTTGCAGCAGCATCTACCATTTATTTAAGAACAAAACGACCTGTTTTTGAAGGAAATAAAAAAACAAATTTATTGGTACGGTTTAAAACCATGACTATAAATTATTTTGATCCTTCCTTTAGATGGGAGCAAAAGCTAAGTAACAAAGTTAGCATGAGCGTGAGTTCTGAATATATAAAGTCTAATGGCGAATATAAATTTAGATACAAAAGAAACAACCAAGATGGTAGCGTAGCCTACGATACTACTGCTACAAGACATAATAGTGATATTGAAGCTTTGAGAATTGAATCTGGACTTTTCGGAAAGATAAATAATGGTTCCTGGGATGCTAAAGTTTATTATTACGACTCAGATAGGGGAGCGCCGGGAGCAATTGTCGAAAATAAATTCTCTGACGGTTTTAGACAATACGATAAGAATTTCTTCACTCAGGCATCTATCGTAAAGGATTTTACAAAAAGATATAAATTTCAGGCAAAGGCAAAATACGCTTATGATTATACGCATTATGTTGCCAGAGATACTACGAATATTTTAGGCGAAACGGTAACCGAAGGAGCACAATCAGACGATAGTTATTATCAGCAAGAAATATACTTCTCGGCAGTAAATATGTACAACATTTTACCTACATGGGATGTTTCGTTAGCTACAGATTTTCAATACAATAAACTAGACGCTACAAGAAAAGGTATAAAAACTCAATTCTCTTATCCACAACGTTATACAGCATTATTTGCTTTGGCAAGTTCTTTTAGGCTAGGGCAATTTAAAGCTTTAGGTAGTGTAGTGGGTACTTATGTTCAGGAAGAAGTACGATATAATGCCAAAGCTCCCGACAAAAAAGAGTTTACTCCTGCATTATTTCTAGGTTATACACCATTTAAGGACTACGATTTTAACTTGAGAGCATTTGCAAAACGTATTTTCCGAATGCCAACTTTTAATGATTTGTATTATACTATGGTCGGATCTAGTACTTTGAGACCCGAATATATGAATCAGTACGATGTTGGGTTTACCTATAATTTTCCTGTAAACAATGTTTTCTTAGACAAACTTTCTATTCAGGTTGATGGTTATTATACCAACACCAAAGATAAAATTGTGGCTGCCCCAACAGGAAATTTATTCCGATGGATGATGACTAATATGGGGCAAGTAAAAGGAAAAGGGATAGAATCGGTACTTAATATAGGAATGCATATTAATAAATTAAATCTATCTGCAAACCTGACTTATACCTATTCTGAAAGCAGAGATTATACAAAATTTGCAGGTTTAGAATTGTCATCTTACGGAGATCAGATTCCTTATACTCCGTGGCATAGTGGCTCTGGGATATTAAATGCTGATTATAAAACCTGGAATTTTAACTACAGCTTTGTTTATGTAGGTAAGCGATATAATGGTAATGTCAACAATATCAAAATCAACGAAATTCAGCCTTGGTACACCCACGATTTGGCAGTACAAAAGTCTTTTGCTTTAAGTAAATATTTAATAAAAGGAACAATAGAGGTAAACAATGTACTAAACCAGCAATATGAGGTTATATACAATTACCCAATGCCGGGACGAACAATGAAATTTATAATAAGTATTGCGCTATGAAAAAGATCACGACACAATTAATCCTTGGTTTATTTATAGCCCTTGCTTTTGTTTCTTGTAGAGAAGAAGAAACCATTTTTCCATCAACAGATAAAAGCGTTGCCGCACCAAGAAGTGATGGCAAAATAGAAGGTTTTTATTTGCTTAACGAGGGTAATATGGGGATGAACCGGGCAAGCATCGATGTATTTAATTATAGAACCGGAAACTATACAACCGATATTTATTCGGAACGTAACCCTACAGTAATTAAGGAATTAGGCGATGTAGGCAACGATATAAAAATTTATGGTAACAAGGTTTATGCCGTAATAAACTGCTCTAATAAAGTTGAAATAATCGATAAATGGTCGGCTAAACGTATTAAGAAAATTGATATTCCTAATTGTCGCTATGTCGCTTTTTATAAAAACAAAGCTTATGTAAGTTCTTATTCTGGCCCAGTAGCCATAGATCCTAACGCAGAGATAGGTTTTGTTGCCGAAATTGATACGACATCATTAGAAATAAAACGGAAAGTAAACGTAGGATATCAGCCAGAACAAATGGTGGTAAGCAACGGAAAATTATATGTAGCAAATTCTGGAGGCTACAGAGTTCCTAATTATGACAGAACGGTATCGGTAATAGATCTTGAAACTTTTACCGAAATAAAAAAGATAGATGTAGGCATAAACCTTTATAGTATGCAAATAGATAGTAGAGGAGATATTTATGTTAGTTCCAGAGGAGATTATTACAATACGCCATCGAATCTTTTTGTAATTGATACCAAAACCGATGAGAAGAAATTGCAACTCGATATTCCGGTTCTGGGAATGTGTCTGGTAGATGATTTACTTTATTACTATAGTGTATCATGGAGTTATCTTACCAATAGTAATAAAGTAACCTACGGAATAATAGACACTAAAACCAAGAAAATAATAACCGATAAGATTATCACAGACGGCACCGATAAACAAATAATGATTCCTTACGGACTACAAATAAATCCCGAAACGAAAGAAATTTATATCACCGACGCTCAAAATTATGTTGTAACGGGGTATATCTATTGCTTTACGCCCGATGGTAAACTAAAATGGAAAACCACGGCAGGAAATATACCTGCACATATTGCTTTTATAACCAAAAACTAAAATAGTAACATCATGTATAACAAATCTTTAAAACACTTCCGAACGCTATTGCTTATACTCGCAGCAGCATTAGTTACCAATTGTTCCAGTGGCGACGATGGTTCTGATAATAGCAATCCGCCTACAGGAGGTATTGGTAACAATGAGTATAATGCGCAAAGAGCCACAATAGTACCAATTACAGTAAATAGTACCGTAAGTGCTAGTGCTACTTATAGTTGGAGCGTAACAAATTCTCCATCCGAAAATTATTCTTTGGCAAACAACACCGCAAAAGAAGTCTTATTTGCAGCAGCAGAAATAGGAACCTACGAACTTACTGTAGTTATAACGGATAACGGAAACACACAAACTCAAAAAATAAAAGTTCATGTAAGCAAAGAAGCTAAGGAATACAAAACTTTTATTGCAAAAGTATTTGATTTTAAACCAGCACCAGGACAATTTATAAATGATTTACCAGCAGCTAATGATGGTGAAACATACGATAAAATTTTAGGCAGAGCCAATACTTATCTAACCAAGAAAAACGGAGATCTGATTTCGCTTGGAGCATTTGGTGGTTATATTGTTTTCGGGTTTGACCATACAGTTGTAAACGTAAAAGGCAAACGCGATTTTAGGGTTTTAGGCAATGCTTTTTGGGCAGAAGCAAATCCTAATCCAGATTCATCCATGCGCGGTGGTAGTAGCGAAGCTGGAGTTATAATGGTTTCTTACGACAAAAATAAAAACGGACTTCCTGATGATGAATGGTATGAGATAGAAGGGGCAGGGCATAAAATGGCGAAAACTATCGCTAATTATGAAATTACGTATTATAGACCAGACCCGAATAAAATTCCAGTTCCAGGAGGCGGTACAGGATCTGTACTTTTTACAGATATAGAGTATATATACTGGAAAGACAATCAAGGAAAAGATGGCTATTTAGCACAAAACAATGCCTACAATCATTCTTTAGATTATTGGCCAAAATGGCTAAAAGATCAAGAAAAAATCACTTTTAAAGGTACACGATTACCAGATAATGCTGTTGACGAAAGCGGAACAGGAAGTTATTTTGTTCAGTACGCATTTTTATACGGTTATGCAGATAATGCTCCAAATACTGATAACGACTCTGCAATAGATATTGATTGGGCGATTGATAAAAACGGAAACAAAATTCATTTACCAGGAGTCGATTTTGTAAAAGTTTACAACGGACTTAATCAGCAAGCAGGATGGTTAGGAGAAACTTCTACCGAAATTATGGGAGCCAACGATTTGCACCTTTTAGGAGAAAATATTCCAACCCGATAATAAATTAACCAAAACCATTATATACCAAGACCATGAAAAAAAATGTTACCCATTTATTATTCCTCGCCCTCTTATTTGTAGGATGCAGCAGCAATGATGATGATACAAAACCTGTAGACGAAGCTAAGAATTCAATAGCAATTACACTTCAAGAAAAACATGATATAACTACATTTAGTGTATTAAATATAAATGCATCAGCTACTGTTACAAACCCAACTTATCAATGGGTAATGACAAAAAATCCCGTTAATAAAACCACCGATTCTATTGTTGGGAATACTAAAGATTTAAGATTCATTGCGCTATATTCAGGAGCATACGAACTTACATTAAACGTATCGGCAGATGGAAAAAAAGGAAGTAAAAAAACAATAGTTAATGTAACTAATGAGGCTAAAAATTACAATCCTTATATAACATCAATCTACGATTTTGATCCTGCACCGGGAATGTTTGCCAACGATTTATTTAAAACAGGATTTACAAAAGATGATGTAGTACGAACTGCATTAGGTAGAATCAATGAAACCAATGTAGGCTACCAATTGGACTTAGGTGGTTTTGGAGGTTCTATTATTGTAGGTTTTGATCATACTGTTATCAATACTCCGGGTGAAAGTGATTTTAAAATATATGGAGGAGATTTAACAGACAAAGCCAATCCGCCAGCACCAGGATTGATATATGTTGCTTATGATAAAAATGGTAACGGAAAACCAGACGAAGACGAATGGTATGAAATTATAGGAAGTCAGCATACAAAAGCAAACACAATTAAGAATTTTAAAATTACGTATCACAAAAAAGCTGCGGGAGTGCCTGTAGTTGTGGGAGGACCTAATGATATGTTCTCTGATCGTGAGCACGTTTTTTGCGAAAACAATCAGCCTGAATCGTATTATATGCCAAGATCTAAGAGTAAAAAAGAATATTATCCTTTATGGACGGCTCAAAATACAGTTACGTATGAAGGAACAAAACTAAATGTTGATTTTGTTACGGCACGCCCGGGACAAACTACATTATGGAATTTTACTCCTCCACAATGGGGATATGCAAATGCTGTCGATCCAAATATTGATATTGACTGGGCAGTAGATAAAAACGGGAATAAAGCCAATCTTCCGGGAATCAATTTTATAAAAGTAGTAAACTGCGTTAGCGAGCCAATGGGTCTTTGCCATCAACAATCTTCTATGGCTACCAGGTTTGCAGGCGCTGCAGATCTTCATTTATTAAAAAAATACAATTTAAAAAAAGTAAAAGAATAAGTATATGAAAAAGTATTTAAAACATAGTTTGTTTCTAGTAGCTATTGGTGCTTTTTATAGCTGTAGTAGTGATGATTCTAAACCCGAAGATATTAAAACAGAACCAGTAAAAGAGGCAACTATTGCATTAAAACTGGCTTCGGATTTTACAGTAAGCAGATACAATGTAGTAGCGATAGATCCAGAGGTTATTATAGAAAACAGTAATGATGCCGTTGCGCAATACAAATGGACAGTAAAAGTTTCTGGTAAAGATGGCATTGTAAAAGATTCTGTTATTGGAGACACTAAGACTTTACAGTTTATAGCGCCAAAAGCAGCTAATTATGCAGTAGATTTAACTGTAACATTGGGTAAACTTGTAAAACAAGCGGCTACAAAAGTTACCGTTTCAGAAACGGACAAAACCTATACTTCAAAAGCATTATCGATTATCGATTATTTACCTGCACCTAGTTATAGTAGTGACAATCTTGCTTTTTCTACCAAAGCCGAAGTTATGGCACAAATACAGTCTGATCTTGCAGAAGGAAATGTTGTTCCATTGGGAACATTTGGCGGATATATAGTTACAGCATTTGACCATACGGTTATAAACGCTTACGGCAAACGTGATTTTACGATTTTGATGAATGAGAACAGCGGTAGCTTGAAATTTTCTCCTGTAAGCATATATGTTGCCTATGATGCAAATAAAAATGGTATTGCAGACGAAAACGAATGGTATGAAATTGCTGGTAGTGAACATAATAAATCGACTACAGTTAAGAATTATGAAATTACATACAACAAACCAAACCCAAGTAAACCAGCCGTAACAGGTACGAAAGACTGGCAGTTTGATAAAGAATATCTTAAATGGACAGATAATAAAAATGCATCCAACTTTATTACAAAAACAAAAAAATGGAGACGCTATAATTATTATCCACAATGGTTGGGAGAATCATATACACTAAAAGGAACAAAAATATACTTGCCTGTAAAAGATGTAAGCGATGGCGATGGTACAACGTATAATGTAGGAACTTTTGAGTGGGGTTATGGCGGAATCAAAGATCCATCAATAGATATTAGTTGGGCTGTAGATAATAACGGAAAGAAAGTTCATTTACCAGGAATCGATTTTGTTAAAGTATACGTTTCGACATTTGCAGAAGCAGGCGCTACAGATTTGGTAACCAATTACTTTAGTCAAGCTGAAGATTTGAATTTTGCAAAAAAATAAATAATTAAAACCGCATATTAAATGCATTGTTACTCAAGTAATTAAATAAGAATATTAACCCCTAATTTTATAAATAATGAAAAAAGTACTTTATTTTTTGACAGTTGGTTTACTTTTAGGACTTTCGTCCTGTAGTAACGGAGATGATGTTTTAATTGATGCTAATGGAAATGCAATAGCAAACAGTGCAAATGCATCAACCAAAAGAATCTTGGCAGATCCAGCCATAGGAACTACAACAACGCTTAACCTAACGAGTTCTTTATTATCAAGCGGAATCACTACTACAGGTGGTAAATACTGGCAAAATACCTATGTGTCTAACACAAAACTAAGTGTAGATATCTTTACATTCTCACACACAGCTACATCTGCGGGATATAATTACTGGGATGGTTTTATCGTTTCTAACGTAAATGATATTAAAGATTACGGTTCTGGAGCAGCACCAGGCGGATCAGATGGTTGGGTGCCTCACCAATGGGGAACAATGGCAGGAAGTGGTTTTAATACTTCTTCTACCATTGCACCGGGAACTCCGGGAACAACGGGAGATCCATATATTGTAGCTTATTGGTCAAGCTATTTAGATCCTAAAAATCCACAAGGAACTACTTTCACCGAAGGAGGTTTCTCTAACTGGATAAAAATAGGAAACACAGGATCATACCAAGTAAAAGGATTAAAAATTAATATGCATCCATGGCCTTACTACGGTTGTTTAAACGGAGATGGTTTTGCTAAGAAATTTGTTTCTGGAGATCATTTCGAATTATTAATTTATGGTGTTGATGCAAGTGGAGTTATTTCAGCTCCAATTACGCATACATTAGCAAATCATACAGGAGGTTCTCTTGTTATGCCAACAGGTTGGATAGACGTAACCGCTATTAAACTTGCAAACTTAGGAGAAGTAAAATACCTTATTTTCCAAATGGCTTCAACAGATTCTGATCCTACTTACGGAATCAATACTGCAGCATACTTTTGTTTAGATAAACTTTCGGTAAAACGAGTAGACTAAAACTAAACGTTTACAATACCAAAAGAGCCATCCAAAAAGATGGCTCTTTTTTATTATCTAAAATATTCTTTATTGCTATTTAAAAATAACATCTCTTTAAATAATCTACCAATAAATAGCCTATATTTATAATCTGTATCCGTTTATAAATCGTTTTCTGTATCTGTATCTGTTTTTATTTGCTCCGTAAATTTGTAGTAAACAATACTACTTATGAATACTCAAATAAATAAAGCGCAACGTCTAGAATTTGGAACTGTAAATATCTCGCACCTTGGTAGTATTTTAAGTATATGCGATCGAGCAAAAGAACGAACTAAAAATGACCTAAATCTGATACAAAATAAAGAGGAGAATAATATTAATCATTTTGGACTTCCGCTAAGTGTGGCTCATTGCGGAAACCAAATGTTAGGCTACGGATTTGTATCGATTAATACTTCTGGAGAAATAGATTTTAATTATTGTTTTGATGAAAAAGAGCACAATGCATCCGAAATTAAAGAAGGTTTAGAACTAGAAGCAAAAAAGACATTTAAAGTTTTATTTAATGATAATGCTACTAAAGAAAATGCGGTACAAAATGCGATAGACAAGCTGGCAAACTGGATTAATCAGTGCTAGGAAATAGAAGGCTTAGAACTGATAATCAAGATTGGTTTTCTCAAAGTGAACCATAAGTTATATAAGTTCATTTAAGTGTAGTGTTTTAAACGTATATTTCTTAAATGACTTACTTAGTTTAATGACAAACGAAACATATAAGTTATGTAAGTTCATTTAAGTGTAGTGTTTTAAACTTATATTTTGTTAAATGACTTACATGGTTTAATGATAAACGAATCATATAAGTTATGTAAGTTCATTTAAGTATAGTGTTTTAAGCTTATATTTTGTTAAATGACTTACATGGTTTAAACTTTTTTTACTCAAAGTAAATCACATCCAAGATTAAAATAAAAAAATGGCTAAAGAAGTCTTATATATAAAAATTGCACACATTATTCAGGAACAGATTCTATCCGAAACGCTAAAAATAGGGGATAAGCTGCCTTCAATTCGTGCGCTACAAAAATTATATAACGTAAGCATAAATACAGTTAAACAAGCATTTTTAGAGTTAGAAAGTAAATCCTTGATAGAGTCAAGACCTAAATCTGGGTTTTATGTGAGTAATACATCCAATAGGAAATTTTCGATTCCTTCGATGAATAAATTAAAAGTATCTGAAACCCAAAAAAGTCCTGACGACTTAATTACCAAGGTATTTGACACTTTTGCAGATAAAAGTATTACCCAATTCTCCTTAGGAGTTCCGCATAAGAGTTTGCTACCTATAGCCAAACTGAACAAGGGAATTATCAAGGCTATGCGAAATATGGAAGAAAGTGGAACTGATTATAATTTGGTTCAAGGAAATTTAAACCTAAGACGTAATCTTGCAAAATGGTCGCTTGTATTAGAAGGTAAACTAACCGAAGATGATTTTGTAACAACATCTGGAGCCATGAATGCAATTTATAGTTGCTTAATGGTTTCGACACAGCGAGGAGATACGATTGCTATAGAAAGTCCTGTTTATTTTGGAATACTACAAATAGCAAAGTCTATGGGACTTAATGTTATCGAGTTACCAACACATCCCACAACAGGAGTAGATCTGGAAGCATTAAAAAAAGTAATCCCAAAGATTAAGGCGTGTTGCTTTATGAGTAATTTTAGTAATCCATTGGGGAGTTTAATGCCCGATGAAAACAAAAAAGAATTGGTTGAATTGCTTACTTATCACAACATTCCGCTTATAGAAGATGATTTGTATGGCAATCTTTTCTTTGGTGCAGCCAGACCAAAACCATGTAAATATTATGACGAAGCTGGAATTGTAATGTGGTGCGGATCAGTATCTAAAACACTTGCACCAGGATATAGAGTAGGGTGGGTGGCTCCGGGTCAGTTTAAAGAGAAAATAATCAGACAGAAATTAGTACAAACAATCTCTACGCCGTCTTTATATCAGGAAGTAGTTGCCGATTTTATGGAATTTGGGAGATATGATCATCATCTAAGAAATTTCAGGCATACATTACATACCAATTGCTTGCATTTTCAGCGTGCTGTAGAAGATTATTTTCCTGAGAATACTAAGATTTCTCAACCGCAAGGAGGTTCTTTTCTTTGGCTCGAACTAGACAAAAATATTGATACCGCCTCTTTATATGACATTGCTATAAAGCAAAAAATCAGCTTTGCACCAGGTCGAATTTTTACACAACATGATCAATATAACAATTGTATGCGACTCAATTTTGCCTTAGAGTGGAATGAAAAACTCAACAATGATATAAAACGTTTAGGTACAATTGTAAAAAATGCTTTGTGATTCTATTATCAACCATAACCTCTTAACTGTCATTGTGACAGCATGTTTTAAAACGTGTTAAAGTTTTATCTAATTAAATAATAATCAATCTTTTAACTAAACACACTTAAACTAATAAATTCAACATAAAAAAGAATGAATCAAGATATAATTAATCTAAAATCAAGAATAAAAATAATAGATTACACAGATCAATTTAAAGAATATATCAAAATCCTGAACTACGCTTGGCTAGAAAAGTTTTTTAAAATTGAAAAAATGGATCAGGTTTCACTATCAAATCCGAAAGAAGAAATTATCGATAAAGGTGGTTTTATATATTACGCTACACTAGATAATGAAATTGTTGGTACAGCATCACTTCTTAAAAAAAGCGATACTATTTTCGAATTAGGGAAAATGGCAGTCAGTGATAAAGCGCAAGGTTTTGGTATTGGCACATTATTATTAAAACATTGCCTCACGACAGCAAAAGAAATGAAAATAGAAAAACTAATTCTATATTCTAATACAAAATTAGGATCTGCAATACATCTTTATCGCAAATATGGATTTGAAGAAATCCCGTTGGAGCAGGGGCTTTATGAAAGAGCAGATATTAAAATGGAAAAGAAGCTAGGGATTTAACACATAGATTTCTTGGTATTTAACCGCAAAGCAAGCAAAGGTTTACGCAAAGTCCGCAAAGTTTTTCCTCGATATTGTCATTTCGACGCAGGAGAAATCTCCTCGAGTAGCTCGACAAAGATTATGGAGTTTCTTGTGAAGATTTACTTCGTCTGTTCGCTATCGCTCGAGTCTCCTGCGTCGAAATGACAAGTTTGTGGCTAATCCGTATCATCCGCGTTCCTCCACAAACAAGGAATAACTTTTAAAAAGCTTCACCAATGCGGAAATAAAGTCCCCAATCGCCTTTTCCTACCGCTGCATCCAAGCCAACATTAAATTTCTCGTGTTTAAATGCTCTGTAGCGATAACCAATTCCAGCACCAGGATATAAATTCCAATTAAAATCGGAGGTATCAGAACCATAAATAGTTGCTACGCCTGCAAAACCAACAAGCCCCATTTTTTTATTAAAGTTATAACGGTATTCACCTTGTAAAGCCATTAGTCCGTCGCCACGATATTTACCTTCAGAATATCCTCTAATATCCTCACCACCAATAGTTACTTGCTGCTCAAAAGAAATATTTCCTAAACCAAACTTGCCCGAAAAGCGCGCTGCCAGCACATCAGTTCCACCTCGCATCGGGAAGTATTTATTATATTCCGATAAAATTTTATTGGCACTAACATCATTCCCAATCCATGTAGGATAACTAATCCATCTTAATTTTGCTTTATCACCTTTGGTAGGATAATAAACAGCATCACGAGTATCATACATCATATTTATTTGTAAACCATTTGTTTGCGTAACAGACGATGGTTGTATATCATCTTCGTATTTTGTGTCGTAATGCGCATACGAATAACCAATTCCTGCATATAATGCTTTAACCAGTTTACGCTGAATAGTCATGGCTAGAACAGTTTTTTTGGTTGAATAGTCATAAAAATCAGGTGTATCAATATCATCTACATAAAACTGAGCATTCTGATTACCAGTTATAAAAATAAATTGTGCACGCCACTTATCTTCATTAAAGTACCATTTGTTAAAAGAAGCTACAAAATAAGATTTATTGGTAGTATAAACTGCCGATATTCCCGATAGCGATTTAGGTGAAATAGTATCAGCTTTATTGAGTTTATACATCATCATAGGAATAGCACCAAACATAAAATCCAACGTTCTGTTGTAATTAAGATAAGGCATTACATTAAAATCGATATTCTTGGGTTCTGCTTTAGCTTTAGCAATGCTATCGGCTGGTTTTGTTTGGGATGATGCACATAAACAAAATAAAAAAAGCAATATAGTAGATAAGATTCTATGCATTTTGGATTTATTTTTAAGTTACTTTAAAAACTATTTAATGTATTCCAGAGGGTATGCAAATGAGGTAATTCTTGACGCAAGCAAATAAATTTATGCTTGATAAATCTTAAAGATAAATTATTTTTTTTAAAGCAGCAAAAGCATGTCGTACAGAACCTTATATTCTATATCGCATTGATAACTAACCACCTAAAAACTCATTAGGTCTTTTATTCAGAATCTGAAAAAAACTAGCACTAAATGCTTGAATACTTTTATAACCTACAAGATAAGCTACTTGAGATACGGTATATTTTCCGGTACTTAAAAGTTCAACTCCTTTTATAATGCGCACAAACTGAATATATTTAGAAATTGTAATTGTTGTTTCTTTCTTAAATACTCTTTCTAAGGATCTTAATGACATATTATTGTTCTCGGCAATTGTACTAACTTGTAAATCATTGCCAATATTATCTATTATAAAGTTGCTTATTTGCAACAAACGTTCATCATTTGGGATTACAACATTTAAAGCAATTGCATCTTTAAAAAAGCTAGGTAACTCTACAAAAATAGCATTCAAGAAAGCTTCTTCCTCAACCGAATATGCTTCTTTTTTGCTCCATTTAGAAGAATATGATATAATTTCCCGAAGCACTGGAGGAACAGAAAAAATTCTTAGTTTATCATAAAATTTGTCTTCCTCATTAACAGAATAAAAAATGGTTCTCAAGTTTATATCTTCAGAAACTGCAGTAGTTCTATGAGATAGGTTTGAGGGAATCCATGCAGCATGATTTTGAGGTAGGAGATAGATACGCCCAGCCACATGTAAGTACTGAAAACCTTTTTCTACATAAACAAGTTGCGCTCTTTTATGAAAGTGCTCATCGGTGTCATGTACCCAATTATCTTCAAACCAAACATAGGCTTTCTTGGCAATTTTGTCTACTAATTCATGGTTCTTCATAATATATCACGCAATTAACTTTTGTCGTTTTAGATTAAACATCTGGCAAATTTAATTATAATACGCATTGTAAATTTGCCGTAGAAAAAAAATAATATGAATAAGCATAAAAAAGACAGAAAAAGTAAGATTGGATTTTTTTTCGGAATTTTACTGCCATTCCTCGGGATATTATTTGTTGCCTCAACATTACGAGCACCATTAACTGCCTTAGGACCTGTATTAACAGAGATTAGTAAATCATTAAGTTTGTCTAACAGCGAAGCAGGATTTCTTACAACCATTCCGTTAATGGCATTTGCATTCCTATCAATACTTGTTGGTCAGTTATCTAAAAAATTGAGTCTGGAGAAATTTCTACTTTTTTCGATTCTGCTTTTAATTGCAGGATTATACATAAGAGTAATGGGATCAGTAATGACACTATTTTTAGGATCGGCTATATTGGGTATTGCAATTTGTATAGGAAATGTTTTAGTACCAGGATATATCAAAAAGACTTTCCCTAATAAATCCGGAATGGTTATCGGTTTCTATTCTGTATCGATGAATCTTACTGCTGCTCTGGCTTCAGGATTTAGTATCGCAATAGGTAAATTAAGTGGTTTCGGCTGGAAAGGTTCTTTAGGTATATGGATATGGATTGCTGTATTTTCTTTTTTAATATGGTTGCCTATCGCATTAAAAAGAACAGAAAATATAGAAAAAGTTGGAATAGTAAAGAGTAATTTAAACATCTTTAAATCACCATTAGCATGGCAAATTAGTGTATTCATGGGACTACAATCATTAATGTATTACTCGATTGTAACTTGGTTGCCAATGCTTTTACAGGGTTTCGGGATGGTAAAAGAAGAAAGCGGTTGGGTTTTGTCTTTTATGCAAATGGCAATGTTGCCTCTAACTTTTCTTGGGCCGATTATAGCATCTAAACTTAAAAACCAAAAAAGCTTAATTGTAGTTGTTGCAGCAGGAATGTTTATTAGTGTTTTGCTGATACTATTCTTTCAGTTACAATATATTTATATCGCAGTAATTCTTTTCGGGATATCCTCAGGATTATCATTCAGTCTGTCAATGATGTTTTTTGTACTTCGTACAGCAGATAGTCACACAGCCACAAGAATATCTGGTATGGCACAATCAGTAGGTTATTTATTAGCTGCATTTGGACCTCCTATTTTTGGTAGTTTGTATGAATACGGAAACAACTGGAATTTGTCTTTATATTTCCTTTTAATAATGGCTGTAATAATGTTTTTTGTAGGTCTTAAGGCAGCAAGAAACAGAATAATAAATTAAGAATAATAACAACTTATTTAGGTTTAAAACAGGCATTTATTGCCTGTTTTTTTTATGTCTGTAAACATATTAATTATAAGAATTTAACATCTTCAAAATAGGTATAAATACGGTATAGGTATTTAAATTTTCGCTTTAAATTGTAGATAAATTCAAAAACCTCAAACCAAAGATTATCAAAGTATAGAAAAAGGAAAATTCAACCTCTAAATTATTATGATAATGGACAAAATTAAATTGAATTTCATCAACAAATCTAATGACTCAGATAACAATAATGTTGTTATTTTTCAACAAAATGTTGCAGACAATTTTAGAGAAAATGCTATTGCCTGGAAAGTAATCGAAAACAGTGGCAGACTAGATAATCATCCTTTTACATTTTCAATGGGTTATGAAATATCAGCTTCCGATTCATACGGCAATTTTACTCCTATGTTTTATACGTACGAGGGATCTGTGTATGAAATGGTGAAGGATTCCGCTGGTAATGTGCTTAGAGCTACATCAAACCCAGCTCCAAATCTTAGCCAAATAGAAATAAAAAACGGACTCTCATCCGGAATAATTAATGCAAACTGTTACAGAAACAATAGATTAATTGCTACAAAAACAAACTTAAAACCTGGAGATAAAGCCGTTTTTGAGTTTTATCCAAGACTTTTTATAGGTGTTGTTCCCGAAATAGAAGAAGGAGACGTATTAGACTCTGCAACAATCTCACAGATTAATTCGCAAATTAATTTATTTGGTATAACGAGTGCAGATATCGTTATGACAGGTGGAGGACCAGGTAATAATTCGACACCATTTAATTTTAGCTTAGAAAACATAAACAAACAATGAACCGAGATATAAAACCATTAGATTTTTTTCAGTACAAACCTTTTTCCAAAAATTCAGTCAATTTTACATTCCTTGCCAAATTAGCTGGATTAAAAATGAAGGGAGATAGAGAACAAATACAAAATGAAGCAATAGCTTATATTGACGGAATTGCGCCTTATGAATCACAATATGTATCTAATC
This sequence comes from Flavobacterium hydatis, assembly GCF_000737695.1. GTDB lineage: Bacteria > Bacteroidota > Bacteroidia > Flavobacteriales > Flavobacteriaceae > Flavobacterium > Flavobacterium hydatis. The sequence continues at coordinate 54,487 of NZ_JPRM01000031.1, forward strand.
CGAACGACCTAGAAGGAAACATTGGCAAATTCAAATCATTTTATAACATCTTAAATAAAGACAAAAATTTCGCCCAAATAATAGAGCAAACTTGTCTATTCTTTAATACTAATGTAAATGATTTTTTAATCTATCTAAAAAGTGATTCTTATCTGGAAAACAAAGAGAGATTATGGGAATCATATTTTGCTTTGATTATAGAAATGGGATTTCAAAGCGAGAATCGTACTGCAATAATAAAAGCAATAGGGCTTTGTAATTTTCTAGAAACAATATTTAATCATCTAGATGACAACAAATTAAAAACCACACTCAATACAACAAAATTAATATCTCTGTTTAATGCAAATATTATTTTAGATAAAGATATATTCCCGCTTCCTTCCTCATCATACATCTCTTTTAATTAATACGATACAAAGAGCCTTCCTAAAAAGAGGGCTCTTTTTTTTATTATAATAGTTCCTGTAATTAAATAGGTAAGCAATTGAGAATAAAACGATAAATCAGATATAGTGTAATATTAATAAATTATTAAATGACTAAACCACAAAAATATTGATAAGGGTTTAATCTTACTTTTGTAAGGGTCTTCTTTAACGATTTAAAATTACAATATGAGTTCTAATTTAGTAATAAGGTTAAGAGAGGGAGATGATTCCTGCTTCAAAGAAATTTATGATCTATATCATTATAAAGTATTTTGTTTTATAAAAAAATACACATCACAGCTTGCAGATTCAGAAGATGTGACACAAAATGTATTCATACATCTTTGGAAATACAGAACCAAATTAGATCCAAATGTAAGCTTAGAATCTATCTTGTTTAAAAGCTCTAAACAGGAAATCTCGAAATGGTATAAAAAACAAAACAGAATCTTTTCTGTAGAAAATGACCAGTTAATTAAGGAACTCGATAGCGCATCCGAAACTGAAGATGATATAAGCTCTAAGCTAGAAAAAATCGAATATCTGCTTAATAAAATTCCTCCAAAAAGAAGAAAAATATTCAATCTTCATAAATTTGAAGACCTTAGTTATAAAGAAATTGCTGTAGAGATGGATATGTCGCCAAGCGCCGTTGCTAACCAAATCTCTAAGACCTTACAATTTCTTAAAAAAAATTCTGTGCACAATCATGAGTTGTACTGGTTTGCATTATTCTTTATAAGTCAGCCAAGTTTGATGTTATAATATGATTCCTCATTTTATTTCCTTTACAATACTTCTTACCAGCTCTTTTTTTCTTTTTTCTAAGAGTTTTTCTGCTTTTTACAATCAAATAAACATCCCTCAAATGGTTACTTAGATTAAGAAAACGTTAATAGTAATATCACCCCATGATATTTACCCGACTAGGAATCTAATGTAATTGAATTGATAAAATTCATATATAATTTTCAATAGTAAACTTAATTGTAATGAAATCTAAAAGATTAAAAGAAGAATGGAATGCAATACCAAATAGAGGTATACTTCCTGACCAAATTACATCCCGTATGTGGGATAACATTCAGAAAGTTACAATTAATAAATACAAAAGCTTTTATAATTGGGTCGCAGCAGCGTGTGCAGTAATAATTATGTCGTTTACCGGATATCAGTTTTTTGCTCCATCACATAATAACGCAATCGCAATTACTTCTACAAAAACATTTAGCAAAGATATACGCCTGATATGTTTACCAGATGGAACTCGCGTATGGTTAAATCAAAATACGCTAATAGAATATCCAACTGAGTTTGCTGAAAATGAAAGATCGGTAAAACTAACTGGTGAAGCTTTTTTTGAAGTAAAAAGAGATGTATCACGACCTTTTGTAATTACTTCGGGCGCTATAAAAACGACAGTTTTAGGCACATCCTTTAATATAAGTTCTTATGCAAACAAAGAACCAGAAGTAAATGTAAGAACTGGAAAGGTAAAAGTAGAGAGTAATAAAGATGTAGTTTTCCTAGTAAGAGGGGATAAGGCAATTTATAATAATGCTGCCGCAAAAATAGAAAAGCAAAAAACTACATTGCTTGAGCCTGAGTGGAAAAAGGTTCTAATTTATGTAGATGGATTAACTCTCGCTCAAGTTATAGAGAAACTAAAACTCGAGCATAATTTTACGGTAAACTATCTTGATGAAAATCTAAAAAACCTTAAAATACAAGGAACTCTCGATACCAGACAAGGATTTTATGAAATGCTTCAAACTATTGCTTTTGCTCTGGAAATTAAAATCAGAGCGACTGATAAAGATGCCTATCTCATAAGTAGGTAATCGTTCTATATATTTTTTAGAATATCCATTTATAGAAAAAATACAGCAGCATTAAATCAAAAAAAAGGGGATTTAATGGCTAGCTGCTAGGAAACCATTAAAAATTACAAAAATATTAACCCAAAATTTCATCTTAAAAAAAAACACCAATAACAAACTAACAATTATCAATTATGAACAATGATTACTCCAGGCAATTTGCCATTTGGATTTTGTTTTTCGGATTATTCTTCGGAACAAACATTATTTACTCACAAACCGGAACAGTTTCGGTTGATTTTAAAAACTCTACACCACAAAAAATTATTGATAATTTAAAATCCAGAACACCATATCAATTTATTTATCAGAAAGATTTAGATCTAAGCTTACCACTAGTTACACTAAAAAAAGAAAATGTTACGATTGATGAAATTTTAAATGATTTACAAAATCAAACTAATTTAAATTTCAGAAGAAACGAAAATAATATAGCCGTTAATAGGAAAGACGCGAGCAAAAAAAAAAAGAAGGGGAAAATCGTAGGTAAAGTTGTTGATGTAAACGGACTTTCGTTACCAGGAGCTAATATAAAAGTTGTTGAAGCTAATTTAGGCGTACAATCAGACATAGACGGAAATTATATTGCAGAATTAGAACCTGGTGAATACACAGTAGAAATTAGTGTAATATCGTTTCAATCGCAAAAAATTACTGGCGTAAAAGTGACTGAAGGCGGCGAAACTCCTTTGGTAGTTTCCTTAAAAGAAGATGCGCAATCGCTGGATGAAGTCGTAATTATACAAAACTATAAACAAGCAACAGCATCTGTTCAGGGAATGTTATTGCAGCAAAAAAAAGCGGCACAATTCTCTGATGGAATCTCGGCAGAACAAATAGCAAGAACACCAGACAAAGATGTTGGTAGTGCACTTAAGCGTATTACGGGCGTAACAACAATTGATAATAAATATGTTGTAGTTCGCTCTATGGGAGAACGTTGGAACCAAGCTGTAATGGACGGAATCACGTTACCAAGTACAGATGCTTATAAACAAAATTTTTCTTTTGATGCTATACCTACTACAATGGTAGAGAGCATTGTAGTAAGCAAATCGGCAACACCAGATATGTACGCCAATTTTGCAGGAGGATATGTCGAGATAAAAACAAAGGATATTCCTAAAGAAGATTTCACGAGTTTTTCTGTAAGTACCTCCTATAATAGCAGAAGCACATTTAAAGAAAGACTTACAAAACAAGAAGGTGATTATGATTATTTAGGTTTTGATGACGGAAGACGTGATTACCCTACAAATCTAGTGTCTTTGCCAATACCAACAAATGAAGCTGAATCGGGTCCTTTTATAGAACAGTCTAAAAAATTCACAGAAGACAATTTTACCACCTATAAAACGTATGGCGCACCTGGAACAACATTACAATTTGGATTAGGAAGATCTTATAAATTAAAAAACAATAACAAATGGGGATTTGTAGGCTCCTTGTTATTTAAAAATACGCAAGAAAACTTAGACATTGAACATACACAAAGAGCAAGTAATGCCGATAATTCTAAGTTTACAGCAGAAAATGAAAAAACAATATTTTCAACTTTTACAAAATATGGTTTTAAAAATTCAGGGACCAATTATAATTTTAATTCTACTTTAGGTGGGATGTTCAATGCTGCAATCCAGCTTGGTAATCATAAAATAACCACTCGTAATACGGTTATGCATATCTATAACAATCAGCTAACTCAAATTACAGGATGGGATGACAATGATAGCTTAGATAATATTATGAATGGTAGTTTGCTTCCAACTACATCAGAAACAAATTATCCTGTTTATCAGACTTTAGTACAAAGTAAAATAGAAGGAAATCATAAATTAGATGAATTAGAAATCAATTGGTACGCTGCTTATAACACAGTTTCAAAGGATACTAAGGACGCAACTTTTTTAGATACGTTTAGAAACAAAATTGGTGATGATGTAATTCTTAATCATTTCGTCTATAATTCAGCTTTTATGTTTCCATTTAGCCGAAGCAACTTTACCAATGACGAAGTTGATTATAACTTTGCTTTAAATTTTAATTACTCTTTTGACTTTGGAGATTCTTTCACAAATGATATTAAGGCAGGTTATTTTGGAACCTATAAAAAAGCTACAAATCAACAAGAATCTGCTAAAATGGTTGTGCTTAGAGGAATTAATGAGAATAATGCTAAGATTTACGAACCTCTTTCTCAATTTTTAGATGGCTCCAGATATCATTATGGAGGTTTTGGATGGCAGGATTATGGTGTGTACGGAAACAAATATGTAGGAGATGTAAAAGTGCATTCCCCTTTTTTGATGCTGGATGATAAAATTGGGCGTCATATAAGATTAATATGGGGTGTAAGAGCAGAAAGTTACATCTATACAGAAATTGAAAGTCAATCAGAAAAGGCTGAAGATTTTGGAAAAGGTCAGAAAGATGATAAATTATGGCAATTTTTACCATCAGCCAGTTTAATTATTAGTCCTACAAATAAAATGAATATCCGATTAGGGTATAACAAATCTGTTTTACGTCCTCAATTTTCAGAGCGTTTAAGTATTCCTTATTTTGATCCAATTCAATCTGCTAAAATTTATAATTATGGAGGCGGAATGATTTCAAGTGTGGCCAATAATTATGATTTTAAAATGGAGTGGTTTCCATCTGGAGGAGAAATTTTATCTTTTGGCGTCTACCATAAAGATATAGATAATCCGATGGAAGCTGTTGGTAGTTTAAACCCATCCAGAGTTAGAAATATTTATAATCTTAATTCAAATAATGCCAAACTCTGGGGAGTAGAGTTAGAGATTTACAAGAGTCTTTCTTTTCTTGGAGAGGGTAAAACTCTAAAAAATATTTTTATATCTGGTAATGCTTCTCTTAATAGTACAAAAGTAACTTCATATGTAAATTTAGATGGAACAGGAGGACTTTATGAGGCTAACAGACCTCTTTACGGACAATCACCTTATAGCTACAATTTAGGACTAGATTATGTAGGAGAACGTATGGGCTTTAGTATAAGACAGAACGGAATTGGAGATCAATACATACTTGTAGGATTTGATTATCAATCTGAAGAAATCAGAATGCCTTATGCTGTAACTGATGCTCAAGTAAGTTATAAATTTTTTAAAGAAAGAAATCTAGAGCTAAAATGCAGCATGAAAAATATTTTTGATGCAGCTATTCAAACTTATGACAACTCAAATAGTTATTCCCACATCGAAGATGTTCCTAACGGTTCCAATCCAAGAGACCGATTTTCTTTGGGAGCTAATGCTACTAACAAATATGACGAGGATATTGATAAGGTAATATTTAAAGCTAAAAGCGGCAGAACAATAAGTGTATCAATTAATTATTCGTTTTAAGTGAGATTTTTATCTAAAAACTAAGGAAAGATATTTTGCTGCTCTTTCTAAAGGTTGGTTTTAAGAGCGGCAAATATCTAATAAATATACTTTTATGAAAAAATTACTATTATGTGCAATGATAGCTCTATCCGTGAGCTCTTGCCAAAACGATGATTCTGCTGTCAATTCTTCTTTTTCTATGAAAGCTTCTAGTGCAGATTACACAGGATATCCAGCAACTGTACAAACTGTAAGTGGCGCTATTACAACCAATACAACCTGGACAAACGACAGAGTGTGGGAAATTAGCGGAATAGTTACTGTAAAAAATGGGGCAACCTTAACCATTGAAGCAGGTACATATATTAAAGCAAAGTTTTTAGGTAATTATATAGCAACAGGAGTACTTCTTATCACTAAAACAGGGAAAATTGATGCACAAGGAACAGCAACAGCACCAGTAATTTTTACAAGTTATAATTTATTAGATGGAAACTTAAATACTACAGCACTTCCAGGAGATTTTGGAGGTGTAGTACTTTTAGGTGATGCGAGAATTAATACTTTATCCACTACAAATCTTGTAGAAGGACTGGATGATCAACCTATTTCTGCCGATTTTTATTATGGAGGATTAAATGATTTACACAATTCAGGAGCTTTAAATTATGTACGAATCGAATTTGCAGGAAGACTTTTAGATGCTAATTCAGGATTAAGCGCATTCACTTTTGCCGGAGTAGGTAGTAGTACAATAGTAGACCATGTTCAGGTATCTTATTCTAAAGATGATAATTTTGAGTTTTTTGGAGGAACAGTAAATGCAAGTCATTTAGTCGCTTTTGCAGCTTATGATGATAATTTTGATTTTAATCTGGGATATACAGGAAAAATCATAAAAGCAATTGCAATTGCCAACAGTGATACTTATCTGAGTCAAAGTGGTGGAAATCCAGATTCTAATGGGATCGAATTAGATAATAATCCAAATGGTCAGGCAACATCACTTATTACACATCCAGTTATTTCTCAGATGTCTATTATTGGCGTTAGCTCTAATACAATAGCAGATTTATACGAAAATGCGATACATATACGTCGATTAGGAGAAATAAGCCTTACCGATGTTACTACTACAGGATATAATACAGGAATTAGATGGGAGTCACCTTCATCTCCAATCAGTTCTTCAAGATTAAGAATATCAATTCACGCATTTGATAACCCAATATTGCCAGTAGGAACAGCAATAGGCGGTATAGGTTCTAGCACTTCTGTAGTAGATCCAGCTACAAAATGGAACCTTCTACAACCTTTCTACAACAATGGAACATTAAATTTTACAGGCGCAACAGGGGCATTTAAAACAGAAGCTCTCTGGACAAACACTTGGACTAA
>NZ_JPRM01000032.1 GCF_000737695.1 Flavobacterium hydatis
GAAATAAATTAAACTATTCCAGATGAAGAATGTTAGGATTATTTCTCAAATTTTGTTTTATATAACAAGAGCCGTAGCTATTTTATATCTTCTGGTAACATTGCATGCTATCATTTCATTACTTACAGAGTGGAGTTATATTGCAAAAGATGGCGGAAAGTATTTTGCAATATGTTATCCTTTTACCGATACTCCTTTTTTGGTTGGAGAAAACCATTGGGGGTACAAAATTTTCAATTTTATTATTCCAATAGGATTCTACGGAATTTTCTTTTTACTACTCAGTAATGTATTTAACGTATTTAGACAACCCAAACTTTTTACCGAATATGGCGTAAAACAATTAAAATGGTTTTATCTCGCCAATATTTTTGTACCAACACTCACTATTTTATTAGCTAGTGTTTTCTCTGGCGAAATAGAAGAAGGGTTGGAGTTTGTAGCAATAATTCACTTTTTCTTGGGTGTTTTTGCCTATTTTCTTGCAGCTATTTTTAAGCAAGGTCTAAATTTGCAAAACGAACAAGATTTAATTATATAAAATATGCCAATTATAGTAAACATAGATGTTATGCTCGCCAAGCGTAAAATGCAATCTAAAGAATTGGCAGAAATTCTAAATATAACTCCAGCCAATTTATCGATACTAAAAACCGGAAAGGCCAAAGGTTTTAGGTTTGATACACTAGAAGCAATTTGCAAAGCGCTGGATTGCCAGCCAGGAGATATTATAGAATACGTTAGCGAATAATTTCTATTACTTATCGTAAAATACTTGTATCAACTACTCATCATAGCTGACAGGGATTCTTTTGCATAATTTTTAAGATAAAAAAGAATAATTAATCATCATAAATCAATCAAAAAATGAACAGTTTACAAATCAAAAAGCTACAGAAAACCTATAAAAATGGTGTTCTGGCAATTGATAATCTATCAATTGAAATAGAAAACGGAATGTTTGGCTTACTTGGTCCAAATGGCGCAGGAAAATCAACTTTAATGAAAACAATTGTTGGTTTGCAACGTCCCGATTCTGGGAGGATAACCTTTAATGATGTTGACATTGTAGATAAGCCCGAGTTTATAAAAAAACAATTAGGGTATTTGCCACAAGATTTTGGAGTATATCCTAATATTTCGGGTTATGACTTACTACATCATTTAGCCATATTAAAAGGAGTAAAGGACAAGAAAGCTCGACACAACCAAATCGTTGCTTTGTTAGAAAAAACAAATTTAATAACACATAAAGATAAAGCGGTAAGTACCTATAGTGGCGGAATGCGTCAGCGATTTGGTATAGCACAAGCCCTTCTTGGGAATCCTAAAATTATTATTGTCGATGAACCTACGGCTGGACTTGACCCTGAAGAAAGAAATCGCTTTAATAATTTATTAAGCGAAATAGGGGAGAACATCATTGTGATTCTCTCTACCCATTTAGTCGAAGATGTTAGAAATTTGTGTACCAAAATGGCAATTATAAATAAAGGGAAACTATTACTTCATGATAATCCAGAACAACTTATAACAGCTTTAGAAGGCAAAATCTGGAAGAAGCAGATTCATAAAAATGAACTACACGATTACAAAGCCAATTATGCTATAATATCGACACAATTACAGGCAGGAAAGCTGAGTGTAAAAGTATTTTCTGATGAGATACTTTCAGATGGATTTCAGCCTATAAAAGCTGATCTGGAGGATGTTTATTTTTCGACTTTACAAAAAACACAGTAATCATGTTACGTCATTTAGTATTCTTCGAATGGAAATTTTATAGTCGCAAAATTTCATTTTATATCATGCTACTTTTATTCTTAGTATTAGGTATTTTGGTTGGTACATCGGCGGGTATTTCGTTCCCAAATATTACGTATAATTCGCCTTATGCAATAAATTTTATAGTTGGATTATTTTCTTTGGCAAGTTTATTTCCCATAGTAATAATGGTCTCACAGAGTTTATTGAGAGAAAAAGATAATCGTTTTGAACAATTATTATACACTACACCCATAACTGTTAGGAACTATTTTGTAAGCCGATTTCTGTTTGTATTTGGAGTAGCAATTATTACTTTTTTATTATTTCTTTTTGGATATATAACTGGGCATTTAATAACAATTGATGCGAGCGAAAAGTGGGGTGTTTTTCATCTTAGTTATTATCTCCATGCTTTTTTGGTAATTGTTGTACCCAATATATTTTTATGTACCGTTATAGTTTCTTGCACAGCTTGGTTTGGCCAAAGCAAAATGTTGATTTACTTAAGCGGTTTGGGTATTTATGTTTTGTATATGGTGGGATCTATTTTCTCGAACTCACCACTTATTGCAGGAGCTTCACCAGCATCTGCGTCGGCTATGAAGTTGGCTGCAAAACTCGATCCTTTTGGTATGGCAGCCTTTTTTGAACAAACATATCAATGGACAGCTTTCCAGAGAAATACAACTTTATTGCATCTCTCTGGGAATGTATTATTTAATAGAGTTGCCATTTTATTATTTGCAACAGCATTACTTTTTACAACCTATAAATTATTTCGATTCAAAATTTCTAATAATCATAAAAAGAAAACATTCAAATTAAGTGAAACTCTATCAAATGAAATCATTTATGATGAGGTAGAAACCAAAACGGAGGGGAATAGATATTTTGCATCAACATTATTTAGCTATCTTAAAATCGATTTATTATCGACGATTAAAAGTCTACCATTTGTATTACTTATTGCGATAACCTGTTTTGTATTGGGAATGGAAATGTATGGAGCGATTGAAGGCGGAATTCGATTACCCGAAAACTATGTAACGACAGGTTTGATGACAAATACTATTTTGGCAACCGTTCCTATATTATTTGTTTTTGCGATGTTGTTTTACGGAAGTGAATTGGTTTGGAAAAGCAAAAATGTAAATTTTTATAGTATCGAAAATTCAACTCCTTTTTCGCAAACTTCATTATTTATTTCGAAATGTATTACACTAATTACTATTATATTTTTATTGCTTATCTCATGTATTACTTTAGGAGTACTATTTCAAAAAATATATCAATATCCGATACTAGATTTAAGCGTTTATATCTTGTTATTTTACTTTATTGGTTTACCAGCATCACTTTGCGGAATAGTTATTATCGCTTTGCAATATTTAATTAAACATAAATATTTAGCACTTTCTGTAGCAGGATTATTCCTGATACTGACAAATACTTCGTTAGGAAAAGCTTTCGGATTTTCGCATCCATTGCTGCGGTTTGCAACTTTTTTGCCTGATAGATTTAGTGATGTAAATGGTTTTGGATATTTGCCTAAAGCATTCTTGGTGAATATGGTTTATAGTCTGTCATTTGCCTTATTTCTGGCTGTTGTAGCAATTTTATTTAGCAATAAATCGTTCTTTAAAGTAAAGCCAAAACAGATTCTCATTCTAGTATTACCATTGATTGTAATGATGATTTCGGGCTATTATATTATATCAAAAAGTACTATAATCTCCAAAACGGAACAGACTAATTGGGCGCAGGAATATGAAGAAAAATATAAAGTTTATAAAACTTTACCACAACCAAGTATTACTGATGTAAAAACTACAATCGATTTATATCCTGAGGAAAATAGTTATAAAGTAAAAGGAACATATAGAATTGAAAATAAAACAAACTCTAAATTTTCAAAGATTTTAATCAATGCCAGTACTATTATTAAATGGAATTCTATCGATTCTCCACAATTAATTTTAGACAAAAAAGATATAAAGTTTGGGCAGTATCTATTTAAATTAAAAAACAATATGCTTCCTAATGAAAGTATTACTTTAAGCTTTGATTTTGAATATAAAATAGAACCACTACAAGGACATCAACCTTTTAATGCAATAGTAGAGAATGGTGCTTTTATGCGAATTAGCAATTATTTCCCGAGTATCGGATATAATGCAGATAATGAAATAGAAGATGAAAACGAGAGAAAAAAGAGGAATCTTCCTTTGAATCAATTGACCAAAGTTGATGCTCTATTGGCAAATCCATACAATTATGAGTTTATAAATCTTGATGCTACAATTTCTACTTCGGGAAATCAAACGGCTGTTTTTGTTGGAGAATTACTGAACAAGTATGCTAAAAATAATCGCGATTATTTTCATTATCTAGCAAAAGATATTCCTTTTCGTTTTGGAGTTTCATCAGCAAAATACGCCATGAAAAAGTCAAAATATAACAATATTGATATTGAAGTTTTATACCATCCAAACCATTATCAGAATATAAATCATTTGATAAATAGTATTAAAAAATCATTAGAATATTGTGAGAAGAACTTTGGGAGTTATCCTTATAAAACCATTCGATTTGCAGAGATAAGTAGTTTTACCAGCGGATTTGCAGCAACTGCTTATCCAGCAACAATTTTTATAAACGAAAAGCAATTACATTTAAACTTGCTTGCCGACAAACAACAAGATATTATTAACGAATTGGCAGGACACGAACTATCGCATCAATGGTGGGGGAACGTACAATTAAAGCCTGATTACCGAGAGGGTAGTGGTGTACTTACTGAAAGTCTAGCACAATATACCGAACTGATGTTGTACAAAAACGCACACGGCAAAGCAAAAATGGAAGAAATGATAGATTTGCATAAAGAACTTTATGAGAGCGAAAAAGCCTTTAGCGGCGAAGAATCTTTGTATAAGTCAAACCCCAATAATAGTAATGTAATTTATAATAAAGGTATTTTAAAGATGTATGAACTCTATCTCATACTTGGTGAAGAAAAAATAAATCTAGCCCTGAAAAATTTATTATCAAAACATAAATTTCCCTTGCAACCCGCTACAACTTTAGATTTAATTACGGAACTCAAAGCCGTCTCGGAATTGAGTAAACATCATAAGATTGATAAGTTGTTTATGGAGTGAGGATATAGGTTTAATTTGTATTAAAAAAGCAACTCAGTTACGAGTTGCTTTTTTGTTATTCTTGTAGGTAATTTGTTATGGGTACGGAAAGGATTTCCTCGCTATCTTGGAGCTGGGATATTAACTATCTAATTGGGTATTTCTTCAAATCCTTTTCTAAAGAAGATAATATAGATTCTAATTCTAAGGACTTTAAGTCAAAATTAATTTTATATTCTTCATCGACTCCATATACATATTTATCTTTATTTGGATGAAAATTAAAATCCAAATTCACAATTAAAATTTGTTCATTTCCTTTATAACTAAATGATAGTTCATGCTCTAAAAAATCTATTCTCGTGCTACTTAACATAGAATCGTTTTTTAATGCTAAAAACCAGTTATATAAATTTACTAGTTCAAAAGTATTTAAAAAAGCTCCACTGCTTTTCCATCTATTTTCATAATCTTGAGCATAAATAGTTATATTTAGCCAATTCAAATCTTCTTTAAAATTAGAAAATTGAAATTCATAACTATTAATGGTTAAAGAAAATTGCTTGTAATCGTCTTTTATTAACATAACTATCTAATATTTTTTGCAGGTCTAATTGTAACAATAATTTTTGTTTCTGCATTCCAAATTACTTCTAAACCTTTATAAGATTTACCGATAGAACCACTTCCTGCATCAAAAGAGACTCCTTTATTAAATATCTGCTTGATATCATTTAAGGTATTAAAACCTAAATTTGAGGTTCTAATATCTTTCAACCTCTTGATAGCATGACCAGAAAGGGAAAAACCACTAGCCCCAAATGCTTTGACAAGTTGTTGATGAGTCAATCCTCTTAATGGCATATTTTGAATTAATCCTTTGAATTTAAGGATTGATACCCCTCCTCCAATACCAATATTTCCTAACATCCCAGCTCCCCCTAAAGGCCTTATCCCAAAAGTAGTTCCATCAGCACTTACTTGATAAACCACACCTGTTTCTGGGTCAGTCCATTCTCTTTTTTCTAAGGTAAACCATATTTTACCTATAATTGAAGTTTTTGCGTCAAGTACTCTTTTCTTTTTTGGCGGATCTCCATCTTCGACTTCTTCTATATCAGAAGCAGTAGCAATTGATTTCTGGCTTGTTTTAGTTTCAGGAAGCTCAGGATTTTCAAACATACTAGCTTCTTTGTAATTTTCATTTGCAAATGAACCTTGATGTCTATCTGACCAAGTTTGGTGCCTACCATTTATATTTCCGCTATTATGCTCATATGAATTTGTCGCTTCCATCCCATCAGGGTCAATAAAAAACACTGGATTATTAAGCGCATATGTAAAGGAAGAAAAACGTCTCGATGTTTCTGCCAATGGGTCAATATTCATCCATCTACCAAGCGCAGGGTCATAATTTCTAGCATGATAGTCATAAAGGTTCAACTGGAAGCCATTTATGTTATCGTCTTGTAATTCTTTACCATTATACTTATATTTCTGTGCAGTAGCATTTCCTAAAGCAACTGTTGCACCATTATATCCTTTTTGTTTGAGACCGAAAGGGTAGTAGTTGTTTTCTTCTACAATGCTCAGGTTCTTATCATAACTCAATCGCACATTTCCTAAATGGTCTTTGTATTGGTAAATATACTCATAAGTTCCCGAATTATTACTCACATATCCCTCAGGTTGAGAGAAAAATTGTAGGGTATTGTTCTCATAAATAAAACCTCCCGCATAATCGGTAGTAATACCTGTACTTATTATTTTGCGCTGTTTCACACCAGTGGCATCATATACATAATCTATAGTTCCTGATGGGAAAGTAATCTTAGTAGGTAAACTTAAATAATTATAAGCAATAGCCGAGATACCTTTGTTAGCATCATTTGTCATGTTTCCGTTAAAGTCATAACCATATTCCACAGGAATGTCTACTCCATTTTTAAATCCTTCGGTACTACCAGAGGAATCTTCTACCTTGATAAGTTTATTTCCGTTATCGTAAGTATATGCCAAGATATCCATATTACCAAAAGAAGTAGCATTTATATCCCTATGTCCTAATCTCGTTAAGTTCATGATATTTCCGTTCTTATCATAATCTAATCCTTCGTTATACCTACCAGGATTTAGAGTTGAAATGTCATTAGCTAGTGTCAGCCTGTTTAAAGCATCGTAGGTATAGGCATAACTTTTTAAACTAGAATCAGTATTAGCCGTTTTCCATAAAGTCTGGCTAATGTTTCCGTTGTATAGCTTTCCTGTAGCGCTATCATTGTAATTAATCTGAAAAGCAAATAAATTACTTCCGATAGCATTAATATTATTGATATTTTTAAGCCATCCACGAATGTTATAACCATAAGATATAGTTTGTAATCGAGATTGAGTTGTTTTCCCACCCACACTTTTCTTGTCCAATTGACCTAAATTATCATAACTATTGGTTGCAATAAGTTCAGGAGTTTGGTTGTTAATGGTTTGTTTTTGGTTAAGTAACCTGCTCATATGATCATAGGTAAAAGCATCAACAATCTTAATTTCTGCTGCAGTTCCCTTTTTATGAGTTGTGGTAGTTTCTAGAGGCTTTCCTCCAAAATCAAGCAAACTAGCCGAGGTACTTACCGTTCCTAAATAGTTGTTTTTGCTGTAGCTATAAATTGGTCTTCCTTTGTCATCATAGTAATTTACATTGGTCGTCCAGCTGGTAGTTCCTAGTACACGTATTTTGCTTCCTGTAGCAAGACCTTTCACATTAGTTGCTGTAGTTGCAGAACTACCGTCAAGGTCAAAACTGTAATCGTCGTAATAACTAATGGTCAATAAATCAATTCCTGTATTCGGGAAAGCAACATTGGTATAGTTTACACTTGTCTGTGCAATATTTATAGCAACGGTTTGTTTGCTCTCGAACAAAACAGTACCATTAGCTAAACGCTGAATATCCGCTCTGTTTTTTTCAGTAGTATTTGTATATTCCCCAGTATAAACAGGTCTGCTAAAGGCATCGTATTTGGTAAACATCCATTTGTTGGAGTCTCTTAAATTAACATCTTGAGTAAGAATTGGTCTGTCGAGTTTATCATAAACTATATATTCCCATTCCTTACCAGGAAGTTTTTTCTCGATTAAGCGATTGCGATCATCATAACGGTATTGATAACATAAATCCTTCAAAGTAAGTTCAGTAATTAAACCTTCAGCCTTAGGAGGTAATACCAAAGTAAGGTTACCGTAATTATCATATACGTAGTAGGTATCATGAGCTCCGTTATTATAGGTTCTCTTGAGTACAACACGACCCTCTTTATCTTTAAATTCTTCGGTGGTATTGTTTGTTCCACTGGAAGCAATCCAGTTTTCATTTTTGGTAACGGTTTTATACAATTGGTTAGCAGCATAGGCAGCAACTGTAACCGAGGGAACATAAACTCCATTTGTATCAAGTGAAGTGCTTACTGCATAAAGTTTAACCGCATCGGCATCCGTATTAGCTACATAATCTAGTTTTATCTCATGGCCAGAACCTATAGCCCAATCCTTACCAGGAGCAGCTTGTTGCAATACTCGATTAAGCGGAGAGTCTTCAAAGGCTTTTTGAGAGAATGGGTTTGGAGTAACACCAGTAAAGTCAGATGAATAAAAAGTACCATAATGCGTATTGGCTCTGCTAACAGCAGTAGTATTATTTCTAAAAGCTGCAGTAAGACCATCCTTTTCCATATAAGGCAGATATTCTTTGTCTTGCCTTCCAAAACCATCGTATAGTATCGGAACTACAAGATCTTGTTTGGTAGGCGATGCTTTTATGGCGATACTTTGCATAGGTCTTCCTAATCCATCAAAATAAGTGATGTTCTCAATGACATCGCTATTGTTTACAATTGCTGCAGGATCAGTCATTGGAGCCTGAAAAGTACGAGTAAAGATGTAATTTTCTTTACTTGGTGTAAGTGATATATAAGCATCAGAACTTACTTTGGCCACAAACGTACTCCCAGCCTGTATGTGTGTATTGGGGCTAAGAATAATACTTTGTGTAGCGATAAGAGTTACAGGACCCGTTGCAGCTGTAACCGTATAATTGGTTGCCGGTGGTTCTGGTTTTATTATCGTTATAGGAGTCTGGGCATGTAGAGTAGCCGTTATAAAAAACAATAAAACGGCAGTATATTGGGATAAAGTTTTTATCATGATTATTGGTTTTTATAACGATATTGGTTTTCAGATAGTAATTTACCTTGTGCATCTTTTACAAACTGTAATCTGTTTGCAGTATCGTAAGTATAAATCATTTTATATCCTTTAGGATCAGTAATAGTACTTACACCAACTAGCGGAATATAAGTATAGGTTGTTACCATAGTAGCAGGTAATGCAATGCGTAAATTATCTAGAGCATCTAGTAAACTGTTTTCAGTACCAGTATTAGAAGCATTTTGTGCCGCAGTAATTAAACCCGCAGGTATGTTTACGTAAGTAATGTTTTCAATCTTGGCAATAGGCTGAGACTTATTATATCCCCAAATGATACAAACTGGCGTGCCATTTTCTATTGAGTATTGCAATACATTACCATTTCCAACGGTTACCCCATTAACAATATCAGTATCATATAGGTTAAAGTTGATTTTACGATTGGCATCGTTAAAAGGAAATGTGTCTACAGTACCTTTAGTAGAATGAATTTCTTTAGGCAATAACAAATTTCCAGTTGCAGCACTTTCTTCAAATTTCGTAATTGACTCAGATGTTTGTACGTTATTTACAAAGGTTTCTGTTTTAATAGGTTTATCAATTTTATTTTGAGCAACTAATTTCTGCATTTCTGCATTTTGTCCAGTAGTCAATAAATCCTGAGGATAACTCAATTGGGTTCTTAAAGCGTCATTTTTACTATTGATAGTTTCTGTTTTGGTTACTTGGTTGTGCACAGGGTTTTCGTAACCATAAGTAGTTGTTTTTTTATTAGTCTCTTTTTCATTATTGTCATAATCTGTTTCTGTTGTAGTTGTCATCACTTTTTTTCCTAATGAAACCTTACCAGTAAAATAAAAAAATTGTGCACTGTAATAATCGTAAATTGTTCCTTGATTGTATGGGTCAGGTACAAAACCTTGATTTCTTGCGTCATAAGGCTCACTGAAGATATTAAAAACTAGATTATAAGGTAATTCAAGCTTTTTTAAAACATCATATTTATTTTCTATATTTTTAATTTTTTTTAGAACATTAGAAGTAGCATCTCTTTTATAACTAGTCGTATTGGTTAATGAACCATAATTCCAAGAATCATTTTTATAATAAGCATAATCATCTATTTGTAGTGCATAGCTAAGCATTGGAGATGCATATGGATAATTAATTCTAAAAAGAGGATGCATGAATATTGTAGGGGAATTTCCAATAACCCTTTCCAGAGCTATATTTTGGTAATAATACTCTGTCTTACCATTTATTATTGATGTTATAGGGCTAACTTCAGTTTCTATTATTTTACCATAAGTTATGTTGGGGCCACCACCTATATTATTGTTGTACAATGCCGAAGTCGAACAAACTGGAGTAGATTCTCCTAAGCCCGGATTAGAAGTTAAAATGATATATCTTTTATAAGAACCTAATCCTTCTCTATTTAAGATATTTTCTTGCTCATAATCAAATCGTTTTATACTTACTGAAGTAGTTGCTTCTATTTGGTCAAAGTTTTCTATCGATTTAATACGTAAGCCCCCCACAAGTTTTGTCGTAATAACTTCTTTTAAGCCTGAATTCTCTTCCCAGCTTGCCATAATACTACTTATTGGACAGCGATACGCACCAAAATTACCTGTTCTATATTCCGTGGCAGATAAAGTATGGAGGGCACCTCCAAATTCTCTGGCATAAGTATAATTACCACCTAAGGTAAACGGCGATGGCCTTACAAATTTTTCGGAATCATAGGTTACGTTTGTATTACCTCCATTTTCATCCGTAGCAGGCATAAAAGAAATTATCAATTTCCCACTACCCAAAACATAGTTTTTAGCGGTGAAAGTAGTATCATCTGTATGAACTGAACAATTACCCCCATATCCATAAGCAACAACACTTGCACTTTTTGAAACAATTGTAGGAATATATTCTTTCTGCTTATATTTATTGGCTTCATATTCAAAAATTGAATACCCACCCTCTGGATATGTTATTTTTTTTAAAATCCCAGACTGCATTAAAGTTTCATCAGCTTTTCTATCTCCAGTACCAAAATTAATTATTCTCTGAGACCCAATTTGAACATTCAAATCCATCTTTGTAGGTGGCATTAATGACCCTGAATTACTATTTATGTATCCCCAATAATCCTGTTTAGTAGTTCCTCTTAGAGGTAGCTGAGTATTGTTATAATCAAAAGTATATTTAGTATTCGTCTTACTGTCTATTATTTCTTTTAATCGTAAGGATTTATATCTACTATTAACATTTCTAATCACATCATAATCTGCCCCATTTAGATAGGAAGTGGTTGTATTACCTCCATACCTTGAATAATAATCGTAATTAAAATTCGATTTTTTTATAAGAAGACTTTTATTATTAAGTATGGAATAAATTTCTATTGAGTTTAATTTATAATCTACAATTAAATCTTCTCTATCAAGCGTTGAAATGAAATCTATTCTTCCGTTTGTAAAAGTAATAGATTGTAAAAAATTTTTTTTGATTTGGACACTCGTCGGGTAATTTGTCTTTATTGAAGAAGAAAGCGAAGCAGCCTGCAAACTCTCAGTGGCCGCAACTGGGTAATCATAACTATCAATTGATTTATATTGAAATGAAATAATTTCTTTGCCATTTGCAGAAATAATTTCTGTTAGATGCCAAGCTGAAATAAAGTCTTTTCCTAAAGATTGAATTAATTCTGTGGGATTTGATGTTACTTCTATGGATTCAACCCCTTTAAGGTTTTTACCAAATTTATAAATCGTACCATCATCTTTTGTGATTTCTAATTCACTATCCGAAATTATCTTAACCTTAGTGTTTTGAAAATCTCTAAAATATGCTTTATATGAATCATTTTGATCAAAGTAAAAAGACCCAGATAATCCCGGTGCACTTACAACATATTCATCTGGTGCCGTATCTTGTTCTCCATTTTGCATGAAGTATAGAGATCTGTAATTTTCTTTGGTAAATGGAAAACTACCTGACAATGCAGGAATAGGTGTCCAGTAATTTTGCATACTCAGCACACTATCTGGTCTCCCTTTGGTATTTCTTACAATGGCACCACCAGCATCTAAATTCCATCCTAGCCCTATCCATGAAGCTGTTTCGTTGAGTTGTATACCTGAGGAATTGTAACTAAGAGAAATGGGTACCGTTAATTCTTTAGTCTTAATCGTATAAATTGGCACACCAATATTTATTTTTCCAGTAGAATAATCGACAGGAAATAAGCCTTGCTTTGCAAAAGAAGCTGCATTGGGACTTACAGGAAAATAGTTTGGTATGTCTTTGGTTACTTGAGATGATACAGTGCTGGAAATTAAAATCCAGAAACTAAAACAAAGAATAATTTTAAAGGGTATTTTTTTTTTCATAAAACTAATTTAAAGTTTATATCTATGATTAATATAACTTTTTATTTAAAATTTAATCAGCAAAATTTGACAACACAATATAGCTTTTTTTTAATAGTAATGTTTTTTTTATTACTTCTTTTCTTGTTATATGTTTTACCCAATTGCACTGCTTAATTGAAACATTGGTAAGTACATGGCAATCAGTAGTACAGCTACTAAAACACCAACAAAAAGAATGATAAAAGGCTCTAAAACGGTTGTCATTATTTTAGATTGTTGTACAACTTCCTGGTTGTATTGCTCGCTTAATTGCTTAAAAACATATTCGGTTTGGTTGGTTTCTTCTGCAACTTTTACAAGGGAGATTATTCTGTTATCAAATAATTTGTTTTCTTTTAAGCTTGAGCTTAAACTATTTCCTTTTAAGATGTTGTTTTCTACTTTTTTTAATGCATCTTGTAATGGTACAAAACGAATCATTTTTTTTACCATTTGTATGCTATTCAATAAGGGAACTTTGGCTGTAGTTAATAATGCTACAGCCTGAGTAAATTGTGCCAAATAAACTTTGGTAATAAATGGTCCTATTATCGGTATTTTTACCAAAGCAAAATGTAGTGTTCTTTTATATTTTGGATTGTCTTTAAATATTCTGCTTGTAAAAATGAATGCTATAATTAACAAAAAAGCATAGCCTCCATAAGTTTTGGTAAACCCTGATAACTTTACAATCATTTGGGTAAGTACAGGAAGTTCCATATTGTTTTGTTTAAAGATATCCTGAAACATTGGCACTACATAACTTAGCATAAACACAACTACAAGTACTGCTGTAGACAATACTATTGAAGGGTAGGTAAGTGCTGCAATTATAATTCTTTTTTGCTCATTTTTACGCTCATAAAACACACCTAATTCTTTACAAACTTGTGCTGTTGTACCTGTTTCTTCACCAATTTGGATTGAATAATATTCATATTCAGAAAAAGATTTAGAATCTAATAAGGCTTCTGAAAAAGATTTACCATTAACAACATCATTTAGTACGTTTTGTATTAAATCTTTATCGGCTTTCTTCTTTAATGATTCTACAATTAATGAAAGGCCTTCTTTAAAAGTAATTCCAGCTTTAAGCAATACAGCAAGTTCTTGATAAAATGCTTGTTTTTTTTTGTTATTAAAGCTAGCTCCAAAAAAAGAAATTTCTTTTTTTAGTAAATCTTCTAAGCTTGTTTGTTTTTTATTTTGATGAATAACTTTATTCGGAGTATTTTCTAACTTAAAGGCCATCTTCTTGGTTTATAAAAAGGTTACATCATTTTTTTTGGAAACAAAAATCTCATAATCGACTAATTCTGTATTTGCAATAATTCTAATAGCATCTATAGAACCGTTTTTTGTTTCTTTTCCATTCAAAAAGATTTTATTGGGTACTAATTTTAGTTTAATTGTGTCAGCGTTTCTTAAAGTATAATTGTCTTTAAAGGAATAAATAACTGTATCTATCTCAGATTCCATAAATAAAAAATTATCTTTTTCATTGTATTGAATTGTATTTAACTCATTAAAGTCTTGCCATAATTTCTGTTCGAATAATGCTAGATTACTAGATTTTTCAAAATTGGTTTGGATTGTATGAATTTGTTTTTGAACCAACCTAAGTATGGTAAAAGCCATACCTACTACTATTGCAGTAATAATCATGACAATCAATAACTCTGCAAGCGTAAATGATTTTAACTTATTTTGTGTCATCATATATACTTTGTTTAGAAACTTGTTTCTTGTTTGTAGTATTTACAGCGACAAAAAGCAAAAGTTTATTTGATTGCACATTTTCTTCATGAATTGCTATATCCCAAACTCCATAACTTTCTTGGTACGGAAGTTTTATGGCTTGGTTTTGAATTTCATATTCCAATTCGTTTAATCTGTTATCGATAGGATGAGTGTTCTTAGAAAAGGTATTAAAGACTAAATTATTTAAAACCAAACTAGCTATAATAAATATGATTACAATAAGTACCGTAGCTACAAGAGCTTCGATTAAAGTTGCTGATTTTATTTTTTTTAGTACAACCATTTCATGACAGTTTTTGGTTCTTGTTCTAATAATATTCCTCCAATTATATTAGGGATATTTTCATTTTCGATGGTTCCGTTATAGATGTGGTTCACAAAAATAGAACCTGACTGATTGGCAACAAATTGTTTTGTATAAACAGATCCCGAGACTTTACCTTTTAGTTCAAAGTTTGCATTACAATACACTTGTCCTTTAATTTTTGCATTTTCTTCTACTACAATTTGAGTTAGAAAATTAGCTAAATCATCTGTTTTATAATAACATATACTTCCTTTAAAATTTGTTCCTGAACGGATAAAAATTTTATTGTCAAATGTATTAGTTGATACTTCTACAGGATTTTTTTTAGTATCTTGATATAAAACGAGAGCAGAAGGATAGTTTAAATTACAATTTTTACCAACAGAAATTCTTTTAGATGCTATTGCTTGAAAGCTTCCTATTGTTCCATCCTCAATTTCAATAATAGGAGCGATTATAATTATATCTTTTAGTAATGTTGCTTTAGATATTTTTATTAGTGTATCCGATTTTATAATAATATTACCTGTCAGTTTTAGATTATCTAGAAAGATAGGACCTTTTGAGTAGTTACTTTTTGAATGTGTTTTAAAGGAATTTGTACTATTTCGATTGATACCTAAATTTATATAATCTTCTGCAGCAGTTGGTTTATATTCATTTAAGTAAAAAATTATTGCATCAATACTACTTTTTTTTAATGCAGGTAATTTAGGAGGGCTATTTTTTACTATTCCATAAGTAAGTTGGGAACCATAGTAACTGTTCCCCGCAATATAGCCAGATTTCACGCCTTGTTTGGGTAAAAAAATATTCCCTCGAATGGCAGTATTTCCTACTACCGCTAGTGGCGTTTGTGTTTCTTGTAAAATCAGAGTAGGGGATTCCTTTGCATTAATTGTTGAACCAATAATTGCGGTTTTAGTAAATTTCTTTTTTCGGAATTGAGTTACAACTGTTGCTTTTTCAAATAAACCCCATTGTGATAAATTGACTTTTACAATCTGGTTTTCTTTTTTAATGACATCAATTGCTATTGTATCAGTATTTAGCTCTTGTTGCTTTAACAAATAGTTTATACCACTATTAGATAACTGAATGTTTTCGATAGCACCTTTTGATTGCTCTTTCATATAAATAAAAGTATAGGCATATAACAGCAAAGCGCCCAATAATAAAGCAATTAATACCGCAACAAAAACAGTAAATTGTAAAGCTCCAGATTTGAGTTTTAATTTTAGATTCACTCAGCAATCATTATAAGATTTAAATTCCCTTTATACTTTACATAAATAGATTCTCTATCTCCGCTTTTAAGAAAAACTTCGTTAGCAGTATCTCCAATCTTCATATAGTAATTTTGTCCACCAATAATTAAAATGTAAACCTTCTTTTTTTCTTTAGAGTCAGAAATCAAACCTTTGTACTTAATAGTAGGCCAAACAATTACTTCTTCTGGTTTTGGCAGTTTTTTAATGCCTGAATTATTACTTTTAACTTTAGGAACAGATTGACCGGCATAAGCTTTGCCTAAAAAGGGATCTCTGTAATTAACATTTATACCGAAAGTATCTTTCTTTACAATTTTTAAAGGCTTAATTATAAATTCTGTAGGTCTATCTTCTACAAAATCATCGGGTGTAGTAAATGAAAAAAATTGAAATATCACAATACCCCATATTAGCATTACTACAGGTAAGAGAATGTATATGTTTTTTTTGTTTTTCATTAATTAGTTTTTTTATGAGCCAATTCGTTTTCTATCTTAGAAACACGTAAAACTAAATCTTTTAAGTTCTCAATTTCCTTATCTTGCAAATTTATTTTCTTTTCCTGTGTGATAGTGTAGAGTGTTAATTCCTCAATTTTTTTTAACAGACTCATATTCATTTCAGCAAGCATAAGCCCATTTTTTTCTATTTCCTTAGCAGATGGAATTTCTGGTAAGTGGTTATTTAGTTTTATAAATTCTTCGACTTCATGTAAAGGTTTTAACTTGTAATCGTTGTCAAAAACGTAGTCAGGAACAAGAGCTCCTAGCATATCAACTTTTACTTCTTGTGCATGAATTTTTCCTTTAACGGTAAGTTTTTCATCAGGAGATTTAGTTCCGATGCCTACATTGCCCACAACTATAAAATTGTTTACCAAATGAGTTTCATTCATATTTGGTACATAATCCTGAATATTCGAAAGAATATCTGTATTTATTGGCTGTCCGTTTAATTCATAGTTAATAGTTTTCATATTTTCCCCCGTTGATTTTGTCCAACCAGAAAATTTATAACCCTCGCCATGATATGCAGGAGTATATGGTACATCTAATGCTAAGTACTTTTTGCCATTGTAAATACATGTTTTTAAATCCCAATTGCTATAATCATCAAATGATTGAATTGAAGCAGAGGTGCCATTATAAGACGATGAAGAATTAATCTCGGCTACATTTATTCTATTAAAAGCACTTGGATTACCTCTAAAAGCAGTTATTGTACCTACAGCATTATTCATTCCTAGTAAAGTGTTATTATATATCTCATGGAGTAAAATTAGATTTCGAACATAATCACCAACACCATTATGGCCAATATTAATAATTTTATACTCGTCTGCAACTGGAGTTACTTGAGCACTTAAACTTATCGGAATGTATAATAAAAGGAGGTAGATAAATTTTACAGATTTATGCATTTTTCAATTTTGTTTAAATGAAATTATTTTTGAAGTTCTATTTTTTTCTCAATTTTGGATAATCTTTCAAAAACGGATTTAAAGGCTTCGTTTTCTTTTTCTAATATTTCTATTTTATTTGATTGAATGTTGCTTATTTTTTCTTGCTCAATCATATATAATGTCATTTCCTCCATTTTTTTTAACAAACTCATATTCATTTCAGCAAGCATAAGACCATTTTTTTCTATTTCTTTTGCAGAAGGAATTTCAGGTAAATGACTGTTTCGTTTTATGAATTCTTCAACTTCTTGTAATGATTTTAGTTTATAATCATTAGCAAAAACATAGTCGGGTACAGGGATATCAGTATTTAAATCAATTCTAACTTCTTGAGCATGAATTTTTCCGTTCACAGTAAGTTTTTCGTCAGGTTTTGCCGTACCAATACCTATATTACCATTTCGGATAGCTTTAATTGCCAGATTAGCTCCATTTTGTGTAAAGGAATCACCTACATATAAATCCCAATCTGAGGTCATAGGTACAAATTTAGTTACAGTTAAATCATTCCCAGTAGCATTTAATGGGCGATATGTTCCATTAAGGTTTATTGAAGTTACTTTTATATCTACAACAAGATTATTATTTAACTGCCCTAGAGTATTGATTGCTCTAATCCTAAAGCGAGGACTACCATATTCGGTATTACAATCGATAGTAAAATTAACACCATTACCCAAATACGGATTGTTATTAATACGACCAGTTTCACGCCAAATTGCTGGATTTGAGTGGGATACTGAGGCTAAGTGTGTGGCAGCAGCAGCTATATCATTTCTTGTATAGCTTATAGAAATTTGATAATAACCAGATGCATTGGCCGCAAAAGGGCTTACTCCTACAAATTCGACATAATCTCCTATAGCATATCCTGCAGGAAAATTAACAGTTGTTTCATATTCATTTACGAATGCAACATTACTGTTATCAATATTAGAGTTTGATTTTGCTGAAATTTTTGAGTGAGCAAAAATTAATAACAGCATAATAAGAAGGGACTTTTTCATAATTTTATTTATTTTCAATAATTTTTATTCTTTTTTCTAATCTTGATTGATTTTTTTTCAGAATCTCATTCTCTTTTTTCATCTCAATCATGTACAAAGTTATTTCTTCTATTTTTTTCAACAGACTCATATTCATTTCAGCAAGCATAAGCCCATTTTTTTCTATTTCTTTAGCAGAAGGAATTTCAGGTAAATGACTATTTTGCTTGATAAAATCTTCGACTTCATGTAAAGATTTTAGTTTGTAGTCATTGGTAAAAACATAATCGGGAACAAGTGCTCCTAGCATATCAACTTTTATTTCTTGAGCATGAATTTTTCCTTTAACGGTAAGTTTTTCATCTGGAAGCGTAGTACCAATACCAAGGTTTCCCATAACATATAAATTACCTGTATTTAATGCTGCATTTACTCCAACATAATTATCCGGAATAGTTTTAAAAGTATGTACAGGACCATTTACTTCATTATATGGCAAAGGGTTTTGTACACCATCATAAACAACTTGATTTATAGCATAATTAGATTGATAAAAATAGGTTGTATTACCACCTTTAAGCCAGATAATTATACAGTGACAAGTACCATGTGTAGTTGCATCACTCCAGCCTCCTATAAAATAACTAGTTGCAGTTATATTTGTATCTATAAAGTTTGCCCCATTGCCATAATTACTAATATGGTATTTAAAACTAGCCATCAAGGCCCCTCTCCATGAAGAATCATTATGCGTATTACTTCGACCTAATATTAAATTTGTGGGTACATTATTATCCCATCCTCCATCTATAAACGTTACGGGATAAAATTTATCGATATCACCTTTTACAACAAAACTACCAGAAATCTGGCTATAATTTTTTGTCAGAAAGAGCATAAGTAATATTACAAAAGAATATTTCATTAATAGGTTTGATTTTTTATTATTGTAGAATATGAAAATTACTTATTTTTTTAACTTCTTGTGAAGAAGGAATTTTGGATAAATCATATCTTTATGTAAGAAATAATTTTTACATGTATTTCATAATTAAAGAAGTAAGCTTTTATGTATTTAATGAAAATACTTTACTTGTTATTTTAGTTCAAAATAAAACTAAAAACAGAGCTTCTTGCGCTTGTATTCCCTGCTTGATCAAAGGATTTCGCATACCAGTAATACGTTCCTGTAGTTAGAGTTTTCGCATAAGGACTTTTTACCTGGTCTTTAAACTGAAGATTAGTTAAAGCATTATCTTTAAAAACGTAAATGCTATCTTTTTCGACACTTCCATTAATCGGAGTTCTGCTAAATTGAAAATTTATTTCAGTATTTGTTGTAGTACTTGCATTTGCAGGACTAGTAAGTACAGGAGTATTTGGCGCTTTGGTATCGACCAAAATAGCTCTAGATGTGTATAACGTTTGTTTTGATCCATTACTAGCTCTTACTTTCCAATTGTAGTCGCCATCGGTAAATGTATAATCAAAATTTAATGATGATGCATTCCCTTCTTTTACTACTTGATTGTTATTATCGGTTATTTGTACCTGATATTCGGTTGCTCCAATTATTGATTGCCATGAAAGTTTTTGAGAAACAGTTTTGGTAATTAAATTATTATTAGGAGATACTAATACAACCGTGTTGTTTTCGAAATCATCATTATTTAAAATCTCAAGAGTTTGAGTTTTATATTTTGTTTCATAACCACTATTTACAGCCTTAATACGCCATTGATATTTACCAATGTTTAATTGTCGTGTAAATGAATTTTTAGTAACTAATGTATCTACAACAATTTGTATTGGCGATGTAAAGTTTGGTTTTGCAATCTGTAAGCGATATTTTTCAGCATTTTCGACTTTATCCCAAGAAAAAGAAACTCCAGTCGAAAATAAAACAGCATCATTAGTTGGAGCAATCAGGTTTACTTCTTTATCCGAAATATCATCAACAAATAATATTTCTTCGCAAGAAAACAAGGATAAAAAAACAAGACTTAGAGTAAATTTATATACAAGAGATTTATTCATTTTTATTGTAATGTATTTTGATTTATTAGAATTAACACTAAAAAATCAAAACTGATTTAATTAAGATTTAAAAAAGACAGGTAAGAGTATAATGGTATAAAATTACATATCAAAAAGACTTTTATTTTTTCTTTCACCCTCTGGGATTATTGATTTGGTATTTCCTTTACAATTAGTATCGCTTGTAACGATATCGGCTATATACCATTGTCCTTTAGCGTTAGCCGACCAACAAAATTTACTTGCCTGATATCCTACTATCGTTTCTGGGTTTATATCAATTGTTTCAGTCTTTTTACCTGATTTGTATAATATGACAAGATATTTTTTATCATGAGGGTTAATTAAATAGTAAGCATCGGCTTGTCTTATTTTTGTAATTTCATCTATAGTTAGACTTACTGCCAAACTTGTTATTATTTGAGAATCTTTAGTGTCTTTAAGTAATCTAAAAACATCAGTATTATAATTGGCATTTAATTCATTAACCAAGCCGTTTATATCAAAGATTTTAATAGTTACCAATTCGGGTTTTTTAGGTAAACTATCGATGTAGGCAACTTTGGTTTGGTTCTGGTTGTATTTAGCTTTAGAGGCATAAACTTGATTCAATTTTCTATTAAATGGAACAATACCAATAGAAACTCTAATTTTATTTTCGAGTTTAGGTAATGTTCTTATCGAAAAATTGTTTTCTACACCATTTTTTATTTCTGCTTGCCCTATACTTCCTAATTCAGGGGAAGATATTGCAATTTTGTAAGTCTCATTTTTTATTTTAGTGGTTTGACATGCAGTACATACTACAAGTAGCAACACAACTATTTTCTTAATCATAATTTAAAATTTAGATGAAATGTAATCTGGATTTTCGGGTTAAATCGCTATAACAAATTTTTAACAAATCTAACAAAATATGGGTAGACTTTTGTGAGATTTTATGTAATTTTTCATATACCTGAATTATTCTAATAAACCTTGATTTTGGTAGTTGTTCTAACCTTATATATTACATTTGTTTGCTTTAAAAATTACTAACTTAAATATTAAAAAAATGCGAATTTATTACTCTCTTTCCTTATTACTAATTTCTTTTTCGATGTATTCTCAATTATATGATTCAGGTAACAAAATAGGAGGTAAGGTCATCTGATTCTTTAATAAAAAATAGATAAATAAACAATTAATTTAATAAATACAAAACAATGAAAAGAATACTACTTATATTCACAATCCTAATTTACAATACTGTTTCAAGTCAAATTTTTTCAACCAATACAACTCCAGTTGGTTGGGAGCATAATATATTATTTAACGCTGGAACTCGTTATACAGTAACACAACAAGGTCCTGCTTTCGATATTCCAACTTTGTTTGATGGCAGGATGATGCCTCACTATACTTCTACACCTATATCAGTTGCAAATCCAAGTATAATTACTATTGAAGGTTTACCAGAATTTCATATTCAGGCTGGAGCATGGATAGGCTGGACAACACGTTATTGGCCTGCAACACGATTCAAAATTGAAGGTTTTGATACCAATAGTTGGGTGACTTTTGTAGATTATTCATCAATTGATTACTCTGGATTCAGTTTTTCTACACGTATAATTACTCCAGGAACTTACACAAAACTAAAATTTACATTTTACACTTCTGAAGGTGCAAATGGAAATTTAGGTCTTTCAGAATTGTTTTTTATTCATCCCGAAGCCACAACTCCTTATGCCGGTTTGTTTTCTTCATCTATTAATAATTGGGAATTTAACGGAACCAATTTAGCTTATAGTGGAAATGTTGGTATAGGAACAGCAACAACCGGAACACATAAATTAGCAGTTGACGGATCAATAGGAGCGAGGGAAATTAAGGTTGAAATAACAACTTGGCCAGATTACGTATTTAAAAAAGAGTATAGTTTACCAACTCTAACTGAAGTAGAAAAACATATTATTGAAAAAGGACATTTAAAAGATATTCCAACTCAAGAAGAAGCCCTTAAAAACGGAATTAATTTAGGCGAAATGAACGCTAAATTATTGCAAAAGATAGAGGAGTTGACACTTTATATGATAGTTGTAAATAATAAAGTAGACAACCTTGAAATTAGCAATAAAAAGCTTTCTGAAGAAAATAAAACATTACTCAAGAAAGTAATAAAATTAGAAAGTAAGTAGTTTTAACCTTATCGGGTATTCAATAAAAAAGCAACTCAATTATGAGTTGCTTTTTTTGTGATTTGGATTGTGTCTTATCATTGCGGATGCAAAGTTGGGAGACGTTCGCACAGCGTATGCAAGAAATTTCTTTTTTAGAGAAGACTTCATATAGCTAGGACAGAAAAAAATTCAGCGTTATGTTATACATATCTTCGTTATCGGTTTCAACTAAAATAATAGAGGTATAAAATCTATCAACCAAATAATCATTAATATGACTATTAATAAAACTGGACCTCCAATAATTAAATTTACTAAAGAATTTTTTTTTACTAAAATTTTACTTAGCAAAACAGTATCCTTTTTTCTGAAAAAATTAATTGTATTCATTATTAAATATCTTATTAATGCTCCAACATATTCTGCAATATATCCACCACTTAATACTTCTAGAATATTCATAACTATTTATTTATTTATTTATTTATTTTTTTTGAGTATTTGGTAGATGTTTTAATAATTGCTTCTGGAGTTTTAACTGGTTTTACCATATATTTATTTACTTGTCTTATAATAAATCCTTTTGTAGCTGGAGCAAGCCTCGCTACAAAAGTTCCTTTAAACGCTTTATTAAAGCGAGCAACATCAATACCTTTTATTAAATTAACATCTCCAATATGACCAACTAAAGCAGATCCAGCACGAATGACATTGGATATTCCTGCATCTAAAACCTCATTTGGGTCTGCACCGTAACCATCAAGATGCCTAGCCGATTTTGTAAAAGCATTTGTACCATGAACAAACATATCGTCTCCAAATTTATAATATGAGTAACCAATTCCTTGAAATATAGAAAGGCCAATTGGTAATTTTGTTTTATCAGAATCTAATAAATTTCTAGTATTTTCAAAAATATTAGGAATATCTTTGGTAATTAGATTTGGCGTGTCAAAGCTATGTGTATGGCGTGTAATCACTACTCCTGTTATTAGTTTACCATCATTAAATTCACTAGAAACTGAGCTAGTTTGAAATCCCCATTCTTCACCAAATTTCCTTAATTCACCAGGTTCTAATCCAGCTCTAATTGCTTTATTTCGCTGAATATTTGCCCAAATTTTCCAAGTCCAGCCTCCATCAGGATCAATAGCACCAATAGGATTATTCCCCATTCCTAAATAAGGAGAACTATATTGTCCGTATGGGTCAGGTGATAACCATCTCCCAATCCTTCCATCCCAAAGCCTTAACTGAAATGCCTCCATGTTGGTTTCTGAGTCTTTCTCTTGTCCCTGATAAGCGTAACGGTAATTACTTAACGAGTTACGCATTGGCAGTTGTTCTCCAAATGGGTAATAATCGGCATACGATTGTATTACAGGATTCCCCCCCGCTTTTTGTATTACCGCCCTTACATTGCCCAAATGATCCGTAATTTCGTAACTACTCGTAGCTGTCGTTTTATTGTAAACGCCTAATCGGTTTAAACCAAAAATAGATAAATCAGTTTGAGCTATACTACCTCCGTTTGGTAAATTATACACAGCGAGTGTATTACCAGATAAGTCGAGCTCATAAAATGTTGTATTTTGTAACAAGAAAGTACTAGTGTTATAACTCTCTTTTTTTATACGTTGCCCTCTCTCATTGTAAAAGAATTTTACCACTACATTAGTAAGGCCTTTTCTTATTTCGGTAACTAAACCTTGTGTGCTGTAAAAGTAATATAAATTTTCCTGAACATTACGAGTCATCTGTCCAATTGCATCATATTCGTAGTTATTTGCAGCTTGATTCTCTATATCTGTTGGGTCTGCTGTTGCTACTGCATTTTCGGTAACACTGTTTAATTGGTTTTTACCTGCATAATTGTACGTTAAATTATCGATTATAAGACCAGTCTCATTGGTGCGTTGTAAGGTTTTTATATTTCCATTCGGATCATAAGTTAGCCCTCCTTCAGCTAGGCTATTTGTAGGGTTTATTGCTGCTGTGCTTGAATTTGTATTACCAAAAGTAGCAGTTGTTAACCAGTTGTTACGATCATAGTTGTATAGATATCCTTTTTGGTTAGCAGTGCTTCCCGAAAAGTCTCCGGGTACTCCTTTATTAGTCCAGCGCGTCGCTTTTATATTTCCGTTATAGTCAGCTCCTGCAGTAGGAGAAGAGGTTATGTTTCTGCCAGTACGTAAATAATCTCCATTATAATAATCAAGTGACACCCCAAACACATCATTAGCATCTCCGCCAGGATCTTTACTAGACTCCAAGCTTGGGTGGTTTATGCTCTTGAGTTGTCCGCCAAGTGTATAAACATAATCAAGACCTTGTAAACCTAGGGCAATATTAACTCTTTTCAATTCGCCTGTTTTATAATAAGCATAATCTGCCTGAGTCGCAAAAGAGTTATTATCAGTAGAAGTCTCAACTTTAGTTAATTCACTATTGCTATCATAAGTATATTGATGTACAAAAAGTTCAGGAGACTTGTCTTTCTGAAATAATACTTTTTTCACATTACCCTTATGATCATATTCATAATGAATGGTTTTAGCGCCAATGCCTTCATTATATTGAACCATCCATTCAACTCTGCCATATATATCATAACTATACCAAGTGATAGCGGTAATGGTTGCAGCTGGTTTTGTATAGCTAATGGCTACATTACCCGAAAGATTATTTTGGGTATAATTTGTAGTTGGAATTCCTGCGGTAGCCAAAACACTATTTAATGTTAAGTTCGTAGGTAGAGTTTCGGATGTTAAGTTATTATCTGACGAATCATATATTGTAAATGTTTGCTCAGTTTGTGTTCCTGCAATTAAAGCAGTATCTGGGTTTGAAGCTGTAGCGCTAGCCCAATTAGCATCTACAACACCACTTTCTATAGGTCTGCTATAGGTATCGTAATTAATATAAGAAATTTTAGAATCATTTTGAAGTGCACTTTGCGAATAACGTATCTGTCCATCATTTCTATAAATGAATTTACTTGTACCTTGATCAGAACTGGTTGTTTGTATTATCTGTCCTAAAGTGTTATAAGTATAGGTAGTTGCGAAATTAGGAGAACTCAAATAACTAGGGGAAGCAATTATAGAAGTATTTGCTACAAAGCCATTTGGTTGTATTGTTTTTATTAATTGGCCTGTTTTATTATATATATTTACTTCATAGTCGTAATAATTTACACTATAGGCAATTCCCAATACACCACTATCGTACGTTGGTACACCTCCTGAGATATATGTTTTAGGGTCGCTAAGTGGAGTGGTAACAGCTTCAATTCTGTAGGCATTACCACCAATTAAACTAGAAGTAATTAAACCTGTTTTTAAATTAAAAATATTGTATAATGAAGCATTTCCTATTAATGAAATTTGGTTAGACTGTGTTCCTGTCGGAATATGTACATCGACAAATCCTTGTGTACCAATAAGTGATACAACAGGATAACTTGTTGTTCCGCCTGATCGGGCAGAGGCTAAGAGTTTCCCTTCACCATCCGTAAAGGCAACATTTTCATTCCCGTTAGCATCTATAGATACGGATTTATGAAAACTAGTTACCACTTCTTCTTTGCCGGCGGTTATTGTACCTTCATAATAATCTGTACCAAATACATAATACATTTCCTGAGCCGCTGGTACTGTATAGGAATAACCTGTTTTCCATTCTCCATTTATTTTATTACCTCCAACAACATTAATGACATTTCCAGGATTAAGTTGGTCATAGTTGTTTTGGGCAAAAGGTTGCGCTGCTGTAGCTTGATATAATTCGTCGGTATTATTATCACTATAGTAGTTCGCCAAGCTTTCTTTTCCAGAAACCGATGTTAAATTTTCAGCCGTTGCTTTAAAACTACTTCCAGATGTAGCAGTTACTGTAAAGCCAGCACCTAAGGTTATACTAGAAGAAGTTAAACTTATTGTTAATCCGTTACTGACTGCACCGTTTGCCAAAATCGATTTGGTAGTTTTATAATCTTTACTAGAGGTTATAGCTCCAATCGAGAGATTTACAGGGTATAATTCAAGTTGTGTTTGCTTAGCATCTGTTAAGAAATTAGTTTTTTCAAAAGTAGCTAGAGGAGAGGGAGCCATAAAAGAATTTTTATCTGGTCTGCCAAAATCATCATAAGTAGTTTCCGTTCCCCAAATTTTATTGGTTACATAATCTTTGGATAAGCTTACAGTTGGCTTTCCCAAATCATCAAAATAAATTCTGGATTGATTTATTGGATTGCCTTTACTGTCATAAGAAATTTCATGAGTCCAATGGTTATTTTGGTCATATGCATAATCTGCAGATAAATCATGATAAGAATTTAAACTGCATCCGTTAGGGAGCTGAGGTACGGGGCTGATTTCATAAAAAACTAAGTCATGACTAACAATTTTTGCTCCATATCCTGTAGGAAGCCCATTGTTATCATTTAACGGCCCCAAATCACCATCATAAGCAACAGTTGGTCCTAAATCTTCTATTATTCCAGTTTTTAAAAGACAAGTACTTATACTTATTGGTGAACTAGAAGGATTCTCTGTACCTAAATAAATGGTTAATTCATTTTTATCAATACTAAGTACAGCGTTACTCCCGGTAGAATTATTACAGGTAAAAACATTTCCTAATGGCACTGAACGAGTTACTGGGGGAGCTCCTAGTAGCTCCTTTCTTAAATTAGGTCCTGTTGGTATAGTTTTAAAATCTAAATTAAAAGGAGTGTAAATCACTAAACTGTTATCCTTTATTTTAGCATAATGACCTGTATTATCTTCACCTTTACTAGATAAGATAGGCCCTAACTCCATATCTGGTAATGGTGGAGAACAATTTAAGGTTTTAATAACACCTGTTCTAATTTTTCTAGGCGCCCAAGAAAAGTTAAAATTTACGGTTAAAATATTATTTTTAATGCTTATTGAACCTGCAGTAAGACTTGTTTGTACAGGCACAGTGAAATCTGTTATTTGTATGACCTGATAAAAATCAGGATAAACAATTTTATAAGGTTTCGTTTTAACAATACTGTCAAATCTAGGAGTGCCTAAAACCGCCATTGGTAACAATAATAATAAGTATATATATATTTTCATTGATATAGAATTTATCTTTATGTATGATATTTTTTTGAATTCTAGAAAACTCTATGGTTTTTCTAATAGTTTGTATTAGTTCAAAGAGTCTATCTGTTTAAAAACTTATTATTGTATGTGTGTGATTTGGCCAATTTAAATCCTCCAGTAATTCCATTTGGTACATCGTCAACAATTTCAGAATAAGTTCTTATTAACCTACCAGCTGTATCATATTCAAACTGTGTTGCTAAACCATTATTCCCTATTATGTGGGTCAATTCATCCCATTCGTTGTAAACATACCCAGTAATAGATGAAGCTATTGGACGAATCATCAAATCATCAAAGTATACTGTTGAAGCGTCAAGAGAAGTTACATATATTGAATGAGTTGCTGAAGCCACATTCACATAACCAGCTTTTAAAACCCAATTACCAGCATTATATGTTTCTGAGAAATCGATAATACTTCCATTGTTATTTATTCTCGCTTTTGCAGCATTTGCCTTCTCTACCCAAACAGATATTTTATATTTACCAGGTTTATGATCAAAATCATTCATAGTAACACCAAATTGAGAACTTGATGTAGCTGCTACAGAATATTTACCAGTATGATAAATTGTTGCATTTCTTGAAGCATTTAGCATTACTACTTTTGGTTCTAAGAAATTTGGGTAATTTAATGAAGGAGTATTTTCGGCACCAGTATAAAACATTTCGTTATATCCAGCATTACCCGTAGCGATTATTTTAGTGTCATTATCTCCCTTTTTACTAGATGCATAATTACCATTTATGTCTTTCATTTCTAAAGCTGCTGAAAAGTGGTCATATAAGGTTATCTCTGAAATTTGTTTCCATTTAGTATTTACTTGTGGAGAACCAATTTCCCAAACAAAACCATCATCACTATTAACGTTGTTGTAATTTTGGAAAATTCCATCGTTATCTTTAACACCATTCCAAACATATGATTTATGTTGTCTCCATATTTTTTCATTTGCAGCAGATGGAGTTGTTGAAGTTCCGGTTATATCATTATATTTCCAGATATTACTCCACGTAGTAATACCTACACCTGTTTCTTTCCATTTACTATCATTTGTATCCCATAAATAGGAATAATTAGCAGCTGTTTGAGACAACATATTTTTATTGTTAATACCATCAGCTTTTGAACCCATTTCTTGGTACTTTAAATATGCCGGAATAATTTTTTGTTTAAAAGATTTTCCATCGCTAGTGACAGAATGAGATTCTACTACTTGTCCTGTTAGAAAATCAAGTTTGTCTATATAATTACTAGTTGTATAACTACCTTGGGTTGATGTTGTACTTTTTAATATGTTAGGGTACTTTATTTTGCTCGTACTTCCTAATCTATAAGTTACTACTGATCCATCATTAATTCTTTTATACACACTGAAAGTTTCTTCAGAAATCCCTTGTTTTATATTGGATATATCTTGGTATGTATTTTGTGTTTTTGATAAAAGCTGTCCAAGACTATTAAATGTTTTTACATGTTTTAGTCTGCCTAATGATGAAGTTATGTCTTTGATATTAAATCTACTGAAGTTTAGGTTATAAGATTCTCCATTTGCTGAACCTGACCACGGTGAGTTTTGTGTTTTTTCAATTTCTAAAATGCCAGGAATATTTAAACTTGTGGAAATGGTTGCAATATCCTGCTTTAGTACATTAAAATTATATTCTTGCGTGGTACCCAATTCATTATTAGAGGAATAGTTTTTTACTGTCACATATTCATACAAAACACCAGGGGACGGCAATTCTGAAAGATATTTTACTTCTTTAAAAGATTTGGATGGCATATACGATGTAATACCCGATGATTTATAATTAGTATCCGTTTTGTTTTCAGCAAAACCAGGAACATTATAAAAATATCGTATTATGTTTTTAATAACTGAGTTTTCTTTTACACAAACTTCTTTTACTCTGGTCCCACCACTATTCTTATCATTTGTTGATAATACAGTTGTAGGAGATGATACAGCTTCTTTATCAAAATCATCAGATTCATAAGTAATGTTTATTTCAGAACCTAGTGGAGTTACAATTTTGTTCAAGCTCCACATCGATGGGTTATCTTTATAATATCCCCAATTGTCTTCTTTTGTAGCGTCATAATTTTCAGTGTTGATATAACCGAATTTATATGGTGGAATAATTTTATTATTATCCCTGCTAAGAAATTGCACAGAATTTAATGTTAATCGTCCTTCATTGGAATATTGTAAATTTGGAGCATTTTTAGCCAGGGAGTTAATACCAGTATCATAGCCAAACAGAATAGTTTTTATGGCTTTTTGCTCCAAGCCTTGTCCAATAATATCTTGTTTATCATAGACGTTATTGTAATATTCACCATACCATATTTGATTCCGACCTAATACAGTTTGATCATTGTATGTTGCAGGACTTTGCCAATATACTTCATGATAAAAATCTACAAATTTAATTTGACCTTTAAACGTTGAAGGATTGTGAATACCTTTGCTTTTAGTAAGATTTACATTTTCATTTTTAAGTAACAATATTTTACTTAATCTTAGAGATTTATGCGTATTAGATTTTATATATTGCCCCCAATGTACATCCATTACCCAATATGCTGGTGGGGATGATGGTTGAATACTACTTTCGTAAATACCATCATAGTATTTTTTACCATTTTTTCCTACTATTAAATTCCTTTGCCTAGCATTTTTCAAATCTAAATCATTTTCGTTATTACCAATTTGTAAGCTATACGATAAATCATCACTTCTTTCTTCTTTAATAAATAATGCGGTATGTGTTCTTGTTTTTATTTTATCTAAATAATAAATTTCTTTAACCCCCCAACTATACGATTTATTAGTACCATCATTTTTTACTGGTGTACACCAAGTAAAACCATCACTCCATTTTCCATAATCAAATGAAGTCCAGTATCCCATGTCTTCTTGATCCACCTTATTATTTAAATTGGTATCTATATAATCTGGCCCTGTAATTGCAGTTAAGAGCCAATGGGTAGCGTAAGGAGTAAATTGTTGTTTTTCAAAAAATCTAGAGTTAAAGTCAGAATTTATAGTTGTAGCTCTGGTGAATTGGTCTTTTTGATATACTGGTAAAGAATAATGATAAACTTTACCATCTAATGCAGTAATTTTAAAAGCTCCAATACCATCTGCAGGTGCAGAAGTTCGATCATAATTTTCCGGGTTAACAATAATAGAATTGTTTGAAGTGAGAATTTCTTTATTGGTAAAAGTTTCAATATAACTACCAGTTCTTTTTCGTTTTGTTTGCTCGACATAACCATTTTGGACTACACCATTATCATATGATAGCGTATTGAAAGTGCTGGAATCATTAAAATTTTGTGGTGGAGTAGTTGGTAAATATGGCGAATAAGTCCATTGGTTTGAGGTTATTCTTAAGAAAGAAGAGGGCTCATTATCAAAATAGAAATGGATGTCATTGGTATTATCATCAATTGTTTTTGTGAATTTTCTATTAGTGCCTACTGTGTAAGTTCTTGCTGAATTATCTGAGGATGTGACTGTTTTTGCATTATTTTGTAAGCTTCCATTCTCAAAAATCCCAGGTTTAAAAGAACCGGAAATCCCTTGGCCTGAAACTGAATAATAGTCATAAGCCATGAACGCTAAGTTATCACCATTTGCTTGGTTTTCGTCATTTTGCAAGTATAATGAATTATAAGAATCTGAATTATTTATATTATTAAAATTTGTAGCTTCTTCAAAACCCTCCATGTCACCTGCATACAGTGAACCTTGATAACCTGTATATCTATTTTGATAAGTCCAGTAACGTGTTTTGGAATATCCGAAAGTAAGATTTACTGCATATATTTGGATAGGTATGTTGAAGGATGATGCACTTATATTAAGACCTCCATTTCCATAATTATTTCCAGATGATTGAAATCCTTGACCAGTAACAGATCCGGAAAGACCATTTTTAGAACTAAATGATATTTCAGTACCGCTACCAACACCTAGTGAAGCCCCAGCGGAAGTGCCTTGACCTTTAAAACTTTGATTTACGCCTAAATATAATGAACCATCTGATGCACTAATGTTAGCTCCATTTGTTCCTATGCTTGCACTTATCCCAGCATAACCAATACCAATACTTGAGCCATCACTTCCTGCTTTTGCAAATACCCCTGCAAAACTTCCCTGTACTCCTCCGCTCGTATTGTATGTGTTAACGCCGCCAAATGATTTGTTTTCGGTATAAGAACCGTATAAGCCAACAGAAGCACCATTTGAGCCCCAGCCTATAGATAGGCTTCCTGAGTAGGAACTACTAACTCCTCCTGCGTCGTATACGATTTGATTTACTTTTGCTCTTTTCCAATCATCAGGCACACCCGTTACACCACGATTTATAGCTCCCGGATTTAGGCTCCAGCCTAATCCAACCCAAGAAGCCTCTTGGTCCATCGCAATTCCTGCATGATTGGATAAAGTTAAAGGATATCCGCCTTCAGGGCTGGGAATATTTAGTAATGGCAATACGTATGACATATCTCCAGAAATCAAATTAACCATATCAGTGGCATCTATAGGCTCAAAACTTGTGGCTTCTGGAGAAACGGGTCCATTATTAGCAGCAAATAGATTGTTAGGAATTAAAGAAGGAAAAAAAATCAACAGAAAAAAAGTCGCAATAATACGATGGCGCTTTTGGTATTTGGTCATGGTAGTAGGTTTTAAAAACGTAATTGAGGTTCGTTTGTTAAGGCTTTTGTATTAAGTTTAAATTTAATATCGCCAGTTTCAAGGCCTAAATCTTCAATAACAAAATTGAGATGGTCTTGTTTCATAAATTTATTTTCTCGAGGATATACAATCATAATAGAGGTGGAGTTACTCATGCCATACATTCTAGGATAAATAAAATCTGCCATAGTCAGAGTATCTTTGGTTGGAGTATAAACATGTAGTTTTTCTTCTATACCAAAAGCTAAATCATTAACCATTTGGCCAAATTTAGCTTTATCTCCTGCAACATTATTTAATAATTCCTGATTGTTTTTAGACATCGAAATATTGAAATATAGATATTTACTATATTTTTGCCTTAGTTTCTCTATTTGTAAAGGGTCGATATTATCCCCTAATTCTTGCTGAACTAATAAATCTGTAGGCCGGTATTGTAAGATATAATCAACACCAGCAACTGTTTTTTTATAACAATAGCCATTGTCTTCATCTTTGATGTAATCATACATTTCCTCTTGTGTATCAAAAGTTTTTGAACAAGAGGTAATTATGAACAATAAGAGTAGTAATAAAAGATTATTTTTTATCATACTCTGCATTAAGTCCTTTTAAAATTTCTTCAGTTAAATCGGTAGACTCATCAGCATACATGATATTTCCTCCACCGCTAGCACCAAATATAATCTTATAGTTATGTTCTTTTCCGTACTCTTTGATATAATCATTAATGTCATTAATTACGGTTTGGGTCACTTTTTTATCTTCTTCCTGAATTTTTTTCTGGATTGCTTCTTGGTATCCATTAATTTGTTGTTGCTTATTACCCAGTAATTCTTGTTTTAGTTTTAACTCTTTTGGATTTAAGCTAGCTCTTTCTTTTTCGTAGTTTTTTAACTCTTCTTGCCAGTTTGCAATTAATGAATCAACATTTGCTTTCATCAGATTTGCCTTTTTTTCAAACTCAGTTTTAGCAATTTTAGTTTTGCTGTAACCTGTAATTAACTTGTTAACATCAACATAGACTAATTGGTAACTTGATTTCGCGTAGAAGATTGCAATAAGGCTTAAAAATACTGCTGCAATAGCAATATATGTAGGAATTTTTTTCATTATTTTTTAACTGAATTTTTACGCAATGTTAAAGAATTTATGTTAATTTAACAAGTGATATTATATTATTTTTTAAGCAAAAAATAATTACATTTGCCTAATAATATCAGCGTATTCATGAAAATTAAAGTATATAAAAAATTACCGTCTTTCAACCTACAAGAGATGTTAATTGTATTGGCAATAATCGGTATTTTGTTACTAATTGCATTACCGAATTTGATGCCGTTAATTACAAAAGCTAAAAGTGTAGAGGCACAGGTGCAATTAAAAGCAATTTATAATGCCGAGAAACAATACTTTTTTATGTATTCTAAATACAGTCCTGATTTTGCAGAGATAGACTTTGAAGCTCCTAAAACGACAAAGGAGAATGGTAGTGCGAATTATGTGTATGAAATTGTGCAATCGACTAATAATGAGTTTAAAGTAAAAGCTACAGCTATTACCGATTTTAATGGTAATGGTGTTTTTAATGTTTGGGAAATTGATCAGAATGGCGTTCCAAAACAAATTATAAATGACTAATGTGGCTATTAAAACTGTTATTGGTTGTTTTGTTTTTTATAATTTTATATCAGGATTATAAGGATCGTTTGGTTTATTGGTTTTTATATCCTTTAATCGGGGTTCTGGCTTTTGTAATCCAGATTGCTTTTTTACCTCTTGATTCTGTTTTATTTAATATTGGGATTAATTTAGTATTAGTTTCTTTTTTATTATTGGTTTGTTATGGATATACCAAACTAAGAAATC
The DNA here is from genome assembly GCF_000737695.1 of Flavobacterium hydatis. GTDB lineage: Bacteria > Bacteroidota > Bacteroidia > Flavobacteriales > Flavobacteriaceae > Flavobacterium > Flavobacterium hydatis. The sequence continues at coordinate 34,232 of NZ_JPRM01000032.1, forward strand.
TAGAGTTTAAAAACTCATTTGGGATAGGAGATGTACTATTCTTTATTTTTATCACTTTCTCTTTTTCTATAATCTCTTTTTTTGTTCTTTTTCTGTTTTCATTATTATTTTCGTTGGCATTGCATTTTGTCTTATCAAAAAATGATGTAAATAAAACAGTTCCATTAGCAGGATATATGTCTTTATTTTTTGGAGTTGTTTACGGAATCACTTTTTTTTACGAGAGCAACTTTTTATATGCCTACTAGCCAATGATTAATTTTGATATCCCTATAGAATTTCAACAACTTGTTAAATCCGAACAAGCCTATCATTATAGAATCATCCCTGTTGGTAAAACAGACGGTTTAATTGTTTTAAAAACAGATAGTCATGATGCATTAAGTTTGCAAAATGAATTATCGGTTTTATTAAATTTTCCAATTAAAGTAGAGGAGGAGAGTACTGAAAATATTAATCGTTACTTAAGTACTAATTATAGAAAAACATCTTCAGAGAATGTCTCTAGCATTCATTATTCGACAGATTTTTTAGAGAAAATAGTTCTAAATGCCAAAGAAATAGGAAGCAGTGATATCCACTTTGAGCCTTATGAGAAAAATGCACGAGTACGTTTCCGTTTAGATGGAAAATTGAAAGAACAATTTCATATAGCTACAGATGAATATCCTGTTATCATAAATAAGATAAAAATTAGGGCACAGCTAGATATTTCTGAAAAAAGACTTCCACAAGACGGTCGTATTACGATGGTTACAGATTATGAAGATTTTGATGTTCGTGTATCTGTGTTACCTACATTACACGGAGAAAAAGTTGTACTACGTATTTTAAGTAAAGATACCAGCCATATAGATATCAATGCACTTGGTTTTACAGAGAAAGAATTAGTGACTTATCTCGAAAATATTAAAAGGCCTAACGGAATTGTTCTTATTTCTGGACCAACTGGATCAGGAAAAACAACTACTTTATACGCTACTTTAAAAAAACTAAATTTACCAAACACTAATATATTAACAGTTGAAGACCCTATAGAATATACTCTGGAAGGGATTAATCAAGTTCAGTTAAAAGAAAATATTGGACTTGATTTTGCAACTACATTAAGAACATTTTTGCGACAAGATCCAGATGTTATTATGGTGGGTGAAATTCGAGATGTAAATACTGCAAACATGGCGATACGTGCTGCCTTAACAGGGCATCTTGTATTGTCTACTATCCATACCAATTCGGCTTGGGCTACTGTTTCACGACTTATCGATATGGGAATACCTTCATTCCTTATAGCAAGTACACTTAATGTAAGTGTGGCTCAGCGTTTAGTAAGAAAGCTTTGCGTGCATTGTAAAGTAGAAGAAAACGTCTCATCCGATCTTTTTCCTACGGGTTTTTCTATACCAGAGGGTTTAGAGAAACACCATGTAGCTATAGGGTGTGAAAATTGCTATCATACAGGCTATTCAGGAAGAAAAGCCATTTATGAAATTCTACCTATCGGAGGAGAACTTTCGGCCTTAATTAAAAATAATCAATTAGATATTAATACCTATTTAGAAGAAAATGAAATTTTCACATTGAAGAAAAATGCATTATCTCTAATTAAAGATGGAACTACTTCTGTTGATGAAGTTTTTTCGTTACTCTTGTAAATAATTTAAAAGCCATACATCTGACTTATATTCATGAAAAAAATAACTACTATCCTCTTACTTTTAATTTTTCAAATTTCATTTTCTCAAGAGAATCGGATTCATCAACTTAAAAACAATATAGAAGCAATTAGTGCAGATGCACCAGGGCTAACAGAAAAAGTTAATATTAATATTAAAGAATCATCCCTTTCTAGTTTCTTGATGGCAGTGTCTGAGGTGCATAAAATTAACATTAGTATTGCACCAAATTTAAGTCAGATCAATATTGTAAATAATTTTAATAATGTTACTGTTGGGGACCTTATTCTTTTTTTATGCAAAGAGTATAATCTAACAGTCGATTTTACGGGGAATATACTTTCGATTAAATCTTATGAAAAGCCAGTCGAAAAAGTAGCTGAAAAACTGATTGATGTAGTATATGACGCTCCTGATAATTTACTTTCTCTAAACTTAAAAGGAGATCAATTATATGGTGTTTTCAAAAAAATCATGGATGTTAGCGGGAAAAATTTGGTTTTTGCCCCAGGCTTAGAAAACCAATTATTAACTGTATATATTAAGAGTATGCCATTTGATGCTGCGCTGAATAAATTGGCTTTTGCTAATAATTTAACGGTATCAAAATCAAGAGATAATTTTTATATTTTTGATCAGCTAGAAGGAAATTATTCTAAAGAAATAGGTGGTGATGCTAGTGCTATGCGTCAGAATAAACCATTGCGTTCCCGAAAATCTAACTTTTTCTTTACCATAATCGATGCTGATAAAAAATTACTGGATGTAGATTTTGAGAATACTCCAATATCAAGTATAATTTACGATATAGGACACGAATTAGATATCGATATGTTTATATCTAGCCCATTGGAAGGAGCTGGTAATGCAACTGTTAAAGCTAAAAATATATCTTTTGATGCATTATTGAATAAACTTTTTGAGATTAAGCCAGATAATAATGTTGGAGCTTCATCCCAATCTCAGTTTAATAATTCGAATAATGGTGGAAATATTCCTGCTTCTGGAGGTCAATATAGCTACATGAAAAATGGTTCTATTTATTATTTTGGGACAAAAGATCAGCTTGTAGTTAGAAACATAAAAGTTATTCCGTTAATGTATCGATCAATAGATATATTAAGTGATCCTGCAAAAGAGGGAAGAAGCGCCGGAAGACTAAATAACAATACTAACTATTCAAATTATAACTCTGGCAGTAATTCAAACTACAATTCGTCTGACAGATCAAATTCAAATTATTCAAACCAGAATAATAATTATAATTCTGGAGGTAATGCTTCTTCAAGCAGTTCATCGTCTGGAAGCTCAAGCAATCCATCTGAATCTATTTTAAGCATCATTCCAGATGAAATAAAAAGAGAACTAGATATTAAAATAGATAAAGAATTGAATAGCTTTTTGGTAAATGGTCCAGCGGCTAATATCGAACGTTTTGAAACTTTTATAAAATATATTGATAAAGCTGTTCCGGTTATTTTAATAGAAGTAATGCTTCTGGAAGTTAATAAAAGTGCTACTGTCGAAACTGGAATAAACGCAGGAATAGGAAATAAACCAGTTACAACTACAGGGAGTTTATTCCCTAGTGCAGATATTAATTTAGGAGCACAAACAATCAATAGTATTATAGATGGTTTTAATGGGTTTGGCTCATTAAATATCGGAAAAGTAGTTCCTAATTTTTACTTAAGCCTTAAGGCTATGGAAACAAATGGGAACTTAAAAATTCGTTCATCCCCAAGATTATCTACTTTAAACGGGCATAAAGCTTATTTATCTATAGGAGAAACAACTTATTATGTAGTAACTAATCAGAATTTTTATGGATCGCAAATCCCTCAAGCTTCAGAGGTTAAGAATTACCAACCTATCGACGCAGAATTATCTGTAACTATTATGCCGCTAGTTTCTGGCGATGGTCAGATTACAATGGATATAAAAGTAATTCAGTCAAGTTTTAATGGGCAAAAGGTAGATAAAAATGCTCCTCCGGGAATTAATTCAAGAGAGTTTACCTCTATCATTCGTGTTAAAGATCAAGATATAATTGTTTTGGGAGGATTAGAAGAATCTGTAAAAAATGATTCAGGAACAGGAGTACCTATATTATCAAGAATTCCTGTTATTAAATGGTTATTTAGCTCTCGTAAGCGAGAAGACTCTAAGAAAAAATTATCGGTATTAATTAAACCTACAGTTATTTACTAATGACTATTCCATCATTAACTACTTTTTTACTTGGTAAACAATATATAGGTATTGAGCACTTCACTTTAAATAATGAAGAAAAGGTTGCTTTGTTATTGGTCGAAAATAAAAAAGAAGGATTAGTAATAGAGAAAAAAGACAAAGTAAATTATACGGGTAAAATAGCTGACAAATGGGATAAAAAACTTCCTTTTTTTCTAATCATAAATACCAATCAGGTCATTCAAAAAGAAGTAACAGGAGTTGAAGCATCTGATGAAAAGTTATTGCACAAGGCTTTTCCGAATACTAATTGGGATGAATTCTATTTTGAAATTTGGCGTTTAAAAACTAAATCTATAGTTGCTATAACCAGAAAAAGCTATTTGGATGATTTGCTTTCTCACTATGCAGAGCAAAAGATTATAGTCGCAGGTATAAGTTTAGGTATTTGCTCAATCGCCGAAATATTAAATTATACCAACGAAAAGAAGTTTTTTACGAACAATCAAATTGTTATTACCGAAGAAGGAAGCCAGATTATAACACCTAGTATTGAGGACTTAGAAGCCACTTATACTATTAATGAGCTTAGTATACACAATACGCATTTGTTACCTTTTTCGGGTTTGCTACGATTAATAACAAACAATACTCAAAATACAGGAAGTAGCATAATACATAGCGAAGCGCTTTATGACAATTACAATCAAAAAGTATTTTTTTCTAAAAGTTTAAAAATAATGATTGGGATTGTGTTAGCGATTTTGGTTGTTAATTTCTTTTGTTTTTCACATTATTATAAATTAGTTCAAAATACTTCAGAAACTTTATTAGTAAACGAATCCTCACTCGGAAATGTAAGTACAATAAAGCAAAGAATCCAAGCGAAAGAACAGAAAGTAAAAAGTATTACCGATAGAACATCTTCACAAAGTTCGCTTGTAATAAATGAAATTACAAAGAGAATACCACAGTCCATACTATTAAACGAATTAATATATGATCCATTAGTAAAGAAAATAAAGCCTGAAGAAGCTATTGTAACGGAAGAAAGAGTAATTACTATTTCTGGGACTACACTAGATAATAATGCTTTCACAAATTGGGTAGAAACTATAGAAAAACTCAAATGGATAGATAATGCTGTCATTACACATTTTGGGAAGAATGATTTAAACGAAACTGAATTTTCTATTAAACTAACACTTAAGTAAGATGAGATTAAATAGAAGAAATAAATTACTATTGGTTGGTTTTTTCCTGACGCTTTGTATATGCTACTCTTTTGCTATATCCAATACTATTGGGTATTATAATGAGTATAGTGCAAAAGAAAAACAGTTGGCAAATACCAATGAAACGCCAAAATTAATTGCCCAGTTGGTACAAAAAGAAAAGCAATTGGATTCATTTTTATCTCAATATAATATTAATCCTTCCGAATCTTTTCAGAATGATTTGCTAAAACAGTTAAATACATACAGTACTAATTACCATCTTAAAATTATCGATTTTAAAGAACCTCATAGTATTACCGAAAAAGGATTTGTAACGACAAGTTATGTTTTCTCATTAGAAGGATCTTTTAACGGATGTTTGGCATTGTTAAATAAAATTGAGAACAATCCTTCGCTAGGTAATATAAAACACTTGAACTTTACCAAAAAAAGAAACTACAAAACCAACGTAGATCAATTGAGCGTAGAAGTTATTATGCAAAAAAATCAAGGAGTTTAAATCAAGCTCTAATATAAAATTTACAATATGAAAAATAATTTTCTTTTAGGAATAATCCTAATAGGGGCAGCTTGTATTGCCCAAAATAATACTTCACCATTAAAGACAGGATCATTTTCGATTACTAATGATGGGGTGTATAATTCTCTTTTTGAGAGTGGAAATGTCGCCAGAATGAATATGGGATTTGATGGCACTACTGGCTACTATAAATTTGGTGCACACACAGGAAATGGTTTTAGAGATAATATTCTTTATATGAGAGGTAGCGATGGTAATGTTGGTATTGGTACTGCCCAGCCCTTTCAAAAGTTTGTGGTTTCTAATGATGGAGGAGAAGGGTTTGAAGTTTATTTAGACAAACCTCTTAAAATAGTAGGATTGCAGTCCTATGACAGAGCTGTAAATGCTTATTCTAAGATGCAACTAGATGCTAGTCAGTTTTCATTCATGAATGGCAATGTTGGTATCGGAACAACAAATCCTAATTATAAACTAGATGTGGTAGGCAGAATTGCAGTTGGGAGTTTATATGTAAAAAAGTTAGATATTACTAATGATGGCGGCTTTAACTCAACTATAAATAGCAGTGGAGTTGCATCTATTGATATGGGTTTTGATGGTGCTACAGGCTATTCTAAATTTGGAGCACATACAGGAGATGGTTATAGAGATAATATTCTTTATATGAGAGGTAGTGATGGTAATGTTGGTATTGGTACAGCTAAGCCCTCTCAAAAGTTTGTGGTTTCTAATGATGGAGCAGAAGGGCTAGAAGTTTATTTAGAAAAATCTCTTAAAATAGTGGGATTGCAGTCCTACGATAGAACTGGAAATGCTTATTCTAAGATGCAACTAGACGCTAGTCAGTTCTCATTTATGCATGGTAATGTTGGAATCGGAACTATAACAACAGGAACTCATAAACTCGCTGTAAATGGTTCAATAGGAGCTAGAGAAATTAAAGTTGAAACTACAATTTGGCCAGATTATGTATTTAAAAAAGAATATGATTTGCCAACTCTTAAAGAAGTTGAGAAGCATATTGCAGAAAAAGGCCATTTAAAAGATATTCCAAGTGAAGAAGAAGTCTTGAAAAACGGTATAAATTTAGGAGAAATGAATGCTAAACTTTTGCAAAAAATAGAAGAACTTACTCTTTATGTTATCGAGCAAGGAAAAAAAGCTGAAGAATTAAAACTTTATGTAAAGGAACAGAATAAACTCATAGACGAACAAAATAAACGTATAGATAAACTAGAGAAAGATTCGTCTAGAAAATAATAATTAAACCATAACAAATCATGAAAAATAATTTTCTTTTAGGAACAATCTTAATAACATCATTTTGCTTCGCCCAGAATAATTATCCACCTGATGGTAACGTAGGTTTGGGTACAAATACTCCATTGAGTAAGTTATCTGTTTCAGGATCATTAACCATTAATGGGGGATTAACAAATAGTTCTGTTAGACCTTTAATATCATCTGGAACGCTATTAAATGGAGAAATTAGAGGATATAGCGATAGCGGAAGCCTTTTTGATGACGGATTTTTAAGGTTGTCAGCTGGTGGAGGAACAGGTTTAAATGTAAAGTCTTATATTGATCTCTCAGGTTATTCTACTCAGCCAGATTTAAATAGGAATATAACATTTGGAACTTTAGGGCAAGAACGCATGAGAATTGATATGAGTGGTAATATTGGTATCGGTACAACAGCTCCTAATTCTAAATTAACTATTAGATCAGGTACAACAGGTGTTAGTATTCATCCTGGCTCTGGTGCAAATTCTTATTTTGGATCTATAGCTTTTAACAGGGAATCTGCAACTGGAGAAATATTTGATAGTAGAGCTTATGCATTTCAAATTAATAATGGGAATAATGTATATGACAAAAGTCTTCATTTTCAAATTTATAGTGGGGATGGGATGCAAATTAGTAATAATGCATTGGTAATTAATGCAGCTACAGGAGGAAACATAGGTATCGGAATATCTGAGCCATCAGCTTTATTAGATATTTATTCTCCTTTGCCTCTTGTAGGGAGTTATGATACTCAAAAATGGTCAACTAGTAATGCCGATTATAATCTTAAACTACAAACTGTTTGGAATTATAGCGGGATAAATCAAGAGTTTATTCAAAGATTTAATGGAGTTGATTATAAATCACTGGTTTTTTTTCAAGGTAATATAGGTATTGGAATAGCTAATCCAACAAATAAACTAGACGTAAACGGAACTATACATTCAAAAGAAGTAAAAGTTGATTTGAAAGATTGGCCAGATTATGTATTTAAAAAAGAATATGATTTACCAACTCTTAAAGAAGTTGAAAAACATATTACTGAAAAAGGGCATTTACAAAATATCCCTAGTGAAGAAGAAGTCTTAAAAAGTGGTGTGAATTTAGGAGAAATGAATGCTAAACTATTACAAAAAATAGAGGAACTAACTCTTTATGCTATTGAACAAGGGAAAAAAACAGAAGAATTAAACGTTTATGTAACGGAACAGAATAAGCTAATAGACGATCAAAATAAAATTATAATTGAACTAAATAAAGCTAGAATTGAACAAAATAAGCGTTTAGAGAAATTAGAGAAAGATTCATCTAGAAAATAATAATTAAACCTTAACAAATTATGAAAAATAATTTTCTTTTAGGAGTATTTTTAATAGGAGCAGTTTGTGGAGCTCAGAATAATACCTCTCCATTGGAAACAGGATCGCTTACTATTACTAATGATGGTGTTCATAATTCTCTTTTTAATAGTGGGAATGTCGCCAGAATGAATATGGGGTATGATGGTACTACAGGCTACATTAAATTTGGTGCACATACAGGAAATGGTCAAAGAGATAATATTTTTTATATGAGAGGTAGCGATGGTAATGTAGGTATTGGAACTATAGACCCTAAATTTAAACTTGATGTTGTTGGTGCTGGACATTTTAAGGTTGATGATGACAATTCTGCAATAGGTGGTTTAACAATAGAAACCAAAAATGGCACAAACTTAAAAATCGGTGGAGCTTCAACTTACAGTTGGATACAGTCGCATAATTCATTACCCCTTTACATAAATGAGCTTGGTAATAATATAATACTAAATCCGAGATCTGGGAATGTAGGGATAGGAACAATTAATCCTTTAGCAAAGTTAGAAGTAAACAACGGTAATATACTTGTTAGGAATTTGTTGTCAAATGTAGACAATGAATCTTCAATAATGATCGCACATTCTATTAATTTTAGTAACTATGATACTTTTGGAACTTCAATAAGGACAATTACTCAAAGTACTGGCTATAATACTTATGGGACGCAATTTTTTACACAAGAATCTTTCTTGACTGGACAAACAGAAAAAATGAGGATTCTTGGCAATGGTAATGTTGGAATCGGAACTATAACAACAGGAACTCACAAACTCGCAGTAAATGGTTCAATAGGGGCTAGAGAAATTAAAGTTGAAACTACAACTTGGCCTGATTATGTGTTTAAAAAGGAATATGATTTACCAACTCTTAAAGAAGTTGAAAAACATATTACTGAAAAAGGCCATTTAAAAGATATTCCAAGTGAAGAGGAAGCCTTAAAAAACGGTATAAATTTAGGAGAAATGAATGCTAAATTATTACAAAAAATAGAAGAACTTACTCTTTATGTTATCGAGCAAAACAAGGTTATAATAGAGCAAAATAAGCGCTTGGATAAATTAGAAAAGAAATAGAAGTAATCTAATAAGAAAAATAAAATGGCACTTATTTGTACTCAGTAGTTACAAAGTCAATAGACAAAAATAGTAAAACCTCGTCAAGTATTGGCGAGGCTTCATTATGAGTTAGAATAATTTAAATTAGACTCGATTTTTTTTAAAACAACGGAGATATTTATTCTTAAGTATTAATTCTTTAGTGCGTGGAAATTCTTTTAATCTCCCATTTAAGTAAATTAAACCCAAGATAAGCGCCTAAACTAAACCAAAAAAAATAGTCAATTATTTTAGTCGGAATGTAGTCGTTGAATAAAAATCTATTTACAACATCTGAAATAAGTCCAAAAATAAATATAGTCGCTATAATAGTATCATATAGTTTAATTCTTTTGCGATTCATCTTTTATACTTTTTTTGATAAAGAATTTGAGTATTTCTGATAACACATAAAGAAATATAGACAAGCAACCTATTATTAAGAAGGGTGTAAAATTTTTAATGTAATTATCGAAAAACCTAAGAACAATTAAAATTATAATTGATACAAAGGCTGATATATTAGATACCCAAATCCAAAAAGATATTTTTGTCATTTTCTTTTATTTAAACACCATTTACAGAACAATAAAATGGTCGCGTAAATTAGAGTTATAGATTGTAATATTGTAAAGATGGCATTTAGGGGATGGGTCATTAATTGCTCTTTTATAAATGCAGGAAGGCTATTAAAAGCAATGAGAATTAAAGCTAATAGCAAATATTTAACCCAAGAGATTTGAAACCTAACTAGTAATCCTACTATAAAGAGCAAGGAAAGGGATATTATGCCTATAATCGTTGCCGATTTTGAAGAAAGTATATCTGAAGAAAGTAAAAAATTAATAACTCCAAGACCTACAGAGATAAAAATGAAATTTGATGATCTAATGTAATTTGGGTTTAAAGATAATTTCATTATAAGTTTTATCAGGGTAATATATTAATAGGTTAAGTCGGAAATAAAGATAATAAAAAATGTGAGATTCAAAATAATTGCTCGTAATCGTTTTTTAATTAAATAAAAAAGAGGACAAAAATATGTCCTCTTCGTATTGTATAAATGCTAAACGGATTATTCAGCATCAGCTCCTACAAAGTCATCGCCAGTTTCACCAGCAGCAACTAATTCAGGTTTTGAAGCTTTAAGCGCATTAAATCTTTCTAATTGTTCCATTTCTCCTTCTTCACCACTAAAGTATGGGAAAACATCCATAATTGGCGATTCTGCAATAGCAGGGATTGTATAATCTCCCATGGTATTTTTCATAATACCAATTGTGTTATCGTAAGCTTCTTTTACATCATTTGCTTGTACCAAAATATACATATTTGATCTTCGCTCTTTTCCGCTTTCTTCATCATAAGCCATTAAAGATACTTTTGATTTAAACCAACGATCTGCATTTTCGAAAGGGTGAATTTCGGCATAATTAGCCATTTTTATATTTGTGATTTTAAATTCTTCACTAATATAAGCAGACATTTCTTCATTAATTCTAGTTTCTGCTTCCGTATATGATAACGCATCTACCAAGTAAGGTTCTGTAGTAACCTTTTGTGTTCCAGTATCATCAGTCTTTCTATATTTTACTTTGCATTCGTACCAAATTGTGCTCATTTCTTTTATTTTAAGGGTGTCAAAGATAGATTTTAAAGAAAAAGAAATCGACAATTCATAAAATAGATATTCACAATTTAAATCAAATATTTATATTTAATCTCCATGTTTTTTTATTCTATTGTTACTGAGAGAATTAGTTGATAGAGAGATTTTAAGTCTTGATTTTATTTTATTAAGAAGAATCAGATTAATTTGAGTATTCATTTTTTGATGCGAAATAAAAGCTAGTAAAGCAATTATTTATAAAGTTGAAAATTTTAAATTAATTAACGATATTGCTTATGAATTAAAGACAATAAAATATCTTATTTTTATGAGTGTATTATAATCTCATGAAAATTTGTTTAGTATAATATTTACGATAAAGTTACTTTAATGTACTTATTCCTTAATAAGCGTTGCATGAATTATCATATTATAAGTAATTTTTAATATCATTAAAATATTAGTTGTTATTTATTGAAATTGTGGCTTTTTTTAGTGTTTTTTTGATTTAAAAGGAGTTATATTTAAATAAGCATTTGTTAGTTTTATCCCAATAATTTATCCAGACTATTTATTTCATTTTTGAAATACTCAGGATTATTTCTTAAAATATAAAATATGAAAATTACCACACATTTCTATTCATTAAAACCACAATGGCAACGGTCGTTTGTAGATGGAATTAATGCTGAACTTATTGATGATAAAATCATTGTTATTCCTGATACAATTGGAACCGGACATACTTATTTTACAGAAGTAGCTCCAGGTATTTCAGTACTTTTTAGTGATTATATGCTAACTAGTCCGATAAGAATGAGTAAACTTATATCTGAGGAAGAGTTTTATATATTCGATTATTATCCAAGTGAATTTGGAGATTTAGATGATGAACTAAATGATACCATAAATTTAGATTTGACTATTTTAAACAATCAAGTCGAAAATATTTATGACCCTATAGTAAATCAAAGGGTATTTGGTTTTAGCTTATTTATAGATAAAGTTATGATGCATAAGTTTACTAACGAAATGCCTCATTCAGAATTTCTTAATAAAAAACTCGATAATAGTAAAGAATTACACAAGGATTATATTGATAGTCATAGTTTAATATTGATATTTTCTTTAAAGGAAAAATCAATATTTGATGTCTCATTTGAGGAATACTTAAAAGGAATCTCTTTTAAATTATTGGCAAATTTTTTAAATCGTAATGCCGATTCAGTTACTAAAAAAGAATATATGTTATAATGATTGGTGGTAATCATTATTAATGTATCCTATTTAATTGTTTTATATTTTTTTTGGATTTAAAGTTTACCCGATTGCTTAATGTGATCGGGTTTTTTATTTATAATGGTTTAGAAACTGCAATGATTTTACCTCAATTATCATTCTGATTTTTTTAGTTTAGTATATAGTC
>NZ_JPRM01000033.1 GCF_000737695.1 Flavobacterium hydatis
CAGACAACCCAGTTTAGAGCTGTAGTAAAAGATGGTAGTTGTGATGAAGCAACCTCTGAAATTACAACCGTTACAGTAGATTTATTAACAAAACCAATATTAGATAATTTGATTCAACCATCCTGCTCAGATGCTAATGGTAGTTTTAATATTTCTAATTATAACATTGCATACTCATATGAAGTAATTCCATCAAATGGGGTAAGTATAGTCAATGATAAGGTAACTGCAAGAGTAGGTAGTTATATTGTAATAGCTAAATTAGGATTATGCAATTCATTAACATCAGACGTTATTGTACTAAAAAATTATGTATGCCCAATATTTGAAAACGGCACTATCTCATCAACGGGAGGAACAGTTTTCGAAAATATTACATCAAATGATAAAGTAAATGGAGTTCCAGTAGTATTAGGAGCAACAGGAAATGCGAGCGTTGCAATATCTGGAATATGGCCAACTGGTATAACATTGGACCCATTAACAGGAAAAGTAACTGTAGATGCAGGAATAGCACCAGGAGTTTATAATGTAGTTTATGAATTGTGTGATAAAATGACTCATCAAGTTTGTGCTACAGTTTCGAATGAAATCAAAGTAATATCAGTTGTTGAACCAATATTTGAAAACGGAACTATCTCATCAACAGGAGGAACAGTTTTCGAAAATATTACATCAAATGATAAAGTAAATGGAGTTCCAGTGGTATTAGGAGCAACAGGAAATGCGAGCGTTGCAATATCAGGAATATGGCCAACCGGTATAACATTAGATCCATTAACTGGAAAAGTAACTGTGGATGCAGGAATAGCACCAGGAACTTATAATATAGTTTATGAACTATGTGATAAATTGACCCCAAAGGCTTGTGCCACAATTTCGAATGAAATTGTAGTAACTTGTAATTCGACAGCAAATATTTCGGGTATCATTAAAAATTTACAGACTAATAATGTATTGGCAAATGTTCCTGTGACTTTGATTCCACAAAATCAAACGACAGCTCCTATTTTATTACAAATAACTAAAAGCGATGGATCTTATAGTTTTTCAGGAATAATTCCTGGAGATTATTTGGTACAGGTACAAGATGCGAATTTAAATAGTGTTTATCAATTATATCCCGTAAATGGAAGTTTACGTTTTACAACAATAAAAAGTTGTGGTTTTCAAAAGTTTGATTTTGAATATGATCTTTCAGTATTACCTGTATTAGGGGATTATGTTTGGTATGATTTGAATGGTAATGGAATTCAAGATGAATGGTATGATGCTAATGATGATGGCATTGTTACCAAAAATATTCCAGATGCAAACGGATCTATTGATTATAGCCAATGGGAATGGATCGATTTTAATGGAGATGGTAGTTGCAGAGGAACACTTAATGTTGGAGAGTTAAATATGGCAGGATTTGGAAACTCAAAAAGCTCAAATATTTTGATAACGGGACCAAATGGATATTTAAAAAACACGATAATAGGAATTCAAGGCTATTGGAGAGACAGACCACAATCTGCGAATCCATGGGGTGAATATAATGTGAAATTACAAATGGATTCAAATCTTGAGATACAATCTCAAGCAATAGGCAGTACTGGCTTGGTAAAGGTCATTCCAAGTAATACAGAAAAGGTAATTTCCCAAAAAACAAATAGAGGAGAAAGTTCTATGGATTGTGCTGCCACAACTCAAAGTATAAAAACGATTACTTTGAGCGCAACAAATAGAGTTCATCTGGATTTAGATTTTGGAATCAATTGTAGCCCTTTTGTAAGCTTAATGGCTACTAATGATAAAGCAGATTTCATTGATGGAATACTAGGAGTAAAAGGTTTCTTAAATGTACTATCTAATGATACTTTCAATGGCTTACCTATAAATCCTGTAGATGTTATACTTACAGTTGTGCCAAATGTAAATTTTAGATCAAATTCAAATGGGACTTTGGATATTTTACCAAACACTCCAGGAGGAACTTATACTTTAAGTTATACTATTTGTGAAAAAACAAACCCTTCTAATTGTAGCACAGCCTCTGTAAGCGTATTTGTAGCTAGACCAAGTATTGCATTAGTTAAAACGGCTCATTTCAATGATGAAAACGGGAATGGCTATGCACAAGCAGGTGAGACTATCACGTATAATTTTGTGGTGACTAATACAGGAAATGTAGCTTTGACAAAAATATTAGTAGAAGATCCGTTAACAGGAATTATTATGACCGGAAATTCGATAGACTTAGAAGTAGGGGAAGAGGATATAACTTCATTTGTGGGGGTCTATTCTCTGTCACAATCTGATATTAATTCGGGGAGTATATCGAATCAGGCTATAGTGACGGGAACAAGTCCAAACGGAATTTTAGTAAAAGATAAATCAGATTATGGTAGTGTGTTTGATGATAATCCAACGGTATTACCAATTTCAGGATGTTCCATAAAAGTGTTCAATGCTATTTCTCTGAATGGGGATAAGATGAATGAACTATTTTATATTCAAGGATTAGAATGTTATCCTGACAATGTGGTTGAAATTTATAATCGCTGGGGAGTTTTGGTGTATGAAGGAAATCACTATAACAATGTTAATATTGCATTTAAAGGATTTTCAGAAGGGCGTGTAACAATTAAAAACTCTGATAAATTACCAGAAGGTACCTATTACTATATTTTGAAATATAAAGATAGTGAGTTCAATACACATCAGAAAACAGGATATTTATATCTTAGTAAGTAATTGGTGAAGAACAAATTTTAATGGCTTTACTATAGAGTAAGTATTTTTTAAAAGTAAAATAAATGAGAAAATTAGTTTTAGTTTTTATGTTTTTTTCTACTGTGGGTTTTGCTCAACAAGATGCTCAATTTACACAATATATGTACAACACCATAAATATCAACCCTGCTTATGCAGGATCACGAGGAGCTCTAAGTATTTTTGGATTATACCGTACTCAATGGGTTGGACTAGATGGTGCACCTGAAACTAGTAGTTTCTCGGTAAATAGCCCAATTAATAACAGTAATCTAGGATTAGGCATATCATTGGTTAATGACAAGATTGGACCTACTAACGAAAATAATCTTTCTGTAGATCTTTCTTATACTATATCTACTTCACCAAATTATAAATTATCTTTTGGTATTAAAGTCACAGGGAATTTATTTAATCTAGATGTCAATAAATTAAACCCAGCAAATCAGGGTGATCCACAATTTCAGAATTTAGATAATGTCTTTAAGCCAAATATAGGAGCCGGAGTATATCTTCATTCAGATAAAGCATACATAGGTCTATCAGTACCAAATTTTATCGAAACCGACCGTTATAGCGATAATGATATTGCGATATACAAGGATAGAATCAATTATTATTTTATGGCAGGTTATGTATTGGATTTGGGATCAGAAGTAAAGTTTAAACCAGCTGGGCTTTTTAAAATGGTAGAAGGGGCTCCACTACAAGCAGATATTTCTGCAAGCTTTATACTTATCGATAAATTTGTCGTTGGAGTGGCTTACAGATGGAGCGCTGCGTTAAGTGGCATGGTGGGATTTCAGGTTAGTAGTGGACTCTATATAGGGTATGGCTATGACCGTGAAACGACCAACTTAACCAACTTTAATTCCGGTTCACATGAAATATTCCTGCGTTATGAATTTTTTAATAAGCGCAATTCAATAACTGAACCTAGATTTTTCTAATATGTTAATTTGTTGGGGTAAATAATTGAAAAAAAGGTGAATAATATAATGACTAAAAAAGTTATTATAAAAAAAAATAATCATTTGGTTGTTGTTATTATTTATAGTTTTTTTACCAGCTGCAGAACCAGAAGTTAGCCAGTGGATTTTACTAGAGTTCAGGATTTTTAGGTACAATAAGGGCTCATGATTCGAACCATTTTAAGTTAGAGAAGTAATATGCTTAATACAATGGCTTGGCCATTCGAACCTTAACTTCTTAGGTGTTGATTTTGCTTGGTTTTGTGTTTTTAAAAACTGCCTGTGCCACGATGTTGCCACGAAACTTAGAGAAGTCATTTTTTTGTTTATTTATATCGCAGTATCAGCGTGAGCTCTTCATTTTAGATCAATGTTGATATTTTTTTTGCAAGCTCAAAAAGAGGTGCTTATACGACAATTAAAGTATAATTGTTTTTTGAACTATTTATTTTAATGTTGGAACCAGTAATTAGCAAACCTGTGTTTACTGTAGCTCAAGAATTTTAGGTACAATAAGGGCTCAGATTCGAATCATTTTAATTTAGTGAAATAATATTGCTTAATACAGTTTTGAATCTAAACTTCCGAAGGCCTGATTTTATTAGGTATCTGATTTTTAAAAAAATCAAGTGCCACGGTTTTGCCACAAATCTCTGATTGCTAATTGTTATAACTTTTTTTGATGTAGTAATGTTTCGAACTTAAGCCTTTAAAAAGTTTTATTACAGTGTTTTAAGTTAGTGTTAAAATCTAAACGCACCATTTCTACATCTAATTTCATATTATTGATTAATTCAATATTATATCTTTCCAAAAATGTTTGAATACAGTTTCGAACCTAGACTCGTTAGGCCTTGATTTATAGGATTTCTATTTTTCAAAAACACCATCTGCCTCGATTCTGTCATGAAAATTAAAAAGTAAACAAAAATTGTAACATTTTTGTCCTAAAGTGCTTTGGCTAAACAAAAAGTCCTTCACGTTTAATTTCTTGAAATGAATAAATGGGAATTTCTAAATCATGCAAATATTTTACTGGCAATTGATATGATGAAATTACAATTGGAGAAACAGTATATCCTTTTAAATCTATATTTACTTTTTTAGAAAGTTGTTCTAAATTATTAGATATAAATTCACCTCTTTTAATATGTTTTGGTAATTGCTTTTCAAGATAGTTTTTAGAATCAAAATGAAAATCATACATAACTTTAGCCTGCTTGGTATTTTTACATTCAATCAAATAAACTATCTTTTTGGAGCTATCAATAGTTAAAATATCGATGTCTCCATAGTCTCTATCAGCATTAGGGAAAACACTTTTTCTGATTCTAATTTCATTTTCTATAACTTGCAGGGGGGTATTTTTAAACCATTTTAAAACTTTATTTCTAAATTCATTTGATTTTATATTTAATCGCTCATTTATTACTGTAGTTATATTTGGGTTTTTAATTTCATCAACCTTTAATGTTCCATTATAAAAAATTGCCTTTAAGTTATCTGAAGCCATTATCAAGTGTCTTGCGCTCCACATAAGGACCTCCGATTCTCCTTGTTTTAATCTTATTATGGGTCTCCGGATGTAGGACAGTTTTCTATTAAATCGCCAGATCCACGTTTCTTTAACGTGAAGTCCTTCCGGCACATTTTCTATTTTACCTCTGGACTCTAATTCAGTAAAAGATAGAAATGCTTGTATTTCTGCCTTTGACAGGTTTGAGTTTGACGTTATTAAATCTATTAATTTATTTTCGGTGCAATACCACCAAGAACTTTCCTTCGAAAAACAGTAATTTGCCATGAACTCGGCAATCATGCCAATTTGATAAAAGTCTATTCCTAAATCTTTTTCAAACGCATTTGTAATTTTGTCATAGTAAGCTTCTTTTTCTATATCAATTTCGGAATTTTGTTCATCGGTTTGAAAATGACTATCGAAATCTTCGTTAATACCTTGAATCTCATCTAAAATTATTGATTCTTTGTAACCTGCCAAAATTGTGTCGTGAAAATCGTGATTCATTCCTAATCGCCCTGATGGTAGCAATCCCATGTCGGGATTATCTATTCCCAACACTATACTATCTTTGGTAGTTCCATAAAAGATGATCTCATTAATTAAAGCCAATAAAAAATCAACATCATCAATATTAACTTTTTTGCTGCCTACAGGACATTCTGCTACGACATATTCTATTAAACTTCTTAAAGAATGTGAAGCTTTTACCACATTGCTGTAATCTTCGCTATATTCATTAATAACATCTTGATACTTTTCAAAACATTTGATTCTCGCCGGCAAATCTAAATCCCAGTTGCTAGAGCTTTGGATAATGGCTTCATGTCTTAACATTAAATCGACAAGAAGTTCTTTTGCTTCATAATTATTTATATATTCCTTTAACTTAAATGTCAATGTGTTTATCAATTTAGTTAAGAAGGGAACCTTATCGGCATCGTTAATTTTTTCAGGAATCTGATATGAAAGATTCATCCATTTAATTTGACTCTCAAGTACCACCGAGACATCAGCATCTTGTATATATCTTGGTTTAGGAATAAATCTATCAAATCTTTTGAAGTCATTTGCTTTATGAGAAGTCAGCAGCATTTTTTTACTGCTGAGAGGCATTTGAGAAGCTAAGAATGTCTCTCTTTCTTCTTGACTAAATTCTATCAGTCCATAACCTTGCTGTAAAACAGTTAATGATTTTAAAATAGTATCCATTAAAATTTGTTCTCCATAATTATCCTTTCGATGTAAAGCGGAAAATATTTCAATAGGAATTTTTAGCTTTATTTTTCTTAAGTACACATCAACATCATATTTTACATTAATCTTTGCACCCTCTTCAATCTCAATTCCTGATGTCACAAAAGATATTAGCCTTTCATCAAATGACAATATAAATTCAATTGGTAAATTGCCTAAATTTGTAAAATATGGACTTAAAGTCTCCGCAAATTCATTTAGCCAATAAATCATAGATTCAATAAAATTGCTTCCTACTGTTCCAACACTCTGATCATAGCTAAACCAAATCGGAAAACAATAAGCTTCTAAAACTTTGCGTAATTTTCTGTTGAATATTTCTTCAGACGTATAAATTGGCGCATAATCTTTTGTTTTAATCACTGGAAGATGTCTAACTTTAGCTTCTGAATTATCTCCGATTTTATTTTCAACATGCATTACAAAATGCTTATCACTTTTTTGTGCAGATTCGGCAATTATTTCCGCTTGAGTAATAAAATCAAAACTCACTAGGTTAGGAGCTGCATCATCTGTCGGAAAAAAAGAGTCATGATTTCTTTTATACCATTGAAAATATGATAATATTGAAAACATAGGCATCATTTGTAGCTTAGCTTTGTCCGCTCTTTCTCCTGCTTTAGCATATTTCCATAAAGTTAATTCGTCTGGTTTCCAATGATTGAAAATACGCTCAAAATCAAAAAAACTAAGTGCAATTTGATATTTGGTTTCTTTTAAATATTCTATAGGATAAGAATGGAATTCATCTATTTCGTAACCTGCGAATATAGTCACTGAAAGAAATTCAGTTTCTTCGTTATTCATGCTCTTTTTAGCTAAAGCAATAGTTGAATCTGCCCTTTTTTTTAAATCATCATCCTGATTTTCTGAAATAAATCTTACGTAGGCATATTTGTTGGAATCCATCTGCCATAATGATTCGTAGTTTTTCAATTCTAGACCAAAATCAACACTATCCCACATAATATTGAGATATTTATGTGATTCATTTAAGACCATTTTTTCATAGCATGAATTTAAAACTTCAATCTGGTCTTTCAATTCTATCTGTTTTCTAATAAAAAGGTTTAGACTATACATTTGCGCGGAAGGCAATGCTAAATAAAATTTATCTTCAAACTGAAAAAAGGGCTTTTTTACTAATACTGTATCTTCCCCTTTGTTTTTAATCAGTTCCTGTTTGGTGGTTACAAAATGCTGTATAACATCTTCCTCAATATGTAGTCTTTTATAAATATCCTCAATGTCTTCTCTTGTAAACTCAAAGGAGCCTTTATGACTATTCACAAAATTACTTTCTGGAAAATAAATTTCACCTCTCCAATCATCTTCAAATAGATATCTTTTAAGCCCTATGCGCTCGGCAATCATGTTGTGAACATAGAGCATAAAATATACTCCATCACGAATTTTTAATTTCAATTCTTCAGATAAATCATTTTCCCACGCAAAAATTGAATTAAAGAGCAACTGGTTAATTGGTGTGCTGTCTTTAGCTATTCCGGGAAATACAACATTGTTGCCATTGAAAAACATAAAGTTTTCCGTTCCGCATGATTCGGCAGGGTCTTCTCTATAATCATAAGCATAGTCTTTGCCAATTAATCGCTTTACGGAATTATAATCTGTTTCTTTACCACCTTTTTCAAAGTTTGAGCAAATTAAATCTTGAATGCTTTCCAGTCTAATAAGCTTGGATTGGTTTATAGGTAATAACTGAATTAAAGAAATCATCTTTAATAATTCAGAAGCATCGTGTGTTTTGAGGTAGTTTTGAAAAGAATCTGCAGAAAATGTCGTATTTGAATTTATACAACACTTTTTATATTTTTGACCACTTCCACATGGACATATATCATTTCTTCCAATCTTCATTTTGATTGTATTAGTTAGCTCATAAATTTACAATAAAAATGATCTTGCTAATACAAATTCAAACTTAGACTTCACAGGTTTTCATTTTGCAGAGTTTTTTTGTCCCATGCAAAGTCCATCGTCATTTACGACCTCTGCGCAGTTTTCCATAAATTTATCAAAGATACAGCAACTCTTATTGCCAAATATTTGGCATTTTTGATTTCCAGCTGTTTATCGGTGCAATACGACTGATACCAAGTTATTGCGGAGCCAATCAACACGCCGATAAGTCCAAAAAATGCTTCTGTCATTTTAGATTTAATTTAGATTCTTTCGTAATATTATTATGATAACTGCCAAGTAATATGCTTGATTTTTAAAGGTAATCGAAAAGCTATAACCATTGTAATTTCTCAACGATTTCAAGCTTTAATCTTGTAGCTATTTGTTTCGGAGTTTTGGCTATGTATGTTTTTGCAGAGTCCTTTTTTTCATCAGTTAATTTATTGAGGTATCTGATGCGATCATCAGTTACATCCTGCCAATTTTCTGGTAAGTTTGTCCATATGACAGCATCAACATCAAGATTTGCAACCCATTGGGAGATATTTTCCACATATTGAAAGTCAGTAGGGTAAAAAGTATTTGACCGTTTATTAAAATAGCCAATATTTTTACTGGTTGTTCCCTCCCTGTATTTCAAATTCCCGACTGCAGAATTTAAATCGGCATAATTTGAAATGGCATAAAAGGTCTGGACCAAAGTGCCGTTTTCAGTTATAACCAGAGTTAGTCTTCCATTTTTTGAAATCCTGGCAAATTCTACAGGCAGAAATGGACCAGATCCAGACCAGCCAAATTCTTTGTCATATTTCAGTGTTTCGGGATTCCATATGAGAGATCCCCACGCAATGATCGCAATTTTCATATCATTGAAATTTTAAATTTGGCTCTACAAAATTTTCATCAGGCATTTCACTATGTTTTATAAGTGGAATTTTCAATTTGGCGCAGAATGTATTATAGGATTTTGCTTTTGGAATTACGGTCATCTTGTTCTCTCTGTCATTTGAAATGATAGAGATCACATGTATGCTTAAATTGGGATTTACAGTATTAAGATTTTCTACGAATTCTGTTATGGAATTTCCCGAAGAGATTAAATCAATGATAATGAAAATATCCTTTATATTGGCCAAATCATCAAATGCAGGTGAATGATTTGATTCCAATTGACTATAATGGCCTGATTTTGATCTTAAGGGGATAATTGAATTTTTACAGTTAAATCTTACCGATAGCTGCGAGGCTAAAATACCACCTATCATTTCAAGGCCTATAAAAAGAATTTCTTCATCACTGCCGCTTAGATTTTGTCGGACTAACTCAAAGCATTTGTCGGAGATTCTGGTTAGCAATAATTTATCGCTTAATAACTTATTAATATCTACCCAACCTAAAGAAATATACTCCTCGCTGACATGAAAGCGGCCGAATTTGTAAAGCCCTTTTTCCTTTATCAGACGCAGTATTTCTTTTTCTACTTCATGATTAAAAGCGTTTAGTGTATTTGATGGAGTATTTGTCACTTCCTGTACGGGAGTTATGGTCCTAAGCTCATTGATCTCTGAGCATTCCCAGTCACCAAGCGTCAGATGCTGTCCATGCGTCGGAAAAACGTAGCTGCACGTCAAACGGCTCACTGAGTGTTCGGTAATATGCAATATTACTGCCTGTCTGCGCTGTTGTGAAGTATCAGCTGTTCCGCCAAATTTTGAGGTAAGAATGAATGTTTCATTTTCAATAATTTTCTGATCGCTGGCATGAACATCACCGTGAAACCAGATAATATTAGATGCCGGAAGTCTTCTTATTCTATCCCGTAGAGATGCTCCTTTCGACCAATGATGGTTCTCATGCCAGTTCTGTTCTTCCATTGCCAGAAAGCTGTCATCAAAGGGGGCAATCAGGAAATGACAACCAATTAGGAGTGTAGTTTTTTCATTAGTGTTGTTCTTTAACACTTCGATTATATTATCCTGATCACCTATGTTGAATATACCCGGCGTACCGTCATTAGAATTCCAAGTGGAATCAATTGACAGGAAAAATATATCCTCTTCCAGTTTTGACAAAAAGTAGTTTGAGCCTTCTGAAATAACAGCTGGAATATATTTTTTGCGAAAATCTGAATATGGCATTTTTAATGTAAGTTCATCTGCTGAGGTAAGTTCTTTCCATTTATAGTCATGATTGCCAATTGCGAAGCACATATTTCTTTTCTCAATGGAAAATTTCTCAGCCAGATAATCAATTATCTTTTCTACATCAGGATAATTTTCAACCTTACCTTTATTTATAAAGTCTCCTGTAATGACCAGGTAATTTATTTTAAGATCCGGTTCTTTCTTTTGAATAGACAGAAAAAGACGGTCGATGTATTCTTGATAGAATCCTTTTCTTAAAAATTCCTGGTCGCCCTCGAAATGGTCAAGGTGAAGGTCAGTGATATGTAAAATAGTCATTTTAGTCAAAAAGTTTAAAATTAGCTTCCTGTGAAATTGCTCGTAATGTATTTAATTCATATAGTTTAAATTCTTTAAAGACATCGGACTCAAATAAGCTGCCAAGAACAAGGGCGTGATTGAGTTTGCCGCCTCCTAATGAAACATAGACTTTCGTCAGCTTAATTTCGGTACCACCAAATACAAAATCGCCAACATACACATAATTGTAAGAAACGGATTCTGAATCGAAAGAATTTGTGTTATATACTTTATGTATAGGTCCAATATGATCTATGTTGATATACTTTAAGTCATTTAAAATTCCTAAAATGGATGTAAATACAGAGCCTCTGAGACTTGCACTTACTAAGACTACATCTATCAATCTTTCTGTTTCAATTAATTGTGAAAGTTTATCAGAAAGATAAAAAGAAAACCACATGAAGTCTCTTGGGGATTCAATTATTCTTTTGGAATCAAATTCGCCATTTGCCAGAAACGGCGTGGAGCATAATCTCTGGTGATCTTCAAATTTTGTAAATGTAGATTTCAAAACTGTGCTTATATATCTGCATACAGTTTCGGTACGCTCCGTTTGTAATTCACGTAAATTTACATTTTTTGAATTTCCAATTATAATTATCTTATTGGCTGAATCGTGAAATATATTAACCTGCTTATCCTTTTTAAGCTTTATGAGCTCTTCGTGCAGGTGTTCTCCGTTTAAGATAATCAGCTGTTTTTTGTTTTCATTTAGTGAGTTGTAAACATCATCCAGACAGTGATCGTCCAGTCTTATTATACCTTTAAAATTAACCAACACCGTTTTATGTTCTTCACAGATATTAATAATTTCACTTAAGAGTTTTCCTGAACTCTTTTCAAATAGTTCGAGCATTGATAATCCATTAGCCACCC
This sequence comes from Flavobacterium hydatis, assembly GCF_000737695.1. Taxonomy (GTDB): domain Bacteria; phylum Bacteroidota; class Bacteroidia; order Flavobacteriales; family Flavobacteriaceae; genus Flavobacterium; species Flavobacterium hydatis. Next base: position 11,790 of record NZ_JPRM01000033.1, read on the forward strand.
ATACAAGTGCTTGCGCCCTTGTGAATAAAAGGTTAGTAGTTTCAAAATATAAATTTTTATTCATGGCTAAAAGGTATTTCAAATGTAATTCTGCTGCCCATTAAAAAGTGGTCGTATTTTTTTAGATATCCTTTCTTAAGTGTTTCAATATCAACAAAACCATCTAACATAAAAGCTGAGGTTTCCAGATTTAATGCCAGTATGTCCTCAAGACTCTGAAATGTATTAATGTGTTGCCAGATTTCGTTGCTCCACATAATCTCAGAATCAAAAGATGAAATATTAATGTAGCCGCCAGATAGGATCACATCGTTTATGGCGCGGTACAGACCAATTTTATTTCTGCTGTGTAGTGAAGAATATAATATGGCCTTTAAGTTTGACTTTGACAGGGAAGGAATTAAGTCAGGCTTATACTGCTGGAGAGAATTCAGAAAGCCTATTCCATTATCAGATATACAAGTTGTAATTCCTCTTTTTGTTCTCTGCACTCCTACAAAAGCTATGCTTCTGCCATGAATGAGTGAGTTTACTACAAGCTCTGAAATAGTGGTTGTAAAAACTGCCTCAAGTTCTCGATTCCACTGTTCAACAAAATAATTATTATCGAATATAGGTTTTAACCGAAATGAAATGGAGCGCTTAAGTTCTTCACGCTTTGTATCTTTCCAGGTAATAATGCTCTGCTGGTCAGTATAGCTGAAAGTGGGAACATCATTGTAAAAAAAAATTCTAGTGTTAGGGCTGGTTTTTTCATTTGAAAATCCTCCGAGCATTCCCTTCCAGTCATAGAGATCAAATTCAGATGAAATTTTAAGAAAATCAATATCAGATAAAAATCCCTGAAATTCAGGCTGCCATAAAACTCTTATTTCTATTGGTTTTCCTATAAAGTCGCGTATTGTTTTTGAAATGCCTAAAAATGTGGTAAGTGCAGCAAAGCTTACTTTTTTTGGTGTTATATTTGTTAAATCCCACACAGGTATGTGGCCGTTTCCCTTTAAATAACTCTCTCGCAGAATTTTGAGCTCTTTGGTGAGCGTGAAATTTAAATTACTAAGTGAGCTTAGTGAACCTACATTTATAATTTGTTCTTTCATTCCATGGTTTTATTTTACAGAATCTAGTTCACTGATCTATATTAACAGTTTTAATTTTAGGAGAAATAAAAGTAAATATTTGATCGTTTTAAATTTCAGGTATTTATACCTGAAATTTATCCTTGCTGATTTTAATTGACAGAGTCCGTAATTTATGCCCATGGTTTCCGAGCTACTTCTTTTGGAAGGGACGAAGTTTCAAAATAGAGTTTTATTACTTCAGAATTCATAGGACAAAATTATTTTAAACACCAGAACAGAACAAATGCATGAAAGATGAAAATGCCCTTAAAAGGCACCTTCATCTGCAAAAGAGTAGTAGGTATCGGGTGTTACGATCAGGTGGTTGAGCAGAGTAATATAGCAGTTTTCCTGCTTCGCGGTTTTTTCTGGTTATATTTTTGTCTGCCTCGGAAGGTGCTGTTTTACCTGAGGGATGGTTGTGGGTGATAATGATCCCGACGGCCGCAGCTTTCAGTGCTGCCGAGGAAAGCAGGCGGATATCAACCACAGTTCCCGAGATGCCTCCTGAGGATACCTCGTAGATTCCTAGAATCCTGTTAGACTGATTGAGTAGCAATACTTTAAATTGCTCGAAGAATTCTATCCTGCCTGGAGATCCCAGCTGTTCAATAGTATGCTGTAAGCATCTCTGGAAGAACTGATATAGGGTCTGTCAGTGTTTTTTACTTTGGATTTATAGATCAGTTCGATTTCTGATACTTTTTGCTAGTCTGTGTTTTGTTGTGCATTTTTCATAACTGCTATAGTTTTAAAATTAATTACAGCACCGCTGCACGGGCAGGGGTGAGCGAACGCAGAAAGCAACGCAATAAAGCAAGAGCAAAGTCCTGCATTTATGGGAGAATTTTTTGCGGAGAACTGAAGGCTGTACTCGAACTTTGTGATGAACTTTGACTTAACGTTCCACGATACTTCCTGAACCTAGACTGCCTGATGCGCTTAAAAGTGTCTGCGCGCCAAAAAAAAACGCAGTGTAAAATCTGCGGTGTAAATAGTAAAATGGTTTAAGCGAGAGAGGTCTGTTTTTTCTGTTTCTTCATTCGATGTGGAATCTTAGGCAGGTTTCTGTTGATAATCCTAAGAATACGACTATGATGTTTAGAGGCTTTATTGCGAAGCCCCCTGCACTGGATGATTTCCATTTTAGAAAGAGATACCTCTATAGTTTCAATAGGTTTATTATCTATTTGAGCAGAAAAAAGGAGAGAATCTTTCTTTTTAAAATACTCATTGGTAAAGATGCAGTGATGCAGTATATCTCCCTCTTCTATAAAATCCTGCACATTTTCCAGAACTTTAATGGTTAGATTTTCATCAGAAAAACATAGCCCGAAAAAAAGCTTTTTTTCTTTTGTATATATTTCCTGTGCTTGCTGTATTTCAGCGCGCATTTTCAAGAGGTATTTTTTTCGCTGCAATTCCCTTTTTTTGACAACAAGTTTATTATGCGCCTCATGGAGGTTTTCAGGACAAACTAAAAAGGGACAACTTAGGTCTTTTTTAAACCATTGAAGCAAGGAAATATAATCCTCCCAAATCGTGTAATCCGTAATGATGTAGTTATTTTTTAAGCAAATTTTTACTGCTTGCCAGTTACGAATAATCTTTTGATGAGGTGACTGCAAGTAATAGGAGAGTAGGGAAGTTTGCCTAGCTTTTAAAATCGTTTCTGTAATGGAATCTTTTAACAGCGCAGTAAAGAGTATTTGCGGTGCGATATCGTAAACACTTGTTTTAAATCCGTTTCTTTTTAGGATAGGGAGCACTTTCATACATGGGTAAATTTTGTAAGGATTAATTCGGTATTTGGGCGAGTTCTGAAAATTTTTTGGTCGTATTTCAAGGGAGGAATAATATTGCCATGCATCATAAGCATGCGAAAAAACATTTGTACTAAGGGACATGGTGCGAACTTCTCCTTTTGGATTTATCCAATGTTGCATCACTTCTTTGTGCGAATAAGTAGGGGCAACATTCTTTTTCATGTGCTTGTGTGAACAAATGATACGCACCACCTGATACCTTTGACATGCGTCCAAAACGCCGAAGTATTCAATTTCTTTGAAATGCACCTGATTGTATCCCTGCATTTTGAGTTTTCCCCCACAGACAGTACATTTTATATATTTCTCACAAGACTTGCTTTGTAATTCAGGTTTCCAAGAATGCGCACATTCAAGGCAATGAAATTTTCCACGTGAGAGTACACCCCATTTAAGGAATATGCTTATTTCTGCCCAAGTGTGCATCTGTGCTGTAATGGGTTTCAACGTACTACTCAAATTAGAAATCTCTTTCTCTATAATTGTTTTAGGTATCATAGGTCAAAAAGTGTTAAGGTGGTCTGTAAGTTTTTCGGAGTATGTATTATTTCTCTTTTCTGCTCCTTGTTTTGAGGGGCAGTAGGGGAAGAAGTGAATAAATCAGCCTTTACAGGCTGATTTACCAAGACTTTACAGCTAATAGGAACAGGAGGCGTAATATTATCATCGGTGTAGTATTTGACAGCCATGTCAAAGATTTCCTGATTGTCAAAGGCGCATAATCCTGTTTTTTTGACTTCGCCAAAAATGTAGTTAATACAGTTTTCAAGATTCTTTGATTCTTTGGCAAAGTGTGTAGCAAAGGCAGTATCGCTGAGTGCCTTTTCACTGAGAAAATTCTCTATAGCAGTTTTAAATTTTTCGGAAGCTTTCATAAGGCAAAAGATTTAAGATTAAAATGGAGGTCATTCAAAACTGCTTCTGTAGATATCAAAGCAGTATTCTTCAAAGCAAAGCCAACACATAAAGGTGTAGTGGGGAAGACGATGCCTGTTTTTTACAGGGGCTCCAAGAGAATCTTCGATTTCGTCTTTGATGTTTTCCAAATCATCCAAATGCTGTATATAAAATTCTTTACAATCTGAGTGGTATATAAATTCGGAAATCATACCGCTGATGCATCCACCGTTTTGTAAATCTTCGAGAAAGGATTTTAGCTGTTCTTTTTTAGTCCCATCATAAGAATCTAGGTCGGACAGGATTATTTTATCAAATGCTTGGCATACTTCATACTGTTTGTATGTTGATTTTTTTAAGGCTTTCATAACTCATTTTTTTAGGCGTGTACATTATTTATCGTGATATTAAAAAGGCAGGTTGTCAGGTTCTTTTTCAGAATCCTTTTTGGCTAGGGTGTTTGTCTGGGGTTGCCCATCTTTGGCAAATACGAGTATTTTAATATGGCTAGTGTGAAAGGTCAGACTGCCGTGTGCCTTTGCATCGCTGCCGATGTAGACATTCAGACCAATGCGTCCGAAGAGCTCCACGAGTGTGCCTTTTTTGAGCCACTGTGCTGATTTTTGGGATAGCCAATAGGAGCAGTCGATATAGGTTACTATTTTTTTAACTTCCGTGCTATTTTTTGGTTTATAGCTGTCATTGACTGCTATGGAGAAGTTTACCACCTCACTGTTTTTTTTTACTTTAAAAACGGAGGCATCTTTTACAATTCGTCCTGTAATTTCCATGATACTTGATTTTTTGGTGCATACTTTTTTTAAGTTCCCTTTCACCGTTTTTTTTTTGCAAATGAATTTTTTCAAAAGAAAAAACGGGAAAAAAGAAAGCACAAATCAAGTGTCCGGATAAGGAGCCGCAGTGCTATAAGTCCCGAAGGGCGACATCAAGTCGTTATGCGCATGCAGGTGACGGCGGGCACTATTTTGGCTGCCCTTTTAGTCCGTTTTGAATGGAAATAGATTCGACTTTAAATTGTTCATATTTTTATGATTTTATCAAATGATACTGTTATGATTTTTTAGTATTTTTAGTTTTGTAAAATAAGCAGGACAAGCTGTCTGTCTTGGGAAGGTACTTAGCTGAATTCTTGAGGTAAGCAAAAAGTAAGAGGCAATCAAGAGATAAAACAAAAGAACTAGTCGCTATATCTTTTGACTTTTAAGTATATTATTTTACATGAAAAGACAAAACTAAATACCAATACCATGGATAAAACTATAAAGCTTAGAGTGAAGAAGGAGATTGATAACAGGAATGAGCTTCAGGTATTAAAATTGAAAGGGAGCCTTATAACCAAAGGGTATACTGAGATTATCCATATTGCTGATGAAAACGAGGATTTTTATCTCAATTCGTTTTCAACGGCTCCCAATCATAGAAAAGAGGCAGAAGATTTTGTACTGGATTATATTTCCAGTCATGATCTTACAGATACCATTACACTTCTGGGCGCTGTGCGATAATTACCTAGTAAATGATTTTAGAAAAACAAATCAATCTTATTTTTCTAAACAATTATTGCACCTTGTATTAAAATCAGGATGATTTAAAAAGGAACATTTAGTCCCTCACTTTTATGGAGTCAGAAAAACATATCAAACTCTCAGAGCTAAACGATAAAATTAGCGATGCCCTGACGGATCGTTTTAAAGGGCAAACATTTTGGGTTGTTGCGGATATTACTAATCATTCCTATAAGGCGGATAAGAAAATTCATTATTTTGAACTTGTTGAAAAAGGGGCTACATCAAACAGTATTGTGGCGAAGATTGTAGGGAAAGCCTGGGGGACAGGATCGATGCATCTTTCTGATTTTGAAAAAAACACAGGGCAGCGTTTTACCAATAATATTAATGTACTTGTTTTGGTAAGCGTGGATTACCATCCCTTGTTTGGTTTGTCCCTAAATGTGCTTGATATTGATACCAATTTTACTCTTGGAATTCTTGAACAGCAACGAAATGCTACGCTGAAAAGACTTGTGGAAGAGAATTCTTTTATCGTTAAAGAAGGGGAACAATACATAACGAGAAACAATCAAATAAAACTCCGAGCAGTCATCCAGAAAGTAGCGGTGATATCAGGGACTAATTCTGCTGGTCTTGAGGATTTCAGGCATACATTGGAGAATAATGATTTTGGATATGTTTTTGAGATTGATGATTATCCAACTATTGTTCAGGGGGATAATAATGCCAAGGTATTTTTAGACAAACTAATTGAAGTGTACCGTAGTGGCAAATTGTATGACGTGGTTGTTATTACAAGAGGAGGAGGTGCACAATCAGATTTTCTGATATTTGATAACTATAACATAGGGCGTGCTGTGGCCAAGTTTCCTATTGCAATTATTACTGGAATCGGGCATCAGAAAAATGTAAGTATTGTGGATCTCATGGCGCATACCCAGACTAAGACCCCAACGAAAGCCGCTGAGTTTATCATAGCACATAATCGCAGTTTTGAGCAAAATATTCTTTCGCTGCAAAAAAATATTGTCATTAAATCACAGCAGCTTTTTCTACTGAATTATCAGAACCTTTCCAATCTTAAGAGTACTATTTCCAATAATGCAAGGCAACTTCTTAGTGGACATAAAGATATTTTAACAGCTATTAATCAAAATACAATTAATAGTTCCAAATCAATTCTGTATAAAGAGCATCGTCTGCTGGTGAATATGTCACATCAGATTTCGGGTAAACCCAGGATTATCCTTTACAATAGGATCAATGATATTAGTAATACTATTAATAATCTAAAAACATTCACGAATCAGTATCTTCGCAATCAAAAGGGATATCTGGCACATTATAGTTCAAGTATCAGAATGATGTCCCCTGAGAATATCCTTAAAAAAGGCTATGCAATAGTTAAAGTGAATGATAAGATTACCAGTAATGCTGATACTATAGCTGTGGGTGATACCATTGATGTCATATTAGCTGATTCTATTTTTAAAACCACGGTCAAAGAAAAAACAAAATACAATGAAAGAGACACTGACTTATGAAGCCGCATATGGTGAGCTTGCAGCAATTGCAAAGGAGATTGAAAATGAAACCATTTCGGTTGATGTATTAGCTATAAAGGTTAAAAGGGCTTCGGAGCTTATTACTTTTTGCCAGACCAAACTTAAGTCAACTGAAAGTGAAGTGAATAAGATTATCAGTCAAATGGAAAATCCTACCAACTAAGACAATCTGGTACCGACACTAATTTGATTGCATTTTCTATTTTTATACATGATGTGATATAAATAAGATATGTGATTTGATAATGCTGTATGGGCAATTATATGCCTATTATAAATAAACCCATTAAGCAAACTGCCTAATGGGTTTATTTATATATTTAAGTAAAAGAAAGTTATTTTCTAATATCCAGAAAGAATAACTTTTTTAGTTCTGTTATTCTGACTGTGTCTGGTTATTGTTGGAAGCGTTACGCTTAATATGATAGTAAAAATCTTTTAAATGCCACCAGGCAGGACACATCTCAAGAGGCCCATTAAAATTAAGTATTCCTATGTAGCAGCTGTTTAAGAAAAGTTGTGTATCAAAAATTTTTGCCCATGGTTTCCATTGTACTTCCTGGGGTGGAGGTGTGCTTTCAAAATAGCGTTTTATTTCTTCGTGATTCATACGGCAAAATTAAGTAAAATGCCAAAGTGTGTCAAGGACTTTGCGAAGAACTATAAATATATAATGCTATCTTGCTGAAAATAATATAAGGCAGTTTTTTTAGTACAAAAAAATCTCTTTTTTTAAGTATTCCTTTGGTTATATATCCTTGATCGTTTGTAAAAAACACCTCAAAAAGTAGATCGAATTTGGAGGTAGAGTGGTTGTTACTCAATCCAAAAAGAGTTTTAGTGCATGTATTGCTCTTAAAAACAATATCTCATCTCTTTAAAAAGTATCTTTAAGCCATAGTCAGGCAGCTAGCAGCCTATTTCTTTTTATAAAATAATTATACTAACAGGATTTATTTGCAGTTACTATTGTGCAGTTACCAGAATTTGGAGGGAGCATAATTGGAAAAAAATAGAAAGGCAGTATAACTGTTGCTATAGTTATTGAAAAAAGCATATTATGAAAAAATTTGGAATCAAAAAAGCAGGAGAAAATAAATGGGTGGTCTTGCATCATGAATTTCCAAAATTCACCTGTACTTTTGAGAATAAAAAATTCTATAATACTACCAGAAAGATTAAAGGTTTATTAGATTATACAGCAGAACCAAGAGAAGTCATGGCCCTACAACTTATGGAGGACTGGCTTGTTAGAAACCATTCCGATAAAATGGATTAATTAATAGAGCACCTTATCTTAATTATTGCATTGTTACGTCTTTAAATAGATTTTCGTTGTACTACTATTTGTTGGGAGTTAAATTAATATTTAGCTTACTCAATATCTATCAAAAAAACAAGAGAGTATTTTGATAAATTATTTAGGTCTAAGAATATAAGTGGAAAATAACTAAATTAAGGTATGTTATAAAAAAGAATATTTTTTCACGATATTTTTTGTTAAACGGGTATGTAGTAATTGTTTATTGACTATCTTAGTGATATACTTTGTAGCATTAATTGTACTATTGCATAAGGCTTTTAGTAGGGTTATTTGATGAGTTTTGGGGAATAAAACGCATTAAATTTTATGTAATATTACCTCCTTTTAAAAGATGTCTTACCACGGCATCTTTTTTTTTTGCTAAAATAACAGGTTATTCCACACCTAACAAAAGGCAAATAGGTATTTTAATATACTATTAAAAACAGGTATATTAGAAAAAAGACTAAAATAAGATATCCTAATAAAAAGGAGTGTTTTTTACGATGATTTATTGTTTAACATCTTTATTTCAATTATTTATTGCGTACTTTAGTGTGACAGATTTGTTATATTAATTGTACTATTTCATGAGACTTTCAGAGTAGGTTTATTTGATGTTTTTTTGGGGTATAAAATGCATCAAAGACTCATGAAATAGTATTTTATTTGATAGGATGCCTTAATCGGGCATCCTTTTTTTAAGCAAATAAATGATATTGCTTTGTTTACCAAGAGCAAATTTACATTCTAAAAGTGTTATTAAAGATAGTAGAACTACAATTTAGAAAAAAAGCATTACTTGCCCTAATTAAGGAGTTTCTCTATTAAGATTTTATAATTCAACAAAGAGTTTTTCTTTTGTCAAAGGATATTGTGTTAGTTATTTTGAGAAAAAAACTTTACCAGGGTATTTTGTTGCATAGGCAGTTATTAACTGCATGAGGTAGTGGTTGCTTCTGTAGGATACTACATATTCTTTTAGTTCATCATCTTGAGTCAAAGCAATATCGGATGAAATATAGCCCATACCATAAAAGTGTCCTTTTTCTACCCAGATACAGCTGCGCTCCTCTATAGTGCGGCCTTTATCGATAATAGCAAAACTTTTCCTGCTGGTTAACAAAAAATCAATTGCAGATTCAACTTGTTGGTTGTGTTGTGTAATCTCAGGTAAATTTGACAGGTCTTTATTTTGGAACACAACTGGATCTTCTGTTGTACCATATTTACAGAACCGATGGTCAATTTCAAACTGCTGAGCAAGACTACGGAGTACATTTATTCCATCGTAGATAGTATTGAAGGATTCAATGGCAGTTTGAAACTTTGCCATTTTTCCAATGGCAAGATAGCTGTACCCATTGCGAGCCTCATACCTGTACAGCCCATATTTGGGCTCAAAACGTTTTAAAGCCCTGTTATATCTGGGCCAGAGTTTTTGAATCTCGCTGCATTCCAAGAGCAACGCCATGAGTTCAGTGGCACAAATTTCAAAAGAAATTCCGTAAATATCGCGTAAGAAATTTTGTCGTTGTGGATTGATGTTGTGCCCGCTGAAATGAGAAGCCACTCTTTTTTTTATGTTGATGGCCTTTCCGACATAGATTACTTTTTTTGCTGATCATAAAAATAATATACTCCTGGTTTTTCGGGTAATTGCTCAAAGTCTGAAGGAGGGAGGTTAGGAGGCAGGCGCTGATCTTGGGCAGTATTTTTAATCATCTTTGCGATTTCACCTTCATGATCCCATTGGAGTAATCTGGTAAACAATATAACTGTCGCATCAGCATCTCCACCCGCGCGGTGTCGGTTCTCTACGGGTATGTCAAGGGAAACGCAAAGATTTCCCAAACTATAGGAGCTAAAACCAGGTCTAATTTTTCTGGCTGCACGAACGGTGCAGAGTTTTCTGGCTGTCCATTTGAGTCCTGATCTTTCGAGTTCATGGCGAACGAAGGAATAGTCAAAATTAACATTATGAGCCACAAAGATGCGGCCTTCGAGCATTTGTAGTACCTGTTCTGCGATATCATCAAAGATTGGCGCATCGCGTACCATTTCATTATTGATGCCTGTTAGGGCAAAAATGGGAAGCGGTATTTCTTTTTGTGGATTGACAAGCGTTTCAAAGCGATCCATCACTTTTTTACCATTGTGGATGATAATGGCAATTTCTGTAATACGACTGCCACTGGCGTTACCTCCTGTGGTCTCAATATCTACTATGGCATACTGTACTTCTTTCATCTGTATATATAACGTAAAAATGATACTTAATCTTATTAGGTTACTGGTATTACTTCAATATGGTTTTCTTCAACCTAATTATACAACTTAACAATCTATCAGTATTTCATTTATTCTATTGGAAAACTTTCTTTTTATCCAAAAGCTAATGCTGTTGCTGTCCTAATGGTATTTGTTCCATCATTTTCTGCCTTGGAATATTAATCTCATGCTCCTGTGGATAAGGTGCGCGATGGGTCATACTCACATCTTCTCGTAACTGCTGATGAGCAGTATATTGTCTTTCTGGAGCATTAGAATAGCGAGGATCAGCAATAAAGGGCATCTTTGCCATTTTGGTTATGGTGACTGTTGGGAAATGATAATCTACTTCTACAGTACCCAAGAGTAAATAGCAACCACCACCCTGAAATGGATATTGAGCCAGACTATCAGGAAAATGCACCGTATCAAAATAATCTCCTTTAGCATCTATCCAAGTCCCGAAATACATTGTCCCTCTTTTGGTGGGTACGTGTTTTCTGGAGATGAGATAGGCAAGCATTTTTATTGTTTTTTTGTGATGACTGATTAAATCCTTAACCATTACCGATCCTCTGTATTTGGTTTGTAACAAATCAAATGGGGTACAGGATACGGGAAAACTCAGTAGTTCAATCTCATCAAAAGCATCTTCAAAAGCAGAGCGTTCCAGCACAGGCAATTGATACTCTTTAACAGGCTCTTGAAGCAACAGCAAGCTTCTGTTTTCGGGTTTGAAATTCACCAGTATGAGTCGGGCGATTACTAGTAGCTGATTCTTGGATTGTCCTGTAAAACGAAAGGCACCGATGAAAATCAAGATCTGAATGCCTTCAATACCAATTGGAATACGATTGATGAAATTTTCCAGAGATAAGAAGGCACCTTGGGTCTCACGCTCTGTGATAATAAGATGCGCCAATTTGGTTTCCAAACCCTCAAGATGCATGAACCCCAGATAAACATCGGTGCCATATAGTGTAGTCTCATAATCGCTTTTGTTGACACAGGGATTGTGCAAAGTAGCGCCTGACATTTTCGCCTCATGCACATAAACCTCTGTTCTATAAAAACCTCCCTGATTATTAATCACGGCTACCATAAATTCCACAGGATAATGTACCTTGAGGTATAAATTCTGATAACTCTCCACGGCGTAAGAAGCGGAGTGCGCTTTGCAAAAAGAATAGCCAGCAAAGGATTCAATCTGGCGGTATATTTCCTGACTGAGTTGTACGGAATGCCCTTTTTGCAGGCAACAGGCAAAGAAATTATCCTTTACTTTTTGCAAGGCGGCTTTGGAGCGTCCTTTACCACTCATGGCGCGACGCAGGATATCCCCATCGGCGGCGGGTAATCCCCCATAGTGCAAAGCAATTTTAATCACATCCTCCTGATAGACCATAATCCCATAAGTCTCTCCGAGCTGCTCTTTGAACACCTCGTGAAAATATTCGAATTTATCGGGATGGTTGTGACGGAAGATATATTCCTTCATCATACCAGACTGAGCTACTCCGGGACGAATGATGGAAGAGGCAGCCACTAGTATTTTATAGTTATCACAATTCAGGCGACGTAAAAGTCCTCGCATAGCAGGACTTTCAATATAAAAGCAGCCAATGGTTTTACCAGTTGCCAAATAGGTATTGCATAGAGCTTCATCTTTAGAAAGCGCTGTATTTCGAATGTCTAGGGCAATCCCGCGGTTCTTCTGGATGAGCTTCACACTATCATCAATATGTCCAATGCCCCGCTGACTAAGAATATCAAACTTTTCAAAACCGATGTCTTCGGCAATATGCATATCGAATAAGACAATCGGAAATCCTTTTGGAGGCATTTCCAGTGGGGTATAATTGGTTATAGGCTCTTCGGAGATGATAATTCCACAGGAATGCATGCTGCGCTGGTTGGGGTATTTCTCGAGTAACATTCCATATTCCTGCACGTATTTCACTATAGTATTGGTCTCGTGTAATGCCATGGGGTTTTTAGCCAGCATATCAAGCTCTTCTTTTGGTAGTCCGAATACTTTACCCACTTCTCGAAATATCGAGCGGTATTTGAACTCTACGTTGGTGCCACAAAAAGCGACATGTTCGGCGCCATAACGGTTGAAGATATACTCCAGGATGGTATTGCGCTCTTTCCATGACCAGTCGATATCAAAATCGGGAGGAGTCTTGCGGTTGAGGTTCAAAAAACGTTCAAAATATAAATCAAGTTCGATAGGACAGATATCAGTTATGCCCAAACAATAACTTACGATACTGTTGGCACCGCTACCCCTGCCGATATGCATAAAACCGCAGCTGTTGCTGTACTGAATGATGTCCCAGGTAATTAGAAAATAGCCACTGAACTGCAATTCATCAATTACCTTTAACTCTTTTTCGACACGTGTCCGAGCTACCATATCCTCAGCACCGTATCGCCACAGTAATCCTTCAAAAGCTAATTTGGTAAGTAAGGCAATATCGGTTTCTCTGCTCTGGGTATAAAATTTTTTATTTTTCGGAGTCTTGAAGTCAAACTCAAAATTACACTCTTCTATTACTTTTTGGGTGTTGGCTATAATCTCGGGGTACTCTATAAAAGGTGACAGTAATTGCTCCATGGGAATCATTACATCAGAAGTTTTACAGACATCTTCCTGAGTTAATTTGGATAGCAAGGCATTGGTATCAATAGCCCGGAGGATACGGTGCAAATTAAACTCTCTTTTGGTTCGAAAAACTACAGGTTGCAGGATGACCATTTTAGGCAACAGGGCTTTCCATTGGGCATGGAAAAGTTTGGGAAGCTGTTCGGGACGAATGCCGATGTACTCGTTTTCATTTAAAATTTGGGGTACATTCTCTAGGGGATAGATAACTACCACATCTTCCCACTGGGGTGCGGAAAAGGGAAGGGGTGTTCCATCAAAATTATGATCGGTAAGAAAACGGTTCATTTGACCTAGTCCAAAACGATTCTTGGCTAAGGCAATATAACGAAGTTGATTTTCAAAACGCAATTCCATACCCACAATTGGTTTGATATTAACCTCATTACAAGCTTTTATAAAATCATAAATTCCTGTTACGGTATTGATATCTGTGAGTGCCATTGCTTTTACATTGCAAGCCACAGCCTGTTGTACCAACTCTTGAAGTGGTATGGTACCATAGCGAAGAGAATGAAAAGAATGACAATTGAGGTACATCAGCTATTGTATTTAAAAAATTGTACTTACAAAAAGGTATATTTTGAAATTTAGACTTTACGTTTTAAAATTTCATTTTTCGTATTGGGTTTAAAACTCGCTCCGGCGCAGCGCATGACGGCATCGAAGCCATAGCGACTCTTCATTTTATCCATAGCCTGATATAAGGAAAGCATTTCCTGGGTATCCTCGAAGAGATTAATCTGATAGGTGCCGCGAACGAGTCCGCTGAACCGAATTCCAATCAGACGAAGTCGCATCCGACGTTGGTATAGCTTATCAAAAAGATCAGTTACACTTTTAGTCAGTGTATGATCGGCAGAAGTATAGGCGATGCGGCATTGTTTGGTCTCGGTATCAAAATTAGCGTAGCGTATTTTGATAACCACTGTTGAGGTAAGCCACTGTTCTGATCGCAATTGAAAGGCCAATTTTTCGACCATACCAACCAAGATGCGTTTGAGTTTTATGATATCAATAGTATCTTGAGAGAAAGTATGTTCGGTTGATATTGATTTTCTCTCGGTATAAGGTTCCACAGGATTGTTATCAATACCATTGGCTTTCTTCCAGAGTTCCGTGCCATTTTTTCCAATCATTTGTTGCAAAACTTCTGAGGGCATTTCAGAGAGTGTTTGGATGGTTCTGATCCCAATTCTGGAAAGCAGTTGAAAAGTCTTATCACCCACCATTGGAATTTTTTTAATAGACAAAGGATTCAAAAAGGGTTGTACCATATGCTCAGGAATCTCTAAATTCTGCTTTTGTTTTCCTTCTCCAGTACCAATTTTTGAGACTGTTTTATTTACTGATAAAGCAAAAGTCAATGGCAATCCTGTTTCTTTGGTAATGGTTTGAGCGAGCTCATTGGTCCATTTATAACTACCGTAGAATTTATCCATACCGGTGATATCGAGATAAAATTCATCAATACTTGCTTTTTCGACTATGGGGGCTTTCTCCTGAATTATCTCAGTAATGGTATGTGACAAGGTGGAATAAAGCTCCATATCACCTTTCATGACTTTTGCCTGCGGACAAAGTCGAAGTGCCATTTTGATTGGCATGGCAGATCGAACGCCAAAAGTACGCGCCTCGTAGGAACAGGATGCCACGACGCCACGGTCTCCACCTCCAATAATGAGAGGAACTCCATTTAACTCAGAATTGGTTAACCTTTCGCAGGATACAAAAAATGTATTCATATCAATATGTACAATTGACCTTCCCATAATCTTCTTCCTTTTATACGGAACAAAATTAGTACAGATTGTAACAAAATTAATTATCTTTGTTGTTACAAATTGTAACAATATTGCTATGTCTTTATTTTCCGATAATATAAGAAGCCTAAGGCTAAAGAAGAAAGTATCTCAGGAAAAAGTAGCTGAAAGCCTGCTGATTACCAGAAGTAGGTATACCAAATATGAAGATGGTACCTCTGAAGCACCGTATGAAATTCTGAAGAAAATAGCGCATTATTATCAAATCAGTATTGATCTGCTACTCTCTGTTGATGTTCGAAAAATACCGATGGATGATTTGCTGAAATTAGAAAACAACCGATTGCTGTTACCCATTACCGTTGATGCAGCGGGTAATGATTTTGTAGAAATTGTGACTCAAAAAGCAAAAGCGGGTTATCTAAATGGGTATGGAGATCCTGAATATATCGAGAGTCTGCAACAAATCTCGCTGCCTTTTTTAGGACCAGGGAAACACCGAGGCTTTCCTGTGGAAGGGGACTCTATGCCACCACATGAGGATGGTTCAATTATCATTGGTCGTTATGTAGAAAGGCTGGGAGAGGTAATGGATGGTAAAACTTATATCCTGATTACTAAAAATGAGGGAATGGTGTATAAACGCCTGAACAAAAACAAAAAAAATACACTCATTTTAGAATCGGATAATCATTTCTATCCTAATTACGAAGTAAAGGCTTCGGATATTCTGGAAATATGGGAATACAAATGCAATATTGGGCGTACGGATAAAAAGCAGGAGCTATCAGAAACCCAAAGCATGAAAGATTTAATCCTTGAGATAAAAAGAGATGTTTTGGAACTCAAGAATAGGGCTTAATTTTTTAATAATCATAAAAAAAAGTATTATTTCATATTAACATTATTATTGTCTTGATGTATTATTGATAAGCAATTCATGAAACTTTTGTCATAGTATTTTATCAGAAAGATGTGTCTTGTATTCAGATACCAGTTACTATCAAGACTCTCAGCACTGCTGAGAGAAATTATTTTTATTAGGTAACCCTTTTTTAAATTGTACGAGCTACTTAAAAACTATTTTTAAATTGGGTGCAAATAGCACTGGAATTTGTACTTCAACAATAAATGTATCTTCTTTATTTTAAGTTAGGTATGTTTCCTAAAAAAAACGGTGGTTTTATTTCTTTATTCTAATGATTCGTTAAGGGCTTATTTTCTATTCCTATATCAACTTTTTTCTTTCTATTCTTTCTTTTGCTTCATTTAAAAGTAAGTGTATTTTTTCCTCGAATTGTTTTTTAGGTGGTAAATCTGTCCAATATTCAGCAACCATAATCCCGTCTTTATGCATTTCAAGTAGCTCTATTTGCTCTCTGCTACTTTCGGCACAAAGGATTAAACCGATTGGTGTTTTTTCACCTTCTTCTTTTTCGTACTTGTCTAACCATTTTAGGTATAACTCCATTTGCCCTTTGTGCTTGGCTTGAAATTTTCCTAATTTTAATTCGATTGCTACTAATCGCTTTAGTTTTCGATGATAAAAAAGCAAATCCAAATTAAAATCCTCACCATCTATAATCATTCTTTTTTGACGTTCTACAAACGTAAATCCTTTACCAAGTTCGAGAATGAATTTTTCTAAATCGTATAAGATTGCTTGCTCTAAATCTTTTTCCAAATAGGCATTCCCTAAATTAAGAAAATCCAGTAAATAAGGATCTTTGAAGGTGCTTGGTAAGTTACTTTCTATTTGAACTGCTTGTGTATTTGCTATTGCAGTACGCTCAAAAGTTTTAGCAGCAATTTGTTTTCGCAAATCTCTAATACTCATTAACTGATCGATTACTTGATGCGCATAGAATAATTTGGCTTCTGTTTTTTTCAGAGGTAATAACTCTATAAAATGGGACCAGTTTAATTGTTGTGATAATGTTGCTACAATTTGCTTGTCTTTAAATTGCTCTGCAAAACGCAGCATTCGTCTTACGTTTTTTTCGGTAAAATTTCTACCATACTTATTTTCCAATTGTGCCGACACTGTCGGCACAATTTGTTTTCCATATTCAGCACGTTTATTCTGTAGTATGGTTTCATTTATACGAAATCCAATTTGCCAAAACAGTAAAGTTAAAACACTATTGTTTTGAATAATTACTTGCCGCTGACTATGTTCAACAAGTTGAGATAACTCATGGAATAAATCTGTTTCAATAGCAACTATATTTTTTGTTTTTTCGGTCATGCTAGTTTGTTTGGTGTGTATTAGTTAAAAAGGATTATACTACTTTAACTTGAGTTAGATTATGCTTCTGTAGTACAAAATAGCAATTCTATGCTGGATAATCATACTATACAAACATAGTGAAAATAGCGAAATGGTAAAAGAGAAGAGCAAGCAAGGAAATTTTACTACGCAAGAATAGCCATAATAAAGCAATAGCATATGTATTGAGTTTAAGTCTTTCCCTTGCTAGTGGCTACTTTTAATTTGTAATGTCTGTAAATTGTTCTTGTAACATTATTTCTCCCGTTTAAATTATTATTTTTTATCATTTCTTAATTACTAAATGTCTTAGTTCATAATCATTTAAGAGTCTTTCTTTTTCAGAATAAATAATATCCTTAATGTCTTTTTTGATTTGTAAATAATTGCGTTGGACCATGGAGTTATCGACTTTACGTATAATAGGAATATCAACATAATTATCCTGTTCTTTTTTCAATGCTTTATGGTCATTGATAATATCACAGTGAAATGTTTTGAGTTCAATCTTACAATCAGGATCATCAGCTACCATCCCCACAAACTCACCAGAACTAAGTCCGGAAATTTTGGAAACAGGAATTGCAGATTCCAATTGTTTGGAGCGACTAATTGAAGTATCGCCACTATTAATGGATAGGCTTTCCCTGTCCTGCATAATCTTTCCAAAACGTTCCGATAATTGTTTGGCAGTATCTCCTGTAACTTGTCCGCTGACTATGTTTCCTGTAATGTTCATAATTACATCCGCCTGTTCTCGTCCGTAATCTTTACGCAATTGACTAAAGTCCTGAATTCCCAAACAAGTAGCCACTTTATTACTTCTTGCCGTGGCGATTAAACTATCTATATTATTGAGGTAGATGGTGGGAAATTCATCAAATATCAGACTGCTTTTCTGTTTGTTTTTCTGGTTCACTTGTTTTACCAATCGGTTTACGTATAGTGATAATACAGCTCCATAAATTTGAATTTTCTGTGGGTTATTGCCCATACAAACAATCTTAGGTTCCTCAGGATTATTGATATCCAAAGTGAAATCATTACCTGATAAAACATAATATAATTGAGGAGAAGACAATCTTGCCATTGCAATTTTTGCCGATGCGATTTGCCCCTCCAGTTGGTCCATAACGTGGTTGAGGTAGGCGTTTACAAAAGGATTAATAAGTACTTCTATTTCTTTTTCAGTCCTAAGGAGGGTAAAGAGACTGTCGTAATCTTCCTGCATGAGTTCAATTACATGAGGAAGCGTACAAAATTCACCATCTTTATATTTTTTTAAATACCATATTATGGCTGAGAGAAAATTAATCGGTGATTCTACAAAGAAATCTCCTTGACGTTTGATCCATTCTTTGTTTAAGCCTAGCAAAATGGTACGTGCCGATTCAGAAGCGTCGGTAATATCATTCATGGCTGAAGGATCTAATGGGTTACATCGGTTGCTTCGGGTGAGATCATCAAAATTAATAACATAAAACTGTGGTAATACTGGATAGTCATGTCTGTATTTAAGCCAGGTATTATAGACAATTTTGGTCAGATCATCAAACTTGAAATCGTAGACGAACATGGTAAATTTTTTACGAATGTGCTGGGTGATTACATGTCGTATGACAAAATAGGATTTCCCTGAACCAGGAGTACCAGAAACCAGTAAACCCCGAAACGGATTTATGATGTTTATCCAACTGTCTCTTATCTTATCCTTTAAATGATATCGGGCTGGCAGATTAATGGAATACTCATTTTCTAAGAGTCTTTCTTCTTGTGGGAAAGTCTCATTTTCAGCATTGAAAATATCTTTGTTATTGAGTCCGTTCTTTATTATACGCGATAGTAATGTGCCTCCAGAAAGCATTAAAAGAAAGCCACTGGAAGTAATAGTCATATAGGCAATCGCTGCTAGCATTATTTCTATTTTCAGGTATAATGAAAAATAGCTTATGAAGTAAATTAGGAGGCCCGCAATTATAAAAGCAAAAGCTGTTTTATGATTTAATTTTTCGTCTTTTCGTCCTTTAATACCTATTAGGGAAATCATCAAAAATCCCAATGCAACAAATTTGGACTTATGGAAATTGCTAAATAATCCTGTATTATAAATATTACTCAAAATTGTATCTCCAAATCCACTAACTAGATGCCACTGTTCAAAAGCTCCGTAACAGTAATAATAGAAATGAATACCTAAAAGCGCAATGCTGATTAGTCTTGTCATGTCCAAGATCTTTCTGAGTGCCTGTTCGTTTTCTCCTGTTTGCATTGCCATAATTTTTTCCAGGGTGTTACTTGTCTAACTTAAAGAAGAAAACTATAAATTCAAGTCTCTTTGAATTCTAATACTGAGGTAGTATAAAAGTAGAAACATGGTTAGGGTTCCTGTTGAGTTTTTTTTCTCATTTCCCGATTTGCACCTCTATCTTTAAGTAGTCAATGGATGGTTATGAAGTGTTTTCCAAAGGTAGTATGTATTTGGATTATTATGATGGTTATAATATGTCCATCATGACAGGTACTATTTGTATTTCAGCAAGATATTATAAGTTAATCCTTGTAAGGCATCAATTTTAAAAGCGTTTACCAATAGAGCAGTCTGTTTTTTTATGTACTGATTCCTAAAGAGACAGTAGTTATACCTATAGCTCTTTATCATAATTAAGTTTTTTTGTTATCCAACCTTTACTTAATATTATAATGTATCCAATCATAAAGTGCAGAATACAAGTGAAGTCTAAGTGATAACATTATTTTAAGGTATATATCAGAGCGATTGAAGATAAAAAGATATTTATTGAAATATGAGACGAAGATTTAAAAGATTTGAAAGAAGACAAGAATGACTTACTGAGTACTATACCACTTGTGACTAGTATTTTTTCTAATAAAAATCCAGAAATACCTTGTAATTCATTTGGATTTTGTCAGTGATTCTTCCGTAAACAGCAGTTAGGCGAAATAACTGAGTTAGTGTAAAATTGAACATTTGCACTTCGATTTCAACCATTTCGCTATATAAACCAATGAAATATGATATAAAATTACTGTAAATAAAATAACACCAAAATTAACAAGAAGAATTTTCTTAGTGATCCTTAGGGTAGAGTCTTTATACCTTATTATTGGATGATTTGAATTGATTAAATAGAACCTAAAATGTACATTTTTTTGGGTTTGTTAGAAGTCGTGAACTATCCAGCTAACTTATAGCTGATTGCGACGAAATTACTTTGTATTAATTTTAAGTTGTAATTACTAGTCTGCAGAAAAGTCAAAAAAACAATATGTATTTTAACTGATACAAACAAAATGATGAAAATAGTTTTTAATTTCTTTATTTTTCCTCGATAGCGATAGCACGTCCGTCGTATTTTAATTCAGCTATTATTTCACCAGTGCTGTTAATTAATAATTTTTTGTCATTTATTTCGACTACAAAATTTCCGTTATAACCAGGAACAATGCTTTCATATTTATTTTCAATCACAATATTTCCTTTTTTATCTATTAGCCCCCATAAATCAGACGTATAGTGTGCGCCAGAAGAAAAGGATCTTTTTCCGTAAGCGGCAAAACCTTTATTAAATGGCATCATAACTCCAATAAATTTAAAATCAATAGCGGTCTGACCTTCTTTATTGATAAAGCCCCATTTTCCATCCTTCAAGACAGGTGCTAAGCCTTCTGAAAAGTCTCCAGCCTCATCATAAATCAAAGGAATAGTTATTTCTCCTTTATTATTAGCAAAACCAAATTTTCCCATATTTTCCAATAGCATTAATTCATCGCTTAATTTCTTAATGTCTTTATATTGGGGAGCTATTAAAATATTTCCATATTTATCAGCAACACCCTTTGCATTATCCTTTGTAAGATAAACCATTTCATCTTCCCATGGAAAAACAAAATCATATTCCGGATTTAAGAGCACATTACCTTTTAAATCCATGAGTCCTTCCTTTGATTTATCACTTTCTCTAAATGCAAAAGAACAACCGTTAAATAACTCACTAAGATGATCATATTGAAAAGGAATTATTGTTTTTCCTTTAGTGTCAATAATCCCAATTTTTCCATTTTTTTTTGCTCTAGCATATCCTTTGTAGAATTCCGCAATGAACTCAAATTTATTAGGGATTATCTCTTCCCCGTTTTTATTAACAGTTCCTTCCAAACCATCTTTTTTAAAAGTAGCTAGACCATTATTAAAGTTTTCATATTGTAAATTTTCATATTTTGGTATGATCTTATATTCTCCTTTGTTGTCAATAAGGCCGAATTTTTCACCAAGCTGAACGATGGCTACTCCATTTTTCATTTGTGAAACCGAATTGTATCGAAAAGGGACAATAACATTGCCCTTGATATCAACAAATCCGTAATAGTCATTTTTTTGAACAGGGAATACATTCTCAGAAAAATCTCCGACATATTGAAAGGTTTCATTTGTGATTGGTTTACCTACCTCATCTAAAAGGATTAGTTTTTCGTATTGTCCTGATATGTAATATCCAAATTCTTTTTTTTGGGCAAAGGTAGAATTAGTAAAAACTATGATTGCTATTAGTTTAATAATGTAAAGTCCCTTTTTCATTTGTTGTTGTATTTAACTATTTCTGTCAGTGCCAGTGTGGAAAAATTCTGATTGTATAAAACAAATATAACAAAGATTATGTTTTTTAAATAGGAAGTTCTTTACAGTTTAAAATTTACTATGTGAAAAAAAAGAGTTGGCAAAGCTAAGAAGAACGCTATCAGTTCTTTAAAATAAAAAAAATGACCTGGAAATTAAAGCTGCTTGACGGGGTTAGTACAGAAATTCTGTAAACACTGACTTTGTTAGAATTAAAAAGAATAATTCAAATTATAATCACTAGGTTTATATCTTCAAAATAGACTATTACCTAGAGAAATTAAATTCATTAATGAATCACACAATAAATTATTATCCAAGTAAAAGCAAACTATTTTTTATTGACAGCTTATCTACTTCCAATTATGGTATGTACAATGGAAAACCTTTTACAGGAATTAAAGAAACCATTTCTGATAAAGAATATATCAGAGAAACTTTTGTAAATCGCAGGCTGCACGGAATAAAATTTTGGGCAAGCGAAAATTCTTTTTCAATTTTTGTTTACATTTTTGATGAAAGCAGATATAATTTTGATATTAGTAAAGATCGTGATCAAAATTTTATGAATAGAATCTACACTATTTATGATTTACAAACATTTGATTCAATTGTAGACTACAAAGTAAATAATATTGGAAAAAAAGAGTATCAGCAAGGTTATAATTTTACCCGTGAAGATTTAGATTATGATAAGAAGATAAAAGACAATTTTGATGTAATAAAAAACTACGAAGACACTAAAGAGATTTTTACTCGTTTGGATTTATTTGTTTGCACCTATAATACAGACAATCCCTTTAATCTCACACGTGAATTAAACCAAGATAGAGCTGGAAAGACTCTTTATGGCTATTTAGTTCAGGAAAGCATGAAAGAAACATTAGGATATACAGTTGAAGATGTTTTTATGGAAAAGTATATTCTTCAAAAGGAACTTGCGCAGAAGATTATTAGTGAAGACCAGATTCAACATCCGATAAAATACATTGCAGGTGTTAGTGTGGCATACAATGATGTAGATCTAAAAATGATTTCAGTCATTGCTGTAATGGATATTGAAACACAAGAAATTGTTGATCAGGCATTTTTTGAGTTAGAGGATGTTACATTGCATGTTCCTGATTTATTTGCCTATAATGAAGTTCCTTCAGTTTTAAAAGCGTTTGAAAAACTAAGTATAAAACCTCAATTAATTTTTTGTGACGGACATGGTATTGAACATCCAAAAAATGTTGGCTTAGCTACTCATCTGGGAATTGAATTAGATATTCCAACAATTGGATGTCCAAAGAAAAGACTTGTTGGATATTATGAAAAAACGAGTTTAGGGCATTTAAGAGGGGATAGGCAAGAACTATGGTTTGATGATAAAATTGTGGGCAAAGCATTACGGACCCAAGAAAGAAGCAATCCGCTTTATATATCTATTGGACATAAAATAAGTTTGGAAACAGCAATTGATTGGGTTTTAAAAACAACGACCAATACTCGAGTTCCTGTTGTTGTACAGGAAGCTATTACGCTAACTGAGCAACTTATGCCAAAAAGAATTAGATATGATTTCCTTGATGATGAAGAAAATAAATATGCTATAATAATATAAAAATGAGTAACGACATATTTGACAAAAAAACAGAATTTGAAATTTATTACGATCTTCAAAATAGTTTGCGTGAGAAAGTAATTATATATGATCAACTACCAGAGGTAATTCAATATATTGCCGGAGTTGATGTGGCATATAATGATATTAATGACAATATGATAGGTGCTATTGTAGTTTTAAATGCAGAAACTCATGAAGTTGTTGAAAAAGCCTTTCATGAAATGGAAATAGCATTTCCATATGTTCCAGGTTTGTTTTCTTTTAGAGAGATCCCTTCTTTAATTGAAGCTTTTAAAAAACTTACTATAAAACCTGATTTAATTGTATGTGATGCTCAAGGAATAGCTCATCCAAAAGGAATTGGAATGGCAACTCATCTTGGAATAGAATTAAACATTCCAACAATTGGCTGTGCTAAAAAAAGATTAATAGGTAGCTACGATAAAAATTTGCTGGGACAAGAAAGAAAAAGTACACAAGATTTGATTTACAACAATATTTTGGTTGGTAAAGCATTACGAACACAGAATAATACCAATCCTATGTTTGTCTCAGTAGGGCATAAAATTTCTCTTGAAACTGCTATTGCTTGGGTATTAAAACTTACTCCACATTATAGACTTCCTGAAACCACACGACAAGCCGATTATTTAGTTAATTTTCTTTTAAAAAATAAAAACGCTTTCTTGTCAGAATAATGATATATTTACGATTCATTCATATTAACAAATTTCTCTTTTTCTTTTATGAAAATATTTAAAATATTCATTTTATTAAGCATTGTCTTTTTACATCATGCACAGGCGCAGGTTTTTGTAAGTGCTTCAGCTACAGGTTTAGGAAATGGTAGTTCGTGGACTAATGCTTACACTAATTTGCAAAATGCAATTAACGCTGCAAAATCAGGACAAGAAATTTGGGTAAAAAGTGGTACATACTTTCCATCGCGAGACAGAAATGGTACCATACCAACGAATCCTAGAGATGCAACATTTGTTCTTAAAGAAGGGATAAAATTATATGGCGGATTTGCAGGTGCAGAGACAAGCTTAAGCGAGAGAAATCCAGAAACAAATACTACTATTTTGAGTGGTGATATAGGTGTTAAAAATGACGAAACTGACAATATCTATACATTATTGTTATGTGTAGATTTGACTTCATCAAGTAGGCTAGATGGTTTTACAGTTACTAAAGCCAACAACAACAGGACTAGTGGAGCCATAACTATCGCAAGTTATATCGTGTATCATAATACTGGCGGAGCAGGATGGATTTTATCATCTGATATTATAATTACCAATAATAAGTTTATTGGTAACAAATCAAATAGCAGTACTGGTGGGCTCTCCATTCTGTATGGTTCGAATCTAACATTTGCCAACAATGTATTTATGGGTAATGAGTCTGTAAACCAAGCTGGAGCGATTTATAGTAGTGGATCTTCTGTTTCCTTTGATAATTGTATTTTTTTACAAAATTTTGCAGGGCAGGGTGCTGCAGCATATATTGTTAACAACGGGGTATCTGGTTTTATTAGCAACTGTACGTTTACAGATAATAAATCAAAGGCAGATGGAGGAGCATTACTTTTTTATTCATCAGATCCTTTATTGAGAAATGAAATCAAGATTACCGATTCTAAATTCGACAAGAATACATGTGTACCTGGCGGTGTTTTAAATGGTCTAATTACAATTTCAACCCGTGGAGGTGCTATTCACGCGGAACGTACTAACCTTAATATTGTAAGGTGTGATTTTACAAATCAAATAATTAATTCTCTGAGCTCCGGTGTCGCCATGGGTGGTGCCATAAGTTTAGGATATGATACCTCTACCAAAATTGATAAATGCAATTTTATTAACAATAGTATCATTCCTTCCAACAGAGGCAACTCTGGTAGTGGTGGTGCTATTTTTGCCTTATCTGATATAGAGATTAGTAATTGTATTTTTGCTGGCAACCATTCGGCAGGATCTTCAGGAGCTTTGTCTCTAACTTCTGTCCCTTCAACTAAGAATAGAATAGCTGTTTCAAACAGTGTATTCACTCAAAATACGGCTGAACTTTATGCTGGTGCCATATCTTACGGAACTAATGCTTCTTCATATCCAGTTGGTTTTACAAATCTTACATTTCATGCAAACAAGGCTAAACTGCAAGGTGGAGCAATTTATTTGAACTGGGGAATTTCGGATGCACAACGAACTACACAGTTACAGAATTGTGTTTTTGAAGACAACTCAATAAACGAAATTGCTTTTAGCCAAGCATCGCAATCTGCTTATCTTCTAGCTACAAACAACCGATATCACACCGAAAATTTTTCAGGATTACTTTTCAATGATGCAACAAATCCGATTGGTAAGGATGGTATATGGAGAACGATTGATGACGGTTTGCGCATAAATGCATGCTCAATTGTTGCGGATGCTGGTACTAATGCAGCACTTATTCTACCAGGCACAAAGAATTTATGGACTCAAAATGATGTAGATATTGTAGGGAATAAAAGAGTAAAAGGAGAGAATGTAGATTTGGGCGCTTATGAAAGTGATGCTAGCACCAAGCCTGAATTAACAAACTCATTGCCTGCTATTGTGGTAAACACTGGAGCGAAACAGATTGTAATTAATCTGGATGATTATTTTTCGTCTACAGTAGGTAATAAAAACACTTACAGTATTACAAATGGAAATCCAGAATCAGGACTGTATCAAGCTATTATTACAGACAATATTCTCACGATATCATTCCATGAAACTCTTAGTGGCTCAAGCCAAATAAACTTTTCAATTTTAAGTGCTTGCGGACTTAGCTCAAATGAAACGATCAGTGTGATTATAACCCCAAGTTTATCAACTGAAGATGTAACTATGGATAGGTCTTTATTTTTATATCCAAACCCAGTTGAAAGTACACTAATGATTTCAGGAAGCACACCTATCGATTCTTATGAAATAATAAACATGCTAGGACAGACTATAAAAAAATCTTCTTTTGATTTAAGACAAGCTGATGTAAAGAATTTGACAACAGGAA
Source organism: Flavobacterium hydatis (assembly GCF_000737695.1). Classification (GTDB taxonomy): domain Bacteria; phylum Bacteroidota; class Bacteroidia; order Flavobacteriales; family Flavobacteriaceae; genus Flavobacterium; species Flavobacterium hydatis. The sequence continues at coordinate 38,295 of NZ_JPRM01000033.1, forward strand.
TATATTACATTATAATTAATTCCGATAATAAAATTCATAAGTTTAAATTTTATAAAAAATAAATAAGTTTTTTCGAATGAAAGAAGAGCTGAAAGAGTTAATTCTTTCAGCTCTTCTAAATTTATAGGTGATCTTGAACTGTCTAATCAATTTCTAGAGGGGATATAAAATCAGAATACATATTTTTTACAAATGCAAAGGGTTTGTATGTAATTGTTTAGAAGTTAATTTATATTTCAGAAATATAAAATAAAAAAAATATTTTCAAACTATATTAATTTGATAGAATTTATATATATTTGTGTCACAGAAAATTTCTGTATGATACTTATCCAGAAAGACTGAGGGAGTAGGCCCTGTGACGTCTTAGCAACCTGTTGCTTAATAAGGTGCTAAATCCTGCCGTTGTAACGGACAGATAAGAAAGATTTGCTCAAAATCTGAATAAGGTCATCATTGTTAAATTTATTTATTTTTTAAAATGAAAACCAAACTATATCATTTGTATACCAGTTATGAGCTTTTGAATTCAATCTTTGAAGAAAATAGTCTTGCTGGTTTACGAATGCAAAAACACTAATTTCTCCAATACATCTTTATAAATAGCATTTACGAAAGCTCTTTTACAATAGCTTGAAGGAATTCTTTTGTTCAATATTAAACTAAACTAAAATGAAAAAAAACGAACTATTCGACAATGTCAAATTTTTATTAAACAATCAAAATAAAATGAAAAAAATACTATTAGGATTTGCCTTATTATTTGGAACAGCACAAACACAGGCACAAGAAAGTAATTTACAGCTTAAAGGAACTGTTATAGATACGGTTGCTCAATATGTTTATTTGCAGAAATTTCACAATAAAATGTTTACAACTATCGATTCCGCAAAAGTGAAGGAGGGAAGTTTCAGCTTTAAGACAAAAGTGAAAACACCTGAATTGTATGGATTGAGTGTAAACACAGAAGACTCTCCATTGTATGTTTTTCTTGAAAAAGGTCCAATTAACGTAAAATTAAGTCCAAAGAAATATTATAGTACCTCTGTGGTTGAAGGTTCTGAATCTCAAAATTTATTTGAGTCGTATAGAAAATCGAAAGAGGTAGAAATAAGTACATTCATTACAGAAAACCCAAAATCTATAGTTCCAGCTTATGTATTATATAGAAACTGGTCTTACAGATTAACACCGGAACAAATAACTCAGAACATTGCTTTGCTTGATAAAAGCCAGCAAAACAGTACATATGTAAAAGAGTTAAAAGAACTGGTTACCGTTTTAGACGGTTTGTCGGTTGGTAAAAAAGTGCCTGATTTTACAGCTAATGATCCGCAAGGCAAATCAGTTCGTCTTTCTGAAAATTTAAAAGGCTATACTTTAGTTGATTTCTGGGCTTCATGGTGCGGACCATGCCGAAGAGAAAACCCAAATATCGTTGCAGCTTATAAAGAATTTCATGACAAAGGATTTAATATAGTAGGAGTTTCTTTGGATAAAAAGAAAGAAAATTGGATTAAAGGAATTCAGGATGATAATTTGACTTGGCTGCACGTTTCTGATTTACTTTTCTGGAATAGTGCTATTGCAAAATTATATGGAGTAAGAGCTATTCCGGGGAATTATTTAGTCGACTCAAAAGGAATAATCGTAGCAAAAAATCTTCACGGAGAAGAATTGCAGACTACTCTTAGATCGCTTTTAGGACAAGCAAATTAATCTTCGAAGATTCTAATAATAAATTTAGTTAATTAAAATGAGAAAGGAAATGAATGTGATTGATATAACAACAGAACCAGTTGAACTGGAGTGCTACTTCTCAAAATTTAGAGAAAATACAATAGGAGTAAACCACTGCTTTGAATCAGTTTATGGAAAACAAAACCTGCTTTATGCAGATTGGGTTGCCAGTGGGAGATTATACGCTCCAATTGAGGATATTATGCTCCATAAAATCGGTCCAATGATTGCCAATACGCATTCACTTTCTAGTCAAACAGGTCAGACTTCAACTCATGCTTATCAATATGCGAGAGATATAATTAAGAAGTCTGTAAACGCAAATGAATCTGATGTCTTGGTGACTACAGGAACTGGAATGACGGCGGCTTTGTCAAAATTACACCGCATTATGCGTTTACGAAAAGATTATGAAACTGATAAGCCAGTTATATTTATTACGCATATGGAACATCATTCCAATCAGGTTTCATGGTATGAAACAAATGCTGATGTTGTGATTTTGCCTCCAGACGTAAATAATTTGGTCGATTCCAATATTCTTTCTCAAGAAATTAAAAAATACGCTCACAGAAGCTTAAAAATAGGTTCTTTTACCGCCTGTTCAAATGTAACAGGAATTATTACACCTTATTATGAATTGGCAAAAATCATGCATCAAAATGGAGGACTTTGTTTTGTTGACTTTGCAGCTTCAGCGCCTTATGTCAAAATAGATATGCATCCGAAAGATCCAGAGCAGCAATTAGATGCTATTTTCTTTTCTCCTCATAAATTTCTAGGAGGACCGGGAACCTCTGGTGTTTTAGTATTTAATGAAAAATTATACAAAGCTGAATTTCCGGATAATCCAGGCGGTGGAAATGTAAAATGGACAAATCCTTTGGGCAGCTATTGTTATAGTCAGGCAATAGAAGTTAGAGAAGATGGTGGGACACCTGGTTTTCTGCAGGTAATAAGGACTGCTTTAGCTTTAGAATTAAAAGATAAAATGGGAATTCTAAATATTAAAAAAAGAGAAAAAGAACTGCTTACTGTTTGTTTTCTGAGGCTTCAAAAAATAAAGGGTTTGTCCATTTTAGGAGATTTAAAAACGGAAAGAATTGGTTGTATTTCTTTTGTAATCGAAGATATTCACTATAATTTAATCGTAAAGCTTTTAAATGATCGTTTCGGGATTCAGGTTCGTGGTGGCTGGTCATGTGCAAGTACTTATGCGCATTATTTGTTTAATATAAACGAAAATAAATCAGCAACAATTACAAACGAACTTTTAGAGAGAAACCAAACTAATAAACCAGGCTGGGTACGGTTGTCTCTGCATCCGATTATGATAAATGATGAACTTATGTTTATCTGTGACGCGATAGAACAGGTGGCTTTACATTACAAGAAATGGCAAAAAGATTACGAATATAATTCCGTTACAAATGAATTTGAAATTCCCGAAATAAGGGAAACGATTGCTGATGAGGTAAATGAATGGTTTAAGTTAGATTAAATCATGAAATGAATATTCGAAAAGTATTAAATCTGTCGATTTTTTTATAAATTACTTTATCTTCAGGACGAGACAATTTAATTTTGTAAATCCTTTAAATTTAGTACATCTAAAACTTTTGGTGAAACTTTCAAATCAGATCGGAACTTTAAAACACCCTTTATGAAATGTCTTTTTAATTCTTTTCCATTGCGTATCGAAAAAGGAGTATTGAATATAATGGCTTTATATATTATTGTGTTCTTAGAGTTATCGAAATAATATACACAAATATCATAACCTACATCTTCACCCTCTGATAAAACTACATCATAATTTTTCAGATCGTGATTTGGACATAAAGCTTCAAAAGTTAGTGATTCAATAATTATTTCATCTTTATAATGGTGCAAACCACTTTGATCAACTATTACTTTGGTAATTTTGTTTTTTATGATACTAATTGTATCCTTTAATACGAAGTATACCAAAAAAGATAAAAGAATTACGCATATTACTATAGACGAAATTTTAAATTCAACAGATAATTTTCCAGATTCAATGATAATTATCTCTAAACTAATTATTCCTAAAATAGCACTCACAAAAACAAATGTTGCAAAAAACTTTACTATAAAAGTTATTTTCTTTGATTTTAGTGATTCTATTTTTGAAAATTCATCATTCTGAAAATCCATCATTTTAGAAGTTAGAAATTAAAATGTTACAGGTACTGGAGTAAATTTAAGAAAGATAAATTTATTATTTGGATATTTCTTTCGGTAGCATAAATATACTATTGAAGAAAAAGAATAATTGCTTAACCAACATAAAGACTTTGTCAGACATAATAAGCAAAAATGAAACTACTTCTTAATTTCTTAAGGAATTGCTTGGTGGTTTCAATCATAAAAAGTCTTACGAATTACGGTTAGAGGTTAGAGTCTTGTTCCCGCTACTAATTGGAATCTTGTTGTACTTATATCTTCCTAGCGGGAAGCATTCAAATATCTAACCAAATTTTGGAAGATTATTATATGATTATTGCACATGCTTCTTAAGGTATAAGTTACAAATAACTTTAAAAAAATATTAAAGGAGACTATCCTAAAAGGAATGTCCCTTTTACTTATTCAATAATTGGTAAGTTTACCCCAATTTTATAAAAACAAACATACTTTCCAATCTTATTTTCTTCTGCTTTTAACTTACTTAAATCATTATGCTGAGTCTCTAAATCAGGATAGATAACCAAACAATCTATATTTTTGCTATAATCTTCTATTTTGAACTCGTCATAGACTTTTTTTAATCTGGCATAACCACTAATTTGTCGAAAATCCTCTTTTTCAATACCTGACTTATATTTGTACTTAGGCTTGTATTTAGCATCAATAACCATTTGAATTTCTTCTGAGTTTAAAAGATAATCAATTTCATGGGCATTATTACAATTAAACTGAAATTTCACTTCCCCCTGATTTGGATATTGTTTTTTTAACAGTCCCAAAACATAATACTCAAAAAGCTTACTCATATCAATCCAAAATGGAGGTGTCAAAATAGTCTGCTTTTCGACATTAGAAATATTATAGCCAAAACGTTTTAAAATCAATTTTGCTAATCTAGTGGCTTCTGCGTATTCTTTATAAAAAGTATTATTTTTTGTATGCTTTATTTCATTCAGTTCTACTTTTTTGGAAATAGTTTCGAAAGCCGGAGTGATGTAGTTGAACAAATCTGATGCTAAATTCTTATGATTGATTTTGTCTAAAGTTGGTAAAATTTTTTTCACGAAAACTAATGCTTTTTTTAGCAAACGATTTTCTAAACCATTTACTCCAAACTCATCATACTGGCAATAGGTGTGTAATTGTTTGTTTTTCAATATGTTTTGTTTCATGTTTTTACCCACTAAAATCTTTCCTTTTACTCTACTATTTAAATTATGTTCAACTTTGTAATATGATTTTTTTAATCCCTTACGAACTATTGTTTTTAATAAATTTAAATATTGAATTACCAACAATGGAGTTAGTAAATCTTGGGTTTGTTTAATCTCTATTTCTGGTTTGTTCCATTTTATTTCAAACAAATCATTTATTTCGTTTGAAGTTTCCATGTATTTTAAAGAAGAGAAAAGCATTTTTATATAATCGACTTCTATTAACTTTTCTTCTTCTTTAGTGCTCTTTGAATTTAGTTTAGGAGCAATATATATAGCTGATTTATCATCTAACCAATCTACACCAATGCAGTATGATGTGTTTAGGAAAAGCTGATTATTTTTTGTATAAATATTAAAACATAAAATATTTCCTTTTGGTTTGGAAAAGTCATAGCTATACTTTTCATCTGACAAAAGTTGTTGATGTTCAATTTTTAAAGCATTATCGAAATGCTCCCAATATTCAAATAAATTAGTTGTCAAATCTGTTTCTTAAATCTGAAATTATTTTTTCTGCTTTTTCTAATAATATACCGTCTTTTAGATATTCTTCTAAAATAGGTATAATTTCGTATTTGGCTTTAAGATGTAATTCGGTATCGTCTTTTACTATGAAATAACTGTGTCCTAATTGTACTTGAGTTGGTTTGAAATCAGAGGCAAGAGTTTCATTATTATGGAAAAGTTTACTAATTTCTTCAAATAGAGCTCTAGCATTTAAATTTTCTATTACTGAAGCATCTGGTAAAACATCAACAAAAGCAAAACGTCTTCGAATAGCGTAATCAATATGTCCTACACTTCTGTCAGCAGTATTCATAGTACCAATGATAAATAAATTTGGTGGAATTATTAATGTATTATCTCCGTCAATGTCATACATACTTTCTACTTTTTCTCCACGATATTCCAAAGCATAAATCAATTCCCCCAAGACAGCAGGAAGATTAGCTCTATTGATTTCGTCAATGATTAATACATAATTTTTTAATTTTTCTTTTTCTGAAGTGTTTGCAACAAAAACTATGTTGTTATCCTTTAAAAATTTTCTAAATTTATCAAGAACTCTAATGTAATAACTTGCGTGCCATTTAGCCAACCCAGATAAATCCTTATTGTGTTTTACATCTTGTCTATCGTTATTTTCATCTAGATATGCTTGCTTTATATCTTCAAAGAGCATTCTATTACCATTTTTAGACCACCCATCTATACCCTTATATCTGAAAGCATCTTCGTCTAACTTTATAATATTTACAGATTCAGTAATCTCAATTTTTCCATTCCTTTCTATGTTGTCAGAAATAAAATCAATAAATTTTTCAAATTGTTCACCTATCCATTTTTCTTTTGAAACTTCTATTTGTTCTTTATTAGTATCATTAAAGTTTTTTAATGCTTTTTTTGCAAACTTAGCTAAAACTTTATTCTCAGTGATGTATTCAATTACTCCATCTTTACTTTTTGCAGTAATCCCTCTAACAAAATCTTCGTAAGAATAAGAAGGATGGAATTGTATCAATTTAAATTGATCTGAATTTTCTAAGTTTTCTTTTTGTATTTTCTTATCAACTGAGATTTTACTATAAATTAGCTCCTCTGCAAGATCTTTCGACGTGTACGTTTTGCCGGTTCCTGGAGGGCCTTGCAGGATGATTTGTTTTTTATTTAAAAGGATCTTTGATAATTCCATTTTAGAAAGTTTGGTTTGAATAAATTTGATGTTGTTTAATAAATCCCAGATCATTTTTCTGCCACCTAAATCAGGGCTTAAACTATCTCTACCTTCTTTATGCCACTTAAAAACTAATCTGCTAAAATATTCTTTGGGGGGCATTTTACCCTTGCTCTTAATAACATATTGAATCAATTTGATTAAGTCATGCCAATGATTGTTATTCTCAAAATTATGCCCATACATTTGTGTTCTACCTTCCCAAGTAATTTCTTGAATAAACCCAGTAGATTTATTATTGGCAATTAATTTTAATAATTTTTCAAAATCAGGATTATCTCCATCAAACATATCCTTTATCACTCTTTTTTCAATCTCTGCTCCCTTGCCGTGAGGCCAATCGTGTGTTTCAATATCTAACCAAAAAACAGGAGTCTTAAAATAATTTTGTAGCTGGGATTTGTTATGTACGTTTCCTTGTAATGCAATATCTTTATAATATAATTTTTTTGTTTTACAGGAATAATCTTTATATTCATAAGTAACAACAACTGCAAAATAACCTTGAGTTTTTTCTAAATCTGTTGTAACGTCTTCTTCGAAAATCTTTAATTTATTGAAGAATTCTATAGATTCTAGTAATTTATTTTGATCCATTTATTTTTATAAAATTGAATATTTTATCAAATAAGTTTTATATATACCAATTGATTTTATTAAAATCTTCTAGCATTTTTTTACTTGCATTTTCATTTATTGATTTAATGAAACACATGTGACCATATAACCAATTGTGAAATTTAATATTATTGTATTTAGGAAAATCTTTGATACGTTTCTCTAAATGACTATTAACTCCATACTTTCTGCAATAATAAATATGTTCTGTAATTGTTTTTCTGTATCCCTTTGAAACATTGGTACCATTGGTTGTTGTCAATCCTGTTACGTATTGTTTACAACCTTTCTTCATATATTTAGTTTTTTTATCATTAATAAAAAAACCTTCGTTAGAAATGATTTTTGTAATCAATTTTAATGATGGTAATTTCCCTTCTCTTTTGATAGAAAATGTTAAATCATCAGCATATCTGGAGTAATTACAATTTAATTTTCTTGCCAAAGCTTCAAATCTGTAATCCATTTTAGTAGCCAGAATATTTGAAATCATCGGGCTTGTCGGCGCTCCTTGTGGCAATATAGGTGGTTTGTTCTCTATTAATTCTTTTAATATTTCTTTAGAATTTTCATCAAAATCATTCCAATAACTATCTCTATGTTTTGCTGTTGTAATTTTTGCAAATGAATATGCTAAATTATTTATGTAACCCAATGATTTAAAAAGTCCATACACTCTTTTTTCAGTTATAGTGTCGTAGAATTTTAATAAATCAACTTTTAAGATAACTTCTGAATTTTCATGAACTTTTGCATTGTGAGCAATGAAAATATTTTTTCTAAACCCTTTACAACTATCTGCTAAAACATATTTACTAACTATGTTTACTAAAATCCATTTTTGGATATATTTTAAATCTTTTGAAGGGGACATTATCTCCCTAAATTTACCGTCTCTCTTTTTTAATTTAAAGTAATTATATCTTTCATATTTATACTCACTACCATATACCAAGTTTTTTTTATCATCCCCAATTAAAATTCTAAGATAATCCGATTGAATAGCCATATGCATTGCCAAATGTTCCAATGAGAAGATAACTGGAAACTCTTTGTCATCTAATTTTTTGCCATAAGTTAAGCAAGCATCAATAAATTCTTGTGATTTATTTTGCTCTTTAGATTCTATAATAAATTGCTCAAATGGAAATGACATAATTAATGTTACTCTTTCTTGAATGTTAAATAATAGTATTACTCACTGATTTTATTTTCGAAATTAGTGAGCAAAAGTATTGCTGAGTCTGCTATTAAGTAGCTTTATTAGTTCTCGATGAACTACACCGAGAAAACCTTATTACGGGTTATTTGCTAACTAAAAATCATGTCAATCCATTAAGCATTTGTGGTATGTATATAATATTTTTTATTTCTAAATTTTTAGCTGTTTCCTTTCTAAAATTTTCTTTTCTTGTTTTTCTTTTTAACTCTTTAATAAATTGAGTTCCTTCTGCAGTTATGTCATAAGCTTTACTAATAAAGCCTAGGTCTTGAGCTTCATGATAAATTAATCTTATTTCCTCTCTTGTCAGACCTAATATGTGACAGATTAATAAATTATCATAGCCATAATTCTTTAAAATTAAAAGTGCAATGACCGAATGATCTTGTTTTGTATTGTGCCTTATGACCCTAACTTCTTTACCTTTCTTTTCTTTTATTATTGAGTTTCCGGTATATAAATCGATTCCTAAGCGGTTACAAATTCCAATGTAAAAAGCTATTTCTTTTTTAAATTCACGTGCTTCATCCATTCTGATAGTTGCAAATCTAGGAAAGATTGGAAACCACTTATTATCTTTCCAAATTATTGAAAGTGTATTATTTGGTGTACAGTGAAAATATGATATTAATGATTGACTCTCATCAAAACCATAAGCATATTTGCCACCACGTTTTAATGCTAATTTTTCAATATTACGAATATTTCCAAATGCTTTTAATGGTGATAATGATTTATCAAATATTTTATTTCTAACTTCTGATATAATTTTTACAGTTGAAAATCGATCTTGGATGTATTTCTTTCCTTCAGCCATAATTATGGTTGATAATAAATATACATTGTCAATTTTATTATCTTCAATCCATTTTTTAACATAATCTATTCTAGAGTATTCAGTACAAAATGTTTGTCCACTACCTATAAAATCATCTAAAAAAACAAAATGGTTATACTCTCCAGGTTTTTTGATATTTTCATAATCATGTGTCAACTCAATATCATTTTGCCTTTTTTTGAAAGCATCAGTGTTTTTTAAAGGATAAGTAACTAGTGTTCCACTCTTCCCAACTTTACCATATGGAAATATTATTATTTTTTCTCCAGCCGGTATACTCTTTAGTACTTCCAATAATAAATCATTTAATCGAAATATGAACTCATTAAATGGAATGTATTCATACACGCTCAATAAATCAATTGCTAAATCAACCTCATCTTCATCAAAGTTTTCTAACCAACGGATTATTTTTGTTGGAAAAACAGAATGCTTTAAACGAGGTAACAATAGGTCTATTTTACTTAAGGTTTGAATGCTTAATTTAAACGTATGCGCCATTATTAGTTTTTAAATATTGTCTATCATCTGCCAATTTATAATAATATATTCTTTTATGTCCTAAATTTATTTTAAAATCTCTTGCATAGCCTAATATTCATTATTTCTTTAAACTTCCTTTTTTAAAAGTGTCTTTTTGAATAATTATAATAGGTCTATTCTTTTTAAATATAGAATCTAAATGTTTAATTTCAATAGGGTGCTTAATAGTTATGTTTGACTCTTCTTTTTTTGTAAAAAACAGTATTGAGCAAACAAACATCACTAGTATTCCTGTTAGAAAAATACCAAGTTTGAAAGCTCTGTGTGCATGTAATAAATTTGTGCCCTTTTCATTATTTATCTTAACAACTTTATCAATAGAGTAAAGATAATCTCTAACAAGTTCAGCATTAAATTGTTCTATTGAGTTTGTTTTAAAATCTAAAACATTGGAAGGGTTAGCCCGAGGATATTTAAATTTTTTTATATCAAAATTTTTAAGGGCGTTTGTTATTGATAAAAGGTAAAATGAAAAAGTAAGCAATAAGGAACCAATTATTAATATTTTAAAAAAAAGTGGTATATTTTCAAAACTTTCCATTATTATAGGAGCAAACAAACCTAATAATGAAAACACTATACTTGTTTGAGAAATAATTTGAGAGGTTTTATTTTCGATAAAACCAAGTCGATTGTTTTCTTCTTCTAAAATAGACTTTAAAAACTCTTTGTGCAGTACTATTTTCTCTGAATCGGATTCTTCTTCTAAATCGTAATCAGTATGCTTATAAGCACATGGCTCTTCCTGGTTCTTTCTAGAAATTACACCAATACTCTTCAAGAAATTTATCCACATAGTAATTCGTTTATTATTGAATCAGAAATTTTTAAACCAGTTTCATTTTCAATCCAAGCCCATTGTCCATTGGGATTGATTTCTAAAAAAATATAATTACCATTTATATCCTTAATTAAGTCAATTGCTCCGAATTTGAGATTCAAGATTTTAACTAATGAGATACATTTTTCTTTTATCTCATTTGGAATTTCTTCTATATAAAATTCTAATTTTTCTTTTCGCCAATCCGTTTTAGTGGCTTCCAATATTTGAGAATTTACACCTGCAGTAAATACATTTTCTCCAACTACGGTTACACGCAATTCTATTGACTTTTCTATTTTCTCTTGAAAAATGCAAGGTGTCAAATCGAATTTTTCAATTTCATCAATATGT
>NZ_JPRM01000034.1 GCF_000737695.1 Flavobacterium hydatis
GCTTGTAACAATAATGAAAAGAAAATTACTTTAGATAGTATTTCAAAAAATCCGTTTGATAAAGTAGAACAATCAAAAATTAATAATCCTGATTATAAATCGGTTTGGGATTCTTATAAATCATTAGACTTAAAATATTCTTTAGAGCAATTGGATAACACCAAAGGCTTATCAAATAGTTCTATTAATAGCATATTTCAGGATTCGGAAAATTTACTTTGGGTTGGTACTTGGGATGGCTTGAATCGATATGATGGAAATAACTTTAAAATTTTCAGACCTGAGCTAAACAATAAAAATAGTTTAAGCAACCAAGTCATTCTTAAAATTGATGAAGATAGTACAGGCAAAATCTGGATACTTACTATTCATGGAATTAATTGCTATGATAAAAAAACAGGTACTTTTCAGCATTATTACTTTTCGAGAGAAAATATACCTCCATTATCTGAATCTGAATTTAATATGGCGCTCGATCCTTCTAAAAAAGTATTTTGTGCTGTAAAAGACTGGGGAATTGGTTACTATGACGGAGCTAATTTTCAGTTATTGAATACCGAAAAACTTTCGAAAAAAGCGGTAATAAAAATGGAATTCTCTTTAAGTGGGGAATTACTTGTTTTATTTGAAGATAATAAACTCTATTCATTATCTCTTAAAAACAATCCAAACGGAAAACCATCTATCACTAAAACAACATTAATTTCGGATAACATTCGGACATTTGGAATAGTTTCTAAACAAAAAATATGTACCATATCGGTAAAAGGAGAATCTCGCTTATTTTCTTTTGCAAATAATGAAAGTACTTTACTTTTAAAAAAAGATATCGAAAACACTATCGGGAATACTCCTGAAGGACTTGTTGTATCTAGTAAATCAGGTCATTATATTATTGATACTGATGGCACTATAATTAATCATGAATGGCTGAAATATCTGAATAACCAAAAAACTACAACTTTAATTAGGGGTAATGAAAATATTATTTGGGCTGGAACGGATGGCGACGGAATTATTAAAATGTATCCACTCGAGAAATCATTTAACCTTATTTCTAAATCGCAGGTTCCAGAATTAGACGGAGCTATTGTAAGAACGTTTCTGGAAGTTGATAAGAATACTTTTTTGGTTGGCACAAAAGGGAAAGGTTTGTTCCGATTTTCCTCTAATTTTTATCTCAATCCCGAAAAACCATTAGAATATAAAAATTTCAATGAAAATAATAGCGCTATAAATAATGCTGTTTTTGCTTTATGCAAAGGACAAAATAATTTAATCTTTATTGGTAGTGACGGTGAAGGCATTTCTGTTTTTGACTTGAAAAAATCAAAATTAATTAATTGGGCTGATATCGTAGGTAATGCGGATTGTGGTTTCTTTAAATCTATCTATTCTATATATCAAGATGAAGACGGTTTTATATGGCTTGGAACAAATGGATATGGAATGATTCGCTGCAAGATGGAACGTTCTGGAGAAAATTTAAGAATCACTGATTTTAAAAGATATATTGCTGACAGTAGTCAGAAAAATGCTTTAAGCAGTAATATTGTTTTTTCTATAATTCCTAAGAATAAAAATCAGCTTTGGATTGGAACTCGTTTGGGAGGTTTAAATTTATTTGACAAAAAATCGGAACACTTTAACGTTTACAAAAACAGTCCCAATGACTCTACAAGCCTATCCAATAATGACATACTATGTTTGCAAACCGATGCTAAAAACAGGCTTTGGATTGGTACTAGTTTTGGTCTTAATTTGTTAGAACCTATAAAAAATGATGGAAAAGTAATATTTAAAAATTTTACGGTAAAGGATGGTCTACCTAATAATACGATTCACGGAATTGTTGCCGATAAAAAAAATAACCTTTGGTTAAGTACCAATTTTGGTTTGTCTAACTTTAATTCTAAAGAATTAAAATTTACTAATTATACCAAAAATGAAGGTTTGCAAAATAATGAATTTGCAGATGGAGCTTTTTATCAAGACTTAAATTCTGAATTTATATTTATGGGAGGAATAAAGGGATTTAATTATTTCTTGCCTCAAAAAATAAAAGTATCTACAACTATTCCAGATCTTTTTATTGATAAAATTAGCGGTCAGAACCAGCCTATCCCCTATTATCAGGGATTGGTAATTACGCCAGACTCAAACACTCATCCTTCGATTGTTTTAAATCATAACCAAAACTTTTTTGACATTGAGCTAACTGCTTTAACGTATATAAATACCGAAAAGTGCCAATATGCCTATCAGTTAATGAATTTTGATAAAGGCTGGAATACCATCAATAACCGACGCATTATTTCTTTTACTAATGTTCCTAAAGGAAACTATTCTTTATGGATAAAATGGTCTAATAGTGATGGCGTTTGGAGTAAACCGGTTCATGCTATCGATATTAGGGTTAAACCTGTATTCTGGCAATCGAATCTTGCTATTATTATCTATTCTTTGCTGTTCTTGGGTTTTGTATTATTTGTGCTTAGTTACTACAAGAAGCGACAATCATTAAACCAAAATATCCTTTTTAGACAAAGGGAAAAAGAATTGCACGAAAACAGGCTTACTTTTTTTACTGATATTGCTCACGAATTCCAAACTCCTTTAACGCTTATTGTTGGTCCTATCCAAAAACTTTCGGAAACGACAAACCTCAGCGAAAGAAATCAGAAATTCATACAGATGATTCAACGAAATTCTTCTCGTTTACTATTCTTAACGCAACAACTTCTTGAATTTAGGAAAGCTGAGTATGATTATCTCGAAGTAACCGTGAAAAAATTTGATTTGGTAAATTTGGTAGAACAAATTGCGGAATTATTTGATGAATGGGCTTTAGAAAAAAATATAGAGTATAACCTCAACATTCCTCCTACTTTAATTGGTTGGTACGATAAGGATAAGATTGAAAAAATAGTGTTTAATCTTATGTCGAATGCCTTTAAATATACTCCTGTAAACGGAAAAATAAACCTTAAACTCTATATTCAAGATAAGGATTCTGAGAAATTAAACATTACAATCACTAATACTGGTAAGGGAATCCCGAAAGAAGAACTGGACTCCTTGTTTAATCAATTTTTCTTGGCTGATTCTAGCAAGGAAACGGACAATAATATGTTTAGAACTGGTATTGGTCTGGCTTATGTAAAAAAACTGGTTACAGTATTGAGAGGTGAAATACAGGTTACCAGTGTACTGAATAAAGAAACGACCTTTACAATTCTTATCCCTTGTAACAAAGATGTTTTTACCGAAAAAGAATTAGATACGGCTCTAAGTCCGATTTTAATTTCGCATCATTTAAAGAATATCCTCGAAGAAAACCCTATAAAACCAGATGAAACTCCAAACAAAATTTTATCTCTGGAGGAACTTGCCGATAATCGAAAAATAATATTAATAGTCGAAGACGAAAAAGATATTCATGTTCTCCTTAATGAGTTATTAAGCGAAAAGTATAAACTTATTATGGCGTATAACGGTCTGGAAGCACTAAAAATTATTGAAGACGTAATACCCGACATCATTATTAGCGATGTAATGATGCCTTTTATGGATGGTGTTGAACTTTGCAAAAAGATAAAGACCAATCTTAAAACCTGCCACATTCCTTTTATTATGCTTACCGCAAAAGACTCGGTCATACACCGAATTGAGGGAATAGAAAGTGGTGCTAACTCTTATATACCAAAACCGTTTTATCCAGATCACTTGCTAATAAGAATACAAAAACTTCTGGAAGAAAAAGAATTGATTTCGAGGTATTTTAAACAAGATACTTTGGTCGAAAACCTATCGGAACTTCCGATAAATAACGATGAAAAAGACTTTATAAAAAAAGTTATTGAACTTATTCGTAACAATATCGATAATGAAAATCTTCAGAGTTTATTTATCGAAAAAGAATTAGGTATTAGTAACTCGCAATTGTACCGAAAAACTAAACAGCTTTTTGGTTTTACACCTGGTGATTTAATTCGTACCATTCGATTAAAATATGCTGCGGAATTATTAAGAAAAAATAAATTAACCGTTTCAGAGGTATGCTATCAATCTGGGTTTAACAACCGCTCCTATTTTTACCGTGAGTTTAAAAAACTATACGATTTAACTCCAAAAAATTATCAGCTCAAATATAAATCAAAGAGCCAATAACTACATAAACACCTGAATAACAACAAATAAAACCCAGTGTACACTTTTGAAGAAATAGTGTACACGCTTTGTTGTATCCTCAAGCTAATTTTATAAACGATAATTAATTCAAACGTTATCGTAAAACCACGAATTATAATTTACCAAGAAAAACTATGAAAAAAAACAAACAAATTAGTAATCCAATTAATACTTCTTTATGATGATGAAAAAATATATGTACAAATTGTTCCTCCTCGGAGCAATTATGTTGGGAAGCATTATGCATGCCCAAACCGTTAAAGGTGTCGTTTCTGATAGTGACGGTCCGGTACCTCAAGTTAATATCAATGTAAAAGGAACTTCTAATTATGTCATCACCGATTTTGATGGTAATTATACCATTACAAATTTAGCTCCAGATGATGTATTGATTTTTAGTTATATCGGGTATCAAACTCAAGAAGCTGCTGTAGGTGGCAAAAAAGACTTAAATATTACGCTGGTCACAGATACAAATACCTTAAATGAGGTTGTTATTGTAGGATATACAAGCGAAAAGAAATCAGCCATCACAAGTGCTGTTACAACTGTAGATATGACCGAATTATCTAAAACCAAAGTAGCCGATGTTGGTCAGGCATTACAAGGTCAGGTTGCGGGCGTATCAGTAAGTTCTAGTTCAGGACAACCCGGAGATGGACTCGAAATACGCATAAGAGGCGTAGGAACTATAGGAAACAATGAAGTACTTTATGTAGTAGATGGTGTTCCTACTCGCGATATCAATTTCCTAAATCAATCGGATGTTAAGTCTATGACTGTATTAAAAGATGCTGCTGCAACAGCAATTTACGGTTCTCGTGCTGCCGGTGGTGTAATCCTTATTACAACCAAAAACGGTATAAAAGGAAAATCGAGTCTTAATATCGAATACTATACGGGGTTAAATTACGCTACAAATCTTCCTAAATTACTAAATGCTGATCAATACTTAACAGTAGTTGATCGTGCTTGGCATAATACAACTGGTAATGCTGCAAACGCTACAAGTCCCTATCAGGCAGCTAAAAATGCTGGATCTGTAAACGGAATACCATTGGCTAATACTAACTGGTTGGATGAATTATTTACTACAGGACAAACGACAAATCTTCAGCTTTCGGCCAGTGGCGGAAACGAAACTACACAGTACTTAATTTCTGGGGGTTATTTTGCCCAAAAAGGAATTATAGTAGGAAACAATAACCAATATGAGCGTATAAACTTTAGAGCCAATGTAAATTCTAATTTTTCTGAACGTTTAAAAGTAGGAACCAATATCCAGATTACTAATAGTGTTAAGGATAAATTATCTTCTAGTGGCGATGAAATGGGTGTAATACGTTATGCCATGTTTAGACCATCTATTCTTGGCGTTTACAAAGATGTAAATGACCCAACCTATTCCGCAGAGAATCCTTATACCGATTTACCTTTTTATCTAAATAATAATACCAAAAACGGATGGAGCCATGATTATGACTCTGCCTACAACCCTATTGCGATAGCAAATCTTATCGATAATAAACTTAAAACATTTAGACTTTTTGGAAATGTATACGGAGAATACAGTTTGCTAAATGATAAGTCTTTGAAATTTAGAAGCAGTTTCGGAGCTGACATCTCTTTTATTCATAATAAAAAATTCAACCAGAATTTTGGTGATGATGATAACGGAGATCCTTTATATCCTGGAATGGGAAGAATAAACAGACCTTCTTCTCTTAATGATGATATGGGACAGGATATGACTTTTACTTTTAGTAATACCTTAAATTATGTAAAAACTCTTAACGAGAAACATAGCATCAACGCCTTATTAGGTACAGAGAACATAATAAATAAGAGTGATAATATATACGGAACAAGAACTAATTATGATAATACCAGCGATCCTTTCCGTTATTTAGATTATGGAGAGTTAAATGTAAAAAACAATGCCAGCGGTAGCGGTAGTAGTTGGGCTTTAGTATCTTTCTTTGCCTCTGCAACTTATGGATATGATAACAAATATTATGCTTCGGGAACTATTAGAGCCGATGGTTCTTCTCGTTTTGGACCAAATAATAAATGGGGTTATTTCCCTTCGGTTTCTGGAGGTTGGGTTATATCCAAAGAAAAATTTATGGAAAAAGCCGATTGGATTTCAAACTTAAAATTAAGAGCAAGTTGGGGACAATCAGGGAATCAAGAGATTCCTAATAACACGTACCAAACGCTTGTTTCTCAAACAAATGATAATGTAAAAATTATCCGTTACGGAAATCCTGATATCAAATGGGAAACCACAACTCAAACCGATTTTGGTTTGGATTTTAGCTTCCTAAAAAATAAACTATCTATTACTACTGATTATTTTGATAAAACAACCAAGGACATCCTATTAACAGTAGGTTTACCAGCAGTAACTGTAGGTGTTATCGAATCTACTTATGTAAATGCAGGGGTTATAAACAATAAAGGTTTTGAGTTTGGAGCTAATTTCCAGAACAATGACCATACTTTTAAATATGGTATCAGTGGGAACTTCACAACATTAACTAACAGAGTTGAAGCTTTACAGCAGTACATCAAAAATATTGACAATCTGCAATCAAACACCAGAACAACTGTTGGACAACCTATAAACTCGTATTATGGTTATGTTTTTGATGGAATATATCAGAACACTTCCGAAATAAATTCTCAGTTGTACAGCAATACAAACGGGGCTTTACCTGGAGATATGAAGTTTAAAGACTTAAATGGCGATGGTAAAATCGATGCCAATGATAAAACTTTTATAGGAAATCCTATTCCGAAAATTAATTATGGTTTTGCTTTTAATGGTAGTTATAAAAACTTCGATATTTCACTTCTTTTTCAAGGAGTAGAAGGTGTTGACCGTTATAATAACTCAAAACAAGTTACAGCTTATAGCACCAAGATGCCCCTTAACTCTACTACAGCAATATTAGATGCTTGGAATGGAGAAGGAACCAGTAATACAATTCCAAGAGTAACCTTTAACCCTAATGGAGGTGGACAAATGTCTAGTGCATTTATCGAAGACGCTTCTTATTTAAGATTAAAGAATGTAGAGATCGGATATACTTTTAACCAAGGAATCATAGGGGCAGCCAATCTTCGTATTTATATGTCAGGTCAGAACTTATTTACCGTTACTAAATATACTGGACTAGATCCAGAATCTACCTCATTGGTCGATATGGGAACGTATCCGCAATCGAAATCTTATATCCTAGGATTAAAATTAAACTTATAAAAAAACGATCATGAAATATATACATATAGCAACACTACTAATAGGACTTGCAACCTTTACAAGTTGTAGTGATGAGTTAACGATAGATCCTGTAGGTTTAGTAACAGATGATCAAATAAATGCTACTCCTACTCTTAATACGGTAGAAAAATCTGTTAGTTCCTCCTATTTAATGTTTTCAAACACGTTAAACATAATGGGAAATTGGAACTGGACTGATGGACTTGTTTCCAATAATGATATTATCCTGCAAGACGTAGCATCTGATGATATGCAAAAAACATGGATTTCTAACTCAGACCAACCTTGGATGGACGAAGTAGATAATTATACATTCACATCCGAAAATGGCGGTGTTAATGGGGTATGGAAATACAATTATGAAGGAATAAAAAGAACCAATACGGCAATTAATTTTCTAGTAAATCCAGAAATTGAAGCTATTACAGGAATCAGTACTGCCAGAAAAAATCAATTATTAGGAGAAGCTTACTTTTTACGTTCGTTTTACTATTTCACATTGGTTAATAATTTTGGAGATGTTTCTTTAATCCTGACTCCTATAAAAACATATCAAGAAGCTTTTGAAAAAGCGGTAAGAGCTCCAAAAGCTGAAGTATGGAAACAGATTAATACTGATTTGGCTTTAGCCAAAGACCTATTGACTAATTCAAAATATAGCTCAGATACCGAAAAATGGAGAGTATCCAAAGGAGCTGTAATTGCGCTTCAGGCAAAATCGGCACTGTATAATGAAAAATGGGCAGATGTAATTACTTATGTAAATGAATTAGAAGGACTTGGATATTATAAACTAAATGCCAATTATTTTGATAACTTTAGTGTAGGAACGGAATACACTGATAATGAAGTAATTTTTTCTTTTGATCATCAAAGTAATGTTGTTCCTGCTAGAGGAAATGGATTCTGTGCATTGGCAGGTTGGGGATTTTTTGCTCCTACAACAGATTTCTTAAATTCATTTGAACCTAATGATCCTAGAAAATTATATACCGTAAATGCAGATCAGCTATGGGTAAATAAAATATTAGGAACTACCAATGGTGATAATAAAGGAAACGATCAGTCCCCAAGTAATAAAGTATTTATTCGTATGGCCGATGTATTGCTTTGGAAAGCCGAAGCTCTTAATGAAACCGGAGATTATGCCACAGCAATAGCTTATATCAATAAAATTAGAACAAGAGCAAGAACTACTACTACAGCCGATGGAAGTACTGTACCTGCAGGAACACTTGTAGACAGACCAGCATCATCGGATAAAGCGACTATTAAAAACTGGTTAATCTCGGAAAGAAGAGCCGAACTTGGTTTTGAAAACCAAAGAATGGCTGATTTAAAAAGATGGGGAATTGCGAAAGAAGTAATGAATGCAAGTGGAAAAAAATTCCAAGACAAAAACATGTTGTATCCAATACCTCAATCAGAAATTAATGCATCGGCAGGAACTTTAACTCAAAACCCTGGATATTAAATTTTAATAAAGAATACCCCCTGATTTACATAAACAAAATTGGGGGTATTCTTTAAAATACCATAAACATAGAACCACAAAAACATGAAAGATATAGCAAAACGTTTTACAGATAACCCCTTATTATCACCTATAGATATCCCTGCAAGCAGAGAAGGATTAGAAATTACATGCTTATTAAATCCAGGAGTATTTCAATATGAAAATAAAACCTGGTTAGTGGTACGAGTAGCCGAAAGACCGAAGCAAAAAGACGGTATCATTTCCTTTCCTATATTAACAGAAACTGGTGCTATTAAAATCATCGAGATACCAAAAGATGATCCCGAATTAATAGCAACCGATGCTAGAGTAATAAACTACAAAGGCGTTGATTATTTAACAACGTTATCTCACCTACGCCTATTATGTAGCAAAGATGGACACAATTTTTATGAACCCGAAAATTACCCATCACTAGTTGGCGAAGGCATGCTCGAAACTTTTGGGATTGAAGATTGCCGCGTTGCCTTAATCGAGGGAACATATTACCTAACCTTTACCTCTGTATCAGATAATGGTGTTGGCGTTGGGTTACGTACCACAACCGATTGGAAAAACTTCACAAAACATGGTATGATATTACCTGCACACAATAAAGATTGTGCCATTTTTGAAGAAAAAATAAACGGATTCTTTTATGCCTTACATCGCCCAAGTAGTGTAGATATTGGTGGTAATTATATCTGGCTAGCTTCTTCTCCTGATGGTATTCACTGGGGAAATCACCATTGCATCATAAAAACCAGAAAAGGACTTTGGGATAGTAAACGAGTTGGCGCAGGCGCTGCTCCTATAAAAACAGATAAAGGTTGGTTAGAAATTTATCATGGAGCCAATGAAAATCATCAATATTGTTTAGGTGCTTTTTTGATGGACTTAAAAGATCCTTCTAAAGTAATTGCAAGAACCGAACAACCTATAATGGTTCCTACTACAGAATATGAGTTAAGTGGCTTTTTTGGAAACGTAGTATTTACAAATGGTCATGTTGTAGAACCAGATGGAGATACACTTACCATATATTACGGAGCTTCGGATGAATTTGTTTGTGGTGCTCAATTTTCGATTAAAGAGATTCTTTTACTTTTAAAAAATAACTAATGTTTAAAAAACTTATATCAGAAATTGACCATTTTAAAAGCCAAACCCATAATTTCCGTATACTGATTTTTACAAACTTAGTTTATGCACTGGTATTACCCGTAATCGATATTTTTGTCGCTGCATACATCATGAGGAATTCAAATGACACCTCAAAAGTTGTTATTTATCAGTTGGCAATTTATACAGGGATTCCGCTTACATTCTTATTAAATGGGTTCTTGTTGAAACATTTCAACATCCGAAAACTATACTCAATCGGAATGATGCTAAGCGGTGTTTCCATGATTATTATGATGTCGCTGAAAACATTAGACCTAACCGGAATTGGTATTGCAGGGATTACTATGGGGCTTTCGTTTGGTTTATATTGGTCTAATCGGGATTATCTTGCTTTGGCAATTACAAATGATGAAAATCGTAATTATTATTACGGACTAGAAACCTTTATTTATACCATCATAGCTATTGCAATACCGGCAACAATTGGCTGGTTTATTCAATCTAAAACTGGCGAAGACCAAAAACACCAAGCGTACGAAATAATTACAGGAATTGTTTTTCTTATTACGATAATAGCCTCAATAGTATGTTATAGAGGTAAATTTGAAAATCCTGCTCAAAAAAAGTATATCTTTTTCAAGTTTCATCCCTTATGGTATAAGCTATTATCACTGGCAACCTTCAAGGGTTTGGCACAAGGATTTTTGGTAACAGCTCCTGCCATGCTTATTTTTAAAATATTAGGAGAAGAAGGCGCATTAGGACAAGCACAATCTATTGGAGCAATTTTAGCAGCCATTATAATTTATTTTATTGGGCGTTTCTCAAAACCATCGGATAGAATTAAAACTTTTTCTGTTGGATTAATTTTGTTCGCCTTGGGCGCGTGCATCAATGGGATATTATTTAATGAAACAGGGGTAATCATATTTTTGTTACTGTTGCTTATCGCAAAACCTTTAATGGATCTAGCCTACTTCCCTATTCAGCTTAAGGTAATTGATATTGTATCTCGTATAGAAAAAAGAGGCGAATTTACATATATCCTTAATCATGAAGCAGGTTTATACATTGGCAGACTTTTGGGCGCAGGAACATTCCTAACCTTATATTACGCTGTTTCCGAAGATTTTGCTTTACGATATGCCATCGGAATTATTGCTTTACTACAATTATGTTCCATTTTTATTAGCAAAAAAATCATTAAACAAGGAATTGAGCTTTCATCAGAAGATGTAACAGATCCAAAAGTTTTGGAAGAAGTGGCGGTAAAATTACTTTAACACATTTCAAAATATCATTAAACACATAGAAACATAGAATATTAGGTGTAAAAAAGAAACTCAAAAAGAAATACATTTCTTTCCCATAGCTACCTCTGTGTACTTTAAATAAGTGAAACGCCTTTTTTGAAGATTACAAAAATCTATGTCTCTATGTGTTAAAATTAATTACGTTCAGCGGTTACCTAAAATTAAAATTCAATAACTATGAATACATTTATAAAAATTACAACTTCGTGTCTGTTAGTCATTAGTTTAAATGCAACAGCACAAGTAAAACAACAAAATATTCCTCGCATAGACCAAATGCCTAATCTACCACAACCATTAAAAATCATCGATTATAAAAAACTAGCGTTAGATTTTGATAAAACGGTATATGACTTTAATGCCAAAGGCAAATACTGGCCAATGGTTTGGATGGATGACAGCCAGAAAAACTTCCCGCAAACAGTTGTAGGATTATATACGGCTGTGGCCGATGTAAGACAAGGACCGGATCATAACAATGGTATGTTTCACGAAGCTTTGGCGACAATGGGGGCAACATTAGGCGCTACATTAGTTGGTATTGACAAAAATCAGCCAAACCTTAATTATGTTGGAATGCTTAAAAACTATTTTAACAAAGAGACTAATTGGAATATTATGATGAATAATACCTGTCCAGAAGTTGCTTTATTAGGCGGAGGTTATGGTCGTGATTGGTGGTATGATGTATATCCTAATCTTTTGTTCTTTGCCGTTTATGATAAATATCCCAACGAACCTGGTTTTACCGAAATTGCCAGAACTATTGCCGATAAATTTTATGAGGCAGATGTAATCTTAAATGGAAACTACGATTACTCTTATTTTGATTATAACAAAATGACACCAATGACCAACCATATCTGTACGCAACCTGATGCAGCAGCGGGACATGCATGGGTATTGCATATGGCATATAAAAAATTTGGAGACGCTAAGTATTTAAAAGGAGCAAAAAGTGCATTGACAGCCTTACAATCGCAATCAAAAAATCCTACTTACGAAGTATTAATGCCGTTTGGAGCATATTTAGCAGCAAGAATTAATGCCGAAGAAGGTGCAAAATACGATACAAGCAAAATGCTAGATTGGACATTCGACGGAACACCAATTTGCCGTGAAGGATGGGGCGCATTAGTTGGTAACTGGAATGGTTATGATATATCAGGAACATTTGGTAGCACGGTAGATCATGGC
Organism: Flavobacterium hydatis; assembly: GCF_000737695.1. Taxonomy (GTDB): domain Bacteria; phylum Bacteroidota; class Bacteroidia; order Flavobacteriales; family Flavobacteriaceae; genus Flavobacterium; species Flavobacterium hydatis. The sequence goes on from NZ_JPRM01000034.1 coordinate 12,608, forward strand.
GGTTACGGCTTCCTGATGAATACCTATGATGCCGCTTGGCCATTAGTACCAATGGTAAGATACGACCAATCTTATGCAACCGCAATAGGAAAATGGATGCTGAATGCAGCAAATGCTTCCCGTTTCTTCTATCCGCAATATATGCCAAAAGAACACCAAACAATTCCTGAACTTGCCGAAGTTACCAAAGGAGTTATTGGATATGAAGGAATCATAAAGCAATCGAGTTATAAAGAATACGAAAACCTAAAAGGTCCTGTAGCGCAAGGCGACGGTCCGCTTTGGGTACTTGGAGAAAATCCTAAAGAATCTCAATTTAGTGTATACGGAAGCGGGCACGTAGGAATCTTTGGAGGTATTATTAGTGCAACCAATGTTACCGGAATATTGCAACTTGATTTACTAGCCACAGACTTTTTCAGCGATAAAGCCTATCCATCGTATTTATACTATAATCCATATACAGCAAATAAAACAGTAACCATAAAAACCGAAAAAGGTAAAAAAGTAGATTTATACAATACCGTTTCAGGAAGTTTTATAGCCCGAAATGTAACTTCATCTGCCAAAATTAATATCAGCGCCTTGAGTTCTGCTGTAATTATTTGTGTGCCTGCTGGAGGAAAAGTAACCCATGACGGAGAAAAAATGCTAGTAGATGGTATTGTCGTAGATTATAAATCGCAAGAGAAAAAATAAGTATCAATCTCCAGTCTAGTTTGTCATCCTGAGGAATTCAGGGTAACAAAAATGAGAATAAAACCTAGTTAATCTAGACATCTTTATCCTAACAGGTTTTAAAAACCTGTTAGGTATTTTTTTACTTACTCAACAAATTAACCATACACTATTCATGAAACATAATCTATTCTATCTTACCTTTTTCTTTCTTCTAATGCTAAACACAACAAATGCTCAAAAAACACCCATTGACCAAAAATGGTGGAAAGAATCTGTTTTTTATCAAATCTATATGCCCAGTTACGCCGATAGTAATGGCGATGGATACGGAGATTTTAAGGGAATGACTCAAAAACTAGACTATCTAAAAGAACTTGGTATAAAAGGTATTTGGCTTACCCCCTTTCTGACCTCTCCCAAAGTTGATAATGGTTATGATATCGCCGATTATTATGAAGTAGACCCAACTTATGGAAACAAAGCCGATTTTGATACTTTTTTAAGCGAAGCACACAAAAGAGGAATTAAAGTGATTATAGATATGGTTTTTAATCATACATCTACCGATAGTAAATGGTTTCAGGAATCAAGAAAATCAAAGGATAATCCGTATCGTGATTATTATATTTGGAAAGATGAACCAAACAATTGGGAATCTTTTTTTGGAGGAACAGCCTGGGAAAAAGACACTTTAACCAATCAATATTACTATCATAAGTTTGATAAAAGAATGGCCGATCTTAACTGGTCGAATCCTAAAGTAGTTACAGAAATTCAAAATGTATTGCGTTTTTGGCTTGATGCTGGTGTAGATGGTTTCCGATTAGATGTAATTAATTTCCTGAATACCGACGGAATCACAAAAGATAACCCCATAAAAAATGGACAGCAAGAACACATACACGATATAGATCAGGAAGGTGTAAAAAATGCCATGCGCATTATAAAATCTACCGTAAATGAATATGACAACCGTTTTATTGTGGGAGAAATAGGAAGTGATAAAATCGAAGTTCTAAAACAATACCAATCGCAAGATTTATTAGATGTTGTTTTTAATTTCAACTTTGGGAGCATCAAAGAATTTTCGACCCAGCGTATTTTCGATGAATTACAAAGCATGGAGAAAAATATGAGTAATTATCCCACTCTATTTTTTGGTAGCCATGATATGCCCAGAATGATAGATCGATTAGCCAATGGAAATCCAGACAGAGCCACAGCATTAACCGCATTAATACTAACTGCCAAAGGAGTTCCGTTTATATACTATGGTGAAGAAATTGGGATGCATAATATCATTGCTCAGAATATAGACGAAATGGTCGATATACAAGGAAGAACACATTATGAATTGGCACTTGCTCAAGGCAAAAGTAAAAATGAAGCGCTTATAGAAGGAAACGAACACAATCGCGATAAATCACGTAGCCCGATGCAATGGAATTCAGATTCTTTTGCTGGATTCTCAAAAGAAAAAACATGGATTAAAATTAATCCTGATTATAAAAAAACGAATGTTAACGTTTTGACACCTCAAAAGAATTCTATACTCAATACCTATAAAAAATTAATAGCATTACGAAACAAAGAAAAAGTATTGCAATACGGAGATTATGATAACCTCAAACATCAAGAAGATCAAATATCATTTACGAGATCTTACCAAGGAGATAAAATCACCGTTATCATTAACTTCGGTTTAAAAAAAGAAATAACATTACCCGCAGGAGCTACCTTATTAATGGGAAGTAAAATCCTAAAACCAAATAGCTTTATTATTTACAGAAACTAAAATAACAGTAAAATGAATTTTAATTTATCACCAAATACAGAAAAAAAAGCAGTTTTCGAACAAATCGCTACAGCACTCGAAAAAGAAAATTTCATCATTATAAAACAAGATCAAACCCGACCTTGGGGAGGATTTTTTGTAATAGATGAAACGCAAGCTAGTGCATTTGCTAAGAAATTCTTTCCTCATCTTGAAATGTCAGAGATACAAATTACCAATAAACTGAGTCCTAAAATTTTAATTGTTGCACCAAACAAACGTTTATCATGGCAATTTCACTTTCGTAGAGCCGAAATTTGGAAAGTACTTGACGGAATTGTAGGTGTAAAAACAAGCTTAACCGACCAAGAAGGAGAAATACAAGAACTTGCTCCAGGTTCATTTATAAAATTAGACAAAGGAGAACGTCATCGCTTAATTGGTTTGGAATCATGGGGAATCGTAGCCGAAATTTGGCAACATACCAATCCCGAAAATCCATCTGATGAAGATGATATTGTACGATTACAAGATGATTTTGGAAGATAAATATCTATGTTTATTTATCCTGCAAGGTTTTTTCAACCTTGTAGGTTTAGAAATTATACCCCAAATATTGGATGTAGTTATCCTAACAGGTTTTTAAAACCTGTTAGGTATTTATATATTGATTATCATACCTACAAGACTAGAAAAACCTTGCAGGATTAAATAATCTACTTCACCTCATAAATAAACGATTCCGATGGCGCTATTTTAACTTTAGCCTTACCTTCACCATTACTTACATTCAGTTTTGTTTTATTCTGTAAATACAATTGATCTGTAATTGTATATTCACCATCCTTCAACTTCCATTTAGCGATAACATCCGCAGGAATTTTTAATTCAAATTCGCTCGTTTTATCAGCAGAGAAATTAACAACAACAATTAGCTTTTGATTATTAGACCAACGCACATAAGAATAAATACCAGTATCATATCTAGTAGTCGACTTGCGATTTACAGATTGAATCTCCTGAAAACCACCCATCAAAGCCGAACTATTTATAGAGAAATTTAGTAATCGCTTATAAAAATCTCTCAAATCCTTCTCCGATTGTGTAAGTTGACCGCCATCAAATTTGCCATTATTCATCCATCGCTGATGATTTGGTACACCAATATAATCAAAAATCGAAGTTCTGGAAGGTTTTCCGAATCCCGCATTTTCGTTTCCAGGTTCTCCAACTTCCTGTCCAAAATAAACCATCGTTGGCGAAGTGCTTATTGTTGTAGAAACCACCATCAAAGGTTTTCCTTTTTCTGGAGTTCCAGCAAATTCTGAACTTGCCAAACGTTGCTCGTCATGATTATCAAGAAAATGTAACATATTATGTTCAATATCCACCATATCATGCTGAATATCCGAAAGTTCATCAGGAGATGATTTCCCCTTAATAATATCTTTTAGCTTATCATACGTTTCAACCTTATCATATAAATAATCCATTTTACCCAAATGAATATAATTGCGATATTCTTTAGGATTGTACACCTCTGCTAATAAGAATGCATTAGGTTTCTTAACCTTAATAGCCGAGTTCATATAACTCCAGAATTCGTACGGAACCATTTCGGCCATATCAAAACGGAAACCATCAACACCTTTATCAGTCCAATACAAAGCGATAGATTTAAATTTCTTCCAAGAATCAGGAACATCTTTATCTTTCCAGAAATTATAGTGCTCTTGGTAAGATTTTTTATCAAAACCAGCAGGAAGTTCAGGAAAGTCTTTAGAACCGTCTGGGCGAATACCGTAATTTACTTTAACCGTTTCGTACCAATCATTTTGGTCTGGTTTAGCCTTACGCGAACCATTTCCAGTCCATTTTGCAGGATTTTCATCAAATTTATCATCTACAAGCGGGTTTTTCTCTCCATTTAACGGAACATCATTATCAGGAATCTGAAACGGAGTATTCGGTATATAGTAAAAATTATTATCACGTTTGTACTCCACCGTAACATCATCATTGGCACCAAAATCTTTTACGCCAGCAGGATTATTTTTACCCTCATATTTTCTAGCAATATGATTAGGAACAATATCGATAATCACTTTTAAACCCGCTTTATGCGTACGCGCAACCAAAGCTTCAAATTCTTGCAAACGATTAGCAGGATTTACAGCCAAATCAGGATTTACATTATAATAATCTTTTACAGCATATGGAGATCCCGCTCTACCTTTTATCACTTCTGGATCATCATTAGAAATTCCGAATGCAGTATAATCACGAACCAATGCATGATGAGGAACACCCGTATACCAAATATAAGTAACACCTAAATCTTTAATTTCGTGTAGTGCTTTATCGCTAAAATCATTAAACTTCCCTACTCCATTTTCTTCGATAGTTCCCCAAGGTTTATTTGTCGTATTAGTATTCCCGAACAAACGAGTGAAAACCTGATATACAACAACTTTATTTTCAGAAACAACTTCTTTCTTGTCCGTATTTTGTCTTATGTCATTTGTTTTACATGCAGTAACCAAAACCATTGCAGTAAACCCAGCCACAATAACGCGTGCCTTTATCATATTTTTATAATGTGCTTATATTAATTTTAAGGTCAAAATGCATTAACCAATTTTTAAATTTAATCTATTTTTTAAAACATAAAATCCTAGAAAAAAATTTAACTAAAAAAACGCTTTCACTACTAACACTACAACGTGTTAGTAAATCTATTTGTTGATAACTTAAAAGGATTTTAAAACTTCTCGGTTAATACTTTTACCACATTTTTTTTCACCATTAAGATATTAAGAAAAATTAAACTTAACAGTTAAACTTTTTTCTACAACAAATTAAAACTTCTTTCACCATTAAGATATTAAGAAAAATTAAGCTAAAACCTTAATGAAACTTAATGGTAAAACTTTTGATTCCACAAATTAAAAAATCCGTTTTTGTCCGCGTTTTCGCTTTAGCGAATCTGTTTTATCCGCGTTCTTTTTCGCCACAGATTAAAGGTTTAAAAAAATTAAAGCTTTGCGTCCTTTGCGTAATCCTTTGCGAACTCCGCGGTTAAATCTCCCCCCCTACAGAATAAAAAAACCTTTTTATCCGCGTTCCATTTCCTCACAAATTAAAGAATTAAATAAAACCAACACAATTCGAGTAAAATCATACAATTTTTGACAAAAAGACTTTAAAACAATCTAATAATATCAGTTATAAATAAATCCTAATATCTGTTAAGGTTGCGTCCTTTTTCATAAATTTGACAAAAATTTAAACAATTGAAGAAATCACTCTTTTTCATATATAGCTGCTTGCTAATTTTAAGTGTTAATTTAGGAATGGCACAAGCTCCAAAAATAATTAACATCGAGCATTCTGACTTTGTCGACAGAAATGAAATCGAAATGCCAGGTGCCATTTTACTTACCGGAAACGTAAAAGTAAACCACGATGGAGTGGTACTAACCTGTAATAAAGCCTATTTATTTCAAGGAGAAAATTACCTAAAAGCCTTCGGAAATGTACAGCTGGTACAAGGAGATACTTTATTTTTAAATAGTAAATACGCCGAATATAGCGGGAACTCAAAAAAAGCATTTGCAACAGGAAATGCTGTTATGAGTTCACCAGATGCAACATTACAAACCGATACCATCAATTTTGATAGAAACGTTCAGGAAGTATTCTATAACTCCAAAGGAACGATTATCAACAAAGAAAATACTCTAGAAAGTAAATCAGGAAGATATTACGTAGCACAAAAAAAGTTTGTGTTCCTAACCGCAGTTACAGTAACCAATCCTAAATGCGTTATAAAATCAAATCATTTAGATTATTACAGTAATTCTGGACATTCCTATCTATTCGGACCATCTACAATTACCAGTAAAACCGATTATATCTATACCGAAAAAGGGTTTTATGATACTAAAAGGAATCTGGCACATTTTCTCAGGAAATCATACATTCGCTACGACACCCGCTTAATAGAAGGCGATAGTTTATATTACGACCGAAATAAAGATTTTGCATCGGCAACCAGAAATGTAAAAATTACCGACTCTATAAATCGCGGAATTGTAAAAGGACACTATGCCGAAATATACAAACAAAAAGATTCCATGTTTGTAACCAAGAGAGCCGTTGCAATAAACTTTGTCGATAACGATTCCGTTTACATACACGGAAAAAGACTAATGATTACAGGAAAAGAAGGCGATCGTATTATACGTGCTTTTAATAATGTTCGCTTTTTTAAAACCGACATGAGCGGAAAATGCGATTCTATACATTCTAATAGCAGAACAGCTTTAACAAAACTAATAGGAAACCCAATACTATGGAACGGCGAAAGCCAAATTACAGGTGATATCATGCACCTTATTGGCGATAATAACACCAAGAAACTAGACTCGCTCAAAGTCCTCAATAATACCTTTATAATCTCTAAGGACACCTTAGGAACCGGATATAATCAGGTCAAGGGATTAAACTTATTCGGAAAATTTAGGGACGGAAAACTACATGATGTCGATGTTATAAAAAATACCGAAGTCGTTTACTATATGCGGAATGATGCCAATGAACTCATAGGAATTAACAAAAACGTAAGTAGTAAAATCAATCTTATTTTAGAAAACAATGCTATCGAAACCATTACATTCTTCAATCAAGTTGACGGAGATATATTCCCCGAAGCCGAATTGCCCGAAAATGCTCGAAAACTTCGAGGTATGGTTTGGCGAGGAGATGAAAAAATAAAATCTAAGGATGATATTTTCACAAAAGAAGAAAACGAAGAGAACGATAAATTAGTTCAAGAAGGGAAAGATGAAAATGCCAAAGAAAATGTTCCTATGAAAGTCAGGAAAGAAACACTCGATTACGACAAAAAGAAATCAGGAACAAAGTCCGCTAAAACAACTAAAGCGAAGAAGTAGTATATACTCTCAATTTTTAGTATACAGTCGCAGTGACAGTTTTTAGCAACTGCAACCACAACAGTTGACAACTTTAAACTAGAAAAAACCTTAGCACCTTTGAACCTTTGCCTCTTTGAACCTTAAAAGAAAAAGAATGAATTCAGATTTTATAAAATACCAAGCACAAACATCACCATATCCTTTAGGAATGGAAGTTTCACACGCCATAGGATCCTACATATACGACACCAATAATAAAAAATATTTAGATTTCGTAGCAGGCGTATCAGCCTGTACACTAGGACATCAGCATCCAAGAGTAAATCAAGCTATAAAAGATCAGCTAGACAAATATTCGCACGTAATGGTTTACGGAGAATATTCCCAAAGTTCAGCCGTAGAGTATTGCAAACTAATGGCTTCCCTCCTTCCCGAATCACTAAATAAAACCTATTTGGTAAATTCAGGGACCGAAGCTATTGAAGGAGCCTTAAAACTAGCCCGAAGAACAACAGGACGTAGCCAGTTAATATCATGCCATAATGCTTACCATGGTAACACAATGGGATCTATGAGTGTTATGGGATTCGAAGATCGCAAACAAGCCTTTAGACCCTTAATTCCCGATGTAGACTTTATTACGTTTAATAACGAAGAAGATTTACAAAAAATAACCACTAAAACGGCCGGAATAATACTCGAAACAATACAAGGAGGAGCTGGATTTATAGAGCCATATGATAATTTTCTTCAAAAAGTGCGCAAACGTTGCGACGAAGTTGGAGCCATGATGATAGTCGACGAAATCCAACCAGGATTTGGACGAACAGGAAAACTTTTTGGTTTCCAAAATTACGATGTCGTACCCGATATCGTCGTTATGGGAAAAGGAATGGGAGGCGGAATGCCAGTAGGCGCTTTTACAGCATCGGCAGAAAAAATGGATCTACTAACCGAAAATCCAAAACTCGGACACATAACCACTTTTGGAGGGCACCCTGTCATTGCGGCAGCCTGTTTGGCAACTTTGAAAGAAATTACTGAAACAAACCTAATGCCCGAAACATTAGAAAAAGAAAAACTCATCAGAACACTTTTGGTACATCCTTTGATTAAGGAAGTTAGAGGAAGAGGATTAATGCTTGCTGCCATGACAGAGAGTGCCGAGATAACAAACGAAGTTATCCTAACCTGTCAGGACAAAGGGCTCATTTTATTCTGGTTGCTGTTTGAAGGATGTGCCGTACGTATTACACCTCCGTTAACAATTTCTGAAGAAGAAATAAGAGAAGGTTGTGCCATCATCCTAAATGTAATGGATGAAATTTTAAACAAACAGAATAATTAGGAGCTATTTCCAGCTATCCGCTTTATCTTTTGTTTTTTAAAGAAAAAAACAAAAGGATATCGCTTTTATCTGGGCTAAAGCATATCGTTGACAACAAAACATTTAGGAATTTAAATACATTCAGTTTTATAAAAAACTCACCTAAAAACTGATCGCAGGTACTGCAAATATTGTTAATTAAATTGTTCACAACAATTCCTTCTTTCCCCACATAACAAAAACATGTTGCCTAAATTTATAATAGGCTAATATCAAAAAAATAAAGTATGCAATTAAGCAACGAAGAAGAAGATTATAACCTATCCCTATCCAAATTTGAGTCAATGTTAAAAACTAACAAAGTACTCTTTTTTGATTCAGAAGAATTTGAAGAGATTATCCTTCATTATCTGGACATAGGCAAGGCTAATTTAGCAAAAAAAGCCTTAAAACTAGCACTAGATCAACATCCAAAATCTACAGGCTTAAAACTAGTACAAGTAGAGATGCTGGTGTATGATGACAAACTCGAAATAGCCGAAAAGCTCTTGAATGAGTTGTATGCAATCGAACCAAACAACGAAGAAATTTACATCCAAAAAGCAAACATCTATTCTAAAAGAGATCAACACGAAAAAGCAGTCGAATTGCTTAAAATTGCCCTAGAATATACAGATGATTTTGCCGATGTGTACAATTTAATCGGTATGGAATATCTTTTTATGGACAATCTTGAAATGGCAAAAGATAGCTTTATCAAATGTCTCGAAGAAGATTTAGAAGACCAATCGGCCTTATACAACGTAGTGTATTGCTTTGAATTTTTAGATCAAAACCAAGAAGCGATCACCTATTTAAACCAATACATAAACAAAAATCCTTATAGCGAAATTGCTTGGCATCAGCTAGGGCGTTTACATTATGGTGTAAAAGAATATGAAAGCGCCATCCGTGCATTTGATTATGCAACCCTAATCGACGATGAGTTTCTTGGAGCTTTTATGGAAAGAGCCAAAGCCTACGAACGTTTAAAACAATATGCCGAAGCGATAGAAAGCTACAACCGCACCATCGAACTAGATGATGCAACATCGTATGCACTATTAAGAATAGGAAAATGTTACGAAAAACTAGGCAATAAAGCTTTAGCATTAAAATATTACAACAAAACTGTTCATGAAGATCCACTTTTAGACAAAGGATGGATTGCCATAACTGATTTTTATGTACGCCAAAAGAACTTTCAGAAAGCCTTGTTCTTTGTTAATAAAGCATTAGCAATCGATAATCAAAACCGTTTGTATTGGAAACGCTATGCGATGATAAACAAACAAATGAACTTTTTTGAAGAAGCAGAATTTGGTTACCGAAAAGCAGTCGAATTTGGTGATTATGCACTCGATACTTGGTTGTTTTGGGTAGATATCCTTCAATTCTTGGGCGAATTCGAAAGCGCAATTCAAACATTATTGCAAGCAACAGAATATTTCCCAGAAGAAAATGAAATCGAATACCGTTTGGCAGGATTGTATTTTATGGTACAAGACAATACCAAAGCCAAATTTCACTTAAGTAATGGATTACGATTAAACTTTGACAATTATATTTTAATCGAAGACCTATTCCCAGTGGTTTGGACTAAGAAAATGGTACAAAATTATATTACAAAACATAAAAAACAATAATGATTCATACTTTAAAAAGGCGTTTTGGCTTATTAGGAAAAAACATTAGTTACTCTTTTTCAAAAGGTTATTTTACCGAAAAATTCAGCGACGAACATTTTAAAGGATGTAGTTATGAGAATTTTGATATCCCAGAGATTAACTATTTTACAGGACTAATAAAAAACAATCCCGATTTAAAAGGATTGAATGTAACAATTCCTTACAAAGAACAAATACTACCTTTTTTAGATAAATTATCAAAAAAAGCCACATTGATCGGTGCTGTAAATACTGTAAAATTTACCAAAAACGGAAAATTAAAAGGCTACAACACCGATTATTATGGTTTTAAAAAATCATTAAAACCTTTATTGCAACCTCACCACAAGAAAGCATTGATTTTGGGTACAGGCGGCGCATCCAAAGGAGTAGCTTATGCACTAGACGAATTAGGTATTTTATACACATTTGTTTCTCGCGAAGCCAAAGAAAACATCATAGATTATAATTTAATCAATGCAACAACTTTTGATAATTATCAAATTATAATTAATAGCACACCAGTTGGCACAAGTCCAAATATTGAAGCTTGTCCAGCAATTCCGTATGAGTATTTTACAAAAAAACATATCGCTTACGATTTAATCTATAACCCCGAAGAAACTACATTCCTAAAAAAAGCAAAAGAAAACGGAGCCGTAATAAAAAACGGATACGATATGCTTATTTTTCAAGCTGAAAAAGCTTGGAAGATTTGGAATAAATAGAAAATCACTACCAAAGAATATTATAAAGACTACAATTACAAGATTGTGGTCTTTTTTGTTTTACAACTATTTCTCGAATAATAGAACGCGGATAACGTTTATTTGAACGCAGATGACGCGGATTTGCAAAAGCAAAAACGCAGATAAAAACGGATTTTTAAAAAGCTATAAATGAAACCCGTTTTTAATCCGCGTCTTCGCCTAAGCGAATCTGTTTAATCCGCGTTCCTTTTTTCTAAACAACAGTAAAACATAACAACACAACCATTAATTGCTGTTTTTTAATACTAACATAACACCATAAAATAATCACTTAACCTTAATACTCTAGCTTTGTTTTAGTTAAACAGATAAATAAAGCATGAATATATTTTTAAAAGTACTCGTTGTTATTGCAATACTATATCTTCTTATAATTATTTATCTTACTATAAAATACCCCGTTATAAGTTGGGATTGGACCAAGAGGAACACCAATGATTTAAACTTTCCTAAAAATTTTCATTGGGGAACAGCAACAGCCGCACATCAAGTCGAGGGCGGACATACCAATAGCAATTGGTCTTGGTGGGAAAATCAGAAAAATAAAGATGGTAAACCGCGTATAGATAACGGTGACAAAGCCGGACTTGCCACAGATCATTGGAACTTATACCCTAAAGATATCGAGCTCATGCAGGAACTAGGCGTTAACTCCTATCGTTTCTCTTTATCATGGAGTAAAATAAACCCCGAAGAAGGCAAATTTGACGAAAAAGCAATTCAGCATTATTCAGATGTAATTGATAACTTATTGAGCCGGAAAATCATTCCAAACATCACATTACACCATTTTGAAGAACCGCTTTGGTTTATGAATAAAGGTGGATTCGAAAAAGAAGAAAATATCCTCTATTTTTTGTTATTTGCACAAATCGTTTTTAAAAGATACAGCAATCGGGTTACATTCTGGACAACGTTTAATGAAATCAATGTATATACCAATTTGGCGTTTATGTCGGATATATTCCCTCCTGGCAAAAAGAACTCTAAAATTGCAGGACAAGTTTTAAAAAATATCTTAATTGCACATACTCAAGCTTACAAAATATTGAAAGCTTTACCAAACGGCAAGGAATCACAAATAGGAATTGTAAAAGACATTTTCTTTTTTGAACCTAAAAACAGATGGAATCTCCTCGATTGGATTGGAGCTTTGGTGGCCAATGATAATTTTAATAATTCGTCATTGAACTTTTTCGAAACCGGAAAATATCATTTCGGCGTTCCGTTTGAAGCTAATGTAAATTATATCGACAAAGACGCTCCCAATACAATAGACTTTATGGGTCTTAATTACTATTCGCATTATGCTACAACCTTTAAATTTGTAGAACATGAAAAAATGTTTTCGCCAGTAGCAGGCGAAGAAATGACTGATATGGATTATACCGTTTATCCCGAAGGAATCTATAGAGCTATAAAACGAATGTCACGAATAAAGAAACCAATTATTATAACCGAAACGGGTATTGCCGACGCCAAAGATGACAGAAGAAGTTTGTTTATAGAACGAGAATTATACGCCATATCCGAAGCTATAAAAGACGGTTACGACGTAAGAGGATATTATTACTGGTCATTAATAGATAATTTTGAATGGAGCTTAGGTTATGACAAAAAATTCGGATTATATGCTGTAAATCTAGAAACTCAAGAAAGAAAATTAAAAAATGGAGGCAAAACTTATCAGGCAATTGTAAAACGTTTTTCGGACATAAAATAGCTCAAAAAACAACTTTAGATAAAAAAAATCAAAAATTTTTAAATATTCCACACTAATATTATTCTCTTTTAGCCCCTCAAAAACAACCCATTAGTAAGAATTTTAAACATAAATACAGTATAAATAAAGGATTTATTTTGTAGTTCCGAACACCTTTACTATCTTTCGCTCTAGATTTAAAGTACAAACCTTATACATTGACAAGATGTTAGAAGAAAAGAATGATAACCTGCAAGATGCAGATGGAAAATTAGAAAATGGATCTGCAAATTCTGCTGAAAACAATGAAACAACTTCAGTTGAAATTATTGAGAATGAAACAGAGAACATTGTGCCTGAATCTGAAAACACAATAACTCTTTCTGAGGAAGAATTATCGGATACAGAAGCTGTTGTTGAAACTCAAAATCAGACAGCACTAGATGCAATAACCAATTCTAATGCTGAAGAAAGTGAAGATGAAACTCTAAAAGAGCGTCATGACATTCCGATGCAAGATTATAATACTTTTTCGCTTGACGAACTTGTTGCGGAACTAAAAAAATTAGTTTCTTCAGACAAAGTTATGTCTGTAAAAGAGCATATTGAAGAGATTAAAAAATCGTTTTTACTACAGTATAATCATCTTATCGAAGAAAAAAGAGAAGAATTTAATGCTGAGAATCAAGATCCAAACGAAGAATTTCAATATCATTCTCCTTTAAAAACGAAATTCGATGAATATTATAACATATTCAGAGATCACCGAAATGCACATTTTAAAAATCTACAAACCAATCTAAAATCAAATTTAGAAAACAGATTGGCTATTGTTGAGGAATTAAAAGAGCTTATTAATCCGCAAGAAAACATAAAAGATACTCTTAAACATTTTAATGAATTAAGAGAAAGATGGAAAAATGCTGGTTCTATCCCAAAAGATAAATACAATCACGTATGGAATAACTACCATTTTCATGTAGAGAATTTTTATGATTATTTACATTTAGATCGTGAAGCCAGAGATTTAGACTTTAAACACAATCTAGAACAAAAACAAAAAATTGTAGCTCGCGTAGAAGAATTAGTTAATGAAGCTGATGTAAGCAAAGCGTTTAGAGAATTACAAGATTTACATAGAATCTGGAAAGAAGATATCGGTCCGGTTTCTAAAGAACACCGTGATGAAATATGGAATAAGTTTAGTGAATTAACTAAAAAAATCCATGACAAACGCGAAGTTTTGTTTGAAAACATTAGAGGCTCAGAACTTGAAAATCTAGAAGTTAAGAAAAATATTATTTCACAAATCGAAGTTCTTGCTACCGAAAAGGTAAATACACACGCACTTTGGTTGTTACAAATAGAAAAAGTAGAAGCTTTACGCTCTGCATTCTTCGCTGCAGGAAAAGTTCCTTCGGATGTAAACGAAGCGACTTGGTCAGCATTTAAAACTGCCGTGAGAAACTTTAATACTTTTAAAAATTCGTTTTATAAAGATATTAAGAAGGATCAAAACGACAATTTAAACAAAAAAATGGCTCTTGTAGCCAAAGCCAAAGAATTACAAGAAAGCACCGATTACGAATCGACTACTCCTGTAATGAAAAAAATTCAGGAAGAGTGGAAACAAATTGGTCATGTTCCTAGAAAATATTCTGATAAAATCTGGAAAGAATTTAAAGATGCTTGTAATAGTTATTTTGATAAACTAAAAGAGCACAAAAACGAAGAAAATGGTGATGAAGTAGCTGCTTTTGATAATAAAAAAGCTTACTTAGAAACTATTCGTGAGTTCCAACTTACTGGTGACCACAAAACAGACCTTGATGCTATAAAATTACACATTGAGACTTGGAAAAACTTCGGAAAAGTGCCATTTCCTAGACGTCACATTGAAGGTAAGTTTAATAAAATACTAGATGCTCTTTTTGAAAAATTAAGCTTAAGCAAAAAAGAAACAGAAATGATTCGATTTGCTAATAGAATTGATAATTTATCTGAAAGTAATGACACTAGAAAGTTAGACAACGAGAAAATTTTCTTGATGCGTAAAATTGAAGAAGTTCAAAATGAGATTTTCCAATTAGAAAATAACATTCAGTTCTTTACCAATACCAAAAATGCTAAGAAAGAAAATTCAATAGTTCTGGAAGTTCGTAAAAACATTGCACTTCACAAAGAAAGCCTTGATGTTTGGAAAGAAAAATTACACCAATTAAGAAATTTAGATAACCACTAAATCTATTAAAGACTATAAATAAAAAGAGCGATAATTAATTTTATCGCTCTTTTTTATTTTAATCTAGCTAAAACAATTTAACCGCAAAGTTTTTTAAGTAAGATTTCTCGTAAAACCGCAAAGTTCGCAAAGCTTTGTGTTTTTATATGCTTTGTGAACTTTGCGTAAATCTTAGCGTCCTTTGCGGTTAAATCAGTTAATCTGCCATATTCTATATGACTCTTTGCGAAGGGAACGCGGATTATACGGATTCGCTAAGGCGAAAACACAGATTAAAACGGATTTTATTTTTGATTGTTTTTAAATCAGTTTTAATCCGCGGCTTTACTTTTGTAAATCCGTATCATCCGCGTCCCTTTGTAGACAATTTAAGTTAATCCCTTTCCGAAACAAGAACCTAAACCTTATTTTATAAACATCTCCAAAAGCGGACAATTATATTGCTTGAATGTTTTTGTTGTATTATACACCGAATAAAAATCGGCTATTTCTTTTCCTGATTTAAAAGCAGCAACTTTATCTGGCGAAACATCAGAATTTCTATAATAATCGTAATAATTACATTCAAAAATCATCAAACTTGCCAATGCCTTTTCTTCTTTGTCTTTAGATAATTTCAATGCCTTTTCATAATACATTTTAGCCAGTGTACATCGATAATAATTTGAATTTTGATACATCATCTCAGAATCATAATTATCTCCTCCATACATATAATCAGAATTCGTTACTCCAGTGCCAGAAGCCCAATCATAAGCAAGCATCATCCAGGAATTACCCCAATAAGAAATATTAAAATAAGCATGTGCCAACAGCAAATTACTTGTGGCAGTATTTTCTTTTTTTAACTCGATTAATCTAGCAACAAACTCCGCTTTATTAAAACGATAATTAAACTTTCTTTCCTTTGCTTTCTGCAATACTTTAGGAACAAATGGATCTTCGTTAAGATTATTTTTAAACTCGTAGTTTTTATCCCAGAAATTAGCTGGCATGCTAGCAAAAACCTGATAAGCTACTGCCAAATTATTTTTTCTAAAAGCAATTGTTCCTTTTACATCTCTATAAAAATTAATATCTGGCGCCAATGTTCCTGCACAAATGTATTTTTCAAACGGTGTTTTATCTTCTTTTTGATACAATGCAATCAATTTATCCATATCCTCCAGAGTTGCATATCTTTCAAAATAGCCTGTGTATTCGTAAAAAGAAGGTACATAATAATACCAAGAGTTATCTATTGCTCCTTTTTTAAGCATAGATTTTAAAAACAACAAACCAGCAATTGCTTTATCTCCTTGTTTAGAAAATTCATCACTTGCAATCCTATACAAACTATATAAGTTTTTAAGCAAACTAATATCCTCTTGAACTAAATCTTCTATTACATTAAAATAACTAAAGAGATTGTTTTGGGTATTTTTATCTTGTAAATTATCTTGCTTTAATGTTATTAGAGCCAACTGAATGTTTTTTTGTAATTGAATGGAAATATTAGCATTAACAGAAATCATATTTACATATTTTTTCCCTAAATCTATTTCGTCATCTATAAAACACAATTGAGCAATTGCCGATGCAATAAAATCTTTCTGCTCTCCAGAAACCTCACTATATGCATCAATCAAAAACTGTTTTAATTCTCTTAAGTATAAAATATCTTTATTAAAGTTATCTGTTTTGGCTTTTTCATAATTATCATACCAACTCATTTTATCAAAACTTACTGCAGGAACTTTATTATTTGAATATTTGGGTGTAAAAATCCAATCTTCAAGTTTGTTTACCTCTCTCTGAACCAAAAAACTAAAATAAATACTATTTGGATCAAATTTATAAACTTGCTTTATTGTACTTAAATCTGGTGCAGGATTACGCATGCTTTCGATAACCAAAATCATGTTTCGTTCTTCATTATTTTTTGCTAAACTTAGCGTAGCAGCTGTATGCTTAAAATTGTAATGCTGCATTACAGCCAACGATTTATCATCGCAAGAAGCAAAAACCTGACTTAACAAATAATTTCGAAGAGGAAGACTATCGATACATAACGCTTTATAATACAATGCCCAAGGTTCTAAAATTGTGCCTTTATTGTTAGCAAAATATGTATCGTATAAACGGATTACTTCGGTTTTGTCCGAGCTATAAAAACGATCTCTAAGAATAAGAAATGCGTAACGTTGTTTTAAAAAAGCATCTTTGGCAGACAAAATCTTTTGATTATAATCGCCTATTGCAACAGTATTTACGTTTTCTGGATAACTGCTTATTCCGCTCCAGGACTCCCATTTGGAGCTTGGAACATTATTATATTCTAATTTCTTAGCTAAAATTAAATAATCTAAAAAGGGTTTATTTTTCAAACGCAACAAAGTTGCAATAAAAGTATTATTCTTAAAAACCTGCTTCAAAGAATTACTTTGGTAGGCTGCTTGAAATACATCAGAATCTGTTTCGTATAAAATGGTATAGATATCTGCTGTAGAAACGTTTGCACCTATTTTTTTCTGCCATTCTAAACAATTTAACTCCTGATCTTTATTAGATACTTCGTTAACTTCATGAAAGCTATTTGCAGAATAACAAAAGTAATGCAGTTTTAAAAACCCTTTCCTTTCTGATTTAAACAAGGCCAAACGGCTCGTTTCTGCCGACTCATACCATCCGCAAGCAAATGAAACCTGAAAAGTAAATAGTAAAATAAAGCTACTGAAAACGCGCGTAATACCCGGATATATTTTTGATACCATAATCGTGGATGTATTTTTTATCAAAAGAAAAGAAAGTCACTTTTGTATGATTATCAACTGGTATTCTGTTTTTTATAATCGAAATCATTTTATTTATCTCTTCATCAGAAATTTTTTCGATTCTTATCTCATCCCCATTTCGCAAATACGTCTGCCCTATCAATACATCATCCTGAAGTTGGTATTTATTGTCTGCTACTTTTTTAAATCGCGTAGAATCTTTAATAAGCTCTTCATAATCTGAAACTATGCCTTTAAACTCATTTCCTCTAAAAACTACTGACCAACTGTATAAAGGCAAAGCAATATCTAAATCCAGATCATAATCACTATGTGTAATGTATTTTTCTAGCTCATCGCTTGTTCCTATAGAGTTTTTGGTTTTATAATCATTAGGACTTGATAAATTATAACACATTAATAATCCACGATCTACTGGAGGAACTCCTGCTTTCTCACAATATTTGTATTGCCATAATCTTATAGTAGCAGATAATTGAGAATCTTTAAATTCTTTTTTTACCTGTTGTAATAAATAAAAATAATTGTCTTTAGATCTTTCTGTCCAGTCACAATCAATTAAAATCTCGTTAAAGTTTGGTTTTAACTTCGCTAATTCAATTGATTTTATAGAGTCTAAATTTAATGCTTTTTTGATCTGCCCGTTTTGTTTCCCGTAATCTGAATAAACAATTGTACTGGCTTTTTTATATGCTTTTTCATCATTATACTTAAGCCCGATTTCTTTTACTCTCTTCTGAATTCTTTTGGCCAAACTATCTAATTGTACTTTACTTGACTTTAAAACAACATCATTGGTAATGAAAACGCTTGGCGTAATTTCAGGAGTACTTTCACTCAGATCTATTCGACTTATTGTTGCAACAGGAAGAGGTTCATTGGTATATGGATTCCAATCCACATCAAAAAACCGTACATACATATGTTTTACATTCAAATTCTTACAAATAGAATCTTCTTCTTTATCAAAATAAGCACTTGTTTTCCAATAACAAAAAGATCGAACGACTTCTTTCTTATCATCACATCCAGAGCTATTTATTACCACAAACAACAGTATAATAATTAAGCTTTTCATTTTCTAATACTACTTACAATTTTAAAGCTAATGTAATGCATAAAAGAATAAGGTTCTTTATTTTTTTTAAACAATTTTAAGTTTCGATTGCTACCTTTGCAAAAAAAATAAACATGTCAAACATTTATATCGGGTATCACTTTACAATTGAGCCTAAAGAGCTAGGATCAGAAATACTAATTGCCGAATTAGGCGAGAAAGCATTTGAAAGTTTTACTGAAACCGAAACTGGAATTTCTGCATTTGTTCAAAAAGATTTATGGGACGAAGCTATTCTGGAAGATATTCATATTTTACAATCAGATGAATTTAAAATCGAATATACATTTGAAGAAATTGAGCAAGTAAACTGGAACGAGGAATGGGAAAAAAACTTCGAACCTATTGATGTTGATGGAAATTGCCATGTGCGTGCTCCTTTTCATCCAAAAACGGATGCCGAGTTTGATATTGTAATTGAGCCAAAAATGAGTTTTGGAACTGGTCATCACGAAACAACTCATATGATGATTCAGCACTTATTAGAAATGGATGTTAACGGATTAAAAACACTTGACATGGGTTGCGGAACTGCTATTCTTGCAATTCTTGCCGAAATGAAAGGCGCACAACCAATCGATGCTATCGATATCGATAACTGGTGTTATTTAAACTCTATAGAAAACGCTGAACGCAATAATTGCAAGCATATTACCGTTTACGAAGGTGATGCTGCTTTATTAGCAGGTAAGAAATATGACTTAATTATAGCTAATATCAACCGTAACATATTGCTAAATGATATGCAAAGTTATGTTGACTGTCTGAATCCAAAAGGAACTTTATTATTAAGTGGTTTTTATGAAGAAGACATTCCTTACATCGATGCTTCGTGTACTGAAAAAGGATTGAAATATGTTAAAAAATTTCAAAGAAATAATTGGGTTTCTTTAAAATATGTAAATTTGTAATTATTGAATTACAACAGTACAAAAAACTAAAAAAATGAGTACTAAAGAAAAAGTAAGAGAAAAAGTTCGGGAAAAAGAAGCAATATCGTTTAATAACGAAATTATTGTGTATAACGATGATGTAAATACTTTTGATCATGTAATCGAAACTTTAATTCGTGTATGTAATCATACCCCCGAACAAGCAGAGCAATGCTCCCTTATTGTACATTATAACGGAAAATGTACTGTAAAAACGGGCTCGATGGATAAATTAAAGCCGCAATGCACACAACTTTTAGAAGCTGGACTGAGCGCAGAAATTATTTAATTTAATTATCAATAATTTAAAAAATAGTGTAATTTATTCTATATTTGAATAAAATACACTATTTTTTTTTATGGAAGAATACGGGAAAATACTAATTATTGCAATGCCGATTTTTTTATTATTAATTATAATCGAGAAATCGTATGGTTTATACATAAAACAAGACCACGTCCCTTTAATAGATAGTGTGTCTAGTATAAGTTCGGGAATTACAAATTCGGTTAAGGATGTTCTTGGTCTTACCGTTACCTTTATTTCGTATGAATGGTTGGTTTCTAAAATTGCCATTTATCATATCGAAACCACTGTAATCACTTATATTGTTGGATTTTTTGTAATAGATTTTTATGGCTATTGGAGCCATCGTTTATCACATCAAATCAACTTCCTTTGGAACAAACATGCCATTCATCATAGTAGCGAAGAATTTAATCTAGCTTGTGCCTTAAGGCAACCGATTGCGAGTTTTGTAAATCTTTTTACATTCCTGCTTATTCCTGCGGCATTAGTTGGTATTCCTGCTAGTGTTATCGCTATAACATTACCTCTTCATTTGTTTTTACAGTTTTGGTATCATACTAAGTATATCAAAAAAATGGGCGTTCTGGAACATATATTGGTAACTCCCTCTCACCACAGGGTTCACCATGCTATAAACCCTGAATATTTGGATAAAAATCACTCGCAGATATTTATATTCTGGGACAAACTTTTTGGTACTTTTCAAGAAGAACTAGATACAGTTCCTCCAGTTTTTGGTATTACAAGACCAGCAAATACTTGGAATCCAATAAGGATTAACTTTCAGCATCTTGCGTTAATGATTAGCGATGCGTGGCGTGCCGAAAACTGGAAAGATAAATTCACTATCTGGTTTAAACCAACAGGTTGGCGTCCGGAAAATTTTGAAGAAAAATATCCTGTCAACAAAATCACTGATGTATATAATTATACTAAATATGGAATTGACAATTCTAATAAGCTCGTTTATTGGTCGATTACTCAAGTTATGATAACATTACTATTTGTGAGTTACTTGTTTAGTAATATTGCCAAAATTGGTTTCCCGAATATCTTTTATTATGGCTTTTTTATTTTCATAACGATTTACAGTTATACGGAACTAATGGATAAAAACCGTTTTGCTATTTTGTGGGAAAGCTTGCGTTTAGTAACTGTTTTGGCAATTATTTTTTACTTTGGAGATTGGTTCGGGCTTAATTCTGTTTTTCCTTATGGTAATATCCTTGTTATCGGATATCATATTATCTCTTTATTAACCACGACTTATTTTGTAAAAGTAGATTTCAAAAACATAAAACCTGCTCTCGTAAACTCTTAAAAACAAATTATGAAAAGCCCTTTACTCTTAAAATTCTATATTGGTTTTAGTTTTTTTTATCTTTTAATTCTTCTTTACAATCTTGAAAATGTTGCTTGGTACTTAAAGGGATTACTTATTCCTATTTTATGGCTTGCCGTTTATTTTTCTGAAGATTTTCCGTCAAAAAAAATTCTTCTTGGTGCTTTATTATTCTCATGGATTGGTGATGTAATTTTATTATTTGCCGATAAGGCCGAAATCTATTTTATATTAGGTTTGGTAGCTTTTTTAATATCTCATGTTATTTATATTATTCTTTTTAATAAACAAAACAAGCCAGATGTTCCTAAAAACAAAGGTGCTTTCTTTATTGGCTTGGGATTTATTCTAGTTTATTTAGCAACAATGCTTACCGTTTTGCTACCAAAACTTGGCGATTTGCAACTTCCTGTTATTATTTACGCCTTAACAATTTCTACAATGCTTTTGTACGCTTTTAGCGGCTATTTAATCTGGAAGAAACCTGCAAATAACTACATTCTTGTTGGTGCTATTATCTTTGTCTTATCGGATAGTATCCTTGCAATGGATAAATTTTATGAGCCTATTTATAAAAGTTCGTTTTTTATCATGCTTACCTATCTTATGGCACAATATCTGATTGTAATTGGTATTTTAAAACTGAATTCAGTAAAAACGAAATAAAGGACTGATTAAACGGATTTAGAAAGTTTTTTTGCACGCAGATTTAGCAGATTTTAATTCTATCTAACTCATTTTACGAAAGGAACGCGGATTTAACGGATTCGCTAAAGCGAAAACACGGATTAAAACGGATTTTCTCCCTTCCAGAAACATAGGATTGGGATTATTTTTAAAAATCCGTTTTAATCCGCGTCTTTACTTTTGTAAATCTGTCTCATCTGCGTACTTATATAGACAATTTAAGTTTAAAACTTTCTTTTAATCTGTTACTAAAAACCATTTATATTTGTATCATTAAACTGCCAAAAATCATGAAAAAAACAGCTCTTTTTATCATCTTACTTATTACTGCTACATCTTGTGTCAGTACAAAATCTACTTTAAAAAATGTTGATGATAATGCGCCAAACTTAACTTTAAACAAAGACAATACGTTTATAATCACTGAATATAGTAAAGACAAGAAGTATGGTTATGACAAAGATTATCCTGTAAATATATTTTACAGAACATCTAAAGATGAAGTCATTAATCAACAACGCTTTTTAAACGCTCTGGCTGGACCAAATGGCGAAAAGATAACGTATACCAAACTTGAAAGTTGCTGCCCTTTCCCGAGCAAAAGAAGCGACATGGGTGCAGGTTTTCTTGATGTTTATGAAATAAAATGGGAAGGACAGAAAAAACCAATCAATTTATACCTTAATATCTACGAAAAGGGAGTTTTAATGGTTCCACTTGGATTGACTTTAAAAAAATAGAAGAAGACCTAGAAAGGAAAGAAACAAGACTTGGATAAGCAAAACTTAAAGATGATAGACTTGAAAGAGAACGATTCTTTTTAAAACTATAAAATGCTAAATATTGCACCTTTAATTTTAATCATTTTACCTGTACTATTTCAATTAATCGTTGGAACTAAAGTCATATTCGATAAAAAACCAACTAAACTTAAATTTGGAAGAATAAGCTTAATGAGTTTTATTTTCCAAATGATTTTTTCTGTTGCAGCTATTTTTATTGCCAATTACAATCTTTCGAAATATTTTGACCAGCATCCAAACACAACAAGATGCGGAATGCCTTTTTTAGGAGTTATATTTGGCGTTGCTTTACTTTTTATTGTCCTGTGTTTTATTATATTTCTTCAGTTTTTAATTAAAAAATGGAGAGAAAGAAAAGTAAAATAAAACTCTATAAAAAAGACCTTGAAGGTAAAAAAGTAAATTAAACAAATAATAATGTACGGAATATCGTGTTTCATTTTAATTATTTCTCCACTACTCTTTCAAATTATATTTGGCAAAAAAGCAATTGAAGGAACTATCAAATTAAAATTCGGAACAATAACTTTAATTAGTTTTATTTTACAAATAGTACTATCCATACTATCGTTTTCAATTGCTAGATACAATTTCTACCAAAATCTAGGACCAAATCAATTTAAATGCGGGACTGGACTCTTTGCATTTATTATACTCGAATTCTTACTTTTCATTTTACTTACAATAACAATTATTATACAGTATTTTGTCAAAAAATTTCATAAGAAGAAGCTTAGACAACTTAAATAATTTCTAATCATAAAATACAATTAAGCAATATATTAAAAACAAAAACTGCCTTTGTCATTTTCTTTGTTTTATCTATAAATTGTATTTCCGTATTATATCTTTTATTCAAATTCTGATTTTTTATCATCGCTGCTTTTATACTAACAAATACACTAAAGAAAAACATAAAGAACCTGATACGCTATATATGATAAATGTCATTGATTAGTTTATTTCGATGCCCTAATATTGCCCTAATAAAAGTGGAAATCATTTTTTAAGAAAGCTGGTTTTCATGAATTTATAAAGCTACCAGCGAAAGCTGCTGCAAATCCATGAAAAAGCATTTTTAAATAAAAAATAGTACATCGATAGTGTGGAGAGTCTTCTTAAAAAAAACTTAATTCTTAATCTGTAAATCGCAAATCCTAACTACCTTTGCACTTTCAAAAATTACAAACTATGAACATACAACATATTCCACAAATTAAGCATACAGATAGCGGTAACTTCTTTTTACTAGCAGGGCCTTGCGCCATAGAAGGTGAAGAAATGGCAATGCGTATTGCTGAAAAATTAATCGGTATTACCGACAAACTTGAGATTCCTTATGTATTTAAAGGATCATTTAAAAAAGCCAACCGTTCTAGAATCGATAGTTTCTCTGGAATTGGTGACGAAAAGGCATTAAAAATATTAAGAAAAGTTTCTGAAACTTTTCATGTTCCTACTGTTACTGATATCCACACTAACGAGGATGCTGATATGGCTGCTCAATATGTAGATGTTTTACAAATTCCTGCATTCTTGGTGCGCCAAACTGATCTTGTTGTGGCGGCGGCTAATACTGGAAAGGTTGTAAACCTAAAAAAAGGGCAATTTATGAGTCCTGAAAGCATGAAACATGCTGTACAAAAGGTATTGGATTGCAACAACCAAAACGTAATGGTTACTGATCGTGGTACTATGTTTGGTTACCAAGACATGATTGTAGATTATAGAGGAATCCCTACTATGCAACAATATGCTACTACGGTTCTTGATGTAACTCACTCATTACAACAACCTAACCAAACTGTAGGTGTAACTGGCGGAAGACCTGATATGATCGAAACTGTTGCAAAAGCTGGTATTGCTGTAGGTGTTGATGGAATTTTTATCGAAACTCATTTTGATCCAGCTAATGCCAAAAGTGATGGTGCAAATATGTTGCATTTAGACTATTTTGAAGATTTAATGACAAAATTAGTTGCCATCAGAAAAACTATTAATCAATTTTAATTTTTATACTTAATACTTTGAAAACTAATTTTATATTATTTTTCTTGTTGTGTTTTTCAGTAAACACATTTGCACAAGAAGAAATACCGTTACAAGAAAAATATACTGCACATAATAAAGGAAAGTTCTTTGTTTCCTGGGGTGGTAACAGAGAAAGCTACAGCAAATCAGACGTTACCTTTAGAGGGAAAGATTACAATTTTACAGTAGAGAATATGTCTGCTCATGACAAACCAAAAGGATGGCATATGGATTATGTTAATCCTGCAAGAATGACTATTCCACAAACTAATTTACGTTTAGGTTATTTTTTTAGCGACCATTACAGTGTAACCATTGGTGTAGACCACATGAAATATGTAATGAGTCAAAACCAAACAGCTAATGTTAATGGATATATTAACTTACCTGCAGATCAAGCTGGATCTTTTTACAACGGCATTTACAATAATACACCAGTAGATATGTCTTTGTATGGCGCTCAAGAAGGTGGTATTGATAAAGGTACTGTTCAAAATCCTCCTGCTTTTTTAATGTACGAACATACAGATGGTCTGAACTATGTTAATACAGAGGTTTCAAGACATGATGATATTTCAAAATGGTTTGGCTTACCTAATACAGATAAATTTCAAATTAATTTGACTGAAGGTTTAGGTGCCGGAATTTTATATCCTAAAACAAATACAACTCTTTTAGGAAAAGATCGTCATGATGATTTTCATATTTCTGGATATGGTCTGTCTGCAAAAGCGGGAATTAACTTAACTTTCTTTAAACACTTTTATATTCAAGGGGAGTTAAAAGGTGGTTATATTAATATGCAAGACATTAAAACTACTCAAAGTAATGATGATAGTGCTTCTCAAGACTTTTTCTTTTTCCAGAGAATTATTGCTTTCGGAGGTATCTTCAGATTATAACTTTTAAATTCATAAAAAATAGTCATCATTTTATTTGGTGACTATTTTTTTTATCATTTACTTTGTAATTCAAAGTACTTTATATGGAAGATAAATATTTACAGGATATTACTGAAATTAAAAACATGATGAATAAATCTTCACAGTTTATTTCATTAAGTGGTTTATCAGGAATTATGGCAGGAATATATGCTCTTATTGGCGCTCATATCGCCAATGGTCTTATTGAGAGTCATACGAGTTATTATGTAACTCTAGAAAGTAAAACGTTTAAGTTAATCGTGTTAACTGCTTTTTTGGTATTATTATTCTCTATTGTAACTGCTGCAATATTGACTGCTAGCAAAGCCAAAAAGCAAGGTGAAAAAATATGGAATTCTACTTCAAAAAGGGTATTAGTTAATTTTTTGATTCCGCTTGTTACTGGTGGGATTTTCGGCTTACTTTTGCTCCGAAATGGTTACTATGGTTTAATCGCTCCTGTCACTCTCCTATTTTACGGATTGGCTTGCGTAAATGCCAGTAAATATACTTTGAGAGATGTACGTTATTTAGGAATTACTATAATTATCCTGGGATTAATTGCTACTGAATTCTCTGGTTATGCATTAGAATTCTGGGCACTTGGTTTTGGAGTTTGTCATATTCTGTACGGAAGCATTATGCACTTTAAATACGATAGAAAATAATTCTTATTTGTCTTAATTCAAAAAAGTAAAACATGAAAAAATTTAAATACATTTTCGCTGGGGTTACCTTGATAATCAGCTTTTGCTTTGCTTTATACATTACAAAACAGTTTTTTCCGAACAATCCTTTTTCGAAAACAACAACTGAAAATCCAAAGCTAAAGGAAAATTTGTTGGACAAAATTCATGCAGGCGATTTAATTTTTCAAACTTCTGAATCTAGTCAATGTGAAGCCGTAAGAATTGCTACAAAATCTAAATTCTCTCATTGCGGAATTGTTTATATTTTAGATGGTAAACGCTTTGTTTTTGAAGCTGTTCAACCAGTAAGATTAACTCCTCTGGACGAATGGATTCAGCATGGTAAGGATCAAAATTATCTTGTAAAAAGACTTAAAGATACTACCGCCTTAACTCCTACTACTATTGAAAAAATGGAGATTTATAGTCGTAACTTTCTAAATAGCGATTATGATCCTCATTTTGGCTGGTCGGATGCTAAAATGTATTGCTCTGAGTTAATCTGGAAGATTTATAAAAATGGCGCTGATATTGAGTTGTGTCCGTTACAGAAATTAAAAGATTTTAATCTAGAAGACCCTAGAGTTAAAGCAATATTAAAAGAACGATATGGTAATAATATTCCGCTTGAGGAAGATGTTGTTGCTCCCTCGAACATTGTAGATTCGAAATTATTAAAAACCGTAATTGATACCTATTAAAAATTGAAAAGCATCATTCAAAATATAAATAAAGCCTTTGACCATCGAATTCGACTTGGAATCATGTCTGTATTGATGGTCAATGATTCGGCTGATTTTAGTACTCTGAAAGAGCTTTTGGGCGTTACGGATGGTAATCTTGCGAGTCATGCTAAAGCATTGGAACTGGAAAACTATATCGAGATACAAAAACAATTTATTGGCAAAAAGCCCAACACTAGTTATAGGGCCACCAAAGATGGTAAACTTGCATTTGTTGCACACATTGACGCTCTTGAAAAATTGATTCAGAAGAAGTGAGCCTTTTTTTTACCTATTTACTTTGAAATACAAAGTACTTTTAAAAATAACTAACCAAAAAATATGAAGGATTTATTAATAGAAAAAATGTACGAGTTATCCCGAAAACCGTATCAGAAATACATGAAGAAAAATGTGCCATGGGAAATTAACAAGACTGAATTACTTGCTTATCCGGAAGGAAGTTTAGGATATGGTTTGGGAGATTTTCTTCATAGAAACAATTTTGACATTCAAGCCAAATTAGAAGATCATGACATCATTCATGTTCTAACAAATACAGGGATTACGGTAGTAGATGAAATTGGGATGCAATATTATCTTTTCGGCAATCGCAAAAAGAGTTTGTATTTGTTTATGGTTATTCTGTCAGGAACTATCTTCTATCCTACCCAACTTGGTTATTTCTTAAAGCAATATAAAAGAGGAAAAGAAGCGATGCCTTTTTATTATTTGGATTTCTCCAAAATGTTATTCACCCCTATTCAATCCATTCAAAAAACTTTTAAAATCTAAACTATGAAAAACTTAATTAATGAAGAAAAATTTGAAGGTAGAGCATCAACTGAACTAACCATTGGTAGTCTTATAATTTGTTCGCTCTTTTTTGCACTGTTTGTACTCGTAAAAGACAACTCTTATATCTTGATTGTTGGCTTTCTTTTTACCGTTGCCGCTTTATTTCTTAATACTATCATGTTATTTCATTTAGTAGCGAGTTTCATTTCTCTACCAAACCAAAGGGATTATATCGGTCGCAAAATTTTAATTCTATTATCAAACATACCTATTGCGCTTTTGTACTATACAATAATTATCAAACTTAATTTATTATAAAACCTTAAAAACACCTTTACAATGGAAACAAACGAAACAAACGAAACTCCAAAACCAGCTTCTATTTTTCAGTCTAATACTGCCAAGATGATTATGGTAGGCTTGCTTACTCTATTTTTGCTAATTCCTCTGGAATATGTGAAGAATTTAATTTCGGAACGCTCTTATAGACAAAACGATGTTATTACCGAAATCAATGATAAATGGGGAGAAAGTGTCTATATCTACGGCCCTATTTTAAAGGTTCCTTATACTTCTTATGACGAAACTGTAACGATTAATGAAAAGACGAAAGAAACGGTTAAGCAAAAAGTAGCTTCTACAAAATATGCTTATTTTTTTCCTCAAGAATTGAATATCAATTCGAATATTGACACAAAAATATTGAATAGAAACAATTACGAATCGGCTGTATTTACAACTAATATGCAGTTTAAAGGTAATTATGTCCAACCAGATTTTAGCAGCAAAAATATTGCTCCAGAAGCCATTCAGTGGAACAAAGCAACTATCTTAATTAAAACGACGAATCTAAAAAGTATTAAAGAGGAAGTGAAGATTAAATTCGGAAGTTCTCACTATGTTTTTGAACCTGTATATAATTCGTCAAAATCTGATACTACCGAAGCGCTAGAAACAGGTTACATCGATTTAACAAAAATACTATCAGCTCCTAAAACTGATTATAGTTTTGGTATTACATACAATGGTAGCAAGCAAATTAAGATTGTACCGATTGGAAAAACTACTAATGTTGGAATGAAATCTAATTGGGCTTCTCCAAGCTTTACTGGTAATTTCTTGCCAGATGATAAAACAAAAAAGATCAGCGAAACTGGATTTGTTGCTAATTGGAAAATTTTACATATCAATAGAGCATTCTCTCAACAAGCTTTTGATATTCTGCCTGATTTAAGTTCGTATAGTTTTGGGGTTGACTTTGTAATTCCTGTAGATCAATACCAACAAAATGAGCGTGCCTCTAAATATGGTTTTCTTGTGATTGGGCTTACATTTTTGATTTTCTTTTTAATCCAGAACATGAGCAAAATTAGTATTCATATTTTCCAATATTCGATGATTGGTTTGGCTCTTATTATGTTTTATACTTTATTAATTTCGATAACTGAGCATAGTAATTTTACCAAAGCGTATATTTTATCTGGTATAGCTGTTATATCGCTTATTACAGCGTATTCATATTCAATTTTAAAGAATAAAAAGTTTCCGATATTCATTGGGTCTTCACTCACCGGATTATACACCTTTATTTATGTTATTATCCAATTAGAGAATTATGCATTATTAGTAGGCAGCATTGGTTTATTTTTAATTCTTGCAGCCGTGATGTACTTTTCTAGAAAAATAGATTGGGGTAAATAGTAAAATCAATATAAAAAACAAAAGCCACTTAATTATAAGTGGCTTTTGCTTTTATTTATAAATAGTGAGACTATTTAGTCAAAATTCCGTTTTGATCAATTAGATAAACTAATGAAGCCATTGTAGCTGCTCCAAGTTCTAGTTCTCTTTTGTTGATTGCATCAAATTTATCATTGGCTGCATGGTGATAATCAAAGTAGCGTTGTGAATCTGGTTTTAATCCCGCTTTTACAAGTGGTTTAGCCGAAGTTAAATGTCCGATGTCAGAACCACTATGTCCTTTTACAAAACTATGTATTAAATAAGGCTCAAATAAACCTTTATAATTATCGATTTTCTTGAAGTTTTCATCATCTGTCTCAAAAGAGAATCCTCTTGGACTAAATCCTCCTGAATCGCTCTCTAAAGCAAAAATATGGTTCTCTTTATTTTTTTGTGCCATTTCTTCATACATAGCTCCACCTCTACCTCCGTTTTCCTCGTTCATAAACAAGACAACACGAATTGTATTTTTAGGTTTATATCCTAAGTTTTTAAGGATACGAACTACTTCCATACTTTGTACAACTCCTGCTCCATCATCATGTGAACCATCGGCTAAATCCCAAGAATCAAGATGTCCGCCCACAATCATAATGTTTTCTGGATGTTCTGTTCCTTTTATTTCTCCAATTACATTATGAGACAATACATCTGGTAATTGCTCGCAAGATTGCTTAAAGTAAAATTTTAAACTTGGGTTTTTCTTTAATGATTTACTCAATAATTCTGCGCCATTTGTACTAATTGCAGCCGTTGGTATGTATTCAGATTTTGGTAAATCGCCATAACTTTGTGCTCCTGTATGTGGATAATCATCTAATCTTAAATTCATCGAACGAACAATTGTTCCTACTGCTCCAAATTTAGCTGCTTCTTTTGCTCCTGCATATCTTTGATCTACGCAACCTCCGTATGATTTAAATGTTTCAACATTTTCAGGATCCATTGGTCTGTTAAAGAATACAATTTTCCCTTTTACTTTGTCTCCAAGTTCGTTTAATTCTTTTATTCCCTTAACTTCGATTACTTCTGCAGTAATTCCAGTTTTTGGTGTAGCTATAGAACCTCCCAAAGCTGTAATTGGCACAACAGTTTTTACTTTATTGTCTAAAATATAAGCTGTTTCTTTTTCTCCACGAACCCAATGTGGTACCATAACTTCTTGAAGATATACTCTGTCTAGTCCAATACTTTCTAATTGATTTTTAGTGTATTGTACTGCATCTGCGGCATTTTTTGTACCAGATAATCGTCCGCCGATATCATTGGATAGATATTCTAACCAAGTATAACATTTAGATTGGGTTAGCGCTGCTTTGTAAATTGATTTTAAATTTTGTTCATCTGGTGTTTGTGCAAATGACACCATTCCTGTTAAAAGCAAAACAGTTAATAAAGATGTTTTTTTCATTGGTTATATAGCATTTTGTTTGGTTAATTATTCTGATTTTAACTTTACTCAAATCAGTTTCACAAAGGAACAAAATTCTTTACAACTCCATGAGATTTTCTATAACCTTTTCTGAAGATTAAATTTAAATTAATCCGTTAGGTACAATTACTTTGTCTGTAAACTTAGCTCGAGTTATAAAATTTTATTTAACAAATAGAAACATAGATTTTATGTGTAGAAAGAAATCAAAAAAGAAATACATTTCTTTCGCATAGCTCAAGCTATGTGTATTTAAATCAAGTGTAACGCCTTTTTTGAGCGTATAAAACCTATGTTTCTATGTGCTAAAATTAATTACAGCCAACAGATTAAATTATTTTACTTCTATAATCTGATTTTTTTGCGCTATACCATTTTCATTAAAGGCTTCGATAGTAAAATAATACTTTATTCCTTTATCTAAACCTCTAAAGTCGTATGAACCGTTATCATAAACCATTATGCTGTTGTATAATTTATCTGGATCAATTCCGTAGTAAATATTATATCCAATTGCATCTGATTGTTTTTTCCATGAAATCATTGCATTACGAGAATCTGTAGAACTTCTATCTACTTTAAACTCCGAAACTGATTTTGGTTTTTCTAACAATCCGTTTCCGAAAACTCTAAAATCTGATACTGCAAATAATCCCGAAGCATTATGGATATTCACCATTTTTATATAACGTGCCTTTATTGGTTTTGTTAGCTCAACATAATCATGTGGAACATCTTTGTCATTTCTTGATTTATCTATAACCAAAGTCCAATTTACAGCATCGTCGGACATGAATATTTTATACTGATAATAAATATCCATTGCCTTATTGTATTGCGTTGCTTTATGATCGGCATAATTAATCTGCAAAGCGTTTATTTGCATCTTTCTACCTAAATCAAGTTGTAACCATTCGCCTGGATTGCTCGTTTTTGCTGACCAATAGGTTTGAATATCTTCATCGGTTAAATTCTTAGCATCGTAACAGAATTTCTCAAATACCTTTTTTCCGCCATTATCAACTCTATGTGTTTCAACTTCCATACACTCTTCTGATGAAGAAACGGTTACTGGTTTTTTATACGAAAGCAACATCCAGCCTGCAGAAGCTCCTTTGGTCTGATCACGTTGTTTGGTTGGCAATACTATTGGGTAATCGCCATAAGATGTAATAGAATACATTACATCGTCTTTATCAAATCCTGCCGGAAACATATCTATACGACGCTCAAAACGGTCTTTTATAGAGATTTTACACGTTCCTGTATTCCAGTAATTCCCATAATTATCGGCAAAAGTATTTCCGTGTCCTGCGCCTATTACAAAGCCTCCTGGTTTATACGACATTGGGTTGTGTTTTTGATACACAAATGGGCCTAACGGATTATCTCCTACATGTACTCCATTGGCGTAGCCTTTAAACTCTGTAGCTGGTGCTCCGTATTGCATATAATATTTCCCATTATGTTTGGTCATCCAAGCTCCTTCGATAAAATTACCCCAAGGTGCGGGTTCCATATCATTATTAGGGCCAAAACGTTCCCAACCATGATTTGCAGGATCTAAACCTACAACTTCTTTTATTTCGCCATAAGGATACTGAATATCCTCTACTTCGGTTGCTGCGTATAGTTTTGCATAATCTGCCTGATTTCCTACCGGTAGCCATGTTTTGTAATCGACTTCGGTACCAACTAGAGGTAATTTCCCGCTTGAACCATAATACATATACACTTTTTTATCGTCGTCCTGAAAAATCGCTGGATCCCAAGTTGGCAACATTGCCGTATCGACATGTCTTGTCCATCGACCCGATTTTGGGTCAGCAGTTTTCCAAATAGGATGGTCTTTTTTCCAGGTTGAACCTACATAAAACATGGTATCATTTACAACCCAAGCTGCAGGTGCACATTGGTCATCATCAGCCGGTCGTCTCTGGAAACTACCATAAACAAATTCCCAATTGGACATATCTTTACTCCAAAAGAATCCTGCTTGATTGGTACCAAATAAATAGTATTCGTTTTTATAGGTAATAATCACTGGATCTGCGCTCGAACGGCGAGATTCGGGGATTCTGTTATGATTTTCGGTCGTGTAATTGTATCCAATATTTACCGGGTTACAATATGTTGATGCTGATTTATTTGGATCAAACCATTCTGTTTTTCCAAAAAGGTTCGTTTTAGGTTCTGATGTATGAATTTTACATCCAACCAAAAGCAACAAAACTGCTATTGAATATAGTTTATAGTTATTTTTCATCATAATCGTTTTATATTTTATAGATAAGTTTAATAGAATCTTATATGTTGAGAATAATCAATATTTTTTTGTTCAACACATAGAAACATAGATTTTATGTGTAAAAAA
>NZ_JPRM01000035.1 GCF_000737695.1 Flavobacterium hydatis
GGAACAAAAGGAGACAAAGGTGATGCTGGAGCGACAGGAGCACAAGGACCTATCGGATTAACGGGAGCGACTGGAGTTGCAGGTGCAAAAGGAGACAAAGGAGATATTGGTGCAACTGGAGCACAAGGTATTGCTGGAACAAAAGGAGATAAAGGTGATGCTGGAGCAACTGGAGCAGCAGGCGCAAGAGGTTTAACTGGAGCACAAGGACTAATTGGTTTAACTGGTGCAACAGGACCAAAAGGAGATGCAGGAAATGCAGCGCCAGTTTATACGGCTGGTGCAGGAATAGTAGTTGATAATACAAAAAATATCATTTCTGCTTTATACACTACAAATTTATGGAACGCTAACCAATTGCAAGGTCGTCCTATAAGCACTACGGCACCAACAGGAAATCAAGTTTTAGCTTGGAGTGGAAGTAATTGGGCACCTGCATCAATTGGCCCAGAACCTTGGAGAGTGGCTGGTACAACAAATGAAGCTACTTCAAATACCCAGAATATATATCAAATGGGTAGAATAGGTATTGGGACTAATAGTCCCAGTAAAGAATTGAGTGTTGTAGGTAATGCGGTAATTTCTAAATCACTACAAGTCGATGGGGAAAATGTAGGTAACGGAACAGTCAGAACAGGTTTGTATTTTGGGTCTACTACTAGTGGAGAAGGAATTACTTCAAATAGAGCTACTACAGCAAATGGGAATGTGTATGGATTAGATTTTTGGACTGCTAATACTAAACGTATGTCTATTGCTAGTAATGGTAATGTAGGTATTGGTAAACTAAACCCAGAAACCGCATTAGATGTTGTAGGTATAACTAGAAGTAGTGTTCTGCAGGTTAATAATGGGCTTTCAACAGGAAACTATAACAATCCAGCCGAACTTAATTTTGTTAGAAATGCTGCATTTGACAGATGGATTTTAGGAGCCTCTCTTGGCGGAAGAGGTAATGATATTTTTGAATTAGTTCATGTAGCAGGAAGTTCTTTTACTAATAGAGTGTTTGTTTACAATAGAACAAATAGCAGTTTTGCAATTAATCAAGCTGATGCAAATGCTTCTTTTAGATTTTATGTAAATGGTGCAGCGGGAGGAACGACAACTTGGTCGCAATCATCAGACAGAAGATTCAAAAAAGACATTGCTCCAATTACAAATGCATTAGATAAAATAATGAAAATTGATGGGGTAGGTTACAACTGGAAAGCGGATGAATTTAAGGAAATGAGTTTTGATCAAAAACATCAGTTAGGAGTAATTGCTCAGGATATTGAAAAAGTATTGCCAGAAGCAGTTACTGTAGATGACAAAGGATACTACTCCGTTTCTTATACTACAATTATTCCAGTATTAGTAGAAGCTGTAAAAGAGCAACAAAATGAAATCTTGTCACTTCAAAAAAATCAAAAAGAGCAACAAGAAGAATTAGAAACTCTTAAAAAATTGGTGCAAGAAATTATAGCAAAAAAATAATTAAATGTGAGTACAGTCTTTATTAAAGACTGTACTCTTTTTATAAGTCTAAAATCGGCACTTTATTAAACTACTGATTTTTAATGTAAAACCACTTGGTTTACCTGAGTTTACAAGAACAGAAATACCTTAATATGGTGTTTTTTGGACGTTATTAGGCTTCTAATTTTTGTCACTTTGTATTATAAACATTGGGCTTTACAGCTACAAGAACAAAGCATCGATAAAAAGCTACATTCATTTCTAATCTGCATACAGGCAGTAAATTCAATTTTTATGAAAAATATATTCCCATTTATAAAAAAAGTAACGACGCTAATTGTTGTCGTTTGCTATCCGGACTTTAATTTGCAGGCACAATTATTAAACCCCGATCAAATTAAAGTTACTTCTGGAACTTTAGTTTCAGTACATTTTGATTTTAAAAATGCTGCTACAGGAGAGTTTATTAATGACGGACAAGTACATATTTTTAATCATTGGACCAATGATGGTAAGGTAAGTTTTACGCCTTCACAACAAGGAACAACTTATTTTACAGGACAGGAAGAACAAATTATAGATGGAGAAATACCTTCAACTGATGTTTACTCTCGTTTTAAAAATGTTACGTTCAATAATTCTTATGCATCGACTCCATTTTTACTAGCAACAGATATTTCTGTTTCAGGCAATTCTAATTTTCAAAAAGGAATTATAGATGCCGATAGTTACAACGGAAAAGTAATCTTCGAGAGTAATGCAACACATACAAATACAAATAATAACAGTTTTGTTGATGGTAGAGTTACAAAAATAGGAACAGCAGCATTTGAATACCCTGTTGGAGATGCAAATTATTATCGTCCATCTATACACGGAAGCTCAGGTGATAATTCAGATACATATACCTCACATTATTTTTTACAAAACTCAGATACTAATTATCCTCATAGTAGCAAACAAGATAATATTCAATTAATTGATAATAAAGAATATTGGGAAATATCCAGAGATAAAGGTCTTACGGATATTGTACTTACACTAACCTTAAATCCAGATACAACACCTTCCTATATCTATCAGGAAATGGCTAGTACAGAAATACAAATTGTAAGATGGGATAATGTTACCAAAAAATGGATTTCGGAAGGCGGAGCAACAGATGATGCACAAACTATGGTTACTGCCAAAGTTACAGATTACGGCATTTTTACATTAGCCAGAGTAACTAAAACTCCAGGAGAAAAAGAAGAAGAAGATCTTATTGTTTACAACGCTTTATCTCCAAATGGCGATGATAAAAACGACTTTTTCCTTATAAAAGGTATAGATAAGTACCCTGATAATAGTGTTGAGATTTATAATAGATGGGGAGTTTTGGTTTACGAAACCAAAGGTTATAACGAAAGTGATCGCGTTTTTAGAGGATTCTCAGACGGACGTGTAACGATCAATAGAGGTGCAGGTTTACCAACAGGAACCTATTTCTATATTCTAAAATACAATACAAAAACGAAGTTCAAAGAAAAATCAGGTTACTTATATATAAATCAAGATAATTAAAATGCAAGATGCTTTTTTAGATAAGCACGGAAGGGAATAATGAACCTCTTTAAAAATAATTAAAATGAAAACACTAAACATAAAATTATTGATCCTTATTTTGTTCACTTGTAATTACATAAGTGCACAGCAAGATTCGCAATACACACAATATATGTACAATCCTAGTATTGTAAATCCAGCATATGCAGGTTCGCGTGATGTCATGAGTATATTTGGGCTTTATCGCGCACAGTGGGTTGGGCTAGAAGGAGCACCAAAAACAGGAACACTTTCTTTGCATACACCTATAGAGAATTCAAAGGTAGGTCTGGGATTTTCACTTGTTAATGATCGAATAGGACCATCAGACGAGACAAATTTTGCTGCAGACATATCCTATACTATAGATGTTTCTTACCGATATAAATTGGCTTTTGGAGTAAAAGCGAACGCCAATTTAGTAAACATCGATTATACCAAGCTAGATATTTTTGATCCATCAGATTCTAGATTTCAAGAAAATGTAATCAATAAATTTTCTCCAAACGTTGGAGCAGGAGTTTACCTATATTCAGATAATACCTATGTAGGACTTTCGGCACCAGCATTATTACAAACAAAACATTTTGATGGATCTGTAAATTACGATGGATCTTCGACATTTTTTGCAAGAGAGCAGGTTCATTATTATTTAATGGCAGGACATGTCTTTGATTTAGATTATAATCTAAAATTCAAACCATCGGCATTGGTTAAAATGACCGAAGGAGCTCCTTTACAAGTCGATTTATCAGCCAACTTTTTATTTAACGAAAAATTTACTGCCGGTGTTGCCTATCGCTGGAGTGCTGCACTAAGCGCATTAGTTGGTTTTCAGGTAAGCGACGGACTATTTATAGGATATGCTTATGATGCCGAAACAACAAAACTAGCCAATTATAATTCAGGTTCACACGAGGTTTTCTTGCGATTCGAGTTATTCAAGAAATTCGATAAAATCACTTGCCCAAGATTCTTCTAAACAAATATTATTATGAAACTAAAAATAGTACTAAGCACCTTATTCTTAATCTCAGGGTTGGGAAGTTATGCCCAAAACAATAAAATTAAAAAAGCCGAAAAAGAGTATGAGCAACTAGCTTATATAGATGCTATAAAGATTTACGAAAATGTTGCTAAAAAAGGCTATAAATCAGCCGATTTATTTCAGAAATTAGGGAATGCCTATTATTTCAATGCCGAGTTACCACAGGCAAATCATTGGTATACCGAGCTTTTTTCGCTTAAGCAAACACTAGATCCAGAGTATTATTATCGCTATTCTCAAACACTTAAATCTGTAGGAGATTATGATAATGCCAATAAAATGCTCGATGCATTTAATATAAAAAACAGTAATGATTCAAGAGCAAAATTATATGAATCAAACAAAGATTATTATGCAAAAATTCAGGAAAATTCAGGACGATATACTATACATAATATTGAAATAAATTCTGAATTGTCAGATTACGGAACATCGTTTTTTAAAGATCAAATCGTATTTGCCAGTTCACGCGAGCGACGTGGAGTTACAAAACATATTCAGAAATGGAACAATCAGGCTTTTTCTACTTTATATACTGCAAAAATAGATGCAAATGATAATCTGGAGAAACCACAACCTTTTTCTAGCACTATCGATTCTAAATTTAATGAGGCAACACCAGTCTTTACAAAAGATGGTCAAACCGTATATTTTACCAGAAACAATTACAATAACGGAAAAAAAGGGAAAAATGCAGAAGGCACAATTTTGCTAAAGCTATACAAAGCAACTCTTGAAAATGATAAATGGGTAAATGTAAAAGAACTTCCTTTTAACAGCGATGACTTTAGTACAGCACATCCGGCATTGAGTCCAGATGAAAAAACATTATACTTTGCGTCTAACAGACCTGGTACATTAGGAGAATCTGATATTTACAAAGTAGCAATTTATGGAAATGATAGTTACGGAAATCCCGAAAATCTGGGGAATACTATAAATACTGAAGGCAAAGAAACTTTTCCGTTTATATCGGCAGAAAATGAACTTTATTTTTCTTCTAATGGGCATCCGGGATTAGGAGGTTTAGATGTTTTTGTTGCCAAAATGAATCCACGAGGAAGTTTTGAAAAACCGAATAATGTAGGTATGCCAATAAATGGTCCGATGGATGATTTTGCCTTTATAATCAATACTAATACTAACACCGGATATTTTTCTTCTAATCGAGAAGGAGGGAAAGGATATGATGATATATACAGTTTTACCGAAACTAAAAAACTTGAATATAATCAATTAATAGCGGGAACAGTTATTGACAAAGATACCCAAGGTTTTTTGGCTGGAGCCAAAGTAATAGTATTAGATGAAAACAGGAATGTTATAAAAGAAGTTTTAACTGATAACAATGGAAAGTTTATTTATGACGAAGCCGAATCTGGAAAAACTTATTATATACGAGTTTCAAAAGACGAATATCTTACTGAAGAACAAAAGCAATATATAACATCAGAAAACGGAAAAATAGATGTAAAGATTGCTTTAGAAAAGAACATCAAGAAACTAACTCCGGGAACAGATTTAGCTAAAATATTTGCCATCGAGAGAATATATTTCGATTTAGATAAATCTGATATTCGCCCAGACGCAGCTTTAGATATTAGTAAAGTTATAGCAGTTTTAAATCAGTATCCTACTATGAAACTGCAAATTACTTCGCATACAGATAGTCGTGCTTCTAAATCTTACAACCTTATGTTATCGCAAAAAAGAGCACAGTCTACTCTGGATTTTATGGTAAAATCGGGCATTGCCAAAAACAGATTAACAGCCAAAGGATATGGAGAAAATCAGCTAGTTAATAAATGCGCCGATGGTGTAGCATGTTCTGAAGAAGAGCATCAGCAAAACAGAAGAAGCGAGTTTATAATTACAGCCATGTAAAGCCTGTAAAACATCAAGAAGTTATTTTATCTGATAAAATAAAGCTCATTCTTTTTGGCGGTCAAAAAAAGAGTGAGCTGGGCTTCTGCCAAATTTAAAAATTTAAAATAGATACAATATGAAAAAGAAAAAAGTACTTGTATATGATAGTCAGCATTGTTTCTCGAGATTTTTAAAATATGAGTTTAAAAAAGATTTTGCATTTGATGTCTATAAAAACTTCAAAAAATTCGACAACATAATCGAGCATTATACCATTATGTTGTTTGTTGTTAATTCGGATAAAGAATTATATGATCTCATTCGAATTTATCAAAGAGGAATCCCTTTGATTGTTTCCACATTTAATAAAGAAATAAAATCAAAGTTAGAAATGATAGATGATATTCTATTGTTTGATCCTTCCAAAGTAAAATCAGAAATGCGAGCAGAGCTAAAATTCTTTCTCAATGTTACTTCTAATTAATACAATAATTAAAAATTAGAATGCACCAGAAACAATCCTTTGTTACAGAAAGGATTAAATAAAGAATTTGTAGTTGGAGAATAATAGATCTAAGAGGGAACTCATAAGAGCAATCCTATTTACCAAAAACAAATAAAAAATAAATTATGAAAAATATAAAATTACTAATACACTTTTTTGTCTTTCTACCATTGATTGCTGCCGCGCAAGGGCTCGATTTTACAGCTGTGGCAACACCTGTATTTTGTGTAAACGATGGTTCAATTACCGTAACAGTTTCCAATGAGGTAGGACACGTACAATACGAATTGGTAAATTATTCAGGAATATCAATAAGATCTGTAATAGGAATTCCGCAAGATAATCCTGTTTTTCTAAACTTGGCTCCGGGCACTTATACCGTAGGCGTGTATGATGATAATAATGGTACAACTCCTATTACAAAACAGGTTGTTGTACCTAATAACGGACCAGAAAAAACATTAACCATAAGTAATGTTTATTCTAGCCGATTTGCTTATTGTGGCACAGATACAAATCCTGGAGGATTAATGGGAGTTACACCAAGTGGAGGTGCAGCGCCCTATACCATTACAGTATTAGACACTAATGATGTTGTGGTAAGAGAGGCTGTTTCTAATGGCAGCCAGAGTTTCTCAGGTATGCCGGCAGGAACTTATAAGATAAGAGTAAAAGATAATTGTGGTACGGTGGTAAACAGCCTTAGTCCTCATGTTATTGCGCCAAATATTGTTTATGATTTTACTGTTTCTGCCCCTTTGCGCTGGGAGGATGGTTTAAAAGTTGAGAATAACAACGGTGCAGGAACTCCATGTGATCCTGTTACCAATGCTTATTTTGATTTCAATAATTTAGCGGGGTTTCCTATAGTTAGAGGTAACGATGTATTCCCAATAGGTCTGGCTCCAGGAATTACGCCAATGTATGCTGTTGAATACGATGGTATAAAAACAGCCTACATGACTTTCAATGAACTTAGGGCATATAAACAACCCCTTTCGACAGATGTAAAAAACTGGAAACCAATGACTTTGTGGGTAAGTGTTTGCGGGGTAGAAAAGTCTACCGTTTATAATTTATCCTCAAGAAATCAGAATTTTTTACCTAAACCCATTGAAAATGAAGCAATAACATTTTATGTAGCCGACGATCCCGCTAATACACTTTGTGTCCCAACAGGATATGTTAGGTTATCAAGATTATCCCAATTTTCAGGTAATTGTTATCCGCTTATTTTAACCATTACCGAAAAAAATGGAGCAGTGCCTCCACAACAATTTGACTTAACAGGAGGTCAAAACGAGTTTGAAGCCTTTTTAGCTCTTGGAAATACTTATAATTTAAAAATTACTGATGGAATAGGAAGCGAATTAAATAAGTTTTCTTATGTAAATATTACAAGAGGGCAAAACGTAAGATTGAATTCAATAAATGAGATATTTATTGATCCTATAAAATTCCGACCTGCTAATCAGGACGAATTGCCTATTGAATTAGGTAGTATGGCCGATTTTAAAAATTTCGGCAGAAGCCAAATAGGTATCAGAGATTATGCTCTGCCAAAGCCATATACAGCGGCTATTACAGGTCCGAACGGATTTTATATGGAAAAAACGGTTACTAAATCAGATATTTTTGTCGGTACATTATTATCAGATAATCTTGTGTTAGGCGATTATTCTGTTCGTGTAACATCTGCAGCGACATGTTATGATAAAACGTTTCCTATTACACTTGATAGAGTAATAGATAGTATCTCAGTAACTTCTAGAATTACGCCCGATCCTGTAGCGTGCGATCGTTATATAAAGCTTTTCGATTATAAACTTGCTTATAGAGGAACATTAAGACCATACCCAACTAATGTTTTCGAAGATGTATTTAAAGCGCCTGTTATAGGATTTAAAGTAATTGATGGGCCGGTAGGTTATACTCATACTAATGATATGAATAATGGTTGGAGAATGGAGGTTTCTCC
Source organism: Flavobacterium hydatis (assembly GCF_000737695.1). Taxonomy (GTDB): domain Bacteria; phylum Bacteroidota; class Bacteroidia; order Flavobacteriales; family Flavobacteriaceae; genus Flavobacterium; species Flavobacterium hydatis. The sequence continues at coordinate 8,443 of NZ_JPRM01000035.1, forward strand.
TGTAATTACAGCAACTTTTAGAGGAGATATTGCAGGACTTTACAACATAAACCTAGTAGAGACTCGTGATCTGACTAATGTGTATGCTGGACCATTAAAAGTAGATGTTAAGTCAGAATTTCCAGTATTTGATATGAATGGTTCTGGAGGCGCAATTTGCACAGGGTCTACAACTGGTACCTTAAGTGTTGTGGTAAAAAATGCCACGTCACCAGTATATTACTTAAAAAAAGCTTCTGATGCTAATTATCCAGCTACAGGACAGAGCTCATCTGATTTTCCTAATCTTACAGCAGGAGATTATATGGTAAAGGTTGAAACGGCTTGTTATCCGACAGCATTAGAGACTAATTTTAAAATGGATTATTTAAGCAACATAGGAAGTGTAATTACAGGAACTAGTGATTTATGTGATTCAGATGCATTGAATTTATCTCTTAAATCAATAGGGCCAATAACAAATGCCGAATGGAAACTACCCGACGGAACTACTCAAACAGGAAGTTCTTTAGTACTTACTAATCCACAAGCTGGACAATATTCAGTAAAAGTGACAACTCGTTCTGGTTGTGTTGTTACTGATGTGATAGAGGTAAAAGTAAAAAACAGGGCAGTTCTTGCAGATGTTTTAGCAACAGACAAAACTATTTGTTCAGGAGAAACAACTACGTTGCAAGCCACAAGTACTACAATTACAAATCCTTTATTTACATGGTATAGTGATGCTGGTTTAACCAATGTTTTAAGTACAGATGCGGATTTTACTACACCTGTATTAACAGCAGATACAACCTATTATGTTACGGTACAAAATGTCGATGTTTGCGAGAGCATTCCAACTGAAGCCAGAGCAGTAGCTGTAACGCTTAATCCTTCGGCAACAGCAATGGATATTATTGCCGATACTGCAAATACTTGTTCAGATAATACAGCAACATTAGATGCAGATAGTACAACTATCACTAATCCTATATTTACTTGGTATAGTGATGCTGATTTAACTGATGTTTTAGGTATTGGAGCTAGTTTTACAACACCAGAATTAATAGCCGATAAAATATATTATGTTACAGTAAAAGGAGATAATGCGTGCGAAAATTTACCAGGTACAGCCAAAGAAGTACATGTAACGGTACATCCAGCTCTGGTAGTAACACCACCAACACCGCAAATGACAGGTAATCAATGTGTTTTTCCAGAAATTAATTTTTATAGTAATTCTGCTGGAACTTTATATGTTTGGAGCGTTGATGATTGGAGTATTGGTCTGGAAGATAATTGGATTTCGAGTCCTAATATGCCTTCTTTTACAGCGATTAACACAGGAACACAACCTGTAACGGCAACTGTAACTGTATATCCTATTGGAACTTATTGTGGTGCAGGACCATTTACCTTTACAATTACCGTAAATCCTATTATAGTCCTGACTAAACCAGCCGATATAAAGGTTTGCAACGATAATATCGTTTCAGAAATTAATTTTGATAGTAACATAACGGGAACTACATATAGCTGGACAAATGATAATCCGAGAATTGGTTTAGCTACTGTTGGTACAGGAAATATACCTGCTTTTACAGCAATTAACACAGGTGACTCATCCGAAATTGCTACAATAACAGTAACTCCCACTGCGGCAGGCTGCGCTGGTACTCCAGTTGTATTTACTATTGAAGTAAATCCAGAAGGAACAATGAATAAAATTGCAGATCAGAATATTTGTATGGGAGAAACAGCAATATTAACTGTAAGTAGTGCTACGGTAATTAATCCTGTATTTACTTGGTACAGCGATGCTGCCTTAACAAATGTTTTGGCTATTGATGCAACTTATAATACAAATCCTTTAGTTACAACTACATATTATGTAACAGTTAAAGGAGATAATGCATGTGAAACAACTACAGGAATGCCAGTAATGGTAACAGTTTCTGATGCAGGAACACCAACAGGAAGTGCGACACAAGAATTCTGTTTAGCATCAAATGCTTTGGTTTCCGATTTAGTTACAAACGAAAGTAATGTGACTTGGTATGATGCAGCAAATGGCGGAAATATAGTTTTTTGAAAATAGAATATAAAATTGATTCTATTTTTTGAAAATAACAAATATTAAATTCAGCTTTTTCAGGAAATTAGTTTTAAAAAAATATAGATCTCACAAACCTAAAAAACCAATCAACTCATTCAAAATCTGTGAATTATTTTTCAAACAAATTAAAAAACAAGTATTTTCTTTCAATTTGAGCAATGTACTGATTTACAGTTGCTTAAATCGATTTTGAAAAATCAAATCATAAGCAATAGTTAAATCCAATTTTAAGTATAAATTTTGATTAAATTTACAGCTATCAAAAAAAATCAACACTTATGCCAACCGACTGTATCAGCTACCAAAACTCAGGATATTTCTCAACATTGATACATGATTATTTAGAACAAAAATCAGATTTAAAACCATTATATAATAATTTTCCAACTCTGGAAAATTTTGAAAAACAAATTATCGAAAAACAACAAAATTTCGATAATAACAATAGAATCCCCTTAGTTTCTGTCTTAAAAGAACAATATGCTGAAATTGAACTTTCGGATTCCACCAAACAAAATATCAAAGCCTTAGCGCTCCCAAATACATTTACGGTTACTACAGGACATCAACTAAATTTATTTAGTGGCCCATTATATTTTTTATATAAAATCATCTCAACCATAAATCTTACCAACGAATTAAAATCAAAATACCCATCGCATAACTTTGTTCCCATTTATTGGATGGCAACTGAAGATCATGACTTCGAAGAAATCAATTATTTTAATTTTAAAGGTAAAAAGTTCCGATGGAATGCCGAAAGCACTGGACCTGTTGGAAGATTATCGACTAAAGGACTTGAAGATTTTTTCGAAATATATGCTTTAGAATTAGGTTCAAGCATCAATGCCAATGTTTTGAAAAAAATATTTAAAGATGCCTATTTAAAACATGATAATCTGGCAGATGCAACCCGTTATCTTGCCAATAGTTTATTTGCGTCACAGGGTTTAGTAATTCTAGATGCTGATAATGCCAATTTAAAACGTGCTTTTATTCCATACATAAAAGAAGAATTAGAATCTCAAACTTCATACAAAGCTGTTCAGGAAACTATCGAAAAGCTGAAAGATTATACGGTTCAGGTGAATCCACGCGAAATCAATTTATTTTATATTGAAGATAATTTACGCGAACGCATCATTTTTGAAAACGGAAAATATAAAGTTAATAATACCCGAATTGAATTTTCAGGAAAAGAAATCTTTGATTTACTAGACAGTAATCCTGAAAAATTTAGTCCAAACGTGATTATGCGTCCGTTATATCAGGAAATTATCTTACCAAATTTATGCTACATCGGCGGAGGCGGAGAAATCGCTTATTGGTTAGAATTAAAATCATTCTTTGATACTGTAAAGATAACTTTCCCGATGCTTTTAATTAGAAACTCTGTGCTTTTAACTACCGAAAAACAAGCAAAAAAAGCAGATCAATTAAAGTTATCATGGAGTGATTTATTCTCAAAACAAGACCATTTAATCAATAAAAGTACTAGAGAATTATCCCCGTTTTCAATTGATTTAACGCCACAAAAAGAACTTTTGCATAAGCAATTCGAATATCTTTATGAATTAGCAAATCAAACTGATAAATCATTTACTGGAGCTGTAAAAGCGCAAGAAGTTAAACAAATAAAAGGGCTTGAAAACCTAGAAAAAAGACTTTTAAAAGCTCAAAAAAGAAAACTAAATGACATTTTGCAACGTATTATCGATTTGCAAAACGAATTGTTTCCTAATAAAAGTTTACAAGAACGTCAAGCAAACTTTTCAGAATTTTATCTGGAAAAAGGAGAGGAATTAATCCCACTTCTTATTAAAGAATTAAAGCCATTAGAATCTAATTTTAATGTTATTACTATATAAATCACTATACTTGTAGTTCATTAAAAAATAAAAGCCATAAATTTAAAGAAAGTCTGTTTTAGGACTTTGACATTGCTAACTTAAATTGTCTATAAAGGAACGCGGATGATACTGATTTACGAAAGTAAAGCCGCAGATTAAACGGATTTTAAAATAATAAAAAAAATCCGTTTAATCTGTGTTTTCGCCTTAGCGAATCCGCATGATCCGCATTCCTTTCGCAAAGAGTTAGATAGAATTAAAATGATTTTTTGAGTACTCAGAAATCCGTAAAATCTTTTAAATCTGTGGCAAAAAAATAAAAGTAATAATCATAGGAAACAAATAACCACTTACTTCTGAAATTATTACGCTCTAAACCAAATTATTAACTTTAAAAAACAAGAACTAACCTATTACCAAAACATTATGACCAGAGAGCGCTTGATTTCACTAGATGTCTTCAGAGGATTAACTATTTTATTAATGACAATCGTCAATAATCCCGGAAGCTGGAACGCTGTTTATCCTCCTCTACTACACTCTGAATGGCATGGCTGCACACTAACCGATTTAGTTTTCCCATTTTTCATCTTCATTATGGGAGTAGCTGTTTCATTTGCAATGCCTACAAAAACTTTCGACAGTACCACATTCAATAAAATACTGGTACGCTCTTTAAGGATGTTTTGCTTAGGAATCTTCTTTAACTTTTTTGCCAAAATACAACTTTTTGGACTCGACGGAATTCCATTACTTATAGGTCGATTAATTATAACTATTGCGGTAGGCTATGCCTTAATGGGAAATTTTAGTTCTAAAGTCAAAAACATTCTTGCCTTTTCAATCCTATTTATATATCTCTTTTTAGCTTATAGCGGCATCGAAGCTTATCAAGACGTACGCTTACCTGGAGTATTACAACGTATTGCTATCGTATATTTTGTAGTATCACTTTTATACTTAAAATCAAACCAAAGAACACAAATAATAGTTGCTGCAGTCTTATTATTAGCCTATTGGGCAATGATGGCTTTAATACCTGTTCCTGGAATCGGTGATGCAAATTTTGATAAAGGAACCAATCTTGCTTCTTGGTTAGATGGTATCTTATTAAAAGGACATATGTATCGCGGAACCATAACTTGGGATCCTGAAGGTATATTAAGCACCATTCCGTCCATCGGAACCGGAATTATCGGATTACTTATAGGTCAGTTATTGCATCGTTCTATTCCAAAAATAGAAATTGCAAAAAAAATGGCAATCGCAGGAATTGCATTAATTATAGTTGCTCAAATCTGGAGTATAGTTTTCCCTATAAACAAATCACTCTGGACTAGTACTTACACATTATATACAGCAGGATTAGCAACTACTTGTCTGGCACTATTATATTACCTCATTGATATTTTAAACTTAAAAAAAGGAATTAAACTATTCTTAATTTGGGGGGTAAACCCTATGATTGTATTTTTCTTTTCGCAAATAATCCCACAAGGATTAGTAATGATACAGTTTGAAAACCCGCATAGTCCAGGAGAGCAAATCAATCTTTTAAACTATTTATACAGCTTTGGGATTGCGCCATTTTTCAGTAATCCAATGTCGGCTTCCTTAGCTGGGGCATTAGTATATGTGGGAATCTGGACCTTCATTTTATGGATTTTCTACAAGAACAAACTTATTTTTAAGGTTTAATTTTTCCTTTACAATATGTTAGACGCACTACGGTGCGTCTCTACCAATAGGCATCTATCAAATATCAATTATCATAAAGGCAACCTGTGCAGTTTTAATTATGAATTTATTAAATTCAATTCATAAAAAAAGTCTATTTTTGCACAAAATTTAATAAAAACAAAAATGGCAACAAATAGAACTTTTACAATGATTAAGCCAGATGCAGTTCAAAACGGACACATCGGAAATATCTTAGCAATGATTACTAATGGAGGATTTAAAATCGTTTCATTAAAATTAACTCAATTAACTGTAGCTGATGCTCAAGCATTTTATGCTGTTCACGCTGCAAGACCTTTCTACGGAGAATTAGTAGAATTCATGTCTCGTGGACCAATTGTTGCTGCAATTTTAGAAAAAGACAACGCTGTTGAAGATTTCAGAACTTTAATCGGAGCTACAAACCCTGCTGAAGCTGCTGAAGGAACAATTCGTAAAGCATACGCAACTTCTATCGGAGAAAATGCAGTTCACGGTTCTGATAGCGACGAAAATGCTGCTATCGAAGGTGCATTCCATTTTGCTGGAAGAGAGCAATTTTAATTTAGACCTCTTAGATAGTTAGATTTTTAGACTACTTAGATTCCTAGATTCCCTAAAGAGAAAACCCGTTTCAATGAAGCGGGTTTTCTCTTTTTGCTTATAAAATCATTAAAAATTAGCAGCTGTCTTTTTAATTATTTTGCCCATTTTTTGGTCTAAGTCTTTTAGCAACTCGTCTAAGGCACTTTCGCACATAGGCAGCACTTTTTCAGGAGTCAAAACAGGAATTCCACCTACTATAACACCCGTTTTTTTAGAGTTTGACCCTTCGTTGATAGCAAATACTTTCTTTCCAGTTTTGTCATACAACGAAATTCTAGTATAAGCTTTCATTTTAACAGTTCCTGTTCCCCCAACTGCAAATCCCTTTACCAAAGAAAAGTGTATTTCTGTAAATAAAACACCATCTGCAATTTCTTTAAAAATAGTAGCTGTTCCTACTTCATTTGACTGACCAGCCGGTCCTTCATAAATATATTTGTATCCTGGGTAATTTATTATAGTTTTCTCTCCTACTTCATCTTTAGCATATTTAGGAGAAAAATTAATGTACTCTTGTTTTTGAATCACTTCATTTTCTGGAAGTAAATCAAAAGGAAATTGTTTAGAATAAACATTAAAAAAAGCATTATGGTATTTCTCTAAAAGAGGACTAAGATTAAAGTTTGGATTATTTCCTAAATCAGCTATTGCTGCCAAACTATTAAGCCCAAAATCTGAAAGATCAATTATTTTGTCTGTGTAAAAACCAACAACAGCAACTTTTTTCTTTTGTGAATAGCTATTTAAAGCAAATAATACGGTTAAAATAAATAATACCTTCTTCATTTTTTCTATTTGATTGTTTTTAATTATTAAAAAAATACTTACAATTCAAATGTATCATAAAAAATCTATATCCAATATAGAAACGCTAATTATATTTTTAAATAAAACTCTAATAGCCAAAATTCATCTAGGTATTTTTACATCAATCTAATTTATTTTGGGTTGGAAATTACTAACCTTGTTATTTTAAAAACAAAACCCGCTTCAATGAAGCGGGTTTTGTTTATTTCAGCATTTCTGCACTTTCCTCTTTAGAGTTATATTCCTTCTCTCCTAAATCACGTATCTTTTCTCTTAAAACTTGTTTTAATTCATCAAAATTGCTTTGATAAAAAGTAGATATACTAGCTATTCTTTTTCCATTTTCAAGTATAAAAAGAGTCTCCGAAATACCTAGCTTTCCAACCTCAAAAAGAACTATAAAACCATCTAAACCATTAATTTCATACGTTATAGACTTCCCTAATCCAAAATAACGATTAACAATAATATATCTATCATCAATAGTTAACTTATGTGCTCTTGTTCTAAACATCGTCATCCAAAAAAAGATGACAAATAGTAGTAGTAAAATAGGTAAAAGCATTCCAGCTACAGGAGAAGTAGAACTTAAATAAATAACCAAAAGTGGTAAAACAGTTAAAAAAGTAGCAATAAAAATTGGGAGTGAATTAAACTTAGATTTTATACTTATCATTTTTAGAAACTTTTATTTTTAACGCAAAACTACATCCCGAACTACATCTCTACGCAATTCTTCATTTATCATTGTAATGATTTTAGATTTTCCATGAGTTAGTTCTTCTCTTAAAACAGACGATGTAAGCTCAACATAAAGCGTACTTCCTTTTAAAACTACATTTCGGGTATAACTATTCACTCCATTCCCCATCAGTTGCCTCCATGCCTCTTTTACATCGATCTGATCCATTCCGGGTTGGAGCTTATTTACTTGGATAATCCTTTGCAAAATATCCCCAACAGTACTCTGATTATTTAGTCTTTTTGCCATTGTCTGTGATATTAATTGGTCCTGCCTTTTTATAGTGATATTCTTTTTTCTCAGCGTTAAGCAGCACTAATTTCTCGTCTGTTAAGGTGATTAATTCTTCCGTCCATTTTGTATAAGGAGTCGAATAATCTAAGAAAGCTTTACCGTCTTTAAACCTAACTTTTACTTTTTCGTGTAAATCGTTTGTTAAAAAAGTTCCGTCTAATTGCGGCATTACTTTCTGACGGATTCCACTATTATCAGCTCCAATTTTAAAAAAATCATAGCTTTCATTCATCCCGTAATCCCTATCTTCACCTTTATCAAAAACTACTTTTTCAATTTCCCAATACCCATTTAGTTTAGCAACATCTGCGGGTTCTATTTTTTGTTGACATCCAATAAATAAAAGTGAAACTAAGAGAATCTTAAATACGTTTTTCATTATAAATTTTATTTTTTAGGAGCTGTTTCCTGCTATCCGCTATATCTTTTTGTGGAAGAAAAATCCACAAAAAAGGATACCGCTACTATCAGGGCTAAAGCTTCAAGGTAGTATAAATATTTTATTTTTGTGAGTTACAAAGTTAACTTTATATAATTGATAAAGAAGAAAAAATTGCCAAAACCCATTAAACAATTTTATAGATTTTGGTTTACTTCTAAAACAAAAAAACCAATGAATATTTATAATATTCATTGGTTTTTATATATTAAAAAGTCATTATTCTATTTACAAAAGTTTTACATCATAAAACCTATAATCAAGAATTCTGATTACTTAAAACTATCTTTTTGTTTGAATTCTTCTAAGAAGGCCTAAAAGAAATAAAATAACTCCTACTACTAATAAAACGTAATATAATGTTATGTTTTGTTCTCTAAAAATATTAGATAAAACAAAAGAAAGAATACTACCAAAATAAAAATAAATCGGCGGAATATTATTAAAACTCATCTGAAAACTATTTAAAGAAACTATCTACGAACTCATATTTATTAAAGACCTGCAAGTCTTCAATTCCTTCTCCTACACCAATGTATTTTACAGGAATTTTAAACTGATCAGAAATACCTATTACAACTCCACCTTTGGCAGTTCCGTCTAGTTTAGTTACAGCAAGAGCTGTTACTTCGGTTGCAGCGGTAAACTGTTTTGCTTGCTCAAAAGCATTTTGTCCTGTAGAACCATCTAAAACCAAAAGTACATCGTGTGGCGCATCGGCTACAACTTTTTGCATTACACGCTTTACTTTTGTCAATTCGTTCATCAAATTAATTTTATTATGCAAACGCCCTGCTGTATCAATAATTACCACATCGGCATTTTGTGCTACTGCAGATTGTAAGGTATCAAAAGCTACAGATGCTGGATCACTCCCCATATTCTGTCTCACGATTGGTACATCTACTCGATCTGCCCAAATTTGCAATTGATCAATTGCTGCTGCACGAAAAGTATCTGCTGCCCCTAGAACCACTTTATAACCAGCTTTTTTAAACTGATAAGCTAATTTACCGATTGTAGTAGTCTTACCTACTCCATTTACACCAACTACCATTAAAACGTATGGTTTTGTTTGTATCGGAATTACAAATTCAGTTGCTTCGCCTGTATTGGTTTCCGATAATAAACCTGCAATCTCTTCTCGCAAGATTTGGTTTAACTCATCGATACCTAAATATTTATCGGCTGCTACGCGTTTTTCTATTCGTGTAATAACTTTTAATGTTGTCTCTACTCCAACATCCGAAGAAACAAGGATTTCTTCTAAATTATCTAAAACGTCATCATCGACTTTAGATTTTCCGGCTACAGCTTTACTTAATTTAGAAAAGAAACTAGTTTTAGATTTTTCAAGACCTTTGTCTAATGTCTCTTTTTTATCGGAAGAAAATATTTTTTTAAAAAAACTCATTTTATATAGGTTGTTAGTTTTTCGAATTATTTAGATTTTTCTCACAATCTACAACAATCCTAAAGTTTAAAAAAGACAAATTGTATTTAATTAACCCGATTACTTCACATCATTTCCAATTACATAGGAGTTCAGTGAACTACGTTTGCAGAAAAATCCTTTCTTGTTCTAGAGTTCAGAACAAAAGATTGCAGCAAAAGCGGGAACTTTGATTAAAAAAGAACTTTTGTTTGGCTTCTCTAAATTTTGAGACAAATATAAAAAATAAAAAAGCTACTTCCGAATGAAAGTAGCTTTTCTATATATTGTAATTGTTAATTATTTCTTTTTCAAGAAAGTATCAACTTCTTCAGGAGCCATAATAGATTCTACGAATGTATATGCACCAGTTTTAGGAGATTTTACCATTTTGATGGCTTTTGATAATCTCTTAGAAGATGTTTGTAACGATGCTACGGTTTTCTTTGCCATGATTCAAATGTTATTTGAAGTTTCTATAAAGCTCTAATGGAAAACCATTGAGATTTATAAAATCTCTAATTATTACTTAATTTCTTTGTGAACAGTTACACGTTTCAAGATTGGATTAAATTTCTTAATCTCTAATCTGTCTGGAGTATTTTTTTTGTTCTTTGTTGTAATGTATCTTGAAGTTCCTGCTACACCAGAAGTCTTGTGTTCAGTACATTCTAAAATTACTTGGATTCTATTACCTTTCTTTGCCATCTTGCTATATATTTATTTTGGAAAAGATTATTTGATAAATCCTTCTGACTGCGCTTTTTTCAAAACAGCAGAAATTCCATTTTTATTAATTGTTTTTATCGTAGATGCTGCTACTCTAAGAGTAATCCATCTATCTTCTTCTGGAAGATAAAAACGCTTTTTAACTAAGTTCACAGAAAATTTTCTCTTAGTTTTGTTCATAGCGTGAGAAACGTTATTTCCTACCATCGCTCTTTTACCTGTAAGGTCACAAACTCTTGACATTATACTTATGTTTTATCGTTATTCAAAATCAGGGTGCAAAGAAAAGAAAAATAAACGATTGAAACAAAAAATTAGTGTACATTTTTTAAAATTTCTTTCTGTAACATTTCTAAACTTTTAATTACAGCCCTATCTATCACTTTTTCACGTGGTTGACCAAAGTTAAATTCTTCAACAATTACATCGTTTGGAGTGGCTATTGCAATGAAAACCGTCCCAATTTCTGCATTTGAGTCTCCTTTTGCTGGTCCAGCGTTCCCAGTTGTCGCAATTGCGTAATCAGTTTTCATTATGCGTTTTACGTTTGAAGCCATCGATGAAGCAACTGCCGCACTTACTACGGAATTTTCCTCTATTAAATCGGCCGGAACGCCCAAAACAGTAGTCTTTATCTCGGTTGAATAAGGAACTACACTACCTCTAAAATAGCTTGAAGCACCAGAAACCGCTGACAAAAGTGACGCGATTTTTCCTCCTGTACAACTTTCTGCAGTTGCAATCGTCTTTCCTTTTTTTGTTAGTAATTGTCCTACTACTACTTCTAGAGTTTCATTATCATCAAAACCTACTATAATATCATGAATGATAGCATCTAGCGATTGCACATTGGCTTCGATAGCCGCTTCTAGCATTTCTTTATCTGTACCTCGAGCAGAAAGTCGCAAACGCACTCTTCCCGGATTTGGTAAATAAGCTAACTTTATAAAGTCAGGCAAATTATTCTCCCAATCTTCAATACGCTCGGCCACTAAACTTTCGCCCTGACCATAAGTAAGTATCGTTTTATGAATAATATAAGGTCGCTCGTATTCTTTTACTACTTTTGGAATTATTACGCTTTCTACCAAATATTTCATTTCGTAAGGAACTCCCGGAAGCGAGATAAAAACAGTATTTTCTTTCTTCATCCACATTCCTGGCGCTGTTCCCATCTGATTATGAAGCACGGTACATTTAGAAGGAACCAATGCCTGATCTTTGTTCATTTGGGTAATCGGTCGCTTATAGAATCCTTCTATTAACTCTGTAACATGCGCCAAAACCTCGGGATTAACAACTAGTTCATCTTCAAAATAATCGCAAAATGTTTTTTTCGTCACATCGTCTTTTGTAGGCCCTAAACCTCCTGTAACGATTACCAAATCGACTTTGTTTTGCAATTGAGAAAACGTACTTAAGATATGTTCTTTATCATCACTTATCGAAATCATTTCATGGATTTCGACTCCGATTTTATCTAGAGATTTAGCTATAAAACCAGAATTTGTATCTACAATTTGCCCTATTAGGATTTCGTCACCAATTGTAATTATTGTTGCTTTCATGTATCTAAAATTCAAATTATTACGTAAGTTATTTATCGCAAGGAATTGCGCGGGGAATAGCAATGAAAGTCCTTTTATCGCGAAGAAAACGGAAGAAAGAAATACATAAATTCACTTGTTTTATAATTATGTTACAAAGCGAATTGTATCTGGAGAAGATTACCCAACCTGAATTTTCAGGTTGGCAATCTATGAAGTTTTACAAATCAAAGTCTTTCTTAATTTCTTTGATTGCCTCTTTTACTTGATTTTTTATACTTTTAAAAGTTTCTTCTATGGCTTTCTTTTTACCCTCTGCCTTTGTCCAGGCTTCGACTTGAAGAATTTCCTCAAAAGCAACATTAAGCCCTAACAAATCAAGCGTAGGCTTTATTTTGTGTGCATACGCATACGCATGTTTATGGTCTTTCTTTTTTATCCCTTCTTTTATTTGTTTTAAATCCTCAGGAACTTCGGTTACAAACAAATTAAGAATTTCATTTACAAATTCTGGATCGTTATCTGAAAGTGCGTACACTTTTGAAAGGTTATATTTTAAAGCCATTATTTTACTTGTATTCTGAATAATTTTTTTCCTTCTAAAAACCCTTCTAAAACATCGTCTGGCTTTACAGCTGCAACTCCTGCTGGAGTTCCTGTAAAAATAATATCTCCAATTTTTAGCGTGAAGTATTGAGAAACATATGAAATAAGTTCATCAATTTTCCACAACATCATACTGGAATTTCCTTTTTGAACTGTCTTAGAATTATTTGTTAACTCAAATGTAATATTTTCCAACGAACTAAATTGTGTCTTAGGCAAAAAATCACCTATTACTGCCGAACCATCAAAAGCTTTTGCTTTTTCCCAAGGCAATCCTTTTTGTTTTAACTTTTCTTGTAAATCTCTCGCTGTAAAGTCAATACCCACACTTATCTGGTCGTAATATTTGTGCGCAAACTTTGGCTCTATATATTTTCCGACCTTATTAATTTTAACAATAAGCTCAATTTCGTGATGAATATCTTCAGAAAATTCGGGGATTACAAACGGATGTTGCTTTAATAAAACTGCCGAATCGGGTTTCATAAATACAACTGGCTCTGTTGGGCGTTCGTTTTGTAACTCTTCGATATGATTGGTATAATTTCTACCGATACAAATGATCTTCATTATTTCTAGTTTTCAGTCTCAGTTTTCAGTCACAGTCTTTTATAAACACAAAATCAGTCCCAGTATAAAACCGAAGACTGACACTGTGACCAAAAACTTATTTAGTATTTAATTTTCTTAATTTAATCGCCGTTAATACTTTTTTAGTATATAAAGGAAAATCAGCATTTTGTATCCAGCTAAAATATCCTGGCTCAGTTTCCAGAACCTTCTCTACTTTCGCTCCTTTATGTTTTCCGAAAGTAAAAATTTCTTCGTCATCTTTATCAAAAGCGATCATTCCTGCAAAATCGGCTATTTTTTTTCTGGTTGTAAATTCAGATAACGCTTTCATATCATTTTCCAATTCTGGGTAACGATCTAATTGTGCTTTAAGAATTTCGTATGTCGCCATTGTATCTGCTTCGGCTGAGTGTGCGTTTTCGAGGCTTTTTCCACAATAAAATTTCAAAGCTGCACTTAATGTTCTTTCTTCCATTTTATGAAAAATAGTCTGCACATCGACTGAGCATTTATTTTTCATATCAAAATCAACTCCTGCACGAAGCAATTCTTCTGCCAACAACGGAATATCAAAACGATCAGAGTTAAATCCTGCCAAATCGCTATCTTTTATCATATTGTAAACCTGCGGTGCTAAAACTGCAAATGTAGGCTCATTTGCTACTTTTTCATCAGTAATACCATGAACAGCTGTAGTTTGTGGAGGAATTGGAATCGTAGGATTCACCAACCAAGTTTTACTTTCTTTATTTCCGTTTGGAAAAACTTTAAATATTGAAATTTCTACTATTCGATCTTTTCCGATGTCTATTCCGGTAGTTTCTAGATCGAAAAAGCAAATTGGTTTGTTAAGTTTCAGTTCCATTTTTTAATTTTATAAGTTTACAAATATAATTTTTAAACACGAATTTCACCTGTTTTTTTCAGAAAGTTGCCGATTACTACCTGTAATGCAATAATGATGTAAAAAGAAAACCCTTTCAACATTTAAAACGTTAAAAGGGTTAATTATTTATAAGACGGGATTTTTCTAGAAATCTCTATCTATATCAAAAGCTTCTAAATACTCAGCAACTCTTTTTACAAAACTTCCTCCTAATGCTCCATCTACAACACGGTGGTCATAACTGTGTGAAAGGAACATTTTTTGGCGGATTCCGATAAAATCTCCTTCTGGAGTTTCGATAACTGCTGGTACTTTACGAATTGCTCCAAGAGCTAAAATCCCTACTTGTGGCTGGTTGATAATTGGCGTTCCAAAAACACTTCCAAAAGTTCCTACATTCGTTACTGTATAAGTTCCGCCTTGTGTATCATCTGGTTTTAGTTTTCCTGCTTTTGCACGATTACCTAAATCGTTTACCGCTTTTGCCATTCCGACAAGGTTCAACTGGTCTGCGTTTTTAATTACCGGAACAATTAAATTTCCGTTTGGCAAGGCAGCAGCCATTCCTAAATTTATATTTTTCTTTTTGATGATATAATCACCATCAACTGAGATATTCATTCCTGGGAAGTCTTTTAATGCTTTTGCAACAGCTTCCATCATAATTGGTGTAAAAGTTAATTTCTCTCCTTCTCTTTTCTCGAAAGCTGTTTTAACTTTTTCTCTCCATTTTACAATATTGGTTACATCTACCTCAATAAATGACTGTACGTGTGCAGATGTTTGAACTGAAGCTACCATGTATCCAGAAATAAGCTTACGCATTCTGTCCATTTCTATGATTTCGTCACCTCCATTTACAGAAACCGGTGCTGCTTTTGAAACTACTGGTTCTGGTACTTTAACTGGTACTGGTACAGCAACCGCAACTTTTACTTCAACTTTTGGAGTTTCTACCTTCGGAGCTTCTACTTTGTTTGTTCTACTAACAACATAAGCCAATATATCTTCTTTGGTTACTCGACCATCTTTTCCTGAACCATTTATACTTTCTAACTCTGCAATAGAAACATTTTCTTCTTTAGCAATGTTTTTTACTAATGGAGAAAAGAATTTATCTGAAGCTGAATAATCTGCAGGAGCGGCAAATGTTTCTTTAGCTGCTTCGATTGTTTTTTCGATAGCCGCAGCTTCTACAGGAACAACTACCTCTTCCGTTACTTTATCAACTAAAAATGACGAACCTTCTTCTGTTTCAATAATGGCAATAGTTTGCCCTACTTGTACCAAATCGTCT
The DNA here is from genome assembly GCF_000737695.1 of Flavobacterium hydatis. GTDB lineage: Bacteria > Bacteroidota > Bacteroidia > Flavobacteriales > Flavobacteriaceae > Flavobacterium > Flavobacterium hydatis. The sequence goes on from NZ_JPRM01000035.1 coordinate 24,065, forward strand.
TGGCCAAACAATTGCTCAATCAAAATTCCCGAAACCTCACTTGGCACTTCGCTATCGACTTTATCTGTAGCGATTTCCAGTACTGCTTCATCCATTTCAATTTTGTCTCCAACTTGTTTCAACCAGTTTGTGATTGTTGCTTCAGCGACACTTTCTCCCATTTTAGGAAGTTTTAATTCAAATCTTGCCATATTGTTAACCTAAAAGGTGATTTTGATTTTCAGATTGCGAAATTACTGAAATTTTTAAATATAAATTACATTAAATATAATTTTTATGTGATTTTAACGATTTTACCTCTATCATTACTTGAATCACTTCCGATTAAGAAAGCGGTGCTTTTGGGTAAAATCTTAAAAGTAATCTTCTTATGTCTTTCAGATTTTATCATATCGATACATTTCTTGAATGATATGTATTGATTATCTAAAATTACCTCTGCTCCTTTTCCTATGTAAATCAGGGACGAATTTACCATTTTTTCTTTTTTTAAATTACAAAATGTAACTTTATTTTGTAAAATTAAACTCAATTTTTCGACTAAATTATCATTCATGGAATAAAAAAAATATTCTTTTGGAGTTGTTTTTACCGTCGTTTTTCCCTGCATCATTTTAACGATAGAGAAAAATACTATTCCTATTTTCATAAAAAGAGAAAACAAAAATGATACTTTAAAGTGTTTCTTATAAAAGAAATTCATGGCGTTCTGAAAGCGTTTCATGTATTTTTCGTCTTTTATGGTACTTTCGCCTTTATAGTGAATTACCGTAGTTTCAGCGTAATAATAATTGTTTTTACCTTTTTTTAAAACCATATACGATAAATCGATATCATCGGAATACATAAAACAATCTTCATCAAAACCGCCGACTTCATTATATAAATCTCGTTTCATTATCATAAAAGCACCAACAAGTATTTCGACTTTTCCTGTTTGGTTCTTACTTAAATGTTGCGCATAGTATCTATTGAAGTATTTGGACTTTGGAAAATACTTGTACAATCCTGTAATTTTGGTAAAAGCTACCCAAGGTGTTGGAACCCCACGCTTGCTTTCGGGAAGGAAATTCCCTGCTCCATCTATAAGATTTACACCTATTATTCCTAAATCCTGTTGCTCTTTGGCGAAAGCCAATACTTTTGTAAATGTATCTTCAGCAACGACTGTATCGGGATTTAAAATACAGATATAATCTCCTTGAGCTTGAGAAACTCCGATATTATTCCCTTTGGGGAAACCTAAATTTTCGGTATTCTTAATCAGTTTTATATCGGGGAAACGACTACGGATCATCTCGCAACTATCATCTGGAGAATCATTATCGATTACAATAATCTCGCTATCAATATCTTTAAGTGCTTCTTGCACACTTAAAACACATTGTTCTAAAAAATAACGTACATTATAATTGAGGATAATAACCGATAATTGCATGTAAAATAGTCTTGAAAGTTCGAAAGTTAAAAATTTTCTACTAAACCAAACCGTAATGACCAATCATTTTTACTAACTCCAAAATCCATTACGAGATTACTATTATTACGTTTGTTCCATTTTATGCGCAATCCTGTACCAATTGCGGGATTCCATTTGGTAAACTGATATGTCTGAAATTTAGATACTGATGAAATATTAGTAAAAAATACTGCGCCCCAAAATCCATCGGCAGAAATATCTGTTCTATATTCGGTTTCAAAATACAATAATGCATTGCTTCGGAAACGATTTCTTGTAAATCCTCGTCCTGTTTTTTGTTGGCGGTCCCAGCCTATACTTGGCAAATCGAGATAATGCGGATCTCCTCCTCCTATTGTTGACCAATAAAAAGCTCTATATGCCAAAACTTTATGTCTTACATCGCTAAACGAATGGTATTTTCGAGCATCTATATATAAAGATTGCCAGCCTTTATTATTAAGTCCTCCATTGGTATTGATTCGGAAATTCGCTTCTAGATAGGTTCCTTGTTCAGGATTAATATTATTAATTCTGGAATCATAAAGTGCCTGAATTGCAACTCCAAATGAAACATCATCAGAATAATCTCCGCTCATATATTTAAAATAATCGGTTTCTCTCTCAATCTTAGAATCCTCGGAAATGTTTTGATAACTATCAAACAGAACTCCTAATCCGAGTCCAAAATCACCTTTCACTTTTCTTGTTACATATTCATAAAACCGCCATTGTTTGTAATTAAGTATAGACATTTCGTCGTCGAGATGATGATCTCCTAAACCGTATGTAGGTTGCGGATATATCATAAATCGATAATCTCCTGTAAAGTTATACTTGTCATCCTTAGTATATATATAGGACTGAATTGGGAAAACATACTGATTAGAGAAACTAAAATAAGGAGAGAAAATTACTTGCGACATTGTTGTTTTCTTATGGTCATCGCCTAGGTAAAAAGTGCTTAAAAATGAAATAATTACTCTGGCATTTCCATTGCCTTCTACAGGAATAGGAGACAATGAAAAGGCTACCTTCTTCTTGGTATCATATCTTACAGTATCATTCTTAGTAAAAATGCTTTTATACACATCGATAATGTCTCTACTATTGTGCAGAAGCGAATCTTTTTTGTGCGTAATGGAGTCATTTTGCGAATAGCAAAAACAGCTAAAAAAAAGAAAAGACAAAACACTTTTTATTTGTAAGCAATTCATTTTTAATTGTTTTAAAAAACACTCTCTTAACAAAAATAAAACTAAAATTTCACTTACTCTTGAATTCATCAATAAAGATTCTTACAAAAAATATAAAATATAAGTCCTTGTTTGTGAAATATGGAATGAAATCTATGATTGCAACTAAATATATTGTTGAATTATTTATTTTAGCAAAAAATAGCTTTCTCTTTATGAAATATAAAACATTCACTAATAGATTTTTACCTCTTGGTTTTATTATACTTTCATTCTTTTTTTTAAGCTGCAAAACAACTTCTGTACAGAACGTAAATAGCAATTCTGATTTGGTTATTTTTAACACTTGGTATATTGCTGGACCAACTAAAGAAAATCAAGATGTTATAAACGAGATTAGAAAAAAGAAGCATTATATTCTTGTTACTGCAAAGGATTCGCCTGCAGGAGAAATTGAACTAAATGTGATGATTACTCCATCTGGTTCTAATGATGGAAAACCAACTAACTTACCCGGCGATTCTGGTTTTGTTAGTATTACTTATAAATCATCTCAGCTTATTAAAATCCAAGCTCGTGAAGGAAATGATTCTGGTACTGGCTGTGTTCATGGAGGAACGCACGCAATGGCTGATTTACCTGCTTCTCCTGATAATTTTACCACAATAAAAATCCCTTGGTCGGATTTTAAACTAAACGGTAAACCTGTGAATATTCATAATCTTTGCAAATTTAATTTTGTGAATTATCATCCTGTTTCTGGCGCTATATTAAAAATAACTGAAGTGCAGATTCAAAACTTAAAACCATAAAACTAACAAACCTCAACGCTATGAAAATCAAAATTCTAAAATTCTTATTTCTAACACTGTTCTTCTTTAATCTTTCTTATGGTCAAAATAAAAAGATAGATATTAATGGCGTTTGGGCTGATATTAATTCGGGAGTAGAAAATGCGGTTGTTATTATCTCTGAACAAAATGGTAAGGTTATTTTTTCTCATTATCTGGAATGGAAAGGACAGAAATTTGTAGAAAGTGGTGTCGGGAAAAGAACTGGAAACACGATAGAATATAAGGTTGATGTAACTTTACCTATTGAAGGTTGGGCAACTCAAGGAACGCATACTTTAACATTATCTGAAGATGGGAATACTCTTGAGGGGACTTATAAAGACAATAAAAAAAGAGAAGGTCCAATTGCTTTTAAACGTGTGAGGTGATTTTATTTTGTAAAACACAAAAGGGAGCTAATGATATCATTAGCTCCCTTTTTATTATTTTATGTACCCATTTCTACATTATCCCAATCATCGGCTCGATTATAGATCCATTCTAACGATTTTCGTCTTTCATATACTAATCCTTCATTTAGTTTTGCTTGTCGACCATTTAGTCTTTCATCTACACAATACCAATGAAGTCGGTAGTAATAATCTAGCATGGTATAAATATCAACTTCAGATTTTAAATTCTGTAAGCTTTCCATTTTTTGATTATCTTCTTCATTTTCCAGATTTGGTAAAAGGGAAGCCATATTATCTCCTATATACTCTTCTGCTTCTAGCCCCGGAATCATTTCTGTTACCCACATAAAAGCCCATAAAGACTCAAGATACCATCTTAAAGAATTAACTTCAAATTCGGTTAAATCATCATTTTCTTTATCTAATATTTCTTTTTCTGAATCTGATAGATACTTGGTTAAATCATGATTCTCTATCCATTCTTTAATAATATAAATTGGAGCTTCAAACGCAATGTTTATCAAAGCATTCATAACGGACATTCTTCCTTTAATCTCTTCCAGAGATCTTAGTTTTGGTGTATCCAGAATCGGCAACCAATCATTTACACGATATTCTTTTTGTTTAATAATTGTATCATTATCAATTTTAATCTGTCGGCGTTGTTCTTCTGTCATAATGTAATTTTCAAAATATATCCGAAAATATAAATAATTTCTTTCAACACAAACTGATTCAATTGAAACTTTACAAATGCAGTTGAATCTTGTATTTGTTAAAAATTTTCATGGCAAACAACATAATCGTTGAGAATACTAAAGACCAGATTATTCCAGGAATTCCTTCGCGGAAATATCCTGGAATAATATGGATCGCAAAAGTTTTACAGAAATAATAAATTACGCCTGGCAAAATATAAATCAATAAAGGATTTGCTGCAGCTGGCATAAAAAAATTACTCCATTTGGTTTGTTTTTTAATTTCCATAAGCCAATACAAGAAATAAAATATAACAGTACAAATACCCGCTGAATATAGTACCCAAGAAGGTGTTCCTCTTATTTTTGAGATCTCATAATACGGTCGTAACAGATACCCCAACACAAAAAACAATACTCCAAAAGCTATTACGTTCCAATTGATTTTATCTGATATCTTGCCCTCAAAAAACAAAAGTGATATTATTACTCCTGCCGAAACAAGTGTAGCGTGCGTCATATGTCCAGCGATAAAGCCTATCCATTTTATTTCATGAACAAACGATCCTTCGATTTGATTTAAAATATTTGCTACAAGACAAATAAAAAGAAACACAATCATTGCAATCAATCTTCCGTTAACAAGCCAGTAATACAACACAGCAATTAAATACGCCCAACCGATAAGTCCTAGAATTCCCCACCATTTTGGCGTGATTCCCACATCTCCATTTTCCTGAACGTATAAAAAATATAACGCTACCAGAACCAACATTCCGCCATATTGCAAGATATTTTTAGTGATTTTAGGAAATGATTTGTCGTATTTATTCCAAATAGGAATTGGCATTGTGTATGCTAAAAGTCCCCAGAATGCAGCAGAAATCACCATCTTGGATGCATCATAACCATATTCGGCATTTACCATATAAACTCCAATAATAATAAGTGCCAACGCTCTTTTTAAAGTATGTGTCCAGATTGTTTTGGGTGTATCACCTTTAATTAATCGGGCATTAAATGCAAATGGAATTGACATCCCGACGATAAATAAAAATGCAGGAAATACTAAATCGACAAATGTCATTGCATCAGTATCGGCTGGCATATGCTTCATCCATTGTGGCACATTCTTTATACTTGCCAACTCATTGACAAAAATCATGATAAAAATGGTAATTCCACGAAAAGCATCTATGGAAATAATTCTTTTATTGAATAAATCTTCTTTTATTTTCATATCCATTACATTATTATTACTAACAAATATAAAATATTCAAGGAGAAATCAAAGGTGTATTTAAAAGACTGACAAACTTGTTTATTTATGTTAAATATCGGCAGAAACGGAGATTTTTGTTTGGGTCAAAAAGTTATCTTTGCCGAATTACCCCAAAAACATTAAGAAATTAAAGGTTAAAAAAATAAAACTCCAAATTAAACTAATTCATCATATAACATGAACAAAATTACATTCTGTGCTATTACATTAATAACATCAATATTTTCAGTAAAAGCTCAACTTTATACCCCTAGCGGAACTGTATTAGGAACCTCATTAAATAGTAATATAGGAATTGGTACAAGCTCACCTTCTGAAAAAATAACTATTGAAGGAAATCATGGAGATACTCGCTTTTCACTTCATTCTACAGGAGGTGGAAATAATACAAATGAAGCCGATCTTCTGTTATGGGCAAGCGAACCCGGGTTAACATATTCAGGAGTTGGTATTGGTAATAATGTCCATAATTATACAACCAATAATGGCAATATAAACTTATTAAATCCAGCAAGAGGTGGTTCATACATTCGCTTGCTAGATAATTCAATGTTATTTAATGTTGTATCATCTACCGGAGTTAACAAACAAGCTTTAAGCATTAATACAGAAGGTAATATTGGAATTGGAACCACAAATCCATCTGCTACATTAGATATAAATTCACCTATACCAACTCAAGGTAGATATAGTTCTCAAAAATGGTCTACTGGAAACCCTGGATATAGTTTAACATTACAAACTATCTGGAACAATAGTGGTATCAATCAAGAATTTATACAACGCTATAATGGAATAGATTATACTTCATTGGCTTTGTTTCAAGGTAAAATAGGTATAGGCACAACAAATCCAGATGAAAAACTTACTGTAAACGGAAAAATACACGCTCAGGAAGTTAGGATTGACCTAACATATCCTATGACCGTTCCCGATTACGTCTTTGCTAATGATTACAAACTAAAATCATTACAAGAAGTAGAAGAATTCATCAAACAGAATAGCCATTTACCAGAGATTCCATCAGCAAAAGAAATAGAAAAAAATGGACTCATGCTTGCTGAAATGAACATGAGTTTGTTGAAAAAAATCGAGGAATTGACATTGTATATGATTGAAATGAAAAAGGAAAACGAGACAATGAAAAAGGAAAACAAAAAATCAAGTCAAGAAATTGAAACATTAAAAAAAGAAAACGAAGGCTTTAAATCTATATCCGACAGATTAGCCAAACTTGAAAATCAATTAAAATAACACCAAATTTTCTATGAAAAAAATTACCATGAGCATTATAGTCACAATGGCATCAATACTCTCTGTACAAGCACAAACCTTAAACCCTACTCCTAGTATTTCTAGTCCTAATTCGGCTGATAATTTTAAAGGAGGTTATACTTTCTCATATGCTACAGCAGGAACACCTTGGGATGGCTCACTTATAAGTTATGGCGGCTTTGCAAATAATTATGATTCTCAAATAAACTCTGATTATTTAGAAGGAAAAAACATTTCTTTTAGAACAAGAAATGGTGATACTAACATATGGAATCCTTGGATAGAACTAGCAACACGTGGAATAAATAATTTTAAAGGTGACCAGGTAGTCACAAATGGTAGTATTACTAGCTCTATTACTAATGATGGAGGTGGTCATATCAATTTAGAAAATCCCTCTAAAACATCTAATGGGATAGCCAAAAAGTGGACTATTTTTAATATGACTGGAGTTTATGGTAATAGTTTACAATTTTGGGCGTATGATAATTTAGGTTGTTCAACAAGTGGAGGTATGTGCAACAACCGTTTTACTATAATGGATAATGGTAATGTTGGGGTAGGAACGTCAAGCCCAAGTGATAAACTTAGTGTATTAGGTGGAATTTCTAAATTAACTATATCTGGAACCGATGGTACTTTTGATAATCTTATCAAATATGGTCACAAATCAGATTTGGAAAGTGGAGCTAATAACGTAAATCGTTGGCATGGTATCGATGCAACTATTACAGCAGGTCGCCCAGATAATAATAAATTAAAATTTAAACTATATGCAGGAGGTACTGAAAATAAAGAACCTATTGATGTAATGACATTAGTAGGCAATGGTAATGTGGGAATAGGAACCACGAATCCAACTGCAAAACTAACAGTGGCAGGTGACATTAATTCCCGAGAAGTAAGAGTAACGGTTGAAGCTGGAGCTGATTTTGTCTTTGAAAATGATTATGATTTACCATCATTGAATTTTGTAGAAAGCTTTATTAAAGAAAATAAACATTTACCTCAAATAGCTTCTGCCAAAGAAATGCAAGAAAATGGTATTAATCTATCGGAGATGAATATAAAATTATTACAGAAAATTGAAGAAATGACATTGTATATGATTGAGCAGAACAAAAAAATATTAGTACTCGAAAAACAAAATGAAAAATTTTCAGCCTTAGAAAGAAGATTAGAAAAAATGGAAAATGGTTCAAAATAGAAAATAAGTATAACTATTAATTTACATAAAATGAAAAAAAAATTAAGCCTCCTGATAATTATATTAGGACTATCTATAACGTCTATAAATGCTCAAACCTATTTCCCTCTTCGAAATATAGAAACCAATTTAGGTCCATTTTCAAATATTAATGGACAATGGATTGCAGTAACACCTACAAATAATACGCTAGGCTCAAACTATTATCAAGGAATAAATTTTGGTTTCGATACAAACAATTACGCCAGTTTAGTAAATGCCATAGGCACAGATGAAATTTATTTTGGTAGATGGTCATTTGGTTGGAATGATTGGAATAAAATATGGCATTCCGGAAATTTAAACAATATAAAATCAGATTTTACTGCCAGAACAATAAAAACGTCTAAAATTAACTTTACAAATACTACATATTACTATAATCCATCATCCTTAACTAAAACTAGTTATATTGAATTTCAAAATGCTGATTCTGATAAAATTAGTTACATTTTCGGTGCGATACCGCCTGAATATCATACTCCTGGTATAGGCATAGCAACAAAATCTGCATGGGATAGTCCTGAAATATATAATCTATTTTGTCATCCAAATGGGAATGTAGGAATCAGCACAACAAAACCAGATGAAAAACTTACTGTAAACGGAAAAATCCATGCTAAGGAAATTAAAATAGATCTAGACTTTCCTGCACCAGATTATGTCTTCACCAATGATTATAAACTAAAATCGTTACAAGAAGTAGAAGAATTCATAAAGCAAAACAGCCATTTACCAGAAATTCCATCAGCAAAAGAAATCGAAAAAAATGGATTGATGCTTGCCGAAATGAATATGAGTTTATTAAAAAAAATTGAAGAATTGACGCTTTATAGTATTGAGCAGAATAAAAACAATTTAGATCTAAAACAAAAAGTTGAAAAATTAGAAAAAGAAAATGAAGGGTTTAAATCTTTATCAGAAAGACTTTCTAAAATTGAAAACCAATTGAAATAATACCGAATCTATTATGAAAAAAATCACACTAAGCGCAATAATTATAATGACTTCTATAGTTTCATTACAAGCACAGATATATGGAACAATCCAAGGCAACTCTACTAACAATAATTTTATAGGAATTGGAACCAATAATCCTATTGAAAAATTAAACATTAATGGTGGTACAGGAGATGGAGCTTCATTTGACGCAAAAATGGCATTAACAAAAGTTTCAAGTACAGGAAATGTACAAAGTGCTAAAATTGTTTTAAGCGATGTTGATACAAATTTTGGGAACCTAACCTTTAAAGTGAAAACAACTGCCAGTAAAGCAGAGTTTGAGAGTTTCTATACTGATGCCTTAACCATAAAAGGATCAAATGCTAATGTAGGAATCGGTACAACAAACCCAATAACAAAACTCGATGTCGTTGGTACAATAAAAAGTTTTGAGTCTACACCTCTAAGCTCAACTACTAATTCATTTCAATTAATTAATGAAATTGGAGGTAGTACTGGAAGCAATAATAAAATGATGAATAAAAAATGGCTTATAAGAGATGCTACATCAGATAATTGGTGGACTGCTAGATTACATGACGGTCTCTCTGTAGATGCCTCTTTTATGACTCCACGTACTGATACTAGAACTTGGTGGGAAAGAGATCCAAATGACGATATTCAGTCATGGGGAAATGAAGGAAAAACCTATTTAACTATAAATAAGAGTAACATAGGTATCGGCACAACAAACCCAGACGAAAAACTAACTGTAAATGGAAAAATTCATGCTAAGGAAGTTAGAATAGACCTCGATTTTCCTGCACCAGATTATGTCTTCGTAAATGATTACAAATTAAAATCATTACAAGAAGTAGAAGAATTCATCAAACAAAACAGTCATTTACCAGAAATCCCATCTGCAAAAGAAATCAAAAAAAATGGGCTTATGCTTGCCGAAATGAATATGAGTCTATTGAAGAAAATTGAAGAATTGACGCTTTATAGTATTGCTCAAGAAAAAAACATTAAATCTCAAAATAATAAAATCATTGAACTTGAAAAGCAAAATGAAAAATTATCAGCTATAGAAAAAAGATTAGAAAAAATTGAAATGAACACAAAGTAAAAGACCAAGGGCTAATTTTATAAAAATGAGTTAATATTCCCCTACTTTTGATAATCACAATTCATCACAATGAAAAAAGCCCTTTTGCTTTTCTTTTTATGCATTACTTCAACTCATGGACAAATCTTAGGTTGTACAGACCCGCTGTCTAAAAACTACAATCCGAAAGCTACTCAGAATGATGGAAGTTGTGTTTACAAATCAGTAAAGATAAAACCTGATTATTCTAATAAACTTAGTGATTCTATCAAAGAAACTTCGGGATTAATAGCTTTTGATTCGTTATTATGGACGCATAATGACGACCATGACACAACCATTTATGGCATAAATCATCAAGGAGAGATTAAAAAGAAAATTGTACTAGAGAAAGTAATCAATACCGACTGGGAAGAGATTTCGCAAGACAGCACACATATATACCTAGGCGATTTCGGGAATAATTATAGAGGAAACAGAAGCAATTTGCATATTCTGAAAATCGAGAAAGAATCGTTTCTAGCAGGAAAAGCTATCATCGATACCATTTCGTTTTCTTACTCCAACCAAACCAGTTTAACCAAGGAAAGTCCAAACAAAACCAACTTTGATTGCGAAGCTTTCATCGTTACAACCGACAGCATTTATTTGTTTACCAAACAATGGAAAAATACTAAAACCAGTATTTATGTTTTACCCAATACAACCGGAAATCATGTGGCTCAACTAAAAGAAACCCTTGATGTAAAAGGATTGGTAACTGGAGCTAATTATTTGCCTTCCAAAAAACGGATTGTCCTTTGTGGATATTCTAAAATCGGAAAACCATTTTTATATCTCTTATACGATTATAAAAACAATGATTTTCTATCGGGTAATAAACGAAGAATCAATATTGCATTGCCATTCCATCAAATTGAAGGTATTGCAACCGAAGATGGTTTGCATTATTATTTAACCAATGAATCTTTGGTTAGAAAACCAGTAATTAATGTACCGCAACAAATCCATCGAGTTGATTTAAGTGTATATCTAAGTCAATAATCATAATAGTTTTCTCCAAGATATTTTTTTTCACCATTAAGAGATTAAATTTCATTAAGCTAAACTTACACTTTTCTCACCCCCTTTTAATGGTGAAAAACTGATATATAGCGTATATACTCCATGTTCTTATAAAATTGCCCCACATTATCGAGTTACTTGCGGAGACCCTTCGTTCCTCAGGGTGACAATATCGTGGAGAAACTTTGTGCCCTTTGCGTAAACCCTTGCGTACTTTGCGGTTAATCCCCTTAATCTCTTAATGGCAAAATAAAAATTGTAAATCTTACAAATATCTACCAAAATTATACAACAACGATTTGCAAGAAGATAGCAACCTTTGTTCCCTGATATGAAAAAAGCATTAATCCTATTCCTCTCCTTCTTTTACTTGGTACTGTCTTGTGGCTTTACCAAGAATACTCATATCTGTAAAGGAGTTCAACAGGAAACTTATTTTTTTGCACAAAACAAACAAGGTCAACCTTGTACCAAATGTGCTTTTAAAGACAAAAAAATACGTAAGGATTGCTGCAAACATGAAACCAAATTATTAAAAATAACAGAAAAGGCGCAAAAAGCAACTTCTGAGATTCCTCCTTTTAAATACCTAGGAGTTGCCTTGCCTTTTCATTTCTTCAAAGTTGTCTTTGGCTATGAACTTCCACAGGTAAAAACTTCTGGATTTTCATACGTCTTTACAACTATTCCTATTAGGAACACTCTACTCTACGTCTATTATTGCGTATACCGTATTTGATTTTATTCAATTGATAAACTGTGTTATTCCCAAAGAATAGCATGGGACTTCTATTGTTTAATTTTAAATATAAATGTATGAAAATGCAATTCTTTGCATTGGTATTCATCGGTCTTGCCTCTGGAAATCTTTTGGCACAGACCGTAACTTTACCAAATGCTCTTGAACGTTCTGTTCAGAATTTTGAAAAAATAAAAGCCAAAGAAGCAATGGTACTTGCTTCGAGAGAAAATGTAATATACCAAAAAAGTCAATATTTGCCTGATTTCACATTGATGGCACAACAAAGTTATGGAACTATAAATGCTCAAAACGGACCTTTATATGGTTACGGAGGTTTGGGTGTTGCATCGACTTCTATGCCCTTGCAGGAACAAAACTGGAATGCTGCTTTTGGCTCGCTTTACCTAGCTAACATCAATTGGAATCTATTTACTTTTGGTAAAATAAAAAACCAGGTTGCTATTGCCAAAGCCGATGAAACTGTGGCTCAAAAAGACTTAGACCAACTAAAATTCCAACATCAGGTAAAAGTTGGTGCTGCTTACTTAAATCTCTTGGCTGCACAACGTGTAAAGTTTGTTCAGGATAAAAACCTAGAACGTGCCGAAGTTGTTGCTACAACTACCGAGAGCCGTTCTAATAGTGGTTTGATTCCAGAAGTCGATTTTTCTTTGGCGAAAGCCGAAGTTGCCAATGCTAAATCGGCAGTAATAAAAGCCAATGATTTAGAACTCGATTACTCCAAAGCACTGGCTGTTATGATGGGCGAGGAATATCGTAAGTACGAACTCGATAGCCTTTTTACCAACAAAACTCCTACGCTACTTCTTGAATCTTCATTAGAAACTAGTAAACATCCTATTTTGGAATGGCAAAACAGTGCGGTTCAAAAAAGCGTGCAACAAGAAAAACTACAATCTGCACTTGGGCTTCCTACTATTTCATCCTTTGGTGCAATACAAGGTCGAGGTTCAGGGTTCGATTGGAATTATGTACAAGATAATTCAGCTTTTTCTAAATCCTACTCAGATGGAATTGGCATAGACCGTAGCAATTATGTTGTTGGTATTGGCATAAGTTGGAATCTGATGAATGTATACCGTCAATCATCCAAAAAGAAAGAGCAAAAATTCATTACACAATCCTTGCAAAAGGAATATGATTATATGAATCAAGAGCTTGTGGCACAACAAAAATTGGCAGATGACAAATTAAAAAATGCATTTGAAAATTTTGAAGAAACCAAAACCCAAGTAAAAGCTGCGACAGAGGCTTACCAACAACATACTGCATTATACAATAACGGATTAACGACTATTGTAGACCTGACTCAATCTTTCTATACGCTTAACAGAGCCGAAATAGACTATGAAATAGCACAAAACAACATCTGGCAAGCCTTATGGATTAAAGCTGCTGCCAAGGGTGATCTGACTATTTTATTAAACGCCATATACTAAAGCATAAATTATGAATTTAATACGTTTTGCCTTGCGCAAGCCCATCTCGATTATGGTGATGGTGCTAGGGCTTTTATTCTTCGGAATTAAAGCTACCAAAGATATAAAGGTAGATATTCTGCCAGATATGAATCTTCCAGTCGTGTATATTGCCCATTCATTTAATGGCTATACACCACAACAAATGGAAGGTTATTTTACCAAGATGTACGTAAACATGATGTTGTTTACAAGCGGAATCGAAAGCATCGAAACCAAGAATACACAAGGACTTACCTTAATGAAAATAAACTTTTATGAAGGTACAGATATGGGGCAGGCTATTGCCGAAATCAATGCTTTGTCTAACCGTTCTCAGGTATTTTTACCGCCGGGAGCTCCGCCTCCATTCATCATCAGATTTGATGCATCATCGCAACCTGTTGGACAATTGGTTTTCAAGAGTAATTCAAAAACCAATAACGAGTTACAGGATATTGCCAACTTTACGGCTCGACCATTTTTGATTAAAATTCCGGGATTAACCACCGCACCACCCTTTGGCGGAAGCCCAAGAACTATCGAAATAAACATCGACCCGAATAAATTACGTACGCATCAATTAACTCCTGAGCAAATTGTAGAAGCTATTAGTCGCAATAATATTACCTCACCATCTGGTAATATATACATTGATGATATTAATTATTTAACGCCTACAAACAATACAATTAAAGAAGTTGCCGATTTTGGAAATATTCCAATTTTTAAAGGCGGAGTTGAGAATGTCTATATCCGCGATGTAGCAACTGTAAAAGATGGAGCCGATATTACAACAGGTTATGCCTTGATTAACGGAACACGATCTGTATATATTAATATTGCAAAATCAGGTAATGCATCGACTTGGGACGTGGTAAGAAATTTAAAGAAAGCCATCCCGATGATTCAGAATAATTTACCAGACGATGTTACAATTTCTTATGAGTTTGACCAATCTGTATATGTTATCAATGCCGTAAAAAGTTTGATACTCGAGGGCGTATTAGGCGCACTATTAACCGGATTAATGGTATTACTATTCTTGCGTGATAACAGAGCTGCCTTAATTGTAGTCTTAACAATACCTATTTCGATTATTTCTGGTGTATTATTCCTTAAATTGTTTGGGCAAAGTATCAATATTATGTCCTTATCAGGATTGGCACTTGCTATAGGAATCTTGGTTGACGAAAGTACTGTTACTATCGAAAACATCCACCAACATCTTGCAATGGGCAAGACAAAAGCCAAAGCAATTCTAGATGCTTGTCGCGAAATTGCCTTTCCTAAATTATTGATACTACTTTGTATTTTGGCAGTATTTGCACCAGCATTTATGATGACAGGAATCCCAGGTTCATTATTCATGCCATTGGCACTTGCTATAGGATTCTCGATGATTTTATCATTTATCCTATCACAAACCTTTGTTCCCGTAATGGCAAACTGGTTAATGAAAGCCAAAGAAGAAGGTCACGAACACAAAGAAGACAGATTTGATAGATTTAAAAATCGCTTTGTAACGTTCTTACAATCTATAATGGAGAAACGCAAAACCATATTAATTGTCAGTTTTGTTGTAGTAGCCTTAGGTATTTTTGTAATGTATAGTAATACAGGAAAAGATGTATTACCAACCGTAAACTCAAGTCAGTTCCAGGTACGTATAAAAGCACCCGAAGGAACTCGAATCGAAAAAACAGAGCTAAAAATTAAACAGGTTTTACGTGAGCTAGAAACGGTAATTGGCAAAGACCATATTGCAATTTCTTCTGTATTTATCGGTCAGCATCCATCATCATTTGCGGTAAGCCCAATTTACTTATATAATGCAGGACCACACGAAGCGTTGATGCAAATTGCATTAAAAGATTTTGACGGAAACACCAATGATTTAAAAGAAAAAATCCGTCACCACATGAAAACAAAAATGCCCGAATTGCATTTTTCTTTCGAACCAATAGAACTAACAGAAAAGATACTTAGCCAAGGAACTAATACGCCTATCGAAGTTCGTTTTTCTGGAATGATGAAAAAAATGAACATCATGTATGCCAATAAATTACTGGCAAAACTAAAAGAAATTGACTATTTAAGAGACCAGCAAATTCCGCAATCATTGAGCTATCCAGCGTTCGAAATTAATATCGACAGAATGAGAGCTGCACAATTAGGAATCGATGCACAAGATATTGCTCGTTCATTAGTACCAATTACAGCATCTTCACGCTATACAAGCAAGAATATGTGGGTAGGTGGAATGATGGGAATTGCTTACGATGTACAAGTACAAACGCCACAAAATATACTAACCAGTAAGGACGAATTACTTAATGTTCCATTAGGAAAAAACTCCGACCGACCAGTTCTTGGCGATGTAGCAACCATAACCCCAACAAAAGTTTTGGGCGAAAGTTACAATCTAGGAACAATGGGTTACACGCCTGTTACGGCAAACATTCATAATGCCGATTTAGGCCGTGCGCAAAAAGATGTACAAGCAGCAATTGCCTCATTAGGAGAATTACCAAAAGGAGTAAATATTCAAATCTCAGGAATGGTACCTGTATTAGATGAAACCATGAGCAGCTTGGCATTAGGATTATTAATTGCCATTATGGTTATCTTCTTAATGTTGGCGGCAAATTACCAATCGTTCAAAGTTTCGTTTGTGATCCTAACAACCGTTCCATTTGTAATCTTAGGTTCATTGTTATTAATGAAACTAACAGGCTCAACATTAAACCTACAATCATACATGGGAATCATTATGTCCGTAGGAGTATCTATTGCCAATGCCGTATTATTAATAAGTAATGCCGAAACCTTACGTATGCAAAACGGGAATGCGTTAACCTCAGCCATTCAGGCAGCATCACTTCGTATTCGTCCAATTATTATGACATCGCTGGCAATGATAGCAGGAATGTTACCTATGGCTATAGGACATGGCGAAGGTGGAGACCAAGTCGCACCATTAGGAAGAGCCGTAATAGGCGGATTAATCGCATCCTCATTTAGTGTATTGCTCCTATTACCATTAGTATTTGTATGGATACAAGGCAAAGCATCGACACAATCCCCATCATTAGACCCAGAGGACGAAAACAGTACACATTATATAACATCAGAAAAATAAATTATCTACATATGAAATCGCCATGATTCGAAATCATAAACAATAATGAAGAATGGCGATACCATATTCCAATAAAAAACAAATATTATCTACATATGAAACTAATCTATTATATCCTTATCGGAATTGTATTTGCATCCTGCAATTCAGAAACTAAAAAGGCCGAAAAAACAGACGCAATGCCAATGATGATGATGCCAAATTTTGAAACAATAGCCATCAAAAAAAGCAATCCACTAGTACAATTAAAACTAGCTGGAGAGTTAGTTTCTGACCAAGAAACGGCTATTTATGCCAAAGTAAACAGTTATGTCAAGAAACTTCCTGTAGATATTGGCTCGATAGTAACCAAAGGACAAGTTATTCTTGTACTCGAAGCGCCAGAAATTCAGGCACAATTAGCATCGGCAAAATCAAAATGGAAAGCACAAGAAGCAATATACATTGCTACAAAATCCAATTACGACCGAATGTTCAAAGCAAATGAAACAAAAGGTGCCATTGCCAAAGATGCTTTAGACCAGATTACAGCAAGAAAACTAGCCGACCAAGCGCAACTAGAAGCTGCCAAATCAGCCTATCAGGAAATACAAATCATGAACGATTACTTAGTAATCCGAGCACCATTTAGCGGAATCGTTGCCGAAAGAAACATCGACTTAGGTTCGTATGTTGGCCCAATGGGAAAAGGTTCCGACAAACCTTTACTGGTACTTCAGGATAATAAGAAATTAAGAGTTTCCTTATCAGTTCCCGAGGCAAATACAGCCTTTTTAAACTTAGGCGATTCGATACATTTCAAGGTAAGTTCGATACCTCAGAAAAAGTATATGGCAAAAATATCTCGAAAATCAGGAGTCCTAGATTTCAAACTTCGTTCCGAACGTATCGAAGCCGATTTAATGAAAGTATATCCAGAACTAAAACCCCTAATGGTAATCGAAGCAATGATACCGTTGCAAGCAAAAGAAGCAACATTTTTTATTCCAAAAACAGCCCTAGTCGAAAGTAATATCGGTATGTATGTAATTCGCATCGAAAACGGAATGACCAAAAATATTCCCGTTTCAAAAGGACGTCCATTAATGGATAAAATAGAAGTATTTGGCGAATTAAACGAAGGCGATAACATACTCCTAAAAGCCACCGAAGAAATAGTAGAAGGAACAAAAATTAAAAAATAAAACGATGAAAACATATAGCAAATATCTAATTATAGCAGCAATTGCAGCAGTATTAATTTCTTGCAAAGACAAAGAAACCAAAGAACAAATCGCAGTACAAACCCCGCAAGAAGTGCCAGTACAACAAGATATTCCCAACATAGCAAAACATGTTCCTACCGATGAGGTATGTATGGTCAATGACAAACACATGGAAAAAAAGCAAATGGAAGTTCCCTTTGATGGGAAAATGTACTACGGATGTTGTGCAATGTGCGTAGAACGAATCCCAACCGACGAAAGCGTTCGTAAAGCAACAGACCCATTTACAGGAGAAAAAATCGATAAAGCCTCGGCATATATCGTATCATTAAACGAAGAAGGAAATGTCGCCTATTTTGCCTCCGAAGAAAACTTCCAGAAGTTTATGAAAGATAATCAACAGGCAACAAAATAACCTAGAAGTTTATAAATAAAATCTTAAATCAAAAATCCACTTTACTAACAATAAAGTGGATTTTTCTATTTTATAAAGTATCATTTTAAGGAGCTATTTCCAGCTATCCACTCTATCTTTTCTTTGTTAAAGAAACAAAGAAAAGGATGCCGTTTCTATCTGGGCTAGAACAATCAACATTATAAGGTTATATCCTTCTGAAATCAAAAATCGTTAGTCAAAAGTCTTAAATCATTTTACTAATTAACTACCGCTTTATTCTTTGCCCCCATAATCAATAACCACAAACAAGTTCCAATTTCCCCAATACTTGCTGGTAATCTTACCATAGAAGAAACCCCAAACTCAGCATAATTAGACAATAAAGAAAAACCCAAAAAGTTTATCAAGTAACTAAAGCAACCCAACATCAAAAAAAAGCCTAAAATCTTAGGTAAAAATCCCGATTTAAAAACCAAATACCCAAAAGGAAACAACCATAATCCCCAGAAAATCTGAACGATTAAATTTCCATAATCATATTGATTTAGATAAAACATTACCTGATTTTGCAACTGGTCATTTGTATACACTTTCTGAAGACTAGCGTCGCTAACAAGCGAAAGAACAGCAAACTTATTAAGCATATTTACAAAAGATATTGGTACACTTATAACTGCCAGAATAACCATAGCTTGAGCATAAGCCTTATTAACAGGTTTAAGCAATCGATACAAAGCAAGAGGAAGAAATATAAAGAAAGTATAACATATCAAACCACTTACAATACCAAGCCTAAAAAGAAATTGAGAATTTACAATGTTATTAAAAGTAGTCGCAGCATTATCCCAAACAATCAATTTTGACGGAATATAAGCCAAGCTAATAATTCCGGTTACAACAACAACGAGATATAATAAACCTGCAATTCTAGCCATCTCCTTATTCGAAGCTTTTATTTGATTTTCCATTATTTCCTTATTTATCTTAATTAATGATTATCGTTATCCTCCAAATCATAATTGCCTAGGCCATTTATACGCCTGCCAAACAATCAATATGGTAATAACACTTTCTACCAAAGCCAAAAACACATAAAAAGCCCACCACGGAGCAATTGTAGTCGCAGCAATTAATAACATAATAGCAGTATATATAATTCCGAAAATTATATTAAGTAACCTAGCTAACTTAGGTTTTAATAGTATCGACAAAAAAATCATCAAAGACGGGATTACCATTAGTATCGTTGCAGCAAACAATTTTACGGGGTTGTCAAGTATATTATCACCACTTACAAAACCCTGAATTTTGTTAGGAACATAAAGAGAAAAATAATCCCCATATATATAACAAAACATAACCGATGCCCATAAAGCCGAAAGTTTGATTCTTACATTTACTTTGAAATCTTCAAATCCGCCTGTATTAATTTCTTTTGCACTCATATTAAACACTTTAGTTATTTCAGTATGACGAGGTTAAGCCTATTATGTTACAATGCCTTTTTATTTTATTTAAGAAAAATTTCAACCTCTCAAATTTAAGCAAAAGCAAAAAGAGCTGCTCCAGTTATTCTGAGACAGCTCTTTTTATAATTACAAGTTATATTAGATTATTCTATACTACATTTATTAAGCATTCTTCCACCAATTATAATAGTTATGATCCTGATCTAATTCGAAACCACATTTAGGATATAAAATATTACCAATTTCGTTTGTCTTTTCAGTTTCTAATAACAAACCACAAGCATCCGTTTCATCACAAAATTGCTTGCATCTATCAATTAAATCCTTAGAAAAACCTCGACCTCTAAAATCGGGTGCTACAAATAAATCGCTTAACAACCATTGTCGTTGCAATGCCTTATAATGAAATAAGGAATACAATTGTGCAAAACCAACAAATTTACCATCAGCTTTAATTAAAAAAGTAGTCGTTTCATTTTTACTGATTCTGTCTTTTAGGAAAGCCTTCCCTATTTCGACATTCGATTCTTGTCTATAAAAAACACGATAACTATTAAACAATTCTGCAAATTCATCCAAATGATCTAACGTAGCAATTTCAATGTGTTTCATAATTTAAAATTTTATTAATGATTTATAAAAGAGCAAATATCATTTATTACAGGAGTAATTAATTAATCCAGTTTTTACAAATAAATAGGTCCAGATATAATTACGAAATAATCATAAAAAGGCTAATTTTGAACCAAAAGAACATTCCTTTTTTTAATAAATAAAAGAACCGATGCTAAGAACCTGGAAGACTATTTTTAATATTTCATTTAATTCCGACCAAACCTTGGTAGAACAAATAAGCGAAGTAATCCGAAAAGAAATTATTAAAGGAAGACTAGAAAGAGGAACACCATTACCGGGAAGCAGAGTTCTAGCCGAAGATATTGGAGTAAATCGAAAAACAGTTGTTTTTGCCTACGAAGCACTTATAGAAGAAGGCTGGCTAGAGAGCAAACACAAATCTGGAACCTATATTTCCCAGAACCTCCCCCTGATAAAAAAACACCAAACCAACCCTTCACAAAAAGCAAGTACTTTTGAACATATACATTACAATCCTTTTTACCTTACCGACCATGCCCTCGAAGGAAGTCGTATTGTTTTTAATGAAGGAGGTCCAGACACACGACTTGTCCCACTTAACGAGTTATCGAGAGCATACAAACGTATCTTTCAGCGCAAAGGAAAATGGGGATTACTAGGGTATAGCAGCGAAAAAGGAGATTATAAACTCCGGGAAATGCTCTCCGTAATGCTTTCTAGAGATAGAGGACTTAACGTAAAACCAGATACAATATGTGTAACCCGAGGAAGCCAGATGGCAATATATCTTGTTGCCAAAGTTCTTATAAAATCTGGCGATACAGTAGTAGTCGAAAATCCTGGATATTATGCCGTACAAAAGATATTCCGCGAAACAGGAGCTAACATAAAAACAGTCGAAATAGACAAAGACGGAATCAATGTTGACGCACTTGAACAATTATGCCGTAAGACAAAAATAAAAGCAGTATACGTTACGCCACATCATCAATTTCCCACTACAATTACCATGAAAGCGGGACGAAGAATACAATTATTAGAACTATCCTTAAAATATAATTTTGCCATAATCGAAGATGATTACGACCACGAATACCATTTTGGCGCAGGAAATAACCTCGCATTGGCTAGTAACGAAAAATCAGATAATGTTATTTATATTAGTTCGTTAAGCAAACTTTTAGCGCCAGCAATACGTGTAGGTTACGTAACTGGACCAGCTGCTTTTATGGAATCTCTAGTAAATTTACGTGTACAAATCGACCGCCAAGGAGATACTATTCTGGAACACGCCATAGCCGAATTAATGGAAGACGGAACCATAAAAAGACATGCCCGCAAAGTCGTAGCGATTTACAAAGAAAGACGTGATGTAATGGAATCTTGTTTGCGTGAGAATTTTGGAGACGCCATTACTTTTAATAAACCAGCTGGAGGATTAGCTTTTTGGATAAAATTTAATGAGCAAATAAACCTCATCCAATATATTGCACTATTGGAACAAAAAGGAGTTCAAATTGTACCTCCAAACAGTTTTTATCTGGACAACCAACCATATAATTCTATCAGACTTGGTTATGGTTCCTTAAACAAAGAAGAACTTACTGAAGGATTAAAAATCATGGGAACCGTTTTTAAAGAATTAAAATAAACCAACAATTCTTTCCAAACAAATCTTAATTCTTTTAAGACAAATGATTTAGCCATAATACAAACACCTTTGTATCTGTATTCACTTAAAAAATATTGACATGGACACAAAGAAAATTTTAGTACTTGGTGCAACTGGAAAAACAGGTCGCAGAGTAGTCGAAAGATTAAAAAAAGTAACCGATGTAGAAGTTCGATTAGGTTCAAGAAACGAAAAAACACCTTTCGATTGGGAAAATCCTGAATCATGGGCAGCGGTTATCAAAGATATAAATTCCGTTTATATTACTTTTCAGCCGGATTTAGCCATTCCCTCAGCAGAAGATACAATTAGAAGATTTACCAAATTTGCAGTACAAAATGGCGTACAAAAAATGGTGTTATTATCTGGCAGAGGCGAAAAAGAAGCACAAATTTGCGAAGAAATTGTAAAAGCTACTGCCAAACATTGGACAATTGTAAGAGCAAGTTGGTTTAATCAAAACTTTAGCGAAAGCTTCTTTCTAGAACCTATTCTCTCAGGAGTTGTAGCCTTACCAAGAGCCGAAACACTAGAACCATTTACAGATGCAGATGACATTGCCGATGTTGTAGTCGAATCACTTTTGCATGATATCCACAACGGACAAACCTATGAACTTACAGGCCCACAACTACTAACATTTGAGCAGGCTGTCGCCGAAATTGCCAAAGCAACAAACAGAAACATTATTTTTCAAGCGTTGACTTTAGAACAATACAATCAAATGCTAAAAGAATACCAATTACCCGAAGATTATATTTGGTTAGTAAATTATCTTTTTGAGCAAGTACTCGACGGAAGAAATTCAAGTGTCACCAATGATATTGAAAAAGTCCTTGGCAGAAAACCAAAAGATTTTACTACCTATGCACTCGAAATTGCCAAAACTGGAATTTGGAATATCTAAATGCTTTAAACCTAAAATGTCAGTCTTTGTGATGATAAATTTAAAGAAAATAGACTACAAAGTATTGCAATTGATTTTCAAACAGTTAACACTTTAGTTCCTGGCATTGGTAGAGTTATAAACCCCTAATTATGAGATTACGAGAGTTAAAAAACAAATATGAAGGCTGCGTATTTAATGAGATATCAGACCAAAATTTAGTTGACAAAGCAGCTGAATGGGAATACCATTCGCCTATTCGCCTAAGTGGAATAATAGCAATTGGATGGTTTTCAGATGATAATATTTTTGTAATTAATTTAGATGGAATTTTTATTTATGATATTCTTAAAAAGAATATTATATTTAGTGATTATGAGGATTCATTTAAAAAAAATATATCTGATGATAATCTGACTTATTTTGTTCAAAGTAAGTCTGAAACTGTATCTATTTTTGGATTAAGAGGTGGAGGTGGAAATTTATTAGCAAAAGATAATACATGGAAGATAGAAGTTTTTGATATTGCTTGGAATATCAAGGTGCCTAGCCTCTTAAATTATAGGAATGGAAAAAAATATTTTTTAGAATTGCAGCAAAATAGTTATGAGGGAAATAAATATTTAGGTTTTTCAAAGTCAGAAAATTATTTTCTAATTATGGGGGATGGAGGTGTTGACATTTTTTCCCGATTACCTGATTACAATGAACCAGATGGCTCAGATATATCACTCGACGATAGTGCGGAAATTCTTTCTGCACCTGCAACAATAAAACACAATTCGAATCATAAAAAAAAAGCAACTCGTAGCTGGGTTGCTTTTTTATATACAACTAAATTACACACAATAATGAGAAGAAATTTTTCAATACTTCAAAAGAAATATTTAAGCAAAACCCAGCAAAAAAGATAGCCTAAAGCTATCTTTTGTTATTTAATTCAAAAAAAGTGATCCAAAACTTAAGAATCAGAATCACCAGAATATTGGTCTAATAAATCTAAAGTTGGTACAAAAAATAATGTGCCTGTTTCTGTTGTACTAAAATCCAAAATTCTATCATAATTTCCCTGTGGATTCCCGATGAACATATTTTCTAACATTTTTCTGGTAGTGCTAAATTTACTAGCATAAGAAATAAAGTAAGTCCCAACTTCACCCTTAGATGGATTCCCAAAAGGCATATTATCTCTTACAATCTTAAGTTCATTACCATCATCATCCGTTATAGCAGTAAGAGCGCTATGAGAGTTTGTAGGTTTTACATCATCATCCATTTCAATATCATTCATTTTAGATCTACCAATTACTTTCTCCTGATCTTCTGTCGATAAGTTTTCCCAATTTTTCATATTATGGAAATATTTTTGAACAAATAAATAACTCCCTCCTTTATAGGCAGAATCCTCATCGCCTACAACAGCAAAAAATTCTCTTTCATCTCCTATCGGATTTTCAGTACCATCGACAAAACCAATAATAGAACGGCCATCCCAATACCTAAATCCATGAACTTCTTCCTGACATTCTGCAACAGATTCTAAAACATTTGAAATAGCCATAGCCATATCAAAACAAATAGCCACATTTTGGGCTCTTAAATGAAAATGAAGATCTCCACCAGTAGCCTTTGCTGTATGTTTACCTCCTATTATAGACTCAAAATTAACCAATTCCTTTGGTAAAGGTGTTGGTAAACCAAGTCTTATCCATGCATCATGCCCCACCCCCATTACACAACTGCTTCGTCCATTTGGAATTCTTATTGTGTAAGAATTATTTAAATTACTTACCAAAGAACAAAGTTTCTCGAATGTAGATTTTATATCTACCTGGTTTTTAAAATTCCAAACCATGAAAATAGTGTTATTGTTTGGGTAATCAGTAACGTTTTGCGATTGATCCATATTGATATTTATATGTTATTTAACCTTTTCCAGACAATCGATACAAATTAGTAATTCTGCTGTATCAACAAGATATAAAGTTATGAAATTAATAAACAAAAAAACGCCAATAACAATTTCATCCAAGACTAAACCTAAAAGTTAACTCGACGCATAATTAGATAGAAATAAAATCTTAAAACCATCTAAAAAGCAGAAAAGACACAAGGTCAGATAATTACCCAAAATCCAACAAAAAAGATAGTTCAAAACCTCCTTTTTTTGTTTGCTTCAAAAAGCTATCTTCACACCGTCGTTTTGATTCCTATTTAAAATTAGAAACTTAATTAAAGGCCTCATAATTTTAACATACACAAAAGACTGATATAAAGCACTAAAAAACACCATAAATTACTTATCTATAGAAAGGATTATTCTAAAAATAAGAATTCAGCAATAATGGCACTTTTCCAGCATTTAAAAGACTTCACAAAGATTTACAAAAAACAAAACAATCAAAATATATCATTTTTTTTCATTTAATACCACAAAATTAGAGACCTAATTAGAGACCTATTAAATTTTTAATGTATCTTTGATTATCATGAAAGCAATTACTTATCGTTATAAATTGAAAGCTAAAAGTCAAGTACTTGAGCGTCGGACTAGCCCTGAATTGGTGCTCGCTGAGGTCAGTGGTTCCTTTGTAAATAAAGTAGACGGAAAAATTAGCTACAAAAAATTTCAATACTCTTTAGAAGTAACAATTTTACCAAAATATTTTGGTGTAATCCGAGAAAAAAGAGGTGTTCGAAATTATGTTTATGACTTACAGACAATTAAAACATATGAGAAACGCAATAAACTGTTAAGAATTAGGCTATCCGATTTTGAATCAAATATAATAGCTACTGCGTCTCATTTTAAAAATGAAGAACCAAGTCCAGAAGAAGTCAAAAATTATCTTCTTCTAATTAGTGGGAGAGATAAAAGAAAACCAGAAGAAAATTTTATAATACTAAACTTTCTTAGCGACCATATTAGTTATTTAGAAAACCTTGTTGGTAGTGCACGCAAAGATGAAGTCAAAGAAGCCACTATTAACTCTTTTAGAAATCTTATTCCGATAATAAAACGTTACGAAGAAGTAAAAAAGATTAAACTAACATTTGATAAAATCAATGAAACGCTATATCGAGAAATTTGGGAAGTATTAAATAATATTAGAACTGGCAAAATTTTAGTAAATAGTTACAAACTAGAGCCAAAAGAAGCACTTGCAGCGAACACATTAAAAGCATACCAAACATATTTTATACTACTTTGCAAAGCTGCTAAAAAACTAGACATAAGAATCCCATTAGATCTATCAGACAAAAATTTAATTAATGCTTCTACAAGAAATAAATCTGCAAAAACTGAAGCGTTTCTTAAAGAAGAGGAAATCCTAAAAGTAATAGAATACATACCCACATCAAAACATTTGGAACTAGTTAAAAACTATATCCTAATAGCCAGCCAAACTGGTATGCGCCTCCAATCAATGCAGGAAGCAAAAGGTAGAACAATTCAAATATGTGATGAAAATAAAAACATTTTCTACTACATACACACTATCCAAGCTAAAACAGGAACAGAATGCTATACTCCCTTATTTTCCACAGCACTAAAAATCATTCAAAAAAATAATGGTACTTTTCCCGATTTTTCAAACATTAGTCTCGCTAATCTTAATATCAACATCAGAAATATACTTAAATCTATTGAAGTCGAAAACAGTAACTTATTCAGTACTCACAATTTAAGAAGCTCTTTTGTTAGTAATTTATCTTTATTAAATGTTCCTGAGATGATTATAAGCTATGTTACTCACCCATCCAAGAGAAGTAATTCTTCAAGCGTCCATATCTATGACAGAAGAGATATGCTAGACAAAGCTAAAATGTTTGCTGCAGAAATAATTAGGGCAAATAAAGTAAAACCATCAAAATTATATACTTTCAGATAAAGAGGGATTCGAACAAAACCGTCATATCTCGCTTTTATACTGCATTTCTAATATTTTCTTTCTGCTGTGCTACGATTCTGCCACAAAAATTTTCACTGTTTTTATAAATCTTGAAATTTTCACTGTAATTTATCCGTTTAATTTTAGGTTATAATGATTCAACTGATTCAATACTAAAAGTACGCTTTTTTTTATTACACAAAATGATTAAATATGTTGAAACCTTATAAACGAGGTGACAGGGAATGGAAGAATTACTTATATTGGGTTTTGTGGTGGAAGGTCTCAATTTTATTGAATTAACTGCTCTATTCTCTCGGTCAGCTTGAGCAAAACTTTTTCCTGTTCATGTTCAGATAACCCGGAAAGAGCTTCTGACGGTGCATTAACGGCCTGTAAATCGCTTATTCCAATCTGGTTTGAAAATCTGCAGGGACGGACAATTATCGAAAGAAGTATAGTACCGTTTTCATTTGCATTATTCAGCAATTCTGGGATCTCTTTTCCTTGAATAAAATCTGAGGCCAGAAAATCTGTGGAAACAATTAAGATTGCAACTTTTGCTCTGTTTAATGCTTTGGTAATTTCATCCTTCCATTTATCTCCAGCTGCTATCTTATTGTCATCCCAAACTTCAAAATCAAATTCTGTCTGATGTTTAAGTACTTTTATATGAGTCTGTACCTTTTCTAGCCATATTTTATCCTTATGACTGTAACTTATAAAAATGCTGGTTTTTGAGGTTTTATTCATGTTTACTGGAATTGTTTTGTTTTTATCATTTTTTATTAAAGGCAATGAATTTATTAATCGGCTGATATCGTTTGTATCGCCTATCTGTTGAAAAGTTCTTAAAGAGTTTCCTTTTATTATTGTAAGTGCCAAATAATTGTGATCCAGCATTGTTCTGTCTAAAATTGGACTGTACGCATATATGCCCTGCAGGTTTTTTAGGTTGACATAAAGTGTACTTAGCATTGCATTTTTTAATGGAAGCTGGCATATCCATAGATGTTTCAGATTTACTAATGCCATGAGGGGCTCGGGTAATTCGGAGAATAGATTTTTTGACAGATTTATTGAGACTAAACTATTTAATTTAGAAAATTCATCTGGCAAAGTCTTAAGTTTATTACCTGCTAAAAATATTTTTCTCAAGTGCTGCAGCTTTAAAACCTGACGCGGCACAGTTTTAATCTGGTTATTATTTAAATTTAAAGTGTGGAGCTTTCTTAGTTCACAGAGCTTAGCAAAGAAATTAGAAATTTTATTATTTGAGATATCTAAAACTTCAAGTTTTTTTAATTCTGAAATTTCCTTGGGGATATCCTTAATTAAGTTACCACTGAGATTCAGTGTTCGAAGATTCTTTAATTTAAATATCTCATGTGGGACTTCTTTTAAGTTTGAATTCGATAAATCTAATTTTGAAATATTTAAATTATTTGGTATTTTCTTTACTTCCATAAATCAAATTTAAAATATTTATCGTAAAAAAACTCATTTATTTTCTAAGGTGATTCTGCAGTCCCTTCGATATTGAGTCGGCGGCTATTTAATTTACTTCAAATACAGAAGGTTTTAGAACAAAAAAGCATGAGTATCATTGCTTTTATTTCCATACATTTGCATCTCCCATAGGAGGTATTGGGATTAATAAATCAAGATCAGGATGGGTCGCAGACAAGGTTTGTTTGCAAGTGGATTACAGACTGTTCTGCTTCGGCAGCCTCACGAATTCAAACACTAGTATTTGACTCCCGAGCCGCGAAAGATCGCACTCGGGATTTTTTTGAAATTGTTTAAGCTGAAAGTCTAAAAAATAAGTAACTTCTTATTTCAAAAGAGCAGTGTCTGTTTTAATTTGTTTTTTTAAGCCTCGATTCGGAGCTGCTATTTAGGTTTTCAATAATGGCGATGTTTGACGTAATCAGCTGTTTTGATTAATATTAAATATCAATCAGGCAATATACGTAAGTTTGATTTTTTTTGATTAGTATTGTAAGAATTATATATGATCTAGTGAAGGAGGTTAAGGAATTCGGTCAGATTATTGTAAATAGATACAGAAGTTCAATGCCAACAGTAGTTAAATCCGAAGAGATAGAGATTGATTATATTCTTCAGCAGTCTCACGGTAAATTTTTTGAAGACTTTATTCCCACGAGAATACCTTCAAGGATGTATGAAGCCATAAGAGTTTCAACAGACGGTCTGTCTTTTAAACTTATAGACAAAAACCAAAGAGACTTACTTTCATGTGTTAACGGTAATTTTACGAACTATAATGATATAGAATATTTTGAAATAACAGGGACCTATTCAAAACTTGAGCATAGAGGATTTCTGACGTATTTATTTGAAATTTTAGTTTATGAATATGACTATCACGTTCTGTCAGACGGGCAGCATTCCAGTCCCGGATCAAAAGAGTTCTGGCAGGCTCAGATAAAGAGGACTAAATTCAGCATTTACCGTCTAAATATAAAAACAAGCTATAAAAGAAAAGCTCATCGTTTCCAGCAAAAGGAAATATGGGGCGAACCCAAAAAAGTTAACTTTTACATAAGCAGCTTTATCGAGGAGGATGAAAGTGAAGGAGATGGAGAGAGAGAATTTGAAGACATGGATCTTTTAAACGCTGAGGTGGAGGCTTTAGATGAAATTATAACTGCAGATGATTTTACATACGAAGATCTAAATCCTGTATCACGAAATCAGGAAATATCATTTGAAGACATCAGACTAGTTGCCCAAAAATGGAAGGAGGAAACATAAACTGCGACTTATCATATATCTTTAATATAAAAGCATCTACTCATTGTTAGACGAGGAAAATAATGTTCTAAAAGTTTCGAACCTAAACTTGTTAGACCTTTTTTTGCTGGATTTCTTGTTTTAAAAAACAGCATGTGCCACGATTCTGCCACAAAACTTAGAATGGTCAAATAACTTTAAAAACTGTCTTAACTTTTGTGGCAAAAAAGGTATCCAATCCACTCCCTGTCAATCCCCAAAAGCCATGATCTATGCATATTGCAGGAATGATAAACCGTCTATACCTAAATTTGATATTTTTACAGTTTCAATTACTATGCTTTCATTTATGACTGCATGTTGTGCCAAGGCGGAAAAATTGATAAGCTGAAAAACGAAAGAAACAATTTTACTCATTTGTCTGGAATATTTAATTTTTTTGAGATACAATTTGATAGTGCTAAATTACATTTACTAATATTATTTTATTTGTTGACAATACAAGGGGTATAATATTTATTTCATGACAATTCCAAGATTATTATATTTACATCTTATAGCATAATTACGCGCCTTTCATATTTCGAGATGTAAGGAATCGATGTGCTGATTGAATTTCATAAAAATCTAATCTAATAAAAAAATGGGAAACTCTGTTGATGAAAGATTTACTAGTCTAAAATTGTGGAAACATTTTGAGACTGCGGCAGATCGCGAGCAGGTTATATTAGTAAGTAAACATATTGAACATGTACTTCCTCTACTAAATTATTTCACAACCGCATTTCCAACATATACATTGCATAATGGCCAGCATCAGAGAAATATCCTTTATCTTATGGGCGAGCTGCTGGGACCCGAATTAAGTGAAGTTTCAGCACTGGAATGTGCAGTTTTGATCCTTTCAGCATTCTATCATGACCTGGGGATGGTATTTACAGAAGAGGAATTGGATTCAGTTGAAAGTGAACCAAAATTTTTAATGTTCCTTGATCAGAATACCAAAGCAAGATTGAGTTATGAATCCAATGGCAAAAAAGCCGACAGAGAATTAATTGAATGGTACTGCAGAACAATGCACGCTGAAAGGGTATGGGTGTATTTGGATCAGGAGGATATTGATTTACCGCTTTTATGGAATGACCTTCCTTTTAAAACACAATTAGGCAAAGTCTGCGAGAGCCACAATTTATCGGTAAAAGATATAAAAAATAATGATGATGTATTTGTTACAGATTTTTTGGGAGAATGTGATTTAGTTTTCTGCTCTATACTGCTTCGTCTAGCAGATATTTTTGACTTCGATAATACAAGAAGCCCCAAAAGTGTATACGAGTTTCTTGGTCTGGACAAACCTAAAAATAACATCGAATCTGTCAGTAGAGCAGAATGGCAGAAACATTTAAGCTCGGGAGGATTTACCTTTCAAAGAAATGAAGATATATTAACTGTTCTTTTCAAAGCTGCGCCAAAGCACCCTTCTGTAGAAATAGAGATAAGAAATTTTCTAGATATTATAGAGATGGAACTGGCTGACTGCAATGAATTGAAAAGATTCTGTTCCAAAAAATGGAATGAGTTTAAACTGCCATCCAGTATCAACAGGGCCTGTATTTTAAGCACTAATTTCCGCTCTGGAAAATATCATTTTAGTTTGTCTCAGGATAAAATCCTAACCTTACTAACTGGAGAAGGACTATATAATGACCGGTATATTTTTTTACGAGAGTTACTGCAAAATTCTATTGATACCAGCAGGCACAGGGAGTTTAAGGAGAAAATTTCAAATTCCCGATTTACAGCAGATGAAATTGAAATATCCTATTTTACTGATACAGATGGATACAACTGGATCAGGATCGATGATTATGGAATGGGAATGACAGAGGATATTATTAGCAACCACTTACTGAAAAAGGGCGAGTCTTATTATAATTCAGATAAATTTAAACTTGAAAAACTTTTAATAAACCAGGCTTTTCACAATGATTTTGTTCCGATCAGCAGATTTGGCATTGGTATGCTTTCCTGTTTTATCATCAGTGATAAAATTGAAATAAGTACAAAACACATAAGCGAACCTGCAAATGCGTACAGGTTAACTTTGGAAGGGCAGAATGGCTACTTTATTTTTCAGTCCAGTAAAGATCATCATACTGCTAATCCAATGCCTAAAGAAAATGGTTTTGAAAAGGGTTTTCGTAAAAAAGCAGGAACCTCAATTGCAGTAAGGATTACAGGGAATATGGAATTCCATGGTTTTGATTTTAAAAAGCAGATCGAATCCTATGTGCTTTGTTCCCCCATTAGGATCATGTACGAAGGCGAACTCGTTGGGGGTGAATGGAAAGCGCTGCTTGAAGACCCATGGACAGAAAGCCATGTTGTAGAAGTTGAAAAATCTTTTATAGATAATATTGAATCCACATTCGATTTAAAGCTTCCAAAATCATTACAGCTGGAAATCGCAGCAGTAAATGTTGGAGAAAAATCGCTGGACCCTAATCTAAAGGGGCAGCTGGTTATGATATACCTAAAGATTGAAGAAATTATTTCCTTAAAAACACTGCCGACTTTCAGTATTGCCGCAAATGGAAAAGAGCTTGTTATCAAGGTCAGCAAAGCAGTAATAAAAGATGGCAAGTCGACCGATCTCTCAATAGAGCATAGGGATATAGATATTATATCCAGCTTAAATGTTCCTGAAAAGATAACTAACAGGCTTATGTATAATAATGAATATGAATATAGTTTTTCTAAAATCCAGTTAAGCCATAATGGTATAACTATTCACGACCAGGGAGATTTTTTCAGTTTAAATACAATATTTGGCAGAGAGCCAATACTAATGCATTCTTATGACAGACGAACTGTATACTCCGGAATACTTTATTTTCAGGACCGATTGCTGCCTTCTTTAACAGTTTCAAGAAACGAAATTAAGGACGTTACATTTGAGCTGTCTTTCAATGCATTGTATGCCCTTAGAGATTTAAATAAATTTGTTTATTATGATAATGATTTATATGATTTTTTCAGTAATCGTATCTCTATTATAAGTAGTCGCAGAATAATAAAGGAATCGGGAATTTATGAAAATAATAAAGATTATTGGGACAACGAACCTTTATATTTAATTGGCCGGGAAAAATTATCAGTAGTTCAAATAAAGGAATTACTTAAAACTTCTTCCGACTTTTTTGAAAATCCTTATTTCTACAGAAATGATGTTATTAATAATTTTGTTCTTTACATTTTAGAACAAAACTTTGAAGTTTATATTTCCATAAAAAAAATGACTGTTGGTCATATGACAGTGTATAAATTAACTATAGCAGAATCCCTGATACCAAATGAATTAAGACGTTTTAGGCCTTTTCGATTTTTTAAATTTGAAGAGGACAGGGTAGAACTATTAATAGGGGATAAAATAAATATCAACCACCGCTTTGTCCAATGGTATATTAAGGCGTCCGATCTTTTGTCGGATAAATTTAACTTTTATTCCTATCAGCTGATTCATATTTTGTATGATCCTGACACTGCGAAAGCAGTTTTAAACATTAACTCAATTTTAGACCGCCTGCGAAAAAGTTTACCACAGGATATTGCTCCTGATAAAGCAATAAATTTAAATGCTAAAGATTTTTATCTTTAACAAGAAAAGAACCTGATGTAAAACTCAAAAAACGAATGAAGCTAAGCAAAATCTTAAAAAGAGAAATACTCAAGAAAATTCTTGAGCAGCATAATCCATTTGGGGAATCGGATAATATAATGTCATTTCTTTCCCGTATCTGGGAATTAGACATTATGCCTTCGACTGACAGCCGATTTGAGGATGCTTTCGGTGATATTCAGCAGCATATTGTGTATAATGATGATTGGAATTTTGAATATTTATTTGAAGAAAGATTGGATCTATTATCCGATGATAAGCAGTTCAAAGTTTTTTTAGAGACGATTTTACATCCTGATATAAGGCAGACTGAGGATGAGATCATGAAGTTCTATTTAGTAATTAATCCTTATCTGGAGAAAGAGAAATACAGGTTTGTTATTGTAAATTACCTGAGGGATTTTCCTATTTACGAAATAAAATTAATAACGGACACTGATGATATTCCAGCAGATATAAAATTAAATGATATACCATTTTTTGTGGAATGGGAGCCTGACGGTCATAACGATAAATTTCATTCACATATTACACCTGAAGTATTTCCCTCGTTTGTCCTTGCGTTCAATGACGGCTGGAATGACTTTAGGCGAATGACCCAATTTTATCTTTTTTATTATCAGAGCGACTCCACTTTTCATAAGATTGGATATGTAAAAATAATGAATGGTACAGAGGAGACCCGTGATGTTTTAGGCGACAGCTTTACCAATCTTTCACAAGGATTTTGTTCCCTTGGACAGGAGTATGAATATTACGAAAAGTTGAAATTACATTTAGGGAAAAATTTTGAGAGTGTGCTTTGGGCTTTGAAAGATGCTGCGTTCTATCCTGAGGTGAATGATAAATTTGAAAAACATTTTACTTTTAAGAATTCTCTAATCCGTTTCGATCAGGCGGAACAGCTGTTAAGAGAAGCCAAGTACAGGATTTATGACTATAACCTTTCAAGTCTCTATAGTTTTAAATACACTTTTAAACCTAAATTTTCAAAAACCAGCGTTGATCTTGAATTTAACTTTGATAACGATGAGGACTTTGCCAATAGGATATATGCGCTGATTGGGAAAAATGGAACGGGAAAAACGCAGCTGATGACTTCCCTGCCATTTGATATTTCGCAAAAGGCAGATAATAAATTTATGCCCAGAACACCTCTGTTCAGCAAGGTCATATCAGTTTCCTACAGTGCTTTTGATACTTTTGAGATACCAAAGAAGACATCGAGTTTCAATTATTTATACTGTGGTTTGAAAGATGAGAATGGAGAACGGCTTTCAGAACGGCAGCAGATTATGCGTTTTCATTCTGCATGGAAACGTATAAAGACCCTTGAGCGCATGATACAATGGATTAAAATTCTTGAAAATTTCTTAGATCAGGAAATTCTGGATTTATTTATTGTATTGGATGAAAGCGGTGATTATGATGTTAGCCTGGAGGGATTTGGAAAAGCAAGGAAAATGCTCAGTTCAGGACAAAGCATCCTGCTTTATATTATTACCGAGATTGTGGCAAACATAAGATATGATTCCATTATACTCTATGATGAACCGGAAACCCATCTTCATCCTAATGCCATATCGCAATTGATGAACACTATTTATGCGCTGGTTAATAAATTTCAGTCTTATTGTATTATAGCTACACATTCGCCATTGGTTATTCAGGAGTTATTGTCCAGAAATGTTTATGTAATTGAGAAAGAAGGTTCAGTCCCATCAGTTCGCAAACTGTCTTATGAAACTTTTGGAGAAAACTTAACGGTCTTGACAGAGGAAATTTTTGGAAACAGGTCGGTTCCAAAGCAGTACAAGAAAATTCTTCAAAAACTGGTTGAAAAAGGCAATACTTTTGAGGAAATCCTGGATATTGTTGAAGCTGATGATATTCCCTTAAGCCTAAATGCAAGACTTTTTCTTAAAAGTATTGAAAAATGAGAAACCTGAAACCATACAATGAAGATACAATTTCATTCTTTGATGAGGTTGTTTCGGCGCGTAGAAATTCCGTTGCAGATCCTGAATTTCTCACTCGAATAGTAACTTACAGGCCGGGACTGATTCTTGCCTATACAGCATATGACGAATGCTGTGCTGCACAGTCATTGATGACAGCGAGAGCTTTGGGACATGTAAATCCAACTAAGGGGGACCTGCTGAAATTATATAGTTATAAAGCAAATGTTTTTAAAAAACTGCAGCTTAAATTAACTACCGATGAAAATGACCGGCTTTTAAATACTTGTCAAAACTGCACAATTAATGAAATAAATTCCTTTGATCATATATTGCCTAAAGATGAATTTTCAGAATTTGCAGTCAATCCGAAAAATTTGTTTCCTTCCTGCACACAATGTAATGGTTATAAGAGTTACGTATGGCAGCAAGGCGGTATCGGCTTGTTTCTTAATTTATTTCTGGATATCCTTCCACAGGAGCAGTACTTATTTGCCAATGTTATTGTAGGAGACGAAGTTCAAATTAATTATACGATCGAGAACAGATTTGGAATGGATGCTGGATTATTTGCTTTGATTGTCTCACATTATGGACGGCTGCATCTGCCAAGCCGATTTAGTAAAAACAGTGACAGTATTATAACGGAATTGATAAATTCTATTTTGTCAATAAAAAATGAATTGGACAAAGAGAAAATTAAGCAGGTAATTATTGGGAAAGCGGAGAGGGATCTTAATAAGTTTGGTTATAATTACTGGAAAGCGATAACGGTAATTGCTCTGATAAATTCAGAAGATTTTTATCAATTTGCGTCAGATCAGGAAGACTAATTATATCCTTTAGTTAGATAATAAATATACAAATAGAAAACAGATGCGTAATTATTGATAAATGTGATGCAGCTAAGTGTTAAAATGTATTTTTGATTTTATTAATTATCTAATTTTATCATGGAATTAATAATTTGACAATTTAAATATAATAGAAATGGAAACAGCAATTAAACTGCAGGTTAGTAAGAAGTTAAATACTCAGCAGCAACTGGATATATCAAATTAAAAGGAAGTTTAATTTCTAAGGGCTACACTGAAATTATTCATACTCTGGATAAGGATCACGAATTTCACATTTATTCATTTGAAACGCCTGTGGAGCGTAGGGATGAAGTGCAGGATTTCATAAAAGCTTTCATCAATCAGGCTGATCTGGCGGATACTGTAGCAATTAAATGATAAATAAAAATAAAACAGGGTAATTTGAAAAAAAATGGATACAGTGTTTTGGCATATTTTATTATCTATAACTTAAATAGGTTTTAATTTGTATGCTGTAATTTTTTCTATCGTGTTTACGTAGTCATCTGGCAGACCGATAAACTCAACCACTTTTAAATTTACAGTGCAGTTTGAATCTCCTCTCCAGTGTGACAGCTGCAATCCCTGTGTGGATCCTTTCGCGTAATAACCCAGGTGAATTGCAATTCTTCCTTCTATATTGGTTAATTGATCTCTTTTGCGGATACCGCCTGTCGTATCCCAACATATAAAACATTGCTGCCGGTATTCTTGTTTCGGGTAGGAACCGTGCGTAAATTTGATTTTAATATTCCCCCGATTCAAATCATGCAGATCTCCCAAATCTGTGCAGTGTCAAACAGATTCCACCTCAAACCAATACAGGCAGCTGCCTTATTTTTTATTGAGATTTTCAAACATTTTCTTTAAAAAAGAATCTGATAAGATATTAGTCTAATAATTATTGATATCAGGAAGTTTATTTATGTTGAAACTAAAGGTTTCGGCTTGAGAGATTACCTCGTCTGCCAGCTGATCAAAATTTGCTTTTAGTATGTTGCTTTCCAATTTTTTATATTTATTTCAGATCATGAATGCTTTTGAGCTATTTCAAGGAAAGCATATCAGATCTGATAATTAAAAATCAGAACAATATTGACAAATATATACTAATGCTAAAAGAAAGCTTTATTTTTAAAGTTGGGGATCAGGTATATAATGGTTAGCCATAAGTCATTTAGAATTTTTAAATTTCTTAAAATAACTTAAAATCTTTTTATTCTGATAAAGATCTTTATTTCTCTCCCAATACGCATATGCTTCCTGAACTGAACGTGTGGTGATACCGGTATCAAAGTTTGGTTCGCCCGGAATCCTGTAAGGAAGCGGCTTTACATGCTTGGTTTTGATTACTTCATCGATAAAGAAAGTATTGGTCCGGACAGCTTCCTCCAAATGCTGATCTGCAAGCTTCAAATTATCATTCAGAATATGTACTGCAACTGTTCCAAATTTAAATTCAATTGTAAAATCATCTGGATATTGCTTTAATAGCTCAGCTGCTTGTTTGTAATCATTTAAAGCAAAGAAGGTCTCCAACAGGAGATATCGGATACCCTGATGATCTTCCTGGTTTAAAGCTAGGTTTAACCTGTAGATTTCAACCGCTTCGGAATATTTTTTATGGTACTGCAGCTCAAGTCCCCAATTTTGGCACGCCCTTAAAAAAGGTCTGTTATCAGACATAGGCCATATCAGTTTGTCTTTTTTTAGGTTAAATGCTTTGGGAATACATCCCATCCCCAGATTAAATGCTTTCTCAGCAGTCAACAGACTTTCAAATGTTTTTTTCTGATTGCGATATGCAATGCTGAGATGAACATAAGCATCGATATAATAAGGATGTTCTAAAATCAGTTTTTTTAGATTTTTTTCGGCAATAAGGTCAATATCATCCAGATATTCAATAGCTTCCCAAAATTCATCACTGACTATTTCATTAGTAATGGATGGGGGATATACAAATTCCCAGGTATTGCCATACTGTTTCTGAACTATTGGTTTTTCGAATGTTTTGATCATAGTTATGTATTTTGTTCTCTTGAGTTTGGTTTTAAAATACCCAAGAACTGATATCTTTAAGCCGTTACACTTTAAATAATGTAAGCTCTAAGTTAAGAATTCCCTCCAATAAACCGGTAGTGGATTAGCGCGGAAATGTCTTGAGGATAAATAACCTAAATAATAGAAATAGCTCGAAAAGATAGAGAATTTTTTTTCTTCACAAAATAATGTTTTTTCTTCAAGCATTTCTTCTCTGTATTTTTCAAAAGCATTATACAGAGTTATAGAACATTTTGTATGTCCGCTTTTTCTGCTCATATTTTCAGTAAATAAAAAGTCTTCCGATGTCGATTCTGGAAACCAGATCTGGAGATCTATTTCAGGATAATTTTCAGAGACTAATTTCCTAACCAAATCATATAGTTCAGGTTCATTTAAAATTACACACCATTCGGCCAGCAGAGGGATAAGCATTGATGAATGAGTTTCTGAAATTTGATTTCCCAAGTGTATCTCTGCAAGTTCCTCGTAATCGGTTCTAAATAAAGGAATGAAACCTCTTAGTCTAAAGCAGTCATTGAATCCGATTATTAAAGTGGCGATCCAATTTTTTGCAAACTCCAATTCATTTGCCTTGCGTAGAAGAATCAGCGCTAATGATATTTCTATCAAATGTTCATCATACTCAGGATATTTTGAAGGCGGATTGTTTATAATTAAATGTTTTAATCCCACTACATATTCGTTTACATTTGATACACAAATATCCGCATAGTCGTTATTATTTATTCCATGCATGCGAGCCTCTGTTATTTCCGTTAAAGCTATAGAACTAAGAATGCCAATTTGTTCCCAGACGGTTAAGGAATATTCCAACTGGTTTCGGGAGTATACAAACAAAGAATGTTTAACATACAAATGTTCTCTGGTTTTTAGGAAATAATCACGTCCAATATTGATTTTAATGGAATGAATATCATAAAATTCATCTAAAGCATAATCATTTTTCAATAAATCATTTTCCCGCATCCAGTTCCATGTTAATAAAACAGTACGTTCGGAAGCTATTATGGCTTGCTTTAGATTTTTGGCATCTTTTGACCACTTGAAGATTACGCTGAAGCATACACGAACTATTCGAAGTGTTTTTAGGACAGTTTTTTTCCTGTCGGCTTTGCTTTCAAATAGCTTTTCTAGTAAAGAGTAATAATGACTGCAGTCATAATCTGCCAGATCAATAAAGGCAAGAGTTTTACGTAATAAGATTTTGAATTCATCGGGAAACAGTTGTTCTGCAAGCAGATGTTCGTCGATATGTGAGGCTATTTTATCTATGCTCCAAAAATCAAATTCGATTCTATCAGGCTTCGAATTTTCATCAACAAAGCCATTCCAATTGAATTGAACTGTCTGTTCCAGAACTCCATTTGTAGCTACAATGATTTTTTGAGGGAGTGCCTTTTGAGCTTTTGTAAGTATTCTAGGAATGTAAACATCTATGATCTCATTTAAGGTCTGTCTTATGGAGTTTGGATTGCTGTCCCACACGTTTCGAGTGAGATTTCCTTGTTTGACTGCAAACAAAAACACCTTTTTTATTCCGTCACTATCTATGCCGACTGCAGAAATATCAACTCCAAACTGCCTTCCTCTCTGAGGTTTGGAAATAGGAAGTATGTTCATGCTGAAGAGAAGATCTGTGAGCAATGAATCCAGTTCGCCATCCTCCTTAAGTAGCATCAAATATTCTTTTAAAACGAATTTCATATTTCTCTCTTATAGTTTCTGTATACGACCCTGATTTTTTCCTGTCCGATCGCATCTATAAATTCCCCTCTTGGAAATTCAGTGCTGTATTGGATCCGGGACATCTCTGTTTTTTCAGTGTATCGTTCTCCATGCTTGGAGAACATTCCTTTACCTGTCCTGAGCTGAACAGTCCGGCACATGTTTAAAAAAGAATTTCTACTCTCTGATGTTTCTTTATGTTTAATCTGAAATCCCTTTTGATGAATGCTGTTATATATTTTGAGCCTTCTATCAGATGGATTGAATTCATTAATTAAATCGAGTTGATTTATTTTTTCATAATAATTTTGATTGAATTGAATTATTTCATCTATTACTTTCTTCACTTTTTTTGGTGAATTCTTTTTCTCAGCTTCAAGATATTCAATAGTTGAAGGATAATTAAATACGATATATTGATTGAAAATTGCGGTTAGATAAGTGACACATTGCTCATCATTGATTTTTACTTTTAGAATGGAAAAAATAGTGGAACGAATGAGCTCCTTTAAATAAAGAAAGCCAACAATTTTCGCCACTATAAACTCAATGTCTTGATAACTAAGTTGAAAGATGTAATCATGATCTAACTCTAAATCCGTGAACTGGTAATGAGGTAATTCCATTAGTATTTTGCTGACGGCTTCATGTAAAACTGCATAATCGCTATTAAGCCATGTACTAACCATTTTTTTAAAATGACCAGCATTTTTTTCGTGGAACTGTTCAAGAGTATCTGCAAATTTTAGGATTCCACTTGCTCTTTTTTCACCTGCTAATAACCATTCTTTCAGAAACTTTTCTATTAATTCAGGATGGTTTGTTCCAAGTTTTGGAAACACTCCGTAATTTAACTGATTTATAATTCCATGATAACTAGAATCGATAATTGTAAGATTAGAAAGGATTATCTTAAATAATTTAAAATTTGCATCGAGATCAAGTTCATAATTAAGAAGTCTTGTAATTTGAAACAGAACGTCCTCTGAGTCTGATTTCGATAATAATACCAGATATTCATCCGCTTCGTATATAATCTTAATAAATTTTCCCAGTACTCGAACTATCTGACTAAAAAATACAGTTTTATTATTTTCAATATCTGCCTTAAGCTCAGTGTAAAGCAAATCTCTTATGTCTGAATATTGATTTAATTCCTCCACTGTTAGAGTTGCCAGAAAAGCGTAACCCTGATTTTTCAGAAGTTCCGAATTGTTCTTTAATAAAAATTCCACTTCCACAAATTTATTGATACTCCTTTCTGATTTAATCAAGCCGCTTAAAGTGGCGGGAATCAAGGACAGGATTTGTAAATTTTCGCTTGTTTTAATTATAGTATAAAGTTCCA
The DNA here is from genome assembly GCF_000737695.1 of Flavobacterium hydatis. Lineage (GTDB taxonomy): Bacteria > Bacteroidota > Bacteroidia > Flavobacteriales > Flavobacteriaceae > Flavobacterium > Flavobacterium hydatis. The sequence continues at coordinate 65,454 of NZ_JPRM01000035.1, forward strand.
ATCCTTTGCTAGGCTGAAATTCACAAAACTTATTTACCGCGTCATATATTTGATAAGATAGCGCGTTATTTTCAATCTGTTTGAAAATTATAGGCAGTAGAATAAAAAACTCCTCCACATTGATGTCTTCATTATGCAGATTGTTGCAGAATGAACGGTATTGACTCCAAAAAGTATTTGTATGTAATGAATTCTCCAAATCTAATAAAATTGTACTCATACATTTTCTTTAAAATAATTAGTGTTTAGGAATGTTTTTTATTTTATAAAGAGATTATCTTATATTTTAAACCGGAAATAAAACTTGGAATTACTAGCATTTCTTCCTAGTCCTCATATAATTTGTATTCATAATCCCAATCATCAAAATCATTGATATTTATTTTTAATAAGTTTGGTTTAAATGAATTTTCATTCAATAGGTGGTAAAACAGTTTCATAAATGCGGGATGGTCTTCTATTTTGTCTAAGTCAATCATGTTGATGATTAGTTCCCTGTCGTTAATTTTTTCTGGTACTTGTCTCCCGCTGTACTCTTCACTGAAAATTCTTAAGAAAAATCCATTTTTCAGTTCCTTATGTAGCTTTTCAGAAATGTGACCTTTAAATTCAAAGACATTTTTATAAAGCGGTAAGACATTTTTGATTTCGTCATTAGAGAAGTCTTCTAAAAGAAAAGCAGGGCAGTTTTGTACGGTGCTGATTGGGCTATGATATTTAATTAGCTCCTCATATAAATGTGTTTTTATGTCTCCGGGTATTAGAAAGCTTTTCCAAATACTGGTTTTGCAGCTGATGCAAATTTTTATCTTATCCAAATTTCTGGCAGCGAGAGCCATTTCGCTTAATTCAAGTGAGAAATTTGGATCAGCACTTTCATCAATTGCATCAATAAAGATTAAGATGTCTCTATTTAAAAATCGCCCAAGATTGTCGAGTTTTTTTAGGACCACATCACTCTCATTCCTGCTTGAAAAGATGCCATTCAAATCCTGAGTAATATGTTCTAAAGGTGATTTAGTGAGTAACGCTGCATTGTAAAAGAAAACAAATTTATCTACCAGGTTTTGAAGCGCCAGCGAGCACATGACATTTGTCTTTCCCAATCCTGTTGTGCGCTGTGTTTTTCCGAGCCGTATAGAAAATGACTTTTCCAGCACGATTTCCGACGTATTGAAACCTAGGTTTTCTAAGTATGGCAATAATAGCTTACCTCTTATTTCTTCCTCATTCATTAAAATATTTTCTGTCATTTAGGCCTATTGGTTTCCGGAAGAGGTTAATATTTTGGAATTTTTTTTCTAAGGGTATTTCTTTTAAAAAGAAAAGAATTATAAAAATAATCGATTGTAACGGAATTTACAAACATTAAAACACGTTAGTGCTTATTAAGTTCAAAAGATAAATTAATTCCATTTAAAAAAGAGGCAGCTTCATATTATTCATTTGAATACTTTTATAATTATGGTTGTTGCTCTTGATCTGTGCTTTTTTGATTGCTATTTATTTCTTCTTCTTGAATATAATCATTCTTAATGAATAATTTGTCTAATGTAGTAAGCGTATAGATCGATTTTATAAAAATATCTCGTGCTACTTCACTATAATTATCTTTTGTAATGCCGAAATAGTTCATAGCTTTTTTACATGCTTTATTTGAATTGCTAAAAGTATGGGCTAACAAGCCGGAACGTAGATCATATATGTTTCTAAGGAATATAATCATATCAGGAATTTCGATTTCAGCAGCTTTTAGAAACTTTTCTAATTTTGTTATTCCTCTGTCATTTTTCTCCAAATTAATATTCTTTTGAATCTCTGCTTCATTTAATCTATCAACGGTTAGCTTTATAATTGATAGCATTTGCTCACTAAAAGCTTTCACATTATTATTAGGAGGAATATGTAAAGAGGTGAATATGTGCTGGTCCTCGGCTGCTAAGTCTTTATAAAGTTTCCATCCGAATTTCTTTTCCCAATCATTATTAAATTTTACATACAAATGCTTAAAAAGTAAATCAGGTGTTTCTGGCTGTTGGACCCAATTACCTTCAATCATGGTTTTATAGTAAGTGGAACTGATTCCTTTTTGCGGAGGAATATTATATTGTTTCCAGTGTAATTGTTCCTTATGTGGTAATGATGAAAGTTCTACTAAAAATACAGCGACATAATCATCGATATTATTATCAATTTTTAAAGAAAAAAAACTGCAGCTTACGCGCCATCCGTCTACTTTGTACTTTGAAGGCTCATTATAATATTTGTTGAGAACTTCTTTCTTGAAGTAGGTAGTTATAAAATACTTGTCATTGGTTTTCTTGCAATCCAGAAGTTTTTCATTTCCATCTTCGTCATACCCAATTATAAAGGATTCATATTTATTTTCTTCATAATCAAAATGGTAGCTTTTTATTTTATCAGGGTCAAAACGAAAAATCGTTTTACCTGAAATCCAGCTTTGCTTTTTTCCTACATCAATAAAATCGATTGATCTTATCAAATGATTATAGCAACTTTTGTCCGTTTTGAAATCTTCATCAATTGGTGTGATGCCAAAATCCGAAAAGTTAATTTTGGCTGTTCTCATGAAATCAAAGACCACAGAGAAGTGAACTTTCCGGATAGAGATGTATTCTTTTAGATATTTAAGTTTAAGTTTGACTTTCTCTGAACTTATATTTATTACTTCTATTAGCTCCCCAAGGTCATCAATAAAGTAATAGCTGCGATTTTGTTTGTTATGCCCTTTTTCATAAAGTTTGAAATAATTTACAAAGTCTTCACATACATCGGTATATTGATCTGAGCCATCACTGAAAATAAAATGTTTACGGAAAAGAAAGGGTTCAAAGCCTTCTTCTGAATATTTTTGATAAGTGCACTGGGAATCTTTGCCTATACCGCCGAATACTGCAGGTGAGCCCTCAGAGCCAGGTGAAATAACCCAATTTCTATCACTAAGATACTCTTCTATTTTTTCGTCATGTACTATGCAGCAGTATATAAGTGTCTCATCATTATCATCTTGATGCTCACTTTGATATATTGTTATCCAGCCATCTTTTACAAATGATTTTTCAATCTCCGTAATCCTGTCTTTTAATAAAAATTCATCCTTATCCATTGTTGATTTTCCCATAATTTTCAATCCTTAAATTTCTGCATTTTCGAGTGCTAGTAAACCATCTTTTTCAATGTCGTAAATCGTTATAAAAGGCAACGGTAAACTGTCTTTCTTTAGATGAGGTGTCAGCATATTTTCCTGAGTAACAAAAATTGATTTTATACTGTAGCTACTGATGTCAATTCCATATTTTTTACTTACAATATCTTTATTATTTTCAAGCCATTCGTGTCTTCTCATATGTTTTCCAATCCATCCCAGCGTATTATCACTGCCAAAAAGTTTGTCAACTTCCTCAATCATTTCTTTAATATTTCTGCTAGGAGACATGCTTTTACATTCAAGGCTGTATAGGACTTTTTTGGACTGGTCTATAATCATAACGTCGATATCACCAATGAGTGTTTCATTTTTTAAATCATGTTTCGGTCCTATATAAACATCAGTATAAAGATGGTCTTTCAAATCTATTGCATGAACCACCCTTTTCACTAAAGCATCGCCTCTTTCCTGAGCAAATTTGCCTAGTGCGGACTTAATTTTGCTGTCTTCAAAAACCCGGAGACGGTCCGAAGTACATTGATCCATTAGGTATGACCTGCTATCAAGGATAGCCCTAGGACCCCAATAAGCAATTTTTTCTTTTCCATCTTCTACGATAATTAGGGGTTTTCGAAGTAATGACAGCATACGGTTAAACCTCCATGGCATAATATCTATGAAATCATATCCTTTCGGAAGCTTTTCAAGTTTTCCTCTTTTGGTAAGTGCCAGATAACTGACAACGCTATCAAACTCTTTTGGATCAAAATTATCTGTAATATATTTGTTTACTTCAGAACGCAGCTTTGTCAGTTTAAATGATCCATATGGGGTAGATAGTTGAAAAGCAATTTCTGCAAGTGCCCCCATAAAAACTAATATTCGTTCCATTGAGACGCCGAAGTCTCCCAAAAATGCTCTATTTAGATTTTCCGGAATACCTCTTCCGCTTTCCTCTTTGAGCTGTGGAAAGACGTCAGCGAAAGTTTCTACAGCATCTTGCACATTTTCTGAAATTTTTGCCTGATTATATGGGTCATATACCTCCTTAAGCCTGTTTTTATCAGAAGCTATCCTGCCTGTTTCCAGCACACCCATTCGGATATCAAAAAGTTCATAATGTATCTGATCGCCTATGGAGCCCCAGTCGACAATCTGATCCATTATGCCCATCAGCTCGTCTATTGCCGCAACAGAAACCATATTGGTTCCTTTATAAGGTTCTGCCGCAATATGCTCGATCAAAGATCGAACTGCTATGGTACTTCTATTGTTTCTCCCCAGGTCAAGCATCAGGTTTTCGCAATGTTCTTCAACAGAGACATAGCAGGCGATTATGGTAGGTGTATGTATTCTTAGAAACTCCCGTTTTCTTATAAGGCTTTCATTTAGTCCAAGGAGTCTTTGGAGAAGTATTGTCGAATCATACAGCGCAAGTTTTTCTCGTAATAGAGGCAGTAGTGCCTTTTGGATAATATTATTTGTTAGTTTATTTTTCTCCTCTTTGGTAACAAGTTCCCCAGGTGAAGGACAGTCTGAAGCAAGTCTTGGTACGATCTGGTCAAGAACCAGACCTATATCATATTTTTGTATATGCCTAAAGGGCTGTAGATTACTTGGATCTAGCAGGAGGTTGTCGCTTGTGTCCAATATAAAAATTTTCTTTTTCATTCCAAGGGGCACATCCTTTTCTATAATATAAGCAATTTCTTCACTTTTAATTTCTGTCTGTCCGTTATTTAAAAGCAGTAAGTTAAATCCTTTCAGAAGCGTTTCTACCAAAACTCGCTCTCCTTGGTTATCTGAACCATAAAGATAAGGAAGAAGTTCTGTCGGTATCGTAATGGATACCTCGGATAACGAAGCTGTGTATTTAAACTTATCTGCAAGCCCTTCTTGTCTTTCATAATTTCGATCAATTGTTTCAAAACTTGCCTCATTGTCAAAAATATAGCTGACTGTTAGTGGAGACTCTGCGTCAAGGTTTTTAAGATGAACGCTTAGAGACGAGCAAATCTGCCAGAGCCAGTAGGCAAATGCTCCATTAAATTCCCAGTACATATGTCTTAGTTCTCTGCTTAGACCATTCAATTCACTTGCAGGCATTACCCAGATTCCTTGGGGATAACCTTCGATATAAAATTGTAACAGCGATGTGTAAAGGCTCGCTGGGCTGAGGTAGATCGGGGTATGAACCTCGGCTTTCTCAACTATTACGAAAGCTTTTCGTCCATTAATATTCTGGCGCACTGCGTGATTGTCAATTTTTAGGATTGATTGTTTATAAAGCTCCTGCGAAAATCCAACTGGTACAGGAAAACCGAATTCAGGTATATCGGAATGGAACGACTCATTCCTGTCACGGTAGAGTTTAAACTTATCTAGCACTGAAAAGGAAATAAAAGTAAAACGTTCCCTGTTTGCATAGTTTGTTAATGCAAACTTCCATAGATCAAGAGCGTCACAATCTTTCAAATTTGATAAGACATTAAATTCAAAAAGAGGAATATTCAATGAAACAACGTGGTTAATGGCCCGCTCACTATATGCAAATCCTCTGCCAATAGGAGAGATTAGCACAAGGTCCAATATCTTGTAAGTACTATATCGCGAATCGGCAAGAATTTCACCTATTATTTTTTCTTTAGTTGATATGTTTATACTTGTAAGAGAATTAGCAAAATTAGGCTGTTGTTTATAGTTAGTGCCATCGTCAAATACATACTGAATAAACGCAATCTTATCATCATCAAAACGATAAAGACCTGATTTTTCAGGCAGTATTGTACCGACTGGAATTTCAGCATCATCCATGTAATCAAAGTGCATCCTGGTGAGTTGCTGCTGTAAGGAATTCCATAAGAGGTCATGATATGCTCCGCTGACTTTACATATATTTCTAAAATAATCAGATAGCCACCAAATGTAATGGGCTAGTGCGAAGCTTATCGTGGTTGGTGATATTATAAGATATTGATCTTGAAAAGAGAGCAAAGGTTTATATATAAGTGGATTTTCTTCCTGCGTATGGTCAAAATTATCAGATGAAAGATCAATTAGAAAAGCATCTAATGCGCGTTTATCAATATCATTCTCGGAAAGAACAGTCTCCATTTCACCGCGGGACAGTATAAGAGAATCTTTTATGGTCTGAAGTTTTTCTGTAGGAGGGAAAAAGATAGCATTATCATCAGCTGTACCCTGCTCATATCTTAGAAATCCGTTTTTCTTTGCTATTGTATTAGAAAGATTTAAAAGTAGCTTAGTAACTTGAAAGCTATTCTCTTTTACCTGGTCAGCGATATTTGAATCTGGCCATATGAAAAGCGCAGTAAGGAGATTGGATAATACAAATGTGCCATTTTCGGTAATTCCTGGAAAAACAACGTTATTTCCATTATGAAAAGTTATAGAATCAGTAAAGAGGTTGACTGGTATTTCCTCAAAAGAATGATCTGGAAAGTTTTCTGATACGTAGTTATTTAGGATTTCATATGGCACTGTTTCAGCATTTGTGTTGAAATTTTGCAGCGCCATAAGGGTTAATTCTTCAAAACGAACATTTTTGCCATGATTTTCAGGCATTATAGAAAGTGCTGCGATTGAGTTTAGAAGATCAAAAGAATTGTATCTGCCAAAAAAAGGATGTAGCGGCAGCACTTTGGCAGCTGTTTTTCCTGAAGTATCCTTAAGATAGCAGCATTTTTTATATTTAATCTTGCTCCCGCAGTGGCAGGGGTCATTTCTGTTTATTTTTTTCATAATTGGTAATATTGATCTTTTCAAAGGAGATCATAATGAAACAATTTCTGTTTATTAAAAACCTTAAAGATAAGTATTCGGATCTACATGAAAGATAGTAGAAACACCTATTTTCCAGTTTAAAATCGTTTAGAAAAGATATCTGTAAATTATATTATTCTCGGATACAAGAGCTTTCAGCAATCTTTCTTGCTTAACTATGGCTCCACTTTTCACAACAATATTAGGAGATGCATAACAATTTTTATTAAATTTGAAACATTGGTCTAATCATGTTTCATAATACTGATTATTTCAATATTCCCTTTGTACTTATTGTTATGCAGATCTCAGGAAATAAGGGTATAATAAATATCGGAACAATTATTATATATTTAAACTTTATTTGATTTTATCTGGAAATGAATTTTACTAAGGGAGAGCAAACAGCCATAGATCGAATCGAGAATGTTCGAAATAACAAATTATTGTATTTAGATCTAAGAGGTTTAAATTTGAATAGAATACCTGTAGATATTAGTGATCTCTCTTATGTTTTGGATATAGATCTAAGCCATAATAATTTTTGGACATTTCCAAAAGAAATAGGCGTCTTGGAGAACCTCCAATATTTAAATTTCAGCTATAATAATTTAATTGATATTTATTTTGAATATGGACTGCAGTACAATATGCGGGAGCTAGACATTTCAAACAATCTATTAAATTTCGTGCCTGATGAGCTGGACTATCTGAATAATGAAGTAAACATTTTTTTTAAAAATAATCCCTTTCTTGGCAACCTTCCTCCTGAACTTATCGAAAATGACAATTTATCCTATATAAGGTTTTACCAGGATTCCCTACGTACAGCTGAAAATAAAACTAGACTGTTTGAAACAAAGATTTTGCTGGTAGGACGAGGTGATGTGGGAAAAACAACAATTCTTAATAAACTTGTGGACAAAGATTTTGTTGTTGAAATCGGCAAGGAAGCTTCCACACACGGAATAAATATAAAGAGTTATACCGAAAATGTGTTTTATCCGGCTTGTTATCCCCACTATAATAAAATAATAGATGGTGAAAACTTACATATCATGTTAGAAATCGATAAAGAAACTGAAGATATGGATGAAGATTTGAAAGACAGTGATCTTGAAATTTATGAATTTATCCATGTTGCAGATTACTATGATGGAATGGACATGCCGTTAGACCTGATAATTGGAAATGAACCTTGGATAGAATACGATTCGAAAATTCATTTTGAAAAAGAAATCAAAGTTAATGTTTGGGACTTTGGCGGGCAGGAGATGCTATATTCTACACATCAATTTTTTTTAACAAAACGATCTATATACATTTTTGTCTGGGATCCCCGGACAGATAATGACGAGGAAAACTTTGAATATTGGTTGAGTATTATTAATCGTCTGGGTAACGAAAGCCCCGTTATTGTTCTTATGAATAAATCCGATATTAGGATTAAAGTCATTGATGAAACCCTGCTGAAAAGTAAATTTAAAAATATCGTAGCATTTCATAATCTTTCATGTTCAGACAACAGCGGGTTTGAGTATTTGCTTAACCGGATCAACCTAGTGATATCGGAACAGAAACATATCGGAACGGAACTACCAAAGACCTGGAACTCTATCAGGGAAAACTTAAAAAATTCCAATAGGGATTATTTAACGCTTTCAGAATTCAAGCATTTTTTAAAGACTTCCGATCCTGAAGAAATAAATTATATCGCTGGATTTTTGTGTGATTTGGGAGACATAATTTATTTTGGGCAAGATTATGGTTTGAAGGATATTATTGTACTTAATCCTAATTGGCTTACTGCTGCGATATATGAACTGATCCATTCCCTCGAAATTCAGAAGTCAAAAGGCGCTTTTAACCTGGGTGAATTGTCAAGTTTGTTAGATTTAGAGTGTTATCCGGAAGAGAAGCATTTTCAAATAGTTACATTGATGGAAAAGTTTGAAATCTGCTTTCAAATTCTTGGTTCCCACAATAACTACATAATTCCTGTCCTACTTTCACCAACTCCGCCAGATTCCCTAAAGATTTCAGAATTTGATGTACCTGAAGCTTTGAAGTTTACCATCAAATACTCCTTTATGCCGTCGGGGGTAATTGAGCGTATCATTTGCCGTTTAAATTTTTACTTGGAAGGGGAAAATTACTGGAAATGCGGCGCTGTGTTTATCACTGAGGTTAGCAGGGGTATTATTCAGCTCGACAGGTTCAAAAAGACAATAAGTATTTCTGTTGTTGGAGGTCTACAAGCTGATTTATTTTCTATAATTAAACATGCTTTGGACATGATACACGCAGATTTAAAGCTAAGGGATATAGATTTTGAGGAACTTTACAGTTGTAATTGCAGTGAGTGTGCAGTTTCTGAAACTCCCACAACTTTTGCAAGGAAAGTTCTGCTCAAATTCATGGAGAAGGATAAAGAATTTATACAGTGTCAAAAAAGTATTGAGGACATCAAGATAAACAATATTTTAGCTGGTTTTAAATCTGTTAAAAATGAAAATTCCCTGGTACGAAAATTTATCGATGCAGCATCAAAATTGCAAAGCAGAAAGATGATGCTGTCAGGTTTCAATGAAAATAAGGTAAACATATACTATCAGGATCTTTTATATCCTCTGCTCAAATTAAAAAATATTTCTGCAAAAGAGCAATCCATGATGGGAGCATCCGCGTCATTAAAGGGTTTTGGACAAATTGATATGGCAGTCGAGGATGCCGATGGAATTCCAAAAAGTATATTTGAAGGTTTTTTCCTTTCAGGTCTGCATACTGACGTAATTAAAAAACACTTTGATAAAACGATTCAAAATTATGACGCGAATGGACTCCATGAAAAATATATGGGAATTTATTGCAAATCAGCAAGTTTCATCAATTTATTTAAAAACTATACAGAATATATTAAATCTTTTGCGGGTTCTTCCGTCCAGGATATTGAAATATTAGAGACATCGAATATTTCAAAATTTTATGTTCAAGGTAGTGAAATTAAGCTGCTCAGGACAGACTATAGAAGAAGCGGGCAGAAACTCCACCTGTACCACATTCTAATTAATATTTTTATTCCAGAGTAAAAATGCCAGTGCTGTCTTTTTAATTAAGAAAAGATTAAAACGTTTAGGTTGTATAAAAGTTAACATTACATATATGAAGGATTACTTCCAAAAGGACATTCCGGTACTTTTAAATTTTACAGATTATAAAGGGTTGCTAAATGGGTTTGCCCGCCATGAGGCCGACCAGACCCAATATGATGCAAGGCTGATTTATAATCAAAGAAAACCAGAAGAACTTCAGCTGACAATCTATTATAAATCAGCTGATTATTTGTATGAGAAATTGGATTTCCTTAGAAGTTCCGGTGTCAATATTCTTAATCTGATTTTTCCTGTAATTTCTGAACATGCGTGGGTGCATCCGGAGTTTTTCATATTTTCGAGAAGTTCGCTTATTGAACTGCAAGAAACCCATTATTTCGAACATGATAAAAAGACGCTGATACTCATCCTTGACAATTTAGACCTTTTTGAGAACGGAAGATATGCCATGGATGGGCGTTTCAGGCTAACGGAAAATGTTTTTCCACATCTAAGCAGTTATATCAGGTACGGCCAGTTGGGAAATTATGATCAGGGAGATAGATTTATCGATCGCAATGACAACAGATATACAAAATTTGGCATGGTTAATTTTGTACTGTCCTTTAATCATTCGTCCAAGTCAACTACATCAGTTAAAGATTTTGTGATTACCAGAGACGCTCACTTAAATATTAGGGATGAGAGTGGTCAGTTAAAAGATACTGAACTCTTAATCTTTGGAGAAGACTTATGCCTGCTAATGGCACTTTACTGGGAGAAAAATATTGATTTTTTTAATGCTGTCGTCAGGGTAAATGACAAGGAACATTATGCCAACAGAGAGGTCTTTAAATTATGTGAAGATAATTTTGATGCCTCTGAAGAATTTTATCTGAAAGAACAGTACTCTACATTTTACGACTTTGCCGAGTCCGTAAGTTTTGAAAACTTCCAAAAGCACAAAGAACTTCTGCAAGAGTCTGTACCTCGTCTGATTAGGATTAAGAATTTAGATGATATTTCTGCCTTTATGATTTTTTATAACGTAATAGAGAAATGCAGAAACTACTTTTTGGAAAATGCTATCCAAGGCAGTCCTTTTACGGTTAAGGAGGAATTTGAATTTACCCTTTCAAAGAGCAAGACCAATGATTTTATAAAAAATAAAATAAAAGAGATCGGGGAGATAGTTGCCCAATCAGATAAAGAGGAATTTGATTCGAAAGCCTCCTTAAAAGTGACATTCATTAAAAAGACTGGTTTGATCGATCAGTTTGAGAGTTTTATATCGCATCTGGATTTAGATTCGGGCAAATATGATTTAAAATTTGAAGAACTTATTAAAATCAGGAATCAGATTTATCATGGAAATGTGCCGGAAGTAGATGTTTCTTCATACAACCACGAGATGAAAAAACTGGTTTTGGATATTTTATTGAAGATCATTACCTGACATAAATCATTACAGTTTACCACACTTTATGAATCTTACAGAGCGTATAAAAAGAAATTGATTAAAGAATTTCCTAATTACTATCGAAATATTTTTGTCTAAGATTTTTCTTCAATCTTGAAAAAAAAACGCGCCCGCTTGCATGAACTGCCAATAAAGGCATGTTCTGTACAAGCGGGCGCATCCGATTAGAACGCCCCGCAATTGTCCCGACGAAGGAAGTGCAATTGTGGGGCGGCGGGCATCAGCCCACCAGTATCGGTTCTGATTTGAAATTACCCAAATTCAAAAAGAATCCTCTTTGAGCTGTCATGCCTTCACGGAATAGCCTCCAAAGTAATGAAGCCCCCATATTGGCTAGTGTCGCATTAATAAACAAATCTTGTTTTTCGAGTGCCTCGGCAAGGGAACAACTTGGTTCATTGTTTTCGGTCTGTGCTTCTAGCAGTTCTTTAAATTCATCGGTAACCATTGGAAGATTTGCCACAGTCCTGTATAGATTAGAAGTCGGTTGCCTAATTTCGCCAATAGTTGACAATAGGGCTTGTCCTGTATTTCGGGAATTACCAAGGTCAAGCCAATAGAGTGATTTGTTGCGTTCCCAACTGCTGTTTTCTGTACAGTCCTGTAACGCCTTTGCAATGTCAAATCGTGCCGAGACAGTATCTACACAACTGATATACATATTTGCCTTTCCTCGGTTGGGCAGGGATTTGAGATTTGCTGTAGAAAACTGCTCCGTTATGGCTTTCCAATTCGTACCAAAAAAACGATTGGTTCGGTTAATGAGTGCCACCGATTTGTACAAACCTACCTCTGCATCGGCAAAAAGCTGTCGCCCCTGATTGGCTTGGGTTATCCTATCATCATCGTATAAATTGACCTGCAGTCCTGTATGCCCTAAAGCCATAAGACTGTGGTTCATTCTTGCGAGTTCTGTGAGCATTCTGCTGCCTGTCCCTCCTGCACCAATAAGATTTATTGTAATTGGATTAGTTGGGTTTATTAGGTAATTATCTGTGTAATGCATGGGTTTTAGTGTGTTCATGACAGTAGTTTATTAAGGGTTAATCCATTTTTTATTAGCACTTTCATAGGGAACTTTTTTCGGGTATTCACAAGGCTTTGCCACAACTGAATGATGTTTCCTTTTACAGGACTTTTTTCGCTAATAAGGTGGCTGAAATAACTGTTGAAAAAATACTGCTCCCACAACTGAATAAATTCTTCCAATCCGCAATCTGCTTTAATATTGACTGAAACAGTCCCCATGCAAACCCTACCATCGGAGTATAGATTAAAATAGGGCGCATGGTATAAAGGGATACTTTCTGCAATAGCTGTAGTTCCGTCCAAAGCATATATCCAAAGCGTATTTTTAGAGGCTTTCCAAAGCAAAGGCGGTATTGATGCCTTACCGTTTGGAATCCCCAAACTTTCGACAAAAAACAAATCTACCTTTTGGGGTGGTGTATGCCAAATGGCGTATCCGTCATGGTCAGGATTGATATACAATACATTTTTAGGTAGTAGTCCTAAAGGTTTCAAAAAGTTGCGTTTAAGTTCGTCAGAAGTATCTAAGACATTGGCAAGTTGTGTACTTTCTTTTAGACTTAAGGGATGGGCGTTGGTGGGATAGCCATTTTTATCCATGTCATAGCTTTCCACATAAATAGTCTTATCAGACGAATTTTTCTGATAGACCACTAAGGCTTTTACAGGAGTGTACAATGTTCCGAATACTGCAGTTATATCTTTCATGGTATATGGTTTAAAAGGGTACATAGTTCATTAATCAAAGGGAAAATTCGGTATTCAAAATCAAGTGCTTTTTTTGATGGGTTGTTTTCACTATCATAGATTTGTTGTAGTGTAGGTTCTTCGATTTCCCCACATTCATTAAATTCATCATTCACCACACGGGCAATGTTCTCATAGAGCAAACCATCGGTGTCCGCTATAAAAGAGATGTATTGTTCTGCGTGTATGATACTATCATCCTGGTCAAATTCCTGATTTAGGGTATTTCTAAAAATGCTGGCATCGGGATAATCACTTAACAGGGCAAATGCTTTTTGTGCCACGTTTAGGCAATCCAGACCAAAAGAAGACGTTGGCTTGTAGGTATCGATTCGCTGTTTAAAAACATTCAGATGATAGGGATTGTATATTTTTCGTAGCATTATATCTCCATAGTACTTTGCCTCGTTAAATTCTGAAAATTCATTGTTTGCATCATCGCTCTCGCAATTTTCCAAATCATCTATCAACCATTCTTCCATACATTCATACTGATAAAATAGATAGGTATGATTCTCCCTGTAGTAGGGAATCCCCGCAATATGGTAGAGATATCCAAACACCGATAGCAGAAGTTCAACAGTTCGTTTCTGTTTTTTGTCCTGTAACAATCTGTACAAAGGAAGCACCGGAATGTAATACAGGGTTGTACCTGTATTATAACTATGGTTGGTTGTCAATTTCACGACTCCATCATCATCCTGCATAATGACAAGTTCAATAATATCCTGTCCTGATTTTTCAAGTTGTCTTTGAGCGTACTTATGTGCCAATAAGATATTATACGGATAGGGTTTGCGCTCTACTTCTAGCTGTTCGAATCCATATAATCCTGTCAGGATGTTCAACGAATCAAAAAATCTTTTTTCCGTTTCTTTTGAATTTGGCATTTCTTCTCCTTGTTCGAACAACGGTAAGAACTGGTGTTTTAGAAAACCATCGGTAACAGTTCCAAGGGTACTGACGTGGGTTTGTTGTTTTTGATTTCCTGTGCATCGGGCAAGCGGTTGGTGTTTTCTGCCCAAGCGCCTAATTGTTGGTATAGTTTGCATAGTTTTTTTGTTTTAGGCAATCTGATACTGCCTGTTATGGATTTCGTTTTCATGGTTTATCCTTTTGTTCCGATTTGTGATACAAATCTGTATTGTACGGCATCGTCATTTATTACAGGTCCTTCGATAGTTGCAGTAGTCAATATGGGATAGGTCTGCGCATAAAAGTTCAATACCGCTTCGGGACTGAATGAGGCGCACGGATCGGCAAGTTTAATATCCTGCTCTTTATCTTTAAATGAAAAGACTCTTCCTAATAGTGTGGCTGTTAACATGATTCTTCGGTATTAGGGTCGTTAAAAAGGTCAATGGGGAATTTATCGGAAAGTTCCGCTTTGCGTTTGTGAATGATGTCCTTATGTTCGGGATACAGGTTTGCTTGTGGTACTTTCATCCATGCTTCCTTGAATTTGCCTAGCGCTTCGAGTTCATCGGCTTTCTTCATGGCTTCTTCGTATTTCTTCTGCATTTCGGTTTTTTCCTTGCCCATCTTAAGGATGTTGTCCTTTTCCATTTGGGAGCTGATTTTTGCCTGTGCCGATTCTTTGAGGAACTGCTCCATATTGGCAAATAGCTGTGCCGTATCTTTTACAGGCTCTGCAATAGCTTCAAAAAATCCTGCATCCAATTCCTCGGCTGTGCCTTTAAGCAGTATGGGTGGTACTTTTTTACGGGCTTCATCGCCAATGGCATCATTAAAGAACAATACTGATACGATAAGCCTGTCGGCAGTTTCTTTGACTATGTTTATTTTCCAGTCGCCTGCAACTTGCAAGGCGATTAGGGATTGAAAGAAATTCATAATGTTGCGTTTTAAGTGGATAAAAAATAGGTACAGGCAGGTTGTGCCTGTACCTATTGGATTAGTTTAGCAATAATGCATCTGTGCCTTTTCTCGCAAAATCCATACACAAATTGAATGCGGACTGTGTGCGAAGCT
>NZ_JPRM01000036.1 GCF_000737695.1 Flavobacterium hydatis
CTATTACATTAGAAGATATTAATTTTAAAAAATCTATAATTTATACAGGTCATAAAATTCGGAAAAATGTTGAATATAAAAAAATTGATAATTTTCAAGGATATAATGAATTTAAAAATATTTACCCCATCCATGATTTTGAGAAAATATCTATATCCAAAGAATATTTAGGAAGAGATGTTATTAATATTCAAGCATCTGTAAGGCCTTTCTATTCAGAAAGGCTAATAGATTTTTTATTAGATTGCAATATCACTAACTTGTATGTTAGTTATGATAAGTCAATTGAATTAGATTTTTGTTAAATATGATTTTGTTTTACGAAACCTACAAAGAGCAAGTCTAGAAGCTGCAAACGACAAAATATGTAAACTTATTTTAGGACGAGACAGCGCAACAATAGAGCGGAAATCCTTTCCGTGCCCAGAAAGTAAATCCCTTAAACCAATTAAACCTCCTCAGAAATGGTGAGGTTTTATTATTGAGTAGAATACCATAAATAAAAATTAAATAATGAAGTATTATCAAATCGATGTATCAGCAGAACCAAAAATAATTGGAGTTAACAATGGGATTCATCAAATCGAGATAGCAAAAAAGTCAATGCAAGAAGATATTACCTTTAAAGAATTTTTATCTTTTTTCAGCACTCAAAATGCTGATTTTTGGAAAAGACAAAATGAAATTAAAAATTTAAAAATACCTGTAATCAAAGCAAAATTGCTTAAAAAAGCAAAAGTAACTGACATTATGGGTTACACTGAGAATATTTCTTTTTTGAATGGAGTATATAGTGAAAAATATATCAATATTTTAAAAGCATTTAATATTGGTAGTTATACTACTTTTGAAGTAGCTATAGATAGCGTAATAGAAAAATATTACATGTTGTTTATCGAAACAGTTTGTCTTGATCAAATTAATTTTGAAAAATCGATATTGTATACTGGATTTAAACCTCGTAATTATAACGTTCAATATCACAACATTAATAGTTATGAAGAGTTTAAAGAATTTATAAAACAAAAACCAATTTATGATTTTGAAAGGATCTCTATTCCTAAAGAATCTCTAGGTAAGGACGTTGTCAAGATTCAAGCATCAGGTAAGCCTTTTTATTCTGAAAAATTAATAGATTTTTTATTAGACTGTGGTATAACGGGATTGCAAGTAAATTATAATAATTCCATAGAATTAGATTTTTATTAATTAAAAAATGGTAATGTATCCTATTGCTCAGATATTTGTGAATATATTGCTTTTTTTAAATGTTTTAACCCAGCTCTGCGAAGAGTTCTTATAAGGTGCTGGCGAATGTCTCCTGACTTCGCACCGGCAAAGATAATCGACAAGATAAGTCTGCCGGATTAGTAAAACGATATAGAATATTGGAACGGGCACGAAGTCGGGAGACTTCGTGCAGCGCGGGAATCAATTACTGATAAAGCAAATCAAAAGTTATCAGATAAAAAAGTTCCGAACCCAGATGGCGCTAAAGGAAAGCCAGATCATCAAGAAAAAGTAAAGGAACTTGAGAAAAAAGCTAAAGAAGAGTATCCTAATGATGATGTGGTGACAGAGAAAAAAATTAAGGTAGAAGGTTCAAATAGAAGACCTGATGTACAAGTAGTAGGTAAAGAAACAGGTACAACTAAAAAAATATATGAAGCAGAAAGAAGACCAAAGAGTAAAAGAAATGTTGAACGTGAAGCTGAATATAAGAAGTTAAATATACCAAGTGAAACTCATAAAGTAGGTAAATAATTATGACACTATTCAATTTTTATGTAAATGATGAAGAAAGAAAAGAATTAATAAATTTTATTCTGTCTAGATTGACAAAGATAATTCCTGATGTTTTATATGAAAGTAAAGAATATAAAACGGTGGAAAACGTGCAAGATTTTAACAAATGCATGGAAAATAAAGATATTAGGTATTTTTTATTAGATTCGAGTTATGTTATTGAAGATCTGGATTTTTTAGAAATAATAATAGAAAATAATGCTAGATATAAAATAAGTCAAAGAATCGGTGGGCCTTATTTAGATTTAGTTTTTTATTTGGGACATGCAGAAGATGCTACAATACCTTATAAACGCAGTGAACTAGATTTTTATCCAAGGTTTATACATCTCAATAGCACAGAAGAATTTAAAGCGACTACGGAATTGAAAAGCTATTATTCGGATGTTGTTAAATTTATAAAAACTAGGTGTAGGTCAGTAAAAAGAAATGGAAAACTTTATTGGATTAGTAAAGAAGTTTTAAAAGAAATAAATTTTAATGATGAAAAATAAAGGAATATCAAATCAAGAACTCATAATGAAAGGCTATTTATGGGTTAACATACCAGCAATTATAATAATTCTATCTGTTTGGTTTGTTTTAGTTACAATAATTAATTTAAATAATGTTTTCAGTATATTTATTGGTGGAGCACTAGGATGGATTTATTGGGAATTTTTAATTCGAAAGTGGATTAGTTGGGCTCTAAATAATGATGTTGATAAAGAAAGATTATATAAAATAGGTAAAATATCATTATTATTATCAAATAGATTTACAATTGATAAAATTTCTAACAGTAAATCTAACAGTAAAGAAGAGTAATATTGCTCATTCTTTACTTTTTATTTACAGTGTGACCATTTCAAATATTTGATTAAGATGAATCTGTATTAAATTGTTTTGAGCTAAACATTCATATTGTATACTTTATAAAAATAAAATGAAAAATATATCCATTAATAATGAACCGCTTGAATTGAATATTGATAAATCATATTATATAATTGATGCTCTTTACTTAAGTGACATAAAAAAAGAATTATCAAGTACTAATGGCTTGCCTAAGGATGAGGCGATAAGAAATAGTGTTTTCCCATATACAGATACACCCTTTGCTAAATATAAATCAGATAAAAGTTCATTTTTTGTTACTCAAATAAAAAAGATGGACTATGATGAAGTTATAGAAGGAGATGCTTCTTTCTTTTCTACAGATACAGGGTTAATAGCTCTTATATTAGAAGATATATTAATGGAATTGATTAAGGATTATAATTATGAGGATTTAGTTGATTCAAAAGATGAATTAATAAATGAAAAATATTGGGAAAAATTAGTTTCGAAATTCAATTCAACAGACATTGGCTTAGTACTAGCAAATATGAATTCAGAAAATGATTTTGACGGAAGTGGAACTTACAGGATTATTTGAATATGGTAAGATTGTGAAGAACGACGTTATGATATTCGTAACTATTGTGCTGATTCTGATTTTTTTTAAGATGAAAACAAGAGCTCACCACAGAATAATAGGTACTAATTTTATATCCAAGTAATTTAAGTAGAATTTTGTTTTATGGTATGTAAACTCCTATTTTTACCTCCCTAATTTAATTAAAACAAATTGCGGAAAATTTACTTTGACTAAGGAATTGAGAAATGTATTAGAACTGTAGCACTATGAGCATGCGTTTCGAGATGTGAATTTTTTGTAATAATCTGCGTAAAAAGCACTTATGGGTATTTTGTGTTGTAGATTAACTATAGAATTAAAATTAAGTTTTATAAAAAAACTGTACAGAAGTGAGTGGAATTATTTTTTTATTTCGTAAATTGGTAATATGGAAAATGTTATGTTATTAGTGAGATAGGTACTGGGACGTGTAATTACATAAAAAACTATAGCAAGACTTAAAGAATCGAATAGTTAATATTTTTCTTTTCCATTGTTAATGATCCATTTTATTCACATTAACTCAATCGATATTATGTCATTAGGACCTAACAATTTCAATCTTACAATCAATCTGGATTCATTATTTTGTTATCAGGGAGATGATATTGACGACTTTTTTGATGAAGAGTCAGAACCATACTTATGGGTGTTTCTAGTTAAAATTGATGATGAAGGTTTTGGCCAGCAAGGTAATTATTTGGTTGAAAAAAATAATTTAGAAAATGCTATTTATCACTTTCCAGGCGGAAACCATGGTAATATTGGTGGCTCAATTCTTCGTGGAACAAGGAGGATACCAAATAATATTGGTAAATGGGAGACTTCATTAAAACCAATTACTGTTTCGAATACCTTTGTTCCAGGTCAGGAGATAGGAAAGATCCCGGGAATAATTATGTGTTTCGCTATTTTAATGGAAGAAAATGAAACAGACAATGAAACAATAGTTGAAGCCTATTTAACAATTCAAAACCTTATCAAGACAACTGTTCGAAATGTATTCGCAAGTTTGGGTATTAACGGTTTTATTATTGATGTTTTAACAGAAGTTAAAAGAGAGGCGGATAATGGAACTCCCATAACAAATGCAATTGCAACTAAACGCATTCTGGATAGGCGACTAAAACCAGTGCAAGACATTTTTAATTTTGCAGCTACTGGATTAAGTATTAAAACTATACTATCAGATTTAGATTTAGGTGATATTCCACCTGATAAGTATATGGGCGTTTTCTCTCAAACCTTTACTCAAGGAGAACTAGCAGATACTTTTGAAAAGGCACCGTGGCTTTCTGAAGGTAATCGTATAAAATTAAATGGTAATTTATGGAATATGCCTCAATGGGCTTACAATCTCCATGGACAAGCATATGCGCATAGAAAATTTATTAGAATGGCTCCACCTTCTAATTCGCGTCTTCAGGTTACATGTACATCAAAAACATTAAGAAACGGAGAGAAAAGAATTTCTTCAATTGGTGGTATTGACAATGAAAAATTTTGGTCTCTGAGCAAGGCAGAGGCTGTAAGCATGATTCTGCGAGGAGAGAAATCGTTTTATGTTAAAGAGTCTGGAAATCATCAAGTCGAAGTTATGGCTGTTCAAGGTGGGTTTTATAATAATAAGCCTTGGTACTTTTTACAAACACAAACAGACATGATACATGAAAACAATCTTATAAATTTACCTGATTGCACAATAGGGATTCAATTTGTTGAAATATGGTACTAATAATCTTATCTAATTTATCTTCTTTTTATTGCTTAAGTCGATCATGCTGCCAATAAAAGTACTTGTAATAGGAGAGAGTATCGAAAGAAATCAGTAATATAACTTTAATTGTCCTTCTGTACTGGGCTGAATTTTATTAATTTAGATCTGTACTATTTCTATTTTGTCGAGTTTTTCTATGTAATTTCGTTTCTGGTGCGATACATAACGAACAAACCATTACTTTTGGCTCCCTAATTTAATATAGTAAAATCATGAAAGATTTATTCGAAAAAATCAATGCTGAATTTGATACATTTAAAACAGAATCTGACTCTCTAATAGAGAAAGGTGTTAAAGCTGCAGGAGCGAGAGCTCGTAAATCAACTTTAGAGTTGGAGAAGCTATTAAAAGAATTTAGAAAAGTTTCTATAGAAGAGTCTAAGAAGTAATATTTTGGGTAAAAAACAACCTCGCTTAGATATTTTAAGCGAGGTTTGTTTTTTATTAATAAATGTAAGAAGAACTAATGCTATTCTTCTAATTTATGCTTTGTAATCAGTTCTTGATATTGTTGGTATATATATTCGAATGAATGCTTTCTGTAACTATGTAAATCTATGGATTTATCTAATAAGTCATTTAGCTTAACGCCACTATCAACATACTCAAAAGCCTTCATCAATGAGTTATCTGTAACTTTCGGTGCAATTAAGACTTGAAAACCTTTTTCTATATGTTTTCTTAAATAATAAAACAACGAAGATGTACTAGATAAACCACCACCAGCACCTTCAAGAGCAAAGTTAATTGAGCGGTATTGATACGTTTTCCCACTTCCTTTTTCTATTATTACAGGTGCAATTGAACTCCAAGCACTATAATCTTTTTCTTTTTGTATAAACAAATATACTATGACGTCATCTTTGATTTTTTTTATCAATTCAATGTCTGAAGTTTCTAAAGTAGTTTTTCGATCTTTAAATGTGGGGGTTTCAATTACAATCGGAATTGCAGGTTCTACAGTTTCCTCTTCTTTCTTCCTGTTTAAATTAACCGAAACATTTAGAAAATTATTCTCATTTAATGTATTACTAATTCCATTCAAATTTAGATTGATCATACTTTTTCATTTTTTATATTAAGACTGTGTGATGTTACATTTTATACCTATTATTGACCATTTTTGTTTTTATTTTTCTAAATGGATTATCCTTAGCAATTAGAATATCTAATTCTTCATCAAAGACCCATTTCCCCTCAATAAATTGCCAGAAGAATTCAAAATTATCTGACTGTTCTTTGTCTTTATAAACAACTAAACCAATACATTTTCTTGCTTTACTATCATATTTATGTGCCATCGTATAATTCGAAAGTGTATTTTTCCAATGTTGAGATCGACTGGAATGTGCCGGAATAAAGACAAATCCGCAATCAGTTCTTGGTGAATAAATTCTATATGGAGTTACTAAGTCTATACTTTCAGTTTTTTCCATACTTCGTATAACACGCTTCTTAAATTCGATGAGTTCTGTTCTATTTAGTTTCGCTATTTCCTGAATAATCGGATAATATTCAGTCTGATGATTTATTAGCTTAATATTTTTGTTGAAATTATTTATAATAAATGAAACATCAAATTCTTCTGTTTTTATATTTTCATTTTTGAGGTTATTAATATATTCCGCATTAAAATGATCAGCATATGGAGTTTCCAAAAAATGAGCTAAAAAGTATTGCTCTGCTAAAGCATTACTTCTTATCTTATCAAATAAGAAAAGGTCTTCTCTAAAATTCAAGTATTCATTTATTTCTGTTGGCGTAATTAAGTATTTGCAAATCCAGTAATAATCTTCAGAATGAAATAAATGAATTAATCCTACGTCAGTGCTTTCATAAAATTTTTGATTTCTCAACTCTTCAGGAAAATCTTCATTTGTAGAATAA
Organism: Flavobacterium hydatis; assembly: GCF_000737695.1. Taxonomy (GTDB): domain Bacteria; phylum Bacteroidota; class Bacteroidia; order Flavobacteriales; family Flavobacteriaceae; genus Flavobacterium; species Flavobacterium hydatis. The sequence continues at coordinate 6,909 of NZ_JPRM01000036.1, forward strand.
ATGATTATTTTTTTGACACTAGTATTTGCTTTTGCTTTCGTAACATCAAGCTTATGTCCTTTCTCATTTTCAATAAAAATTTCAGGATACTTTGAAATATACTTCAAAGTCGATTTTATCTGTTTTACAGCTTTGTTTCTTATTTTGCTCTCAAACCACTTTTCGTCACTCGAGGCTCCATTTTCTCTTTCTTTGATCTGGAATATAAAAAATAAATCATCTAGCCAAACAACATTGTCAGCAAACTCTAATTGCTGATTTGTATCAAGTTCTTTAAAGTCATTTTTACTAAAAGTAAACTCTTTAAAAAATACGCTTGAATTTATTCTCGAAACTATATTTTCTGAATCTGTTGATTGCATAAAACTTCTTTTTATTTGTCTTTTATAAGTTTATTTTCAATTTTAGTAATTCGGTCAACAGTGATAATTCTGTAAGTGTATGAATTTATCGTAATTCGGATGTTATTTTCTGTGTTTGAAATATAAAAGTTTTTCCCAATTTTCTGAAAGAATTTTTCTCGAGTTTCATTTATAATGTCAAAAAGCATTGTTTCAATTTCAGATTTTGTCAGGTTACTTTTTAGTTTTTTATTAATTCTATTGTAAACTAGTTCAGTGTAGCAAATGTTATTTAGAATTTTAGTTTTGTCTATGTTCATTTTAGTTGTTTGATTTTTAGTTTGTAGAACTGAAATTAAATGTGTTAGTATTTTAAATAATTTCAAATTGGCTATCTAAAGCAATAGCAGGTTTAAGGCTTTTGATAAAGTTTTTTGCGATGTATTTATCTCCAGGTATATCTTCGCTTGCGATTACGTAAAACAATAAAAAAACGTTAGAATATTTAGTATTAAACATAAGACTGTTGGAGGTCACAACCAAATAAAGAAAATCATATTCTGATTTATTTCCAACATCCTGATTAGTTTTCTTAGAGCTGTTATTAATTTTGATCTGAATTTTATTTCCCTGAATATCCAAAGCATCGTGCCCCACTGCTCTCTGGTTTTCGTTTAAGGTAAGTCCAAATAATTTACCACATAAGTATTCGGCTATATCTGCTGTGTATTTAGAGCTTCGTATAATTTCCTTCTCTATTAAAACATTAGTACTTTTAAAGAAGCTTGATAAGCTAGTTTTTACTTCATCAGACAAATTTGGAACACTATTCATAAATGGAAATTAGTTTAATGTATAATGGTAAAAAAGATTTCTCACATAGCTCGGCAACATATTTTTCTGATGGTGTCATAAATTATTTGTATTGTTTTTAATAAAACTAATTAAGATTTTTATAAAAATTAAGTGGGAATCTTTTCATTCCAGACATCAGAGGCTTCCCTGCAATCTTCGACTTTATGCGCTCTAAGTTTTGTAAAATAATTTATAATCTCAGTTTTGTTTTTAGACAAAATTATGTTTAAATCATCTGATTTCTCATTTTTAAAAATTTCACTTTCAATTTTTTCTACAAGATCAATTGTTCCACGGATTATTTTTCGAGGATTAATAATTATGCCTTTTTTACTTAGTTTCGGGCTCTTTCCTAAATAATCTGATATAATGAGTAAGACATTTATAATTCTAACAAGTGGATGAGGATGAGAGTTCTCTTCATAATATATCTCTCTTTTTGCGTTTGAAAATGTAAGGAAATATAACAGGACAGTTGCACTAAATAGCTCAACAAGTAATTCCATTTTTTCAGTATCAATTGTTTCTCCAAATATTTTAAATCCATATTGCTGTATATGTGCAGCCAAAGAGAGTGCGCTAAAGCTATCAGCGTCTAATTCAAGTTTATGCCTTGTTAAAGAGAAATTATTACTTGTACTCGTTTCCTGCATCCAATTTTGAAGTTCTTCGGATTGTTGAATAAGGTGACCTAATTCATGATAAAAAGTAGAATGCTGTACTTGTTGGTACATCAGTACATGAATTGGATTATCTAAAAAAGGATGTATTTTTTCAAATCTTTCCTTTAGTTTTTTATCGAGTTCCTCATTTTTTAAAAAGTCATTAATCTGACGTATCATTAGACCACTTGTAATTGCTATGACACCATGCTTATTGAATGTTTTTGCACGTGCATTTGGAGAAGTATCATTTTGAAAAAAAATTGAACTTGATTTTACATCATATTTTGATGCCCATGTCAAAATACCCCGATAAAACTGATAGGTTTCAGCAAATTCATGTTCGTGTGGAGTCTCTCCAAAATCAAATATGTCCCCTTCATTAATATCAGTCTTTTTTAAAAGTTCAAGAACTTCATCTTTGTAAGTCATTTTTCTGTTTTTTTTAAAGAAAATGTAAATAGTAAGTGGAACTAACAAAAATAGTATTAATACAAAGTACTGCATATTTCAATGTTTTTTATTCGTGCGGATTAAACCCCAATTACTTTTACTTAAATATATGTAAAGCAAACTGAATCACTAATAGGTGAAAACACCTGTTTTTAATCTATTATACAATTCTATAAAAACGAAAAAAGATGCCAAAGCATCTTATCTAGTCTAAATTTTTAATTTTCCGATTTAATCAAAATTGAATAATTCCTTAATATCAACATGTAACTCCTTAGCTAAACAAAACAATGTTCCAACTTTAGAATTAGATTGACTTCTTTCATTTTTTACTATTTGACTTTTTAGTTTTTGCTACAAAATCATCATTAATCTTAGTGCCATGCTTTTCTTCAATTATTTTAAAAAAAGCGGAAAGGGAAATCTTTTTATTGAAACACATAATTGCTAATGTAGACATAGGAATTCTGTATCCATCTACATCATTTATCTTCGTTATGATATGTCTATGAACACCTAGTTCCTTACTTTGTCCATTAATCGATTTATTCGGATCAATCCAATTAGTGCGTATATAATTGCATACAAATTTGTCAAGTAAAAAGACTTTACCAGCTTCTTCTAAACTTCTTCTATTATTTTCATTTTCCTTGTCCATCATAGCAAAAAAAGAAATTATTCACAAATATTGTTGTCACTATCGTGACAGGTTGATAATATTTTATTATATTTGTAATTGATTATTTATATTTGCGATACTTCTTATAAAATATATGAAGCATTCGCTTTGAATCTCGCCTTCAAAAACTGGTACTTTTAAGTAGGAACGAGAAGATAAGTGTAGATGCTCACGTCATACTGGCGTGGGCTCACTTATTGTTCCCGGTATACCAGTACCTTGAAGGCAATAAGCTGAGTTTAAACCCACGCCTTTTTTTGGCTTTTTTGATTTCTCAGTTTTTATTCATCGCGTATTACTTCTTTAATTTCATAGTGTCGCAATTAGCTAATTGTTTAACCAATACTAAACTTGTGTACTTATGATATAAAATTCTTGCTTTGTTTTTTGATGCCTGCGCTGTCTTATTTTAATTTTTGAGTTAGTAACTGTACAGTTGCAGGCAATTAAAAAAGGAATGGATCTAGTGATTTAATAAAAATATTAAATCGAAACGCCATAAAAAAAGACCCTCTACTCACCAGTTTGCGACAAGAGTAGAGAGTCATAATTAAAAAACTTGTGTTTATTAATCTTATCCAAAATTATGAAAAATATTTCATTTTGCAAGGGTCGGGAGGTTCTGTGGTATGCGTTTATTTCAGCGATATATCTAACTTGCCCTGACATCTTTGCTAAACCCACAACAAAATATTCCCCTACACAGCAGCAGTTGCAAATTAGTGGTACAATCACTGATGGTGTCGGTACTATGCCAGGTGTTACAGTAGGAATAAAAGGATCTATAATATCAACCGTTACTGATCTTGGCGGTAAATATACTATCAATGCTTTCAATACAGACATATTGATATTTTCTTATATCGGGTATAAAACGGTGGAAATCACTATTGGTTCACAATCTATTATAAATCTGGAAATGAAGATAGACGCAACCAATCTTCAGGAAGTAACAATCAATGCAGGTTACTACTCTGTAAAAGATAGCGAGCGTACCGGAAGTATTACTAAAATATCATCAAAAGACATCGAAAAGCAGCCAGTTACAAATGTACTTGCTACGATGCAAGGAAGAATGGCTGGAGTGAATATAACTCAAAATACGGGTATGCCGGGTGGAGGTTTTGATATTGAAATCCGTGGACAAAATAGTTTGAGGCTGGATGGTAACAGTCCCTTGTACATTATTGATGGTGTTCCTTATTCTTCTCAGGAGATCGGCAGTTCCTATACATCAGGAAATATGCCTGCACAAAATAGCCCGCTCAATAGTATCAATCCGGGGAATATTTCTAATATCGAAGTACTAAAAGATGCCGATGCTACTGCTATTTATGGCTCTCGTGGTGCAAACGGTGTTGTTCTTATAACCACTAAAAAAGGAAAAGAAGGCAAAACATCATTTAGTACTAGTTATTCAAACGGATATGGAGAGGTAGCCCATTTTATCGGTCTTATGGATACACCGCAATATTTAGCAATGCGCAGAGAAGCTTTTGCCAATGATGGTGTTACAGACTATCCAGCGGATGCTTATGATGTTAATGGAACTTGGGATCAAAATCGGAATACCAACTGGCAGAAGCTGCTTATAGGTGGTACAGCCAGTTACACGAATATTCAGTCGTCACTATCGGGTGGCTCAGCCCAAACGCAGTTTTTATTGAGTGGAAATTACAATAAAGAAACTACAGTATATCCCGGAGATTTTGATTACATCAAAGCCAATGGACATTTTAATCTAAACCATGAATCGTTAGATCAAAGGTTCAAAGTTACTTTTACTACAGGCTATACAGCGCAATTTAATAATCTGCCCTCGGTAGACCTCACACGTGATGCAATTACTTTGGTACCTAATGCCCCGTCACTTTATGATTCTGCAGGAAAACTTAATTGGGAGAATAATACATTTGAAAATCCTCTGGCAAAACTTGAAGGGAAAATAAAAGGAGAAACGTATGACTTTCTCACTAATATTCTGCTTTCTTATGATTTAGGAATGGGCTTTACTACAAAAACCAGCCTTGGTTATACAGACCTTCGTCAAAGTCAGATGAATTTACTTCCTTCTACGATTTACAATCCTGCATATGGACTTGGAAGTGAAGTTTCAGCCATGTTCTCAAATACAGTCAATCGTAATTCGTGGATTACAGAACCGCAATTGGGATGGGGTTATACAATTGGTAAAGGAAAAATTGAAGTGCTAGCCGGAGCAACTTTCCAGCAACAAAAAAGCAATCAGTTGGTGAGCGCCGCAGAAGGCTTTGCCAGTAATAGCCTGATTGAGAATCCTGCTTCAGCAGCAAACTACCTTATTTTAAATAGTGACGAAACCTTGTACAAGTATCAGGCATTTTTTGGGCGTGTTAATCTGAATTGGCAAGGAAAGTACATTTTAAATCTTACAGGTCGAAGGGATGGATCGAGCCGTTTCGGACCCGGTCGACAATTTGCCACATTTGGAGCCGTTGGAGCCGCATGGCTTTTTGGAGCCGAAAGTTTTATAAAGCAAAATCTAAATTTCTTAAGCTTTGGAAAATTACGGACTAGTTATGGAACCAGCGGTAATGACCAGATTGGGGATTATCAATATTTGGATACCTATAGCACTTCGGGATATACTTATCAGGGTATTAATGGCTTGCAACCAACCCGTCTTTATAATCCGAATTTTGGATGGGAAACCAATCGAAAATTGGAAGCTGCTCTGGAAATGGGTTTTTTGAATGACCGTATTTCCACTACAATAGCATGGTATCGTAATCGTTCTTCAAGCCAATTGGTAGGAATACCATTGCCGGGAACAACTGGATTCGCAGAGTTGCGAGCCAATTTGGATGCCGAAGTTCAAAACAGTGGACTGGAATTTAGCCTACGTACAGTAAATATACAAGGCAAGGATTTTAGTTGGATTAGTAATTTCAATATTACCAGTGCCAAAAATGAACTGCTTTCCTTTCCGGGTTTAGAAGGCTCACCTTATAAAAATCAATATGCAATTGGGCAACCCGTTAATATCGTAAAAGTCTATCATTATACAGGACTTAATCAAACCACAGGTACTTATCAATTTGAAGATTATAATGACGATGGAAATTTATCAGCAGCAGATGATAAAAAGATTATTAAAAATCTGAGTCCTAAATATTATGGCGGATTTCAAAATCAAATACGATATGGAAATGTGCAATTAGATTTTATGTTGCTGTTTGTGAAACAGCAGAATTTTAATGAAAATTTCAGAACATCAATGCCGGGAACTATGGTCAACCAACCCGAGGCTGTTATTAATCACTGGCAAAAACCGGGGGATGAAGGTCCTTATCAATCTTATAGCAATAGTAATGCTGAGAAAAGAGCTGCAAGTATAAGGTACTCTCAAAGCGATGCAGCAATAAGCGACGCCTCTTTTATCCGTTTAAAGAATGTGTCAATCTCTTTCGATTTACCTCGAGACTGGACTAAGAAATTCTTCTGTAAAATTAGTCTACAAGCGCAGAACTTACTAACCATAACGCCTTATAAAGGTATTGACCCTGAGTTTCGATCATCCGGATATTTACCGCCATTGCGTATTATCACAACGAGTCTACAAGTTACTTTTTAACCTCAAAAAACAACGTTATGAAAAACAGTAAATTATTGCAAGGTCTAAAGCATCACCGAAATTATAATTTGAGAACCTTATTCTTATTCGTAGTATGTAGTATGCTTTCTTGTTTTGCAACAGGATGCGACAATTTTGTTGATGTAGATTTGCCTACTTCACAACTAAATGCCGAAGACGTATTTAAAGACAAAGTCACCGCAAATGCTGCAATGGTAGACATATATACTAAAATTCGTGAAAATGGCTTACTTACTGGGGGACCATCAGGCATTTCAAGTCAGCTTGGACTTTATACAGATGAACTTAAATTTTATGGTGTATCTAATAGTGGTCAGGCTAATTTCTATAATAATTCGCTATTGGCTTCCGATACAGAAATTTTAGATTTGTGGACAAGCAGTTACAATCAAATCTATTCCGCTAATGCAATCATTGAAGGTGTTTCTATATCTGATGTTCTAGAATCAAAAGATAAAGATCAATTAATGGGAGAAGCATTATTTGTTAGGGGATTAATTCATTTGTATCTCACTAATGTTTTCGGAAATATTCCATTCATCATAACGACAGACTACAAGCAAAATAGTATTGTACATCGAATGTCTGAGAATGAAGTATATAATTTAATCAAAAAAGATCTGGAGCAGGCAAGTAAATTGTTACCAGAAGAATATATCGGTTCAGAGCGGGTTCGTCCAAATAAATGGGCATCACAGGCTTTATTAGCGAGAGTATGTCTCTATTTACAGCAATGGGATGAGGCTTCAGATGCCGCCTCTTCTGTATTGAACCAAACGGATTTGTATATATGGTCGACAGATCTTAGTTCAGTATTTCTTAAAGGAAGTACTGCAACGATATGGCAATTGATGCCGGCAATCGATGGTATGAATACACATGAGGCTGAAACATTTGTTTTTACACAAGGTCCACCGTCATCATTAGCTATAAGCTATGAATTAGTCAAAGCTTTTACTACTCAGGATTTACGCAAGGGGAATTGGCTAAAAGCAGTTACTGATGGTACAAGCATATGGTATCATGCCAACAAGTATAAAGAACGGTCAAATACAGGTTCTTCAGTTGAATACTCCATTGTGTTGAGAATGGCTGAACAATATCTCATAAGAGCTGAGGCACGTGCGCATCAGGGTGATATTATTGGGGCAAAAGAAGACTTGGACAAAACCAGAAACTTAGCAGGATTAAATAATACTTCTGCTACTAACGCAGAAGAAATTATAACAGAGGTATTGATAGAACGCCGTTTGGAGTTTTTTACAGAACTGGGACATCGTTTTTTCGATTTAAAAAGGACTGGTCGTTTAGATACTTCATTATCGTCAGTAAAACCCCAATGGGGAACAACAGACCGTTTATTACCAATTCCGGAATCAGAACTATTGCTCAATCCAAATCTAGCTCCCCAAAATGCAGGATATTAATCAAATACAAATATCAGATACATTGAAGAAACATAAATCTTTTTTAAGGGGTTTTGTATGCTTTATAGTTTGGGTAATGGCTACCACTTCTTGGGGACAGGAAATACCAAAACGTGCATTGAGCAAAACCGATTATCATCTTTGGAATAAGCTACTAACAAGAAAATTATCAAATAATGGTGTATGGGTAAGCTATCTATTGATGTATGAATCTAAAAAAGATACGTTGTTTGTAAAAACTACTAAAGGCAACATCACATACAATTTTCCCAGTGCGAAAGACGGAGTTTTTAACGGCGAGTCAGAGTTTGCATGCATTGCTAATGATACACTTACTGTTACTAATCTAAAGAATGGTACACTAACAAAAATAGCAAATGTTCATGATTTTTTCTTTTCTGATAACAACAGTTTTTTGTTACTACTGCTAAAACAATCCAATGGTAAACAACTACTTGTAGTCCAAGACTTAAAAGGAAAAAAAAAGCTTGAAATACCTAATGTAAACCAATGGCATCTTGAGCCCAATCGCAACGGTTTACTCTATTGCACAGAATCTACAAAGGGGAATGAAATCGGCTATTTAACTTTTGGAAAGGAAGTGAAAAGCCATAGTATATTAGCTGACAGTAAAGGAAAATTTCAGAATTTGAACTGGTGTGGTACTACAATTGCTTTCGTAGAAAATATCGGAGAAGCTCCTCAACTTTTTAGTTACAATATAGTAAGCGGTAAACTGCATTGTTTTGATTCACGTAAACAGCATAATTTTCCAGAAGATATGAAAGTTTCAAATGAAACGTATCAATCCCTCACGATATCGGATGACGGGGATCGTATTTTTTTCTGGATGAAGGAAGACATAAGGCATTACCCAAATATTGACCCTAAGGCTGTACAGGTTTGGAATACTACAGATAAGCTCCTCTTTGATCATAGGAAGTATGTTGGACAATATACACTTATGGATAAGATGGCAGTCTGGCTTGTAAAAAGTAACCGATTTGTCCAAATTACCGATAGACAAATCCCAAAAGGATTTCTAAGTGGTGATTATAAAAATGCATTTATTTATGATCCTATAGCATATGAACCTCAAAGTAATTTTGATGGTCCTTTTGATTTGTATGTCGTAAATCTACAAACAGGAAAAAGAAAACGAATTCTAGAAAAATACTCAGGTGATAACCTAACAATTCCTTCCCCTGATGGAAAATATCTTGCCTATCCAAAAGAAGGAAACTGGTGGATATATGATATAAATACTGACACGCATGCCAACATCACTGCTTCAATACCATTGTCTTTTTTTCGACAGGATCAGGATAAACCCATTGAAGCAGCTCCTTATGGAAATGCCGGGTGGACGGTACAGGACAATTATATTGTCCTGTACGATCAGTATGATTTATGGCAAATATCAGTGGATGGTAAAATTAAAAAACGGCTGACCAGAGGTAGAGAAATAGAAAGAACCTACCGTATTAAACACCTAAAACCAGCCCCAATTTACCAAGAGCATGAAATTGAAACTAAGGGTATATCTCTGCAATTAGAAAAAGGACTCCTACTTGATGCTGTGGATAAAAATTCAGGAGCATCGGGATTCTTCAAGTGGACTTTTAAAACTGGAGAAAAAAAAATGGTTTGGGAATCAAAAAAGATTAATCAAATAACGAAAGCTCTTGATAGGGATAGTTATATTTATGTAGAACAGAGTTATGAAGTAGCTCCAACACTTATGTCTTACGAGAAGTCGTCGGAAAAAGTTTTCCAAACAAACGGCCAACAAAAGTATTTTTACTGGGGTAAAACTGAGGCTGTTCACTTTAATGTTGGAGGTAAAAAATTATCCGGTATTTTGTATTTTCCAGCCGAATACCAACAAGGAATTAAGTACCCAATGGTGGTGCACATCTACGAACGACAATTTCAATACTTTAATAATTATGTGAATCCTACTTCTTATACAGGAGATGGTTTCAATATTACAAACCTTACTACACAAGGGTATTTTGTCTTTCTCCCTGATATGGTTTTTGAAAAAGGGAACGTAGGACAATCGGCGACCCAATGCGTCTTATCAGCAGTTGATGCAGTTATTGCGAGAGGTTTTGTTGATCAAAAAAAAATTGGATTAATTGGGCATTCATTTGGAGGATATGCAACGGATCTGATTATAACACAGACAGACCGTTTTGCAGCAGCCGTTTCTGGTGCAGCATGGACTGATCTTGTAAGTAGTTATCTTTACGTAGGAAGCACTTTTAGCAGACCAGATTTTTATCGTGCTGAATACGATCAATTGCGCATTGGTAAATCGCTATTCGAAGATACGGATAGCTACTTGAACAATTCACCAGTTTTAAAAGCAGCTAATGTTAAGACACCTTTACTTGGATGGACAGGTGAGCAAGACAGGCATATACATTACCTTCAAAGCATGGAGTTTTATTTGGCTTTACGAAGGCTTAATAAATCTCATATCCTACTTGTGTATCCTGAAGAAGGGCACAGTTTATCAAAGCAGGAAAATCAAAAAGATCTTAACGAACGCATTAAGCAATGGTTTGATCATTACTTAAAAAATGATAAACCAAAAGATTGGATGAAAAATGGATACCAATAAAAAAATTTTCTTTGGCTAATAAAAAATGATGCCGTCTAATTAGTAGGCGGCATCAAAATTTACTCCAAAAGATCAACTATTGTACATTCCTTTTTAGGGGAGTTAAACATGTTGAAAACGGTTTGGCGTAAAGTTGCTCACCATCAGGAGCGGTGCAGTCAAAATTTCCAGAATTGGAACATATTTGTACTCTTTCACAAGGATCCGGACCAGAAACATGTTTCCAGCCCATAATTGGCGCCAATTCTTCGCTACTTTTATCCATAGCGCTTGTACTCATAGCACTAGTCAATCCAAGTGCTACTACAGCCATTGGCAATACGAATTTTAAAAAATTAGTTTTCATAATAATAAAATTTATAGTTAATGATCTACTCTTTTTTACAGGTTTTCGATCAGATCCCTGCTATTGGCCAATAGATTTTTAATACAGTTCATTTATTTTTTATACTTAGAAATAATTTTTTTATCGAGGTCACAACGAACAATATGGTTGCCTATCAAGGCAAACAATTTATTGTCATACACAACAAAATTTCTCACTTTTTTGCCCTCTATATCATAGATGCAAAAACTGAACAGATATCGGTTACGAATGATATCATAAACATCTATTATGCTGGCACTTTTCCATATATCATCTTCTTCATATCGTCCTGGAATTGCTGAATTGACATACAAAAGGTCATTATAAACGGCACTACTTTTATTAACGAACAAAGGCGGTTTTGCAAATTTTCTTTGGCGGTGTTTCTCAACTTTTACAATATTCAGTTTTGCGCGTGTTATAGTATCAATGGTGTTGCCCCTAAAATCAATTTTTAAATCATTATCTGCAACCGTAAATTGATTGCGGTATGCATAGAGGAAAATAATTCTTTTGAGACCGCCGCTATACAGTAGCTGACCGTCTGTGTCAAATACACCATCAAATTGTTTTTGCAGAATTTGAGGATTTAAAATTGTTTGTGCAGGGTCTACTAAATCAATTACACCTAAAATACTTTCACCATTTATAGAGGAATGAGTTCGCACTGCAATTGCAGTAGAATCGATTGCTTCAGCGGTTGTAAAATACTCACCTCCCTTTTTTCTAATTTTGGCTTTCCAATCTTTTATGCTTCCTCTGTAAATACATGGTATTCTTCCATCCACCACAAAGAAGTAAGGTGCTTGTACTATAATTTTTACTGCTTGAAAAGGAAGATCTTTTTGGTCAAGATCAATAACTTTTTTTTGGGTTTGATGTAGTTCTCTGTCCAGTACAGTAATCAATAAAGGAGCTGTAGTATTTCCTAAATATATATTATGACTGTCAACTCCTGCTATATAATAAGAATTAAGTTTAAGGTTGATATTATTAGTTGTCTGAATTGGCGTATGAGGAAAACGTCTGGTTAATTTATTATGGTAATGAATGATATTCTCAGACATTAAGAATAAGATAATTATTATAGCGATACTAGAAAATGTAGTAATGAAAAACACTAAAAAAAATGTTTTTGATTTTACTTTATCTTTTACTGATTCATCCTTGGAGTAATGTAGAATTATTGCCAATATTGCCATTGCAATAAAAATGCAATTGAAAATTAAATGTTGTGTCCAATTCAATTTTTCGAGAACGCCTCCACAAGAACAAGGTACAAAAGCCGTATAATGAAGTACTATGAAAATATAAGATGTGAACATAACCATTAAACTATACGATGCGAACAGTCCAATAAAACGGGATTTCGGAATAATAAGCAACACGCAGATTAAGAGTTCTATAATGGGGACAAGTAAAGAAATCCAATCGGCAAATGCACTCAATAATGGAGACTGTCCTAATTGTACACGAAAGTTCTCAAAATCAAATAATTTACTTGAGGCAGCGTACACAAATAAAAAGACATATAGCATGCAAATTACATCTACAATGATTCTCTTACTATTCCTATTCAGTCTCATGACATTTAAATATTTAGTTTAAAACGAATACAGTTATAGGGTATGTAAAAACACATAACCTTATATTATAATTATATTGACTAGCATGTTCTTTTACGGGTAAAAATTTTGACATACTTTTGATGTCAGTTTCAGTTTCTGTAAGGTGTAAAATGATAAGTATTTAAGATTTGGGTAAATAAGTTGAAAATGAAACACAAACAAAATTATAGAAGTTTGTTTTACAGCGTGTTGCGAAAATCCTGCTAAAACATCCTAAAAATTTAGAAAATCCTGCCATTTTACAATCAAAAGCAAAAAGAGCGTTTCATTTCTTACAAAATGAATTCATGATAACAAAAAATGCCATTCAATAGTTACTATTGAATGGCATCACTTCATTTTGAATTAAATGGCTTTGATTTACTTACTGGTTTCACTCAGAGTAGTTAGTTTTTCACTGAATTCTATCAGACCTGCTTTTTGAAGGCATTCTTCCGCAAGTACTTTTAATTCATGCAGATTTTCATCTGGAATACTCTTTAAAAGAATTGATGGTTTTTCACTGTCTTTCACAGATAAACCGCGTTCAATAACATGATTTAATAAGAGTACATTCTTTCGCGAAATTTTCAAATCAATCTTCACTACCTCATTCATGCCAGGGATACTAAGTATAGTATCGAGTACCTGGGCCACATCATTTGTTGTTAGCATAATTTCCACGTTTTAAGTTAATAATCGATTTTACAAAGGTATAAAGCCATTGTCAAAGTATCATGGGCATAATATACCCATGATGGGTAGGATTCATTCCGCTTATCTAACTTCGTATTTGAAATAGAGTATGAGAGTAAATAAAGGCAAGAACGTTTCTCTCATTAAATGGAATCAGGATACATAAAAAAGACTAAAAGGAATAATAGATTAAGAATACTTTTTAAGACTATTTTTTTATCCGACATGCTGTTTCAAAAGCGGACTTAATTACAGTAGTGCATTAACTTTTTTTTACATCAGAAAATAACAATAAAAACCTTCCTGAAAACAGTCAGGACTTTATTGTTTTAAAATGGGTTTAGTGCTTTGAAAGAGCACCTTTTTTTAATGCGAAAAAGTGAATTTGAATTGGTTTGGCTGTTGAGTATTCACAACAGTGAAAATAGGATCGGCAGCGTGCACTTTCCTTGAGTATTAAAAATAGCACTGAAATGATTTTTATAAAAGCTACTGATATTTTAATTCCATCAGCTACAGCCGGAATGAAGGACTAAAGTAATAGCAGGGAAATACAATTTTATAAAAAGAGGTTATAAATGGAAACTTTGAGTTTTGAAGGTTTTAGAAATACTGGAATGTCTAATAGACATTTAAAGTAGCACGAAGATCACAACGTTCCTGTGATCGGCAAGATGTCCGGTTGTTAAACAACCGAATCTTGCTGCCCTATACTCCGAAGTCGTGGGCAGTGACACTGAAAGGATAAAAAGAGTTTGAAAATAATGAAAATGAGAGATGATGGAAAGAGAAAATTCAAACAGAACACGCATTGTGGGGTTACGATTTACACCCGAAGAATATGCGAAAATTGAACGTAAATGGAAAGCCAGTACGTGCCAAAAGCTAAGCGACTACATTCGTAGGAATCTATTTAGTAAGCCTATAACAACCAATTATCGCAACCAATCGACTGATGAATTTATAGCAGAGATTACACGATTGCGAAGCGAGTTAAATGCCATTGGTAACAACTTTAATCAGGTTGTAAAAAAACTCCATACTCTACAGCAAATCTCTGAGTTTAAAAATTGGATTATCAGCTATGAACTTGAGAAAAAAATCCTCTGGAATAAGGTGGAAGAAATCAAAAAAGCCATCCAAAAAATCTCTGAAAAATGGTTGCAATCATAAAGACAGGACATTCGATACACAACATTTTTAACTATAATGAAAACAAAGTAAAACAAGGTATAGCAGTATGTATCGGTGAAGGAAATTATCCTATGGATGTAGATAAAATGAGTGGTACAATGAAACTAAACAGGTTCTTAAAACAGACTGCATTGAATGATAATGTAAAGCGAAATAGTGTACACATTTCGTTGAATTTTGATCCGTCAGAAAATCATTCTAAAGAGAAACTGATGGACATAGCCAATACATATATGGGAAAAATTGGTTTTGGGGAACAACCTTATTTAGTATACGAGCATTATGATTCAGGACATCCCCATCTGCATATTGTTTCAATAAAAATAAGGGCTGATGGAAGTAGAATTGATATGCAAAATATAGGTAGAAATCAATCTGAAAATGCCCGAAAAGAAATCGAGGATTCTTTCGGGCTTGTTAAAGCGCAAGGAAACAAGAATAATCAGATTCCCAAACTTCAATCGATCTCCGCAGGCAAAATTCAATATGCACGAGGGGAATCCAAAAGGGCAATAAACAATGTGCTAGGAGAAGTGCTCGCTACTTATAAATATACCAGCCTTGCAGAACTCAATGCCGTCTTACAACAATATAATGTTTTAGCAGACCGGGGTGATGAAAATTCAAAGGTATTTAAAACTGGAGGATTGATGTATCGGATACTGGATGAAAAAGGTAAACCTATTGGAGTACCCATAAAAGCTAGTCTCTTTTACAACAAACCAACTTTAAAGTTTTTGGAGAAAACATTCACATCAAATGCTACTACTAAAACTTCGGATAAGAGCAGAATAAAAAATGCTATTGACAAGGCATTTTTAAGAACAAAAACGTCACTGACTGAATTGGAGGGTCTATTACAAAAAGAGGGAATCAATATGGTTTTTAGAAAGAATACAGAAGGATTACTTTACGGAATTACCTATGTAGATCATACCACCAAATGTGTTTTTAATGGCAGTGCACTAGGTAAAGAATATAGTGCTAAAGCTATACAGGAACGTTGTACATCAATTCGTTTGGTAGAACAAAAAACAACTGAAACCAATATTGAAAAATTGCAAAGTATCACATTTGAAACACCTAATTCGGAAATTATGGCAACGCTGTTTGGTAGTGATTTCCAAAATAATAAATACGTTGGATCCAATAGCTTAATGGGACAACTCGCAGATATACTTACAGAATCCCAGCAGACAGCAAACTACATTCCCAATCAGCTTAAAGGGAAGAAAAAAAAGAAAAAAAGAAGAGGACAATCTGATAATCAATAAAAATTGAAATCATGGCGATGCAGACAGGAGAAAATGAACAGGCGCTACGAAAGATCTTGGATATGACAAGACTCATCAGTATCATTATTTTAAGCATACACTTTTATTACTATTGTTATGCCGCTTTTAGAGAGTGGCATCTTGTTAGTGCATTCAGTGATAAAATTCTAGGCAATATATACAACACCAGATTATTCAGTAATTTTCATAAATCCAAACTATTTGCCTTAGGCTTTTTAATTATTTCACTCATTGGTGCTAAAGGACGTAAGGATGAAAAACTCAATTATAAAACAGCTTTTGCTTATATAATTACGGGGTTGTTGGTTTATTTCATCAGTTATCTTTCCTTGCTTTTAAAAATTGAAATTGTACCTGCTGCTACGATTTATATGGGCATGACCATAATAGGATTTCTTTTGATGCTTTCAGGAGGTACTTTACTTTCCCGAATTATAAAAAATAGACTTAACCAGAAGGATATTTTTAATAAAGAAAATGAGACCTTTCCTCAGGAAGAGCGGCTCCTGGAAAATGAATATTCCATTAACCTGCCAGCTCGTTACCATTTAAAAGATAAAATACGCAGCAGTTGGATAAACATTATTAATCCCTTCAGGGCATTGATGGTTCTGGGGACTCCTGGCTCAGGGAAATCCTATTTTGTAATTCGACATGTGATTACTCAGCATATCAAAAAAGGATTCAGTATGTTCGTCTATGATTTTAAGTACGATGATTTATCCAAAATAGTCTATAATACCTTTGAAAAATACAAGCATGTTTATAAAGTATTGCCCAAATGTTATTTTATAAATTTTGATAAAATCATGCACCGTTGTAATCCCTTAGATCCTCAGAGTATGGAAGATATTACCGATGCTTCCGAGTCTGCGCGAACGATCTTAATGGGGCTTAACAGAGAATGGATCAAACGGCAAGGGGACTTTTTTGTGGAATCACCTATTAACTTTTTATCTGCTATTATATGGTATCTCAGAAGATATAAAGATGGAGCATTTTGTACCCTGCCTCATGTAATTGAACTCATGCAGGTCGACTATGATAGCCTCTTTACATTGCTTAGAAGCGAAAAAGAAATTGAGGTTCTCATTAATCCCTTTGTGAATGCATACCTTAATGATGTTATGGAGCAATTGGAAGGACAAATTGCTTCAGCAAAGGTAGCAATGGCAAGGCTTTCATCACCGCAACTGTATTATGTACTATCGGGAAATGACTTTACTTTAGACATCAATAATCCGCAGGAACCTAAGATTGTATGCATGGGGAATAACCCTCAGAAAATACAAATTTACGGAGCTGTTTTATCGCTGTATGTAAACCGACTTGTGAAGCTGGTCAACAAAAAAGGTAAAATGAAATCCAGCCTCATCTTTGATGAATTTCCTACCATTTACCTGAACAATGTAGATAGCCTGATTGCCACCGCACGGAGTAATAAAGTAGCAACTTGTTTGGGAATTCAGGACTTTAGTCAGTTGCGAAAAGACTATGGTCGGGAACAGGCTGATGTAATTATGAACATTACCGGAAATATCATTAGTGGACAGGTAACTGGAGATACTTCCAAGCAATTATCGGAACGTTTTGGAAAGATTATGCAAGACAGGGAAAGCCTATCAATCAATAGCGGGGATACTTCAATCAGTCGTTCAAAACAATTGGAATCGGCAGTACCACCTTCCAAAATTTCCGGTCTTAGTTCTGGTGAATTTGTGGGGATGGTCGCCGACGATCCTGATTGTAAAATTGATCTAAAAACCTTCCACTGCGAAATTGTAAATGACCATGAGACAATTAAAAAAGAAGAAGAAAGCTATAAAGAAATACCTCCGGTGCGCAAATTGGACAACGCAATGATCCAGCGCAATTACCTGCAAATAAAACAGGACATTCAGGATATAATTCATTCTGAAATGGAGCGATTACTTAATGATCCTAGACAGGTCTATTTGGTAATTAAGAAAAAATAAGGCTTAGAAATAGCATAGACAAAAAGCTTCTTTAACAGTCATTAATATTCAATACATTAGCAGATTATATTAAAGTTTAGGATAATAAAAACTTGTCAATATGGAAAGGTCATATATCGATTATAATACACTAGTTTATGAAAAAAAACTAAATGAAGAATACATAACTTATGTAGAGAAGCTTAATACAAGTGAATGGCAAAAAAAACGTTCTGAGATAATTGAACGTGATAATCAAATGTGTGTTAAGTGTAATGCCAGACAATCTAAATACATTAACGGGCAATCTTACATTAATTATACAAAAGAGGAAGAAGAAGAATTTATTCAAAAAGTCAAAGAAGGTGTGAAAAAATTATTTGAAGAAATGAATCTAGTAGCTCCAATACCTGATAGAATTGAAAATCCATTGCATATTGATTATCAGCCAATATTTCTACATGTTCATCATAAATATTATATAAAAAATAGGCTGCCATGGGATTATCCCTCAGAAGCACTAATTAGCTTATGTAAAAATTGTCACCAAAAAATTCACGATACCGAAAATATTCCAGTTTATTTAAATGATTTAATGCAAACAGAATTGAGTTTAAAAAAATGTAATAGATGTAATGGTAGTGGATATATACCTCAATATCATTACTACATGGATGGTATTTGTTTTGAGTGTAATGGAAATGAATATGAAGAATTTCTATAATTTAATTCCAAAGGAATTGAAGCATTATTAGCATTTTTTTACCTTTAAATTCCATATTAAAATCCACTTAAACGACTTCAATAATAAGTTAATATACCAAATAATATGAATATTCAAAGAAGAAGTAATCTAGAAAAAGAAATCACAATCATTAATAATATTACAATCAAAGCTCAGGAAGCTTATTTAATAGTTAAGTATTTGCAAGAAAATGAAATCGATCAAGATGTTATGTATGAAAAACAAATGAATACTTTTTTCTATTATTCTCGAGTTATTTACTGGCAAATGACGATAATAGAATTAGCCAAATTATTGAAAGAAAAAGAAAAATTCAGTTTATATAGTATTATTCAAAAACTGAAAAAAGATGGTGAATATAGTGAACTCAAAGTACCTTCTTTACAAATTGAAAAGTGGGAAATAGTATTAGAGGAACAAAAGCAATCAATAGACAATTTAAAACTACAGCGTGATAAAATCTATGTGCATGAAGATGGCAGTGATAATATTAGTAATTTAATACCTCTTACAACAATTACTCTTTTTTTAGATTTAGCAAAAGAAATAATATTGTTTTTGGGTAAGCTTTTAAACTTAACCCATAGAATGTTTGATGTTATAAATTCCCCTGCAGTAAGTTTGAAAGGTAGTATAAGTTCAATTGTAGCAGAAAAGAAAAATTCAATGGAAAAGTATAGAGAATTGGCTAAGGAATATAACCTTGAAAACGAACTCCCTCCTCAGTCATCATAATGTATAAATTGAGAGTTAAAAAATTTAACGAAAGTAAATCAAAAGTATATCTAAAGTAATGAGTCTTTTATTTTTACTACATCTCTTTTTAGTTCCATAACTAATTCTCTTAGACTTTCTGTCTCTGTCGGTGCTTGTTTTTTATCTGAACGTCCAATATTACATTCATATTCCCATATCTCAAGAATGTCAGAAGCTTTTACTTCATATGGTGGATAAAAGTTATTATCTGATTCTAAAACGAGTATGTTTTTTTTATTTTTATTGAGTCGTTTATATACCATACCGTCACTTTTTGTAATTAAGATATACGTTTTGCCATCAAGAACTTCTCCCAGCCTTTCTACATAGCGGCCAACTATGATAGAACCTTCTTCATGTGGAGGCATTGAATCGCCTTCAACAGGAAACCCTCTATGCTTTCCCGGTCCTAAAAAAGGCAATGAAATCTGTTGTAGGTTTTCAATATATTCCGGATCTGCATAACCATTTAAATATCCAGCTTTTACTTTTTGGGTCACGACTTCAATAAAACTTTCTCCTTCCTTATCTACTGTAATGGGAAGCACTAAACGATTACCTTCCAATTTCAATAGATCATCAATGGGGATTTTCCGAACATCTACAGAAAGTAACAGGTCGATACTAATATGATAATAATGGGCAATTTTCTTTAATATTTCATAGGGAGCTTCAGAGCTACCATCTTCATATTTAACGTATCTCCCTCGCGTTATTAGAAGGCTTTCAGCGACTTTTTCCTGTGAAATCTTCTTTTTCAGTCTAAGGCTTCTGATGTTGTCGGAAAATAAAGACATGTCGATTTTGTTATAATTTGTAACAACAAATGTAAATCATTTTGTTATAATCTGTACTAATTTTGTCATGTATAAAATGAGACGACGATGGAAAGAGCAATTGTACATATGGATTTAGATACTTTTTTTGTGTCCTGTGAAAGACTGGGGAACTCAAAACTAGAAGGAATTCCTTTGATTATTGGAGGTGGCGACCGTGGAGTGGTAGCATCTTGCTCTTACGAAGCACGCACATTTGGAGTGCGTTCCGCCATGCCTATTAAAATGGCGCTTCGACTTTGTCCACAAGCAAGAGTGATGAAAGGTGACATGGAATTGTATTCTAAATTATCCCATGATGTTACCCAGGTTATCGAAGAGAAAGCCCCAGTTATGGAAAAGGCAAGTATTGATGAGTTCTATCTTGATATTAGTGGGATGGATAAATTCTATGGAGGTTATAAATGGACCAATGAGTTAGCTCAGTCAATTACTAAAGAAACAGGTCTACCAATAAGTTTCGCTTTATCTATAAACAAAACCGTTTCTAAAATTGCTACTGGAGAGGGAAAACCGAAAGGGAATCTGGAGATAACCGAAAAAATGGTTCAGCCCTTCTTAAATCCACTATCAATTAAGAAAATCCCTATGGTTGGTGATGTTACTTTTCAATTATTATCCAGAATTGGTATTCGAACAATCCAGACCCTTTCAGAAATGCCTGCTGAGGTATTACAGCGAATGATCGGTAAAAATGGTGTTGAGCTATGGAAGAAAGCCAACGGTATAGATAATAACCCTGTTGAACCTTATACAGAGCGTAAATCAATTTCAACAGAACATACTTTCACCCAGGATACAATCGACATTCAAAGACTCAAATCAATATTAGTGGGTATGGTGGAAAAACTGGCATTTCAATTGCGATCTGAGCAGTGGTTGACTTCTACTGTAGTTATTAAAATACGGTACTCTAATTTCGATACAGAAACCAAACAATGCAGGATACAATATACTTCTGCCGATCATATATTAACCAAAAGTATTACCGATTTATTCGATAAACTATACCAACGCCGTATGCGTCTCAGATTGATAGGAATTCGTTTTAGTGGACTGGTTCGTGGCACCTATCAAATCAATCTCTTTGAGGATACAGAAGAAATGTTAGCATTATATCAGGCAATGGATAAAATGAAAAGCCGCTATGGTTTCGATGCCGTGATGCGTTGTGCCGGTGCTACATTCAAACCCAACAACAAAGCAGAAATTTTAAAACGTAAACACTAACGTACCATGTACCTCAATTGTCACTCTTTCCATTCGCTGCGTTACGGTACGATACCCTTGACTGACTTGGTGCAGCAAGCTGTGCAATGCAATGTGAAAGCTATAGCACTCACGGACATAAATACAGTTACAGGTATTTATGATTTTATCAAAGCATGTAAAGCAGTAGCTATTAAACCGCTTGTTGGTATCGAATTTCGCTGCAATAATGAATTGCGTTATATTGGGCTAGCCAAGAATGCTGAAGGTCTTGCAGAAATGAATCATTTTTTGACCAAGCATAATTTCGACAATACAGTTTTACCTTTAGAAGCGCCTGAATTCAAAGAGGTCTTTATAATTTATTCTTTTGAGAATGCTCCGACAACTTTGAAAGAATACGAGTATATCGGTATTCGTCCCGAAGAGCTTCCTAAATTATTTGGTTCCCAGTGGAAACAAAGACTTGATAAAATGGTCATTTTTCAACCTGTTACTTTCCGGGTTAAAAAAGAATTTAATCTGCATAAGATCCTAAGAGCTATTGATACAAATGTTATTCTATCGAAGCTTACCCTGAATGATTATTGCAAAACCTCTGAAGTGATGCTACCACTTGAAGAACTGATTTCAAAATTCAGCGATTATCCTCAGATTATTGGCAATACACAAGAAA
This sequence comes from Flavobacterium hydatis, assembly GCF_000737695.1. Classification (GTDB taxonomy): domain Bacteria; phylum Bacteroidota; class Bacteroidia; order Flavobacteriales; family Flavobacteriaceae; genus Flavobacterium; species Flavobacterium hydatis. Next base: position 28,925 of record NZ_JPRM01000036.1, read on the forward strand.
TTATAGACCAGTGTAATTTCGAATTTGATTTTAAAACCCCGAAAAACAAAAAGTACTATACCAACAGTAGAGCCAGTGATATGGCTTTACTTACCAGCCTCGCTAAGCAAGGTCTTCTCTGGAGATATGGTGCTACTAACGCTCAGGCTATAGCACGTGTCGAAAAGGAATTAAAAGTAATTGAAGAACTGGAATTCAGTGGCTATTTTTTAATAACCTGGGATATTATACGCTATAGTAATAGTTGCGGTTTTTTGCATATTGGACGTGGAAGTGGAGCCAATAGCATCGTAAGTTATTGTCTGGGCATTACTGATATCTGTCCAATAGAACTCGATTTGTACTTTGAACGCTTCTTGAATTTAAACCGTAAAAGCCCTCCTGATTTTGATATTGATTGGTCGTGGAAGGAACGTGATACCATATTGGAATATATTTTCAATAGGTATGGAGCTGATCACGTGGCATTTTGTGGAACAAATGTGGAATTTAAATATCGGTCTATATTTCGGGAAGTCGGTAAAGTCTTTGGTTTACCCAAAGAAGAACTGGATATGCTGGCTAAAAATCCAATGGCTTTGCATGATGGAAACTCGGTGGTAAAGTATGTACAGGAATATGGGATGATGCTTGAAAAATACCCTAATCAACGCAGTATGCATTCTTGTGGGATAATAATTTCGGAAGAGCCACTCACGAACTATACAGTGCTGGAAATGCCACCCAAAGGCTTTTCGATTGTATTGTTTGACATGCATATTGCAGAAGATATAGGTTTTGAAAAGTTTGATATCCTTAGCCAACGTGGTATCGGACATATTGACGACAGTGTGAAACTAATCGAAAAAAATCGTGGTATTAAAGTAGATATACGCAATACTTCGTTATCTAAAAATGAAGCTAATGCCAATCTATATTTAGAACGCGGAAAAACAATTGGATGCTTTTATATTGAAAGTCCAGCCATGCGTGGATTACTACGCCGCCTAAAATGTGATAATTATAAAACGCTGGTGGCAGCTTCATCCATAATCCGCCCAGGGGTAGCTCAATCAGGAATGATGAAAGAGTATATATTCCGTCACAATTATCCTGATAAGTTTGAATATTTTCATGACGTATTCAAAGAGCAGTTAGGAGAAACCTATGGGATTATGGTATATCAGGAGGACGTGATTAAAATTGCTTTGTATTATGGAGGTCTGCCAGCGGCCGATGGAGATATCTTGCGTCGTGCCATGAGCGGCAAGGGGCGTTCAAAAGAAGCTTTACAAAAAGTAAAGGACAACTTTTTTGCCTCCTGTCAGCAAAAAGGACATCCCATAAAGTTAAGCGAAGAAATATATCGACAAATTGAATCCTTTGCAGGGTATTCTTTCTGTAAAGCACATTCGGCATCTTATGCAGTAGAAAGTTATCAAAGTTTATACCTGAAGGTACACTATCCAATAGAGTTTATGGTAGCTGTTATAAACAATCAGGGAGGCTTTTATCGTACGGAGGTATACATTCATGAGGCGCGAATGTCAGGTGCTATTGTGCATAATCCTTGTGTGAACAAAAGTGAATATGAAACAAATTTGTATGGCATTGATATTTATCTTGGTTTGATGCATCTGGAAGGTTTGGAAACCAAAATAGCACAGTTTATAGTCAAAGAAAGGGATATGCATGGGGAGTTTAAATCTCTGGAAGATTTTATCAATCGCATTCCCATAGGAATTGAAGGCATCCAAATTTTGATTTTTATTGGTGCATTTCACTTTACTGGTAAAACTAAAAATCAGTTACTGGTAATTGCCAGACTAATACTGGTGAATTTTAAGCCGGAAAACAGAAATCTGATGCTCATTCAGGAACCTGTTAAAGAATATAAACTACCTGTATTGGAACGCTCTTCTTTTGAAGATGCCTTTGATGAAATAGAGTTATTGAGTTTTCCTGTGTCTTGTTCTCCTTTCGATCTCTTGCAAACGACATACAGAGGTGCTGTAATGGCTAAAGATTTGGTAAAGAACCATAAGAAATCGGTAAAAATGCTCGCTTATCTTATTTCTAGAAAACATGTCCCTACCAAAAGAGGAACAATGTACTTTGGTACTTGGATTGACGTAGAGGGTGAATATTTCGATACAGCACATTTTACAGATTCACTGGAAAAATATCCTTTTCAAGGTGGTGGCTGTTATTTATTATTAGGAAATGTTGAGGTTGATTATCATTTTCCAACAATAACCGTTACTAAAATGGCTAAGATGCCCTTTATACCGGATCCACGTTATTCTAATACTAACGACAGGCAATTTAAAGTACATGAGCATATTCGGGAAGACGTGAGTATGACACATCGTGCCCCATACCCACAAGAGCATGAATACAACATGCCACGGCATAAAATGGGACAGTAAAAATAAGATATTTCACATTGTTCCATTAGCAAGAACGCAATAAAAATCACGTTTTATAATAGATGAAAAAACTGGAATATGCCATAGTAGATATAGAAACCACAGGCGGTAATGCCAGTGGCAGTTGTATTACGGAAATTGCAATTGTAATCCATGATGGTACAAACGTAATTGACCGCTTCGAAACACTTGTAAATCCGCAAAAGGAAATACCTCTTCCCATTTTTGCATTGACCGGCATAAACAATGAAATGGTAAAAAATGCGCCGATATTCGATGACATATCGGAGAAGGTATTAGAGATGCTTACGGGGCGTATCTTCGTTGCTCATAATGTTAACTTCGATTATTCGTTCGTTCGTCATGAATTGGAGCAATCTGGGTTTAAATGGACAGCAAGAAAATTATGCACCGTTCGGGCAGCAAGAAAAATAAGACCTGGGCTAAGCTCTTATAGTCTGGGGAAACTTTGTCATTCACTGGATATACCTTTGGAGAATCAACATCGTGCTGGTGGTGATGCGGATGCTACTACTATATTGTTTTCCCGATTACTACAATGGGATGAAGAGGACGAAATTGGCAAAATGGTAAAGATGACCGCACAAGATCAGCGTCTACCTCCAAATCTGCCTCCTGGAGACTTTGAGCAATTACCTGAAAAACCTGGCGTATATTATTTTTATAATCAGGCTAATAAAGTCATTTATGTAGGTAAGGCTGTCAATTTAAAAAAACGTGTCGCTTCACATTTTAGTGGGCACAAAATTACACCCCAAAGACAGCATTTCTTAAGGGATATATACGCTATTTCTTTTGAGATATGTGCCACTGAGTTGATGGCACTGCTGCTAGAGTGTACTGAGATTAAGAAACTTTGGCCAATATATAACAAGGCATTGAAACGCTTTGAAGCAAAATTTGGGCTTTACCAATATGAAGCACGTAATGGCTACAAGTATCTGGCAATTGGCAAGATGAATAAATTTCAGAACTGTATTGAGGTTTTCAATACAATGTATGATGGCATAAACGTACTACAGAGTTTGGCAGAAAAGTTTGAGATCGACTACAGGTTTTGTAAGTACTGCACCTCGACAAAAGCAGAAGGTCCTCAACAACATGACCTCACAAATCTGCCTGAGATTGAGCATCATAATCAGCAAATAGAAAATGCCATTGATTATGTTTTAAAGAACAGGTCAAGCTTCTTTATTATCGATAAAGGTCGAACCACAGAGGAGCATAGTTGCATATGGATTGAAAACGGACACTTTTATGGGATGGGCTATATCGCTTCGGATATTGGAATTACCGAACCAGCGGAGATTAAGGATTATATTACGCCTTATAAAAGCAATCATTATATCATGCAGTTAATCTATGCTTATACGGAAAAACATCCAGGTAAAGTTCACGGTATGAAAAAGGAAAGTTAGCCAGCCTTATATTTACTGCTGATCCAATTTTAATTTTTCCAATATAATTATTTTCATTTTCAGGTATAACTGTAAATACATTAGTACTTGATTTTTTATCGTTGAATCATCAGCTTTGAGTTTTAAATTACGAATTTGCCCTGAAAATATTCAACAGTTATTTTTTTAAATTGTAGTTCATATTTTAATGCTGTGGTTTCATTTTGAATTTTAAGAAAATTATTTTTTTCTGTTAGATATTCGAAATAAGAAATAAAACCTTTTTCTTGTCTTATTGTTGCTGCCTTCAATGCTATTCCTGCATTCTCTAATGCACTTAGGGAAGAATTGTATTGTTGTAAGGTTCTTTTATACTCAATACAGGATTTATATATTTCCTGCTTTAATTTTTGTCTATTTTCTTCATCGGTTATTCTAGCTTTTTCCAAACCAATTTTAGCACTTCTGATAGCATCTCTGGAAGAAAAATTATTAAAAATAGGAATATTAAGTCCTAATCCAACAAAGTGGGATAGGTTATTGTTAAACTGTTTTCCGAATGAAATTAATTGACGATCACCTGAAGGCAGTACCTCATAGTATGAAGAGGAATAGTTTGTACCTGATGAAAAATTTAAACTCAATTGAGGCAGTTCTTTCGCCTTGGTCAGTTGGATATCTTTTTCTGCTACTTGTACATTATAGGTGCTACTTTTAATCGAATGGATATAGGTTAATGCACTATTATAAATAGCCTCAGGGTCTATTTCTTCAACTGATAAAAATACACTTTCATTTAAATTAGGAACAGGTACAATTTTTTGTTGCAAATCAATATTTAGTATAACCTTGAGATCAATTAAAGATTGCTCATAGTTTAGTAGTGCTTCTAAGTATATTCCTTTGTCATTGTAAAATTGTGTTTTGGCTTGGGAAAGCTCTAAGATATTACTTCTCCCGGCTGTTGTAAGTTTTTCAATTCGGGTCTGATTATCAGTACTTATCTCAATTTGATACAATACATTAGTAATTTGTTCTTTGGCTAATAGCGCTCTGAGGTAGGCTGTTGCAACATTAAGCAAAAGATCATTTTTTAATTGTTCCATGCTCTCTTGTGCTATTTTATATTTTAATTCATTACTCTGTATAGCATACCTTTTTTGAAACCATCCAAAGAGTAATACACTTGATCCAGCGGATAATCCTAAAGAGGAAAATTTTGTATTTTCAAACTGGTTTGTTGTTGGATTTATTGAACGTCCAAAGCTAGTTCCATAATTTGAGGATAAGTTTAAACTTGGAATATGACTGTATTTACTGGATTGATAAATCATTTTCGCTGCTCTGGCATCCAATTCATCTTGTTTAATCGACAAATTGTTTATTTGAGCATGTTCAATACATTTGGACAAGGTCCAGATAGAATCTTGTGCATAAGCTTGGCATAGTCCAAAATAACAGAGAATAAATAGTAATAATATCCTTTTCAAGAGGTGGTTAAATTTTAATTTAGTTAAATTTTAATTTTGAAAGTTTTCATAGTTAGATAAGCTAGCTTTATTTTTTCATCTGTTTTATAACATCATAATACAAGCTCTCTGCCAGTCGCATATCCTTGGTAACAATATCAGACTGTACTGTAAGTCCTTCGATAAAAGGAATCTCTTTATTATAATTTGTCTTCAGGTGATCTGGAAGTATTACTTTGACCAAATAATAGCCACTGTCGGCAGGAATTGGACTGATGTATTCTACTTTACCGGTTACCTTACCATATTCATGAGAAGGGTAAGCATTAAATTTCAGGAATACTTTTTGTCCCTCTTTTACCTTACCAAAATTTCCCTGAGGCACAAGACTTTCAACATAGATTTCACTATTTTCTGGAATGATATACGCTATTATTTTACCGGCTTGTACTATTTGGTTTTCCTGCAAAAATGAAGTAAAAACTAACTTCCCTTTTTCAGTTGCTACTAAAAGATACCTGTTTTTCCAATCATCTATTTTACTTTTAAGATTATAAACTACTTGCTGAAATAAAGCTTGTTGCGAAACAATTTCCTTGTCCAATTCCACAATCTCTTTTTGAATTCCGTTTAATTCTGAAGAGTTGTTTATATAATTGGATTTCATTTGTGGTTGGGACATCTTTTTTCCAATGTTTTGGCTTGTTAATTCTCTAAATTCTTGTTCAGATATAATATTTTCCTTTAGTAATTGCTTATTCTTTTCCAGCGTAGTTAAGTTTAACTGCAAATCGGCATTATACAATTCCTTTTGCTCATTTAGCACATTTCGTGATTGGTGGGCATTATTTAGGTCTTTGTTCAGAAGATTTTTCTTTTTGTTCGAGTAGTCGCCTAAAACATAATCACGGTAAGGGATATAAGCTTGCATAAATACTTGATAGTCACCTTGTAATTCTCCTAAATGACTAAACTCACTTTTCATTAATAGCTTCATAGTTTGAGGGTTATGTTCTTGTAACAGTGTATAAACCTCATCAATGAATTTTGAGAATTGCAATACCTCATCTACCTGGGCGGTTGATTCAAGGCTACCAATAATATCACCTTTATTTACTAATGAACCGTTTTTTTTATCCAATGAAATTAATCTGGCGGCTTGTTTTGCCATAATTGGCTTGGGTGCATTACTACCTGTCAATTTTGCTTTTGAGGAAACTGTTTCCGGATATTGAATAAACCATGTTAAAATCCCTATAAACAATAAAATCCCAAAAGTAATCGGAGTTCCATATCTGCTTAAAATGTTGGGTTTGATGTTGTCCATTTCTATATAATTAATTACCTAATTCCAATTGATTTTTTACTAGTTCAAAATATTTACCCTTTAGTGCGGTTAGCTTTGAATGCGTTCCTTCTTCAACAATTTTGCCTTGTTCAAGTACTACAATTTTATCAGCGTTTTTTACCGTGCTTAATCGATGAGCGACAACTACGACGGTTCTTCCCTTAAAGAAAGACTCCAGATTTTCAAGAATTACTTTTTCATTATTGGCATCAAGAGAATTGGTGGCTTCGTCAAACAATAATATATCAGGGTTTTTATACACCGCACGGGCTATTAGAATTCTTTGTTTTTGTCCCGCACTAATTCCATTTCCTTCCATTCCAATCTTAGTAAGAAAACCTAAAGGTAATGTCTCAATAAAAGGCAGGATATTTGCCACAGTAGCCGCATATTCTAAACGGGCTCTATCGGGTTCTTCAACCCCTACAGCAATATTGCCACTTACAGTCTCACTGAAAATATAACCATCCTGCATCACACTTCCAATTCTGGACCTCCAGTGTTCAGGAATGATCATCTTTAATTCCTGATTTTTAGATAGTAGTTCTTTTTCGGCGGCTAATAGTAGCTCATTTTGTGCTTCCCAAATTCTAATACTACCCTTATATTTATCGTCATAAAATTTTTGTAGAATTTTCAAAATTGTTGTTTTTCCACTTCCGCTCATCCCTACAATAGCAGTGACTTTTCCAGCCGGAATCTCTAAATCAATATTTTTTAGTACTTGTTCATCTTCGCCAGAAAAATAGCCGAATGTTAAGTTTTTGATTGATATACCAATTTGTGCATTTTCTGTTTTTGAGCCTGAAACGGGACCTTCGGGTTCATCTTCTTCCTGATGTATTTCATTTAGTCGTTCTAATGCAATATTTGCATCCTGGAATTCCTGAATAAAACTGATGAATTGCTGGATGGGACTATTTAGCGCTCCCAGAATATATTGAATAGCTAACATCGCTCCTAAGGTTAGATCACCCTTAATTACGGATGTAGCAACTATTGCTGTAACAAGAAGATTTTTTCCTTCATTTATAAATAAAGCACCTGCAGTTTGTGCCTGATTAAGAGATAGATTTTTAAAGCCAATACTGAATAGCCCTCTTTGCATATTTTCCCATTTCCATCGAAAAGGTTTCTCTGCATTGTGCATTTTAATCTCCTGCATCCCTTGCACCATTTCCAATGTGGCGCTATTTTCTCTGGATGCTAAAGCAAACTGTTTATAATTAAGCTTTCTTCTTTGTTTTAAAAATAACGTAACCCAAAAGATATATAATGCACTTCCAATGATAAATATTAAAAACACCTGAAAACTATAGAGTAGCATTACAAATGAGTAAACCACTAGATTCATTAATGAGAAAAGAATATTGATGCTGTTTCCGGTAAGAAACCGCTCTATTTTATGTTGATCACCAATCCTCTGCATAATATCGCCAGTCTGCTTGGTATCAAAATATGAAATAGGTAAACGCATTAATTTTTTCCAAAAATCAGTAAGTAGTGAAAGATTAATCCTTGTACTGATAAATAAGAGTAGTCCTTGTCTGGAAAATTCTACGATTGCTCTTCCCAGCATTAATACGAATTGCGCAACAAGGACAATATATATAAAATTAATATCTTGTGTATTTATCCCTTTGTCTACGATACTTTGTGTTAGAAATGGTATCATTAACTGAAGAACACTCGCTACCAATAAACCTAAGATGATCTGAAAAAAGTATCCTTTGTGTTGAAATAAATAGCCTGATAATTTACCCCATGAGAGTTTCTTATTTACCTGCTTTTCATGACCAAACTCGTCTTCACTGTTATTGAATTCAAGTGATGGTTCCAGAAGCAAAGCAATTCCTTTATGTTGAGTATCTCCTAACCACATCTGTTTAAATGTGTCCCCCTCAATAGTCAAAAGACCATCTGTGGCGGGATCTGCAACTAGAAAATTCCAATTTTTAGGACTGGATTTGGTATTGGTTATTTTATGTAATACCACAAAATGACTGCTTTTCCAATGCAGTATAGAAGGCAGAGGGATGTCCTTTAAATCTTCAATGCTAACTTTTACTCCTAGTGTATTAAATCCTATTTGTTCAGCAGCATTGCTAATGTAATACATATTAACACCTTGCTTACCTGTTTCACAGATTCGTCTTAATTTGTTTATACTGTACTCTTTTCCATATTGTTTAGCTACCATTCTTAAACAGGTAGCACCACAATCCATTTTGTCCAATTGTTTATAAAAAACGTATTTCAATTTGGTAGATAATTAAGGAAATTAAAATTAAATTTTGATTTTATAACCCGGTTATAGTTTACAATACTTATTGATTTTTGATTAATTCCTGTAAGCCATAGTGAGAGATTCCTTTTTCTTTTAAAGGATTCGTACTCCATTCTTCCCACTCACAGGTATAAGGGTTATAACCACATTTTAATGGAGCTGAATAAATATCATCCGGCACGTCGATAAATGCTCTGCAATCGGTACAGATATGTCGAAATTCGCAGTCCTGACATTTCGTGATTTGATCCTTTGTTATATTCCAGTATTTTTTAAAATCGGGATTAGCCAAAGCTTCTTTTAAAGTTGTATCTCGAATATTTCCATAACTTTCTTTCATCGATGGACAGTTTTTAATATTGCCCTCTGTATCTATCGCGATTTTACGGTTTAAACACGTATTAGAATTTAATGATTCTGTATAATGCAAAACGTTAATTGAAAATTGCTCTAACTGTACTAAACCACAATGCAAATTGTTTGTAATATTCTTATCCGTTAATACCGCAGTTCCTGAGAAATCATCTGGTTGTAGTATTTTATATTCATCCGCTGAAGTAATAATTAAATTCTTCACCTTACGATTGAATTCTAAAAAATGAACAATATTTTTTTCGTCTCTTAAATAATTATTTATGGGAAGTACTATTTCCAGAGATTTAATCTGATTCTCATTTATTAACGTTAGAACTACATCCAAATCTTCTTGCTCGACTGGAGAAAAAAAACGTAACTGAATATGATTGCAGCAAAGTTCCTCGAGCTGCAGGAAAAAATGCTCGTTAAGAAATTCAATAGTACCATTGCTATCGATTATACAATTTGTAATATGGGCAGGAAAACGCCATTCTTCAGACATCTTTGGGAAAATTGCTAATTCATCACTATCGCAATAGAAACCTAATTCATTGTCGATTAAAAATTCTATATATTCATCTAAGATTGGATAATGTTTTTCCTCAATAATTTGCTTTGTTTTCAGCACATTAATGGCATATACCTGTTGATCTATGAGATCATAAAGGGATAATGGAATAAAGAAAATTTGTTCTCTCTGTATGTCTACAACAGCAGCTCTGCTACTGCCTTTTGTAATAGTACAACAACTGAATATTTTAATATACATTTCTATTTTAGTTTCACTATTCGGGAAATGGGTTTGTAAAATTTATTTGTACTCAGGTCGATGGAATTATATTTACCAAAAGACATTTCTCTTACGGTTATTTCTATTGCGTTATTTTCATATACATTAATATCCCAATAGTCAACATTAAGGGGGAGTATTTCTTTATTGGCATTTATCCATTCTCTTATTTCAGAAGTTATTTTGTCTTTATCCATAATACATTAAATCTTCTGCAATTTCTTTGCTTATTGGATAATTGCAATTTTTCTCCAGCCATTGGTACTGTCCAATTGGATTAACTTCCAAGAAGACATATTCATTATCTGTAGAGTAGATTAAATCCAAAGAGCCTGTGTCTAAACCTATACACTGCATAAAGGCCGTAATCTTGCGTTGTATCTCATATGGTAACGTATAGGGAACAGTTCTGTTGGGCATATCTTTATCGTAATTCCTAAAATCTATTTTGGTTTTTTCATTTCGTTGTGAAAAAATAGCCATTGAATAAAATTTACCTCTTAAATAAAACACCCGCAATTCATATTTTTTTTCAATATATTGTTGAAATAATGCCGGTGTACAGTTTTCAATGTTATTGTTTTTAAAACTTTCGGGAGTAATAATCGTAGTTGCTAAAGTCAATGAGCAATTAAATCCTGGATAGTTTTCAAGAGTCATAAGGTCAATATCTATAGCTTTGGTTATTATCTTCGAAGGACACAATGCCATAAATTCATTTAATTTTTTCGTTTTCCCAGTGACAATGCTTTTAGGTACCTTTAAGCCTGAACGCACTGCCAGAACCAGCATCTGTATCTTGTCAATTGTATTATCAGTGTATTTACCTATAGCATTCTTCCCTGAGGCCAAATCCACTTTAGCATAGGCAGAATCAATCTCTTTAGATAAAGGTATACTAAGTTTCTGAGCCAAATAAGTAAGGTTTTTTAGCTTGTTTTTAGGAGTGCGTAAATTTCCTCTTCTGTACCAATACGAACTTATTTCTTCAAGATCCAATTGAGTATTTTCAAAGCTAAATAGAACTTTCTCATCGATACTAATACTCTCGACAGCAATGGAGTCATTTAATCGTAAGACCGGACCACTCTTGGAAAAATATAGCCAATCCAAAACGTCATTCGTTGAAAAGTCATCACGAATGCTTTGTATAACAATCATTCTTTTATAACCAATGGTTGATTCAACGAATAAATGCAAAGGAATGGATCTAAAAAACAATAATCGCCTCTATAGTATAGCTCATTTTTAGTATGATAGGCAACTTTACGAATATAGTCTTCGATAGGCTCTAGATAAATTTCGGCTCTTTTTTTATTGATAGCATCTAGTTCCTCTTTAGTAATTGGATCATAGGGAACAGCTACAGGATAATCACTGCCTTGGTAAAAAAATCCCATTGCGAATCTTCGGGCATCATAGACCCCCTTTTTCACATTTTCAAGTCCTATACTATATATTTCTTCCTCTGTAAATCCACGTGCATGCCAAAGCATCATATCAAAATTACCTACATTGGTAGCTTGAATTACACCTTCCTCCAGCACACCAACTTTTTTATAACTGGGAAAACCATAAGTAGCGATAAAAGCATATAATTGTTCTCGTACGTTTCGATCACAACTTAAGAGATTATCTTCGGAGCCATTATTTCTGCAGTCTTGATCCATCTTGAAGATTGCATCCATTTTTTTTGCTAATAAGGGCATTTCACTCTTCATTACTTTCTCATGGATATTTTTATAATCTTTTGTAACAAAATCAATGTATGGATTCGGTTTAGGGTCAGAGTGTAAAAAGTATTTAATGAATTTTTCTTTATCCTGACCGAGTGCTGCAAGATCGTTAAAGTATTGGATAGACTTTATTGTATCTTTCATAAAATAAGAAACGGCAAACGCGTTAAATTTATCGGAAGGAAAAGAATAGCCCGTTCCAAATGCTTTTTCATAATTTTTTTTTGCCTCAGGTAGTTTATTATCAATTATTGAAAGTTCCGCCAAATTTATAGTATAGTAGTAATCTCTTAGTAAGGTTTCACTCTGGGCATAGCAATTTAGAGTCAGATTTAAACAACAAATAAATATATAAAAGTGTCTTTTCATATTGATTTATGATATGGAATAATATAGTATTGAATAATATGAAATGGAATGATACTTAATTAGTTTAAGTACCATTCCAAAATCAAAAAATAAACAGTTTAATAAAAATAGATTAAACTATTGTAACCCAATTGCCTTTCATGTCTTGCAACTCCAGGCAGGTATATTCTCCTGTATCCAAATCTTGAGTAAATTTGTCAGCTTTTACATAGTACTTAACTCCTTTATGAACAAACAGCATAGGTTGACCTTCTCGAGGTGATTGGCTGCTTCCTTCTCTCTCTGCACCACCTGTAACATTTTTCAATTGTTCTTTAGTAAGTGGTTCAAATCTTGTAGATTTTAATGTTTCTAATTGCATAATTAATAGATTAAAAATGGTTGATTAATCCCTTAAACGCACATGGGTTTAGCGCTTCCTTTATTTCATTTTTTCTTTGGTCTAATAAAAGGTAAGACCGCAATCTATCGCGACTAAATATTTTTATATTGGTTTGAACTTTTATCACTACATAAAACAGCTTCATTTTTATTAAAAAACAACACAAAACGCTATCATATAATAATAATGATAGTAATTCAATTAAAATTTAAAAGTATTTTTACGATATTATAGGGTCGAATGTAAAAAGAAAACCCATACAGATAATTACTACAAATACAGAATTAACAAATGAGATAGTAGAACCCCCATTTGTGTTAATTATTTTAACAATTATAAAAATCCCTGCTTAATTACTTCTTTTACAAGGTTACTGTCATCTAGTACTCCAAAGATTTTCTTTAAGTCTACAATGCGTCTTTGAATCGTGCTGGCAGCTAATGGTATTACTTCTTCCAGCTCTTTAACTCTGTAGCCTTTAGCTAAGTAAAAAAGAATTTGTCTGTTGGTGTCTTCTACCATTAACTCCTTTTTCCAAATTTCGCTAACATATTCTTTTACCAATACACTTTGATACAGATTACCTTCTAAAACATGGGTAATCATATCGCTAAAACTTGAAGTAGTTACATCCGATTTTATAGCAATTCCTTCGGGTTTGATTTTCCTTATAATATCATACACTAAAAGCTTTTGTGTATGTGATGTTATAATTATGATTTTACAGTTTTCAAAATATTTTCTAATTAAGTTCGCCAGGTCAGCTCCGGATAAAATATTTTTCTCTTGATAAGTTGGTAAAGAATAATCCAGAATTGCTAAATCAAAAAATAGTTCATGATTTAACTTAGCATACTCAGTCGCTATATAACCTCCTTTGCAGTCAAATGCTTTTGTAATAACAAGAGGCTTGTAGGATGCAAAATCTTGTAGAAGTACATTTTCATATAATTCTACATTCATAGGATGGTCATCTACGATAAGAATATTCATTATTCAAATTTTTAAAATTGTAATCTAATCTGTATGATTTTTAAAGAGAACTGTAGAATAAATCTAATCCATTAATTGTTAAGTTGTTTGAGAAGATTCAAATTTCGACATTTTATTTTGTGATAAAAATACTACTTACTTTCTTCTCTTACTATATACTGAAGTATTTACTATATTTACCATACTCACTTTTACCAGTATCCTACAAAAAAAAAATATACTGTGGTGGTTTGAATAAAGGAAAAAATCACAATCATAATTGCCGAATACCACATCCCCTGAGACCAGCGCATAACGGCTGGTCTTTTTTGTATAGTTAATTGTAGTAATTAGCCTGTTTGGGCATCCCTGTTCAGGTCGCGCTTTTCATTCCAATCTTTTCTACAATGAAAAGGATTTCCATTGCAATCACTGATGCTTTTTCTCTTCAATAACTTCAGGCATATTCCTTTAAGCATTCTTTACAGTATGGCTACAACGCAAGGAGTCTTTCCCAAGAGCGTCCTGAAAATTTGTGATATAATTTGAATTGAATTCCAATTCGAAACGGACTAAAAGGGCAGCCAAGATAGTGCCCGCCGTATGCTGCATGCGCATAATGGCTGCGCCACCCTTCGGGACTTATAGCACTCCGCATCCGTTAACCGGTCACTTGATTCTTGCTTTCTTTTTTCCCGTTTTTTCTTTTGAAAACAATTTTTTATAGGGATTGGGGGAGAAATCAAAACAGTAGTAATCATTAAAATTTTACATCATGGAAATCACAGGACGCATTACAAAAGATGCCACAATTTACAAAGTGAAGAGTGACAAAGAGGTGGTTAATTTTTCAATTGTCATCAATGACAGTTACAAACCCAAAAACAGTTCCGAGGTAAAGGAAATCACAACCTATATCGATTGTTCGTACTGGTTAAGCGCAAAGACTGCCCAGTGGCTTAAAAAAGGCGCACTCGTACAACTATTCGGGCGTATCGGTCTGAATGTGTACAGCAGTAGCGATGGTAAACCTTTGGGTAGCCTTACGTTTCATACCAACAGCATTAAAATTTTGGCTTTTGCCAAAAAAACAGAACAGACCCAAACCGAAATGCCGCCCCAATCCAACAAGGGAGTAAAACAAGAACCCGCAGACGACCTGCCTTTTTAATCCATTCTAACAGTAACATTCTAAATTTAAATATCATGGCACATCATATAAATTACAACGAGCAAAGTCAAAAACACAGTTTTTTCAGCGTAAAAGAAAAAGCATGGCACAATTTAGGGCAGATAATTTCAGACTACCCAACAAGCGCAGAAGCTATTGCGCATGCAGGATTAGATTACGAAGTCGAAAAACGCAAGCTATTTACACCCTGTTCTCAGGAAATTATTGTAAATAATGAAACCACCCACAATAAAATCGAAGTACCAAATTATTTCAGCACGGTACGTACTGATAACAATGCCGTTTTGGGTGTAGTGGGTAAGGACTATCAAATTGTACAAAATAGGGATGCTTTTTCTTTTTTCGATAGCATCGTTGGCGGTGACGGCATCTTATACGAAACTGCAGGGGCTTTGGGTAAAGGAGAACGCATTTTTATAACCGCTAAACTACCTGATTACATTAGGGTCGGCAATGACGACCTTATTGAAAAGTACTTGTTTCTTACCACCTCGCACGACGGAAGCGGAAGCATAACAGCCGCTTTTACGCCTATACGAATTGTATGCGCCAATACCCTTAATGCCGCTATGCAAAGTAAAACCAATACGGTACGCATTCGTCATACGTCTAATGCCAAACAACGTTTGGAACAGGCACATAAGGTAATGGGCATATCCGATATGCTATCGTCACAAATGGAATCCATTTTCAACGATTGGACAAAAGTACGCATCACAGATAAAGAGGTTAAAAAACTCATTTCGTTCGCTCTTGTTCCCAACAAGGAGGTTTTAAAATCCATACAGGACGGTAAAGAACATGAACTTTCTACCTGTTTTACCAATATGGTGGATAGCGCTTTTGAGTATGCAATGAGTGACCCTGCACAACTCATGGACACCACCAAAGGGACGGTATTCGGGGCATACAATGCCGTAACGGGTTACTTTCAGAATGTCCGAAACTATAAAGACGATGAAGCCAAATTAACTTCTCTTTTAATGGGAGGAACAGGACAGCTACGCACACAGTCTGCATTCAATTTGTGTATGGATTTTGCGAGAAAAGGCACAGATGCATTATTACTAAACTAATCCAATAGGTACAGGCACAACCTGCCTGTACCTATTTTTTATCCACTTAAAACGCAACATTATGAATTTCTTTCAATCCCTAATCGCCTTGCAGGTTGCGGGCGACTGGAAAATAAACATAGTCAAAGAAACTGCCGACAGGCTTATCGTATCGGTATTGTTTTTCAATGATACTATTGGCGACGAAGCGCGTAAAAAAGTACCGCCCATACTGCTTAAAGGCACAGCCGAGGAATTGGATGCAGGATTTTTTGAAGCTATTGCACAAACTGTAAAAGATACGGCACAGCTATTTGCCAATATGGAACAGTTCTTAAAAGAAGCAGCACAGGCAAAAATCAGCTCGCAAATGGAAAAGGACAACATCCTTAAAATGGGCAAGGAAAAAACTGAAATGCAGAAGAAATACGAAGAAGCCATGAAGAAAGCTGATGAACTCGAAGGACTGGGCAAATTCAAGGAAGCATGGATGAAAGTACCACAAGCCAACCTATATCCTGAACATAAGGACATCATCCACAAACGCAAAGCAGAACTTTCAGATAAGTTTCCCATTGACCTTTTTAACGACCCTAATACTGAAGAACCATGTTAACAGCCACACTATTAGAAAGAGTCTTTTCCTTTAAGGATAAAGAACAGGATATTAAACTTGCCGATCCGTGCGCCTCATTCAGTCCCGAAGCGGTATTGAACTTTTATGCGCAGACCTATCCCATACTAACAACAGCAACTATCGAAGGACCTGTAATAAATGACGATGCCGTACAATACAGATTTGTATCACAAATTGGAACAAAAGGATAAACCATGAAAACGAAATCCATAACAGGCAGTATCAGATTGCCTAAAACGAAAAAGCAATGGAAACTATACCAACAGTTAGGCGCTTGGGCAGAAAACACCAACCGCTTGCCCGATGCGCAGGAAATCAAAAACAACAAACCCACGTCAGTACCCTTGGAACTCTTACCGATGGTTTTCTAAAACACCAGTTTCTGCCACTATTTGAACAGGGCGAAGAAATACCAAATTCTAAAGAAACTGAAAAAGGATTTTTTGATTCGTTGAGCATCCTGACAGGATTATATGGATTCGAACAGATAGAAGTAGAGCGCAAACCCTATCCGTACAATATCTTGTTGGCACATAAGTACGCTCAAAGACAACTTGAAAAATCAGGTCAGGATATTGAACTTGTCATTATGCAGGATGATGATGGAGTCGTAAAATTGACAACCAACCATAGTTATAATACAGGTACAACCCTGTATTACATTCCGGTGCTTCCTTTGTACAGATTGTTACAGGACAAAAAACAGAAACGAACTGCCGAACTTCTGCTGTCGGTGTTTAGCTATCTCTATCATATTGCAGGGATTCCCTACTACAGGGAGAATCATACCTATCTATTTTATCAGTATGAATGTATGGAAGAATGGTTGATAGATGATTTGGAAAATTGCAATAATGAAGATGCGAACCGTGAATTTTCAGAATTTAACGAGGCAAACTACTACGGGGATATAATGCTACAAAAAATATACAATCCTTATCATCTGAATGTTTTTAAACAGCGAATCGATACCTACAAGCCAACGTCTTCTTTTGGTCGGGATTGCCTAAATGTTGCACAAAAAGCCTTTGCCCTGTTAAGTGATTATCCCGATGCCAGCATTTTTAGAAACACCCTAAATCAGGAACTTGATGAAGATGATAGCATCATACACGCAGAACAATACATCTCTTTTATTGCCGATAGCGATGGTATGCTGTATGAGAATATTGCCCGTGTTGTGAATGATGAATTTAATGAATGTGGGGAAATCGAAGAACCTACACTACAGCAAATCTATGATAGTGAAAACAACCCATCAAAACAAGCGCTTGATTTTGAATACCGAATTTTCCCTTTGATTAATGAACTATGTACCCTTTTAAACCATATACCATGAAAGATATAACAGCAACATTCGGGACATTGTACACTCCTGTAAAAGCTCTTGTAGTATATCAGAAAAATACGTCTGACAAGACCATTTATGTGGAAAGCTACGACATGGACAAAAATGGTTATCCAACCAACGCCCATCCCTTAAGCCTAAAGGAAAGTACACAACTTGCCAATGCTTTAGATACTTCTGACGAACTGGGTCGCAACTTTTTGAAACCTTTAGGACTGCTCCCTAAAAATGTATTGTACATTAATCCCGACCATGACGTTTATGCCATTTGGCATACCCCATCCCAGAAGGTAGATTTGTTTTTTGTCGAGAATTTAGGCATTCCAAACGGCAAAGCGTCAATACCTGCTTTGCTTTGGAAAGCCTCTAAAAATACACTTTGGATATATGCTTTGGACGCAACTACAGCCATTACAGAAACGACCCCTTTACACCATGCCCCCTACTTTAATCTATACCCCGATGGTAGGGTTTGTATGGGAACCGTTTCAATCAATATTAAAACAGATTGCGGATTAGAAGAATTTATTTGCTTGTGGGAGCAGTATTTTTTTAATAGTTATTTCAGTCATCTCATTAGCGAAAAAAGTCCTGTGAAAGGAAACATCATTCAATTGTGGCAGAGTCTTATTAATACCCGAAAAAAGTTCCCTATGAAAGTACTAATAAAAAATGGTCTAACCCTTAAAAAACTACTGTCATGAACACATTAAAACCAATGCATTACACCGATAATTACCTGATAAACCCAACCAATCCAATTACAATAAATCTTATTGGTGCAGGAGGGACAGGCAGCAGAATGCTTACAGAACTCGCAAGAATGAACCACAGCCTTATGGCTTTAGGGCATACAGGATTACAAGTCAATCTATACGATGATGATAGGATAACTCAAGCCAATCAGGGGCGACAGCTTTTTGCCGATGCAGAGGTAGGACTATATAAATCGGTGGCACTCATTAACCGAACCAATCGTTTTTTCGGTACGAATTGGAAAGCCATAACAGAGCAGTTTTCTACGGCAAATCTTAAATCCTTGCCCAACCGTGGGAAAGCAAATATGTATATCAGTTGTGTAGATACCGTATCGGCACGATTTGACATTGCAAAGGCTTTACAGGACTGCACAGAAAACAGCAGTTGGGAACGCAACAAATCACTCTATTGGCTTGACCTTGGTAATTCCCGAAATACAGGACAGGCGCTGTTGTCTACTATTGGCGAAATCAGACAACCCAATTCCAATCTATATAGGACTGTGGCAAATCTTCCAATGGTTACCGATGAATTTAGGGAATTGATAGAAACACAGACCGAAAACAATGAACCGAGTTGTTCGCTTGCCGAGGCACTCGAAAAACAGGATTTGTTTATTAATGCTACACTAGCCAGTATGGGCGCTTCTTTACTTTGGAAGCTATTCCGTGAGGGCATGACAACCCAAAGGGGATTCTTTTTGAATTTGGCTAATTTCAGGTCAGAACCGATACTGGTGGGCTGATGCCCGCCGCCCCGCAATTGCACTTCCTTCGTCGGGACAATTGCGGGGCGTTTTATCGGATACGCCCGCTTGCACAGAACATGCCTTTATTGGCAGTTCATGCAAGCGGGCGCGAAGTTTTTCTTCTTTTTTTAGATTAATTTACTCAACTAAGTCTGTTTTTGTTAAAAAAAACATTTTAGATTACATCTAACTACTATGATATTCATATCTTTTTAGTGTTTATACTGCTTGACATGAAATGTTTATAAGTTGATTTCGCGACAGTAAACAATGGAATTGTATATTCTGATTATATATAAATATTGCTTTTATAAAAACTATTCACTTAATCTTAATGAATCTATTAAGTAAAATTTAAAACGAAAAAAAATGAAAAATGAATTTTATTAAGATTAAATGCAAAAAAACTTTTTATATTTTGTTACTTTGTCAGTTACAGAATTTTTAATAAAAACTACACTAAGTAAAAAAAATATGTCGTTAGACTTAAATCATTTAGAGAATGAAATAATTGATCAATTTTTATTTGATGATTCAAAAAGACCATGGATTATAGGATTCAGTGGAGGGAAAGATAGTACAATGTTATTACAAGTAGTATGGCGTTCACTTTTGAAAATAGACCCTTTTCTAAGGCAAACAAGAAGAATTTACGTGGTCTGTAATGATACATTAGTAGAAAATCCTAGAATCGTAAAATTTATAAACTCAACCTTAGCAAAAATACAGGAAGCAGCAATTCAATATGAACTGCCTATAACTGTCCATCAAACGACCCCCCAATTAGAAGAGAGTTTTTGGGTTAAACTTATTGGTTTGGGTTATCCCGCTCCAAACAAGTTTTATAGGTGGTGTACTGAACGCTTAAAAATCAATCCAACGACTAAATTCATAACTGAGAAAATTCATGAAAATGGCGAAGCCATAATTCTCTTGGGAACTAGAAGTGCTGAAAGTGCAAATAGGGCTAAATCTATAAAAAAACATGAAATAAAGGGACAACGATTAAGAAAACATCAATTACCAAATTCCTATGTTTATGCTCCAATAAAAGATGTTTCTACAAATGAACTTTGGCAGTATTTAAATCAAGTTTCTCCTCCTTGGGGTGGGACAAATAAAGAACTAATAACTCTATATAGGAATGCAAACGCTGGAGATTGCCCTCTTGTAATAGATGAGACGACACCAAGTTGTGGAAATAGTCGATTTGGTTGTTGGACTTGTACTGTTGTTAGTAAAGACAAGAGTATGGAAGGCTTGATAGAAAATGGTGAAGAATGGATGACTCCATTAATGGATATTAGAAATTTTTTAGTCGTCACAAGAGATAATCCTGAAAAATATAGACAAAAAGAAAGAAGGAATAAAACTGTTACAGAAAACTTATGGGGCCCTTATACTTTTGACACTAGAGTTAAAATTTTAACTAGAATATTGAGGGCACAAAGAGATATTCAACGTGAAGAAGGCATTGAATTAATAACACACCAAGAACTAGTTATGATACAATATTACTGGTTTAGAGATTGTTATTTTAAAACAAAGGTTTCCGATATTTACAACTCTATTTATAAAACTAAAATTGATATGAGTAAACAAGAAGAAAAATTCAAACAAGAATCTGACTTGTTAAAACAGTCTTGTAAAAATGATGTTAATGATGTAGAATTAATTCAAGACCTTTTAGCCCTCCAGAAGACTAAAACTTTAATGATTAGAAAAAGAGGTTTACAAGCTGATATAGAAAATCGTCTTGATCAATATATAGATGCAACTAAAAAAGTGAACAATTAAAGATGACGATAAAAGAAATTGAATTATATAACTTTAGAATTTATAAAAATTCTAATCCTATTGATTTTTCGAATCATGTAGATAAAAATATTTTTGTCGTAAGTGGAAGAAATGGTTTTGGAAAAACTACTTTTCTAATGTCTCTTGTTTGGTGTTTGTATGGAAGGCAAATGCAAGAAGTTGATGATATTTATAAAAAAGAAATCGACGATCAAGGTGGCTATAGTAAGTATATTGCAAACTCACTAAATAGATTATCAAAATCTGAAGGAGATTATAAATTCCATGTATCTATTACATTTCATAATTTAAATATCCCTGAAGTACCTTGTAAAGAAATAGTAATAAAAAGAAGTTATAATACAAAAACAAGTACATCGGAAGAAGTAGAAGTTTTAATTGATGGCTATCCTAGTGAATTAGCAAAGGAAGTTGGACAAGAAATATTTATTCGCGAGTTTATCATGCCTATCGAAATTGCTAAATTTTTCTTTTTTGATGCAGAAAAAATAGTAAGCCTTGCCGAAGTAAATACTCCTGAGCAAAAAAGAAGATTAAGCAAAGCTTATTCAGAAGTTTTAGGAATCAAAAAGTATGAAGATATAAAAAGTGAACTTGAAGGGCTGCAACTGAAAATAAGACAAGACTCTGCAAGTGCTTCAGAAAAAAGTCAACTAAGATTGTTAGAGGCTGAATTTGATAATTGTGACGACAAGATTAAAGACAATGAAGCTGTAATTCAAGATTTAAGAGAAAAGAGAAGTGAAAAAAATAAAGGTTCTCGTGATATTCAAGAAAAGCTTATTAAGTCTGGAAGCTTAATAACTGTTGAAGAACTTCAAGAAATAAGGACTCAAGAAGAAGGGTTAACCAAAAAACTTGCCGAACTTCAGAATGAATTAAAAGATTCCTATGATATTATTCCATTTGCTATTGCTGGTGAGAAGTTTTTAGAAGTAAATAATCAACTAGTAAATGAAGCAAATTTTAAAGCGGCTAAATTTAAAGATGAAAATGTAAGAGGAGTTACTAATAAAATATTAACGGATTTAATTAAAGAGCCAAAACCAAATGATTTGGTCATTGACTACCAAATAGAAAAACATTTTGCGGAAACATTTGAGAAATTAATTCGTAAACATTTCTTTTCAGATGCTCCGGAACTACCCGAAGATTTTCAGATGCTTCAAGAATTTTCTGATTTGGAACAGAATGAACTTCAAGCTTTATTCAATAACATTAGATATTCCTTTAAAGAATCATTTAAAAGAATTACTTCTGAATATAATTTAGCAAGGAATGAGCTCAATTCGATTAGAAAAAAAATAAGGGATGCTGAAACTAATCAAGAGAGTCCAATGATTGCGGAGTTCAGAAAACAGAAAGAAGATTTAGATAAAGAAATTATTAGAATAGACGAAACTATTGACTCTTTAAATCGTGAAATTGGCGAATTTCATAATGAAAAAATTCAGAAAGGGAAACGTATCGAAGAGCTTTCCAAAAAACTTAATGTTTCTAAAAAAAATAAGGTTAAAGATGAAATCATAACAAGAAACATTGGTAACTTAAGAGACTTTATTGAAAAATTCAAAAGTAAAAAGAAAGAGTCTTTGGAAGAACAAATCTTAGAAGGATTAGAAACATTACTACACAAAAAAGGATTTGTAAAGAAAGTAGAAGTTGAAATCATTGGTGAAACCATAGATATTATTTTGAAAAATGTTCGTGGTGAAGAAATTAAAAAAGAATCGTTAAGTAAAGGAGAACAACAAATGTATGCTACCGCTTTACTTCGTGCTTTAGTTGAAGGAAGTGATATTCAATTCCCAGTATTTATTGATTCTCCTATGCAAAAATTTGATGAACAGCATGCAGAAAACATTGTTAAGTATTTTTATCCAAATATTTCAGATCAAGTAGTAATTTTCCCATTAATCAATAAAGAATTGACAGAACGAGAATACAATATTTTATCAAATAATATTGCTAAAACTTTTTTGATTAATAACATTCATGAAGATAAAAGTGAATTTATGCCATTAGAACCAAAAGACTTTATTTCAACATACAATAAAATGTATAATAATGCTGATTAATATAAGAACATCTGAGGCAAATAAAATAATTGTCCAAGAATTAACAAGACGTCTCAATTTAGGTGCTGAAAATGTCGTGTCAAGAATAGCCTTTTCATTTTCGTTATCAAAAAATATTAAACTTAACTTAGAAAAAGACTTGTTTGATAGTAAAGGTAAAGAATATAAAGATGATATTTTATTTGGAAAATACCGTGATTATTATATTGCTTTGATTTGTCAGCATTATAGTCTTTATAAAACGGATAAGGATATTGGCAAGTATATCAAAATGCATATTGATCATGGTTTGACCATAATGAATAAAATATTTGAGGAAAACAAAAATTATTCGGGACTTGATTTCCTTTTAGAAAATATTGAGACTGGTATTGAGAAACTTGAAGAAAATGAAATTTCTAATGATCCAATCATTTACGATGAGTACACAAGACAAAACAGAATAGTTAACAAAAAGTATTTTGCTGAGAGTATTAAATTATTGGTTGGGAAATCTTTTGACGATGAAGATATTTATTTCAAATTAAATGACACTTCAATTCATAATAATGCACATATTGCTGTAGCTGGAAATTCTGGAACTGGAAAAACTTATTTTGCTAATAGCATTTTAAAACAAGTAGTAAAGGAAAGTAAGGAGCAAGTAAATTTTATTTTTTTAGATTTTAAAGGAATAACTGAAGAAGATGAAAAGAAAAATAGCGAATTTTTCAATGCTACAAATTGTGAACTAATCAAAGCACCACACAAACCATTTCCTGTAAACCCTCTTTCTTTTATTGATAATATCAATGAAAAAAATAAAATTATGGGTATTAATAAATTTGTTGATATTATTACGAGTTATAGTAATATTGGTAAAAATCAGCAACAAACGTTAAAAGATGCCACTAAAGATGTTTTTGCTGATATGAAAGGTGGGCAATATCCTTCATTCAAACAAATTTATGAAAAGGTCTTGGATTACGAAGGAGACAAGGCTAGTACTTTAAGACAAATTTTGGAAGATTTGAGTGAATTGGATTTATTTGAAACTACCGTTGACCTTAAAAATAATTTTTTAAACAGTAATTATTATTTAAGTTTATCTGGTGATTTACCTAAAAATGTTCGTTTTACATCCGTTTTTTTGATAATTAACTACATTTATAATACATTTATGAATATGGATAATGCACCAATAGAAGGTGACTTTCAGGGGATGCGTTATGTATTATTAATTGACGAGGCTCATACAATATTTAAGGAAAAGAAATCACAAGACTTGTTAGAAAAAATACTACGCGAAATACGTTCTAAAGGAGTTTCAGTTATTTTATTAAGTCAAGGAATAGAAGAGTTTAATCAGCCGTCTTTTGATTTTAGCAGTATGTGTGAAACAGCATTCTTATTTGATATCAAAGATAAAACCAATTTAAAGATGATGCAAAAGTTCATGGGAATTGGTGAAAAGGAAGCCTCTAAGTTGAAAACAAGTATGGAGAAAATTCAGAAATATCAATTAGTATCTAACCTTAAAGAGTTTAAAATTGGGGAATTATTCAAGGCGTAATCAACATTAATTATGAATAAAAACTTTATCGAAGAACAATTTGAGCGATTTAAAGCTCCTTGGAAGAATTCCGCTTTTAACTATTATTTTTATTGGATTATTATTGGTTTTGGAGGTATTGGTATTTGGTTGACAATCTATGAAGAGTCAAACAAATCGAATCTAGATGTAACTGTTATTTCTAAATGTATTGCAACAACAGCTATAGCAATAATTTCGGCCAGTTTAGTTGATTTAAATTTATCGTTTAATCTAAAAAATGTTCCTAGTTTAATTATAAATAGTATTGCCTTTTTTGGTATTTCAATTTTTCTTTTAATACTTTCTTTTAATGTTACTGGATCTTATAGTTTAATTGCAGCTGTCCCAGGATATTTGATAGCATTACTTATTTGGGTCTTGGCTAATTCTGACAATGGAAAGCTGTCAGATGAAAGTTATTTTAATCAAATGACTGATAAGGTAAAGGAAATGAAAAACGCTGTGAATGATCTTTAACATTATGGAAAATAAAATCAAAGCTAAAAAAGTTGTTCAAAATAATCAAGAATTTCTTCTTGGTATTTTTAAAATTAGCCAAGTTCAAAATTTCACTAAATATACAGAACGCTTAATTGTTGGTTTCAAGGAAGTAGAGGAAGAAGACAGAATTTATTCTGATCAAACTCAAATATTGCCCGATTATAACCCGCAAATACAAAGAAAGACTAACAATCTAAAGGTTGAAAAAATTGCAGATTTCTTAATTACAGACCCTTCAGCAATGTTTCCAACAAATATTGTTATTGCCATACCTCTTGAAGTAATTGATAGTAAAATTGAAGATGAAAATAATGATACTATAATAGTTCTAAACTCTATAGTAAAAGAAGAATTGGAAAAAGAGAATGGAGATGTTTTTCTAACAATTATTGATGGGCAACATAGAATCAAAGGTATTGAGAGAGCAATTGAACGATTAAATGAGTCTATTAATGAGTATAAATCTCCTGATAATGTAGAAAAAACTTTAGAATTTGAAAGTAATAAAGCAATTTTAAAAAGACTACTTAATTTAGAACTAATAGTTACATTTTTTATTGATCCAATTCTTGAATATCAAGCAATGATTTTTTCAACAATTAATAAGACGCAGACTAAGGTACCTGAAAATTTAGTATTTAGTTTATTTGGACTGACCAAGGACGATACGCCTCAAAAGACTTCTTTAGAAGTTGTATTAGCTTTAAATGGTATCGTAAAATCTCCTTTTTACAATAGAATAAAATTAGTTGGGGGCAATTACAAACGAAATGAAAATATTCCATTATCACAAGCAACGATGGTAAAATCAATTCTTTATAACATCTCCAAAAATCAAAGAGATTCAGAAATTGAAAGAAACAAAGAAAGGAAAGACTTAAAAAATAACCCAAATAATTTAAAATTCCGTCTTTATTATGCGAATAACAATGACAAAATGATTATTAGAATAATGTATTCTTTCTTTAGTGCTGTTAGGTCTACATTTACGAATAATGATGGAGTTTCATATTGGGATATTGATAGTACGAACGAAACAAATGTCTTACAAACAAACGTAGGTTATCAGGCTTTAATGAAAATTCTTATTGATATTTTATCAATTATACCAGAGGATAAAAAAGATGACAAAAATACATATATTGAGCTTTTAAAGAAAGCAAAAGATATAAATTGGGAAGATAACGGAGAAGAAAAAAGATATCCCTTCACAAGTAGATCTATAAAAATTCTTTACACCGATTTAAAAGATAAAATAGGTTTGTAAAAAATGAAAAATTGATGAAGCTATAATTGAAATTTTAGGTAGTGTTTCAATATCTACGTAAATTAAAAAATGATGGGGTTTAAAATCCCCATCATTTTTTTTTAACTTTAACTTTTACACAGTCTTATGAAAAAAGAAGATTTATTAATCTCAAAATATCATTAATCTTAAACTTTCAACAACATTTTTAATTTCATTAATCACAATATCTAATTCTTCAATAGTGTTGTATTTTCCTAACGAAATACGAATACTATTAAACGCTTTATTTTCATCTAAACCCATTGCTATTAATACGTGCGATGGTTCTATACTGGCAGATGTACAAGCACTTCCGTTACTTATAGCAATAAGAGGTGAATTATTTTCTAAATTACTAAGTCCCATAATTAAAGCTTCACTATCTGCCCCTACGAAACAAAGATTAGTAACATTATATAAACGATGAGAGATGTTGCCATTGACAAATGTATCTGATATCAAAAGTAATTGTGACTCGATATGATCTCTCATCAATTTAATAAATTCAAAATTACATTTCATTTCTTCTTGAGATAATTCACAAGCTTTTCCAAGAGCAACTATACCTGGTACATTTAAGGTTCCACTCCTCAATCCTCTCTCATGTCCACCACCATGAAATAAGGCAGGGATTTTTATTCTATTTTGTCGTTGGCGCACATAAAGTGCACCCACTCCTTTTGGAGCATAAATTTTATGACCACTAAAACAAAGTAAATCAATACCCAGCTCATCAACATTTACTTCAATTTTCCCAACAGCTTGGGTAGCATCTGTCATAAAGAAAGCATTATAGCTGTGAGCTAAATTTGATATTTCCTTTATTGGTTGTATAACTCCGGTTTCATTGTTTACATACATTACAGAAACTAGAACTGTATCGTCCCTCAAAGAATTTTTTAACTCATTTAAATCGATTAAACCGTCTGACATGACCTTAAGATAAGTAATCTCATAACCTTTCTTTTCAAGATATTTACATGTATCTAAAATTGCACTGTGCTCAGTAAGAACTGTTACAATATGTTTTCCTTTGTCAGAATAATTTTCAACAATACCTTTTATAGCAATATTAATTGCTTCTGTAGCACCACTTGTAAAAACAATTTCATTAGTTTCTGCCCCAATTAATTCTGCGACTTGTTTACGAGCTGTTTTAACCGACTCATAAGCACCAACTCCAAATTGATGAGTACTACTTGCATTTGCAAAATTGCTTGTAAAAAAAGGCACCATGACATCGAAAACTCGTTGGTCAACAGGAGTGGTAGAATTATTGTCAAGGTAAATTAATCTTTTATTTGTTTCCATAATATTAAATAATCATATTTCAATTACTTTTAACAAAGTTAGGCTAATTTAAATTTGCCAGTATATTTTATTGGTTTAATTAGATTGCATTTTTTCGGAGATTTCTTTTAATATAAATTAAAGTAAAATCTTTCATTACTGGAATTCTGGTATCTCCTCGTGGCTAAAATTTACTATTGATGTAAACATAAAATATAAAAAATGATAAAAGTAATTAATGAAAGTTTGGAATTATATGATGGAATAAACTACTTGAGTTCTAAAAAGGAATATATAAATCTGTTATTCTAGACTGTCAAGAAAGTTTAAGATTGGTATAAGGTGTTCGATTGTAGCCTCATCGACTCCACAAAAAAGCCTACTTATATTAAGTAGGCTTTTTTAATTTTAACATGTTGGGATAGTAAACTCAACATAAACAACCTGCATTTTCATTATCTCTTCTACATCTCTATAACTTAGGGTAAATCGTAATTTGAAATACGCAACCTGAAAAACTACAGTTTTAGGACAACAATCACCTTTAATGTTTATCTGATATTTTTTTAGTCTTTAAAGAAAAAAGTTTTTCTTAAATGAGACAGAACTGGGTTTTATTTTAAGATACTTGCTTTTTTGAACCTAGAAAAACTGCATATTTTTTTGGTTAGAATTTTGGTGTTAAAATTTATTATCATACATTTATGTGATTAAAAACCAATTAATTATGAAAATATTCTTGATTTTGGTGTTTATTTTTGTAACACCTATATATATGTCAGCGCAACACGATGTGACTACCAAAGAAAATAATGGTGGACAAAGTCATGAATTTCATGATCCAATTGGTGTAGAGGGTCGTGTTCCCGAAAGAGGGCCAAAAGGCGAGCCCGGGGGGAAAGGAGGTAGTGACGGAGGAAAAAAAACAGATGCTGGTCCAAATACAACTGTTCAAGTTGGTGCTGGGAAAGTATTAGTTTCTCAAAAAGCAGCGAATCAAATGATTGCTCTTTTGCAAGAATATTTTGGAACTGACTTTTGGTCGAGTTTATTTAGTCCTTCTTCATTGCCAACAAATGGGATGGAAACACAAATGATTGAACGTATTCGTGCTTTAGCAACTGAAGCTGCATTAGATAATCGTCCAGCTGACGCAAAATTTTTTAATGATACTGCCACAAATTTTTTAAATAAATCAAGTGTAAAGATGCAATTCACTGTTCCTTCTGGATCTAAACAAGAAATTTCCTTAAATGAACCTTTGATTTATCATAATGTTGCTGTTAGAACTCCTGCTGGCACTTTTGCTGGAATGGTTATCACCATCCCTGGATTTATGAGTAACGCTCAAGGTAATAATGCAGAACTTTTAGTTCGATTTTATACTCCTAACGGAAGAACTTTATATGCTCATCCAAATGAAACTTTTTACAGGGATATTACGGGATTAGTTGTTACTGGTACTGGTGTACTTCCTATAACCAATAAATTTGTCGATCTTAGTTCTAGAACATTTCAAATTCCGTATTATGCGCTAAATCTTATGCCAACTAATGGAAGTGCAAAATATGAGATACTTGCAAAAGCTAGTTTATATATCAATAATATTGAAGTTATGACCTCACAGTATACGCAGATGTTAATAAATTATTAATCAAATAAGTTTTTATAAATTTTCTAACATAAAATCATTTAGAGAATTAATTAAAATTCCTGAACATTTAAAATAGCACTGCCTATTATACCCGATCGTATGTAAAGCACTATAAAGTTTTGAACAACTTTAAAAAAGGGGTATATGTCGGTTCTTTTTCGACAAAAAAATCTCTTTCGAGGGTTTGTTGGAAGTTTGGAAAAACTTTTTTGTCAGCAAGCTAGAAGCTTTTTTTTCGCTAGAAATCATCTCCTTCGAATATACGAATTTCCAAAGCTCACAACTTAGCAAAGCGCCATTACGTTACGAAAAACTTCATTTTATACTTTCGAAAAAAGTCGAAGCAGGTATCAAATGTTCGATAGAAATACAATCGACTCCAAATAAGGGAAGGACTAATACAACTGAATTTTTCATATAAATATACTATATGAAAAATAAAACCAGTGCCCAAAATTACAAGTTTAAACAGATATTCATTATCTTTACATTGTAATGATTTAATACGCTGAAAGTTAAGTGACCCTATAGGTGACCCTAGCTTAAATAATATATTGAAACACTTGTATTTACTGGGATTAAAATAAAGGCATCGGAACCTCTTTCTCCGCCAGTATTTAAAACCCGAAACGAAAGTTTCGGGTTTTTTGTTTTTATAGCTTTTCTTGTTTCTGTTCTTTTTGGTTGTGCGGAATATAATTTTCCTGAATCAATTCTAAAACTTGTGTGAGAAAAAAAAATACCACGGAGAACGCAAAGTTTTGGATAATCTAATTCATTAAAATCTTGAGTTTTGAGGAACGAAGACACGAGCGATAGAGAACTGATGAAGCAATGTTCTCGAGAAATCCCATAATCTTTGTCGAGTCACTCGTGGAGACCCTTCCTGCGTCAGGGTGATAAGATTGTGGTTTGTAGCAGGAAATTAAACGCAGAGAACACAAAGTTTTTAAATATGCTAAGCGTAGTAAAAACACAAAGTTCACAAAGCTTTGTGTACTAAAATGGTATAAACACAACTTAAATGGTAGTAAACTCTGCGAGAATCTTTGTGTTCTTTGCGTTAAAAAAAAATTAATGAGTATTTTTTTGCATGTTTCTCCACAACATTTAGCGTTGATCAATTTTCGCATTGCTAAGACGAATAAATATCGCTAATGACAGCTGTTTCTAATAGTTCGTTTAAAACACCTCTTGTATTGTTGCTATTACTCATAATTATGATATATGTGTAATGAGCGCTAAATTGAAATAGTTGGGCTAAAAACTGCTTCTACGTCCTTATTTTAAATATGTTTATTCCATACGGAGTATAATGCTCTTTGCACAAGTCTATACTCCGGATTAATTACTTCTTAAAAAAGGAGTTGTTTAAATTCAATTGCTAATTATTTAAATTATAGCAAGCCTAACTTTTTAGCTTTCTCAATTAAATCTTTATCACTTCCTTTTCCTTTTAAAAGTTGATCTTTTATGTTTGCTTTTCTTTTTTCGATGGCACTCATAGAAAGAGGAATGTAGTCAGGAAGATTAATAGTTTTAACTCCTTGAGAAATTAAGATTAAAATTTGATTATCATGATTATCCCAATTTATATTTTTCTTGAATAATTTTCGTTGAGATTTTATTATAGTATTGCTTTGAAATGTTTCTCCTTCAATGATTTTTTTACAAATGCTAGGGAATGACTCAAAGTCAATATCACTTTTTGATATGAATCCCTCAGGTTTTATGCCTTTAATAACTTTGTCTACAGTTAAGGGTTCGCTATGCATTGTAAGGAGTACGATTTTACAATCTATGAAATTTTCTCTAACGAGTAAAGCCAAATCAATGCCACTATCAATGTTGAATTCTTTATAAGGTGGAAGGCTAATATCTAATAATGCAAAATCAATATTTAGGTTTTGTTTTAATTGAAAATTTATTTTGTTGTAAGCATCTTCACAGTTATAACTCTTTATAAAATTTGGCTCTTTTTTTTGAAAATCATTACCAGATAACAGGTTAATATAGCTATCAACTGTCATGGGATGATCATCAACTATCAAAATAGTAAGGCTCGTATCCATTTTGTTTAATTTGTATCAAAATTACTCAAATATTACGGATATACCGTACAATTCAGACACGTAGAAGATGTTTTTTTGCTTGAAATGATTATTAATCTAAATTAATTTTTTATGAAAAGTAAATTATATATTACTGGGCTTGTTTTGCTTTCTGTGTTGACTTATTCATGTTCAAATGATGATGTTTATGAGACTTCAGAAGTTAAGAATGAAAATTTTAAAACTCCATTACAAGCGGGGTCAAAAGATGAGTTAAAAAAAAGAATAATTGATTCAACCGCTGTGTTTTTTATCGTCAAAGAGGATCCTCGCGAAGGTGATCCTAGTAATCCAAAACCACCAAGAAGGTAGTTTTTTGATTCCGTAATTATTTAAGGAAGGCTATGTGAATTATTGGTAATTACATAGTCTTCTTTCTTTCAATGAAGTATATTTGGTTTGGTAAAATAAAATTACATTTTGATTATTAGCACAAAAAATATTTGTTTGTTTTTAATGTTTTTTCTTTTTTCATGTAAAGAAAATACACCTGTCTTATTCGACAAAAGTCACATTGATGGTTTATCTGGGAGTAAAAAAGAGATATACCTGGATTCAATAGTTAATATTCTAAAATTTAGAAAAGACGATTCGATTGTCAGAGATTTATATTTAAAGATTGCTTCGGAATATTATTACATCAATAATTGCAAGAAATCTTTAAAGATTAGTTTGAAATCTTTGCAATTGGCAAAGGACTCTAATGATAGTATTAGAATGGCAAAGGCATTTTATTATGTGGGTGATTGCTATGAAAATTCCAAAAAAGATAGTGCATATTTTTATTATCTACAGGCTCAAAAAGTATATACAAAAATTCATGACTATGATAATGTTGGCAGAATGTTATTTAATAAAGCTTATGTTTTATTTTATGATGGTAATTATATAGAATGTGAAGCTGAAGTTTCTAAAGCATTACGTTATTTAAAAAAATCTAATGATTACTCTTTGGTTTATTCGTGTAATACTTTAATGGGTAATTGTTTAGAGAAATTAGTTAATTATGATGAGGCATTGCTGTACCATAAATTAGCATTGGGTGAATTAGAAAAAATGAAAATTCATAATAATGACAAAGATGAAATAAATAACTACAATGTAACCTCTACGATTAATATTTGTAATTTATATGATCTAAAAGGGGAATTTCCGAAGTCTATAAAAGAATTACAAGGCTTACTTTCTGAAGATTTGAAAAAAAAATGGCCAAGATTGTATGCCAATGTTTTGAGCAATTTAGCCTATTCTAAGATGAAAAATAAAGACTATAAAAATGTTGAATCAATGTTTTTTGAGTCCTTAAAAATTGTCGATAGTATAGGGATCGAATTGGATATTTTGTATAAAAAGATACACATTGGAGAATACTTTTTAAGTCAAAAAGATACTATAAAATCAATTCAAAATTTAAAAGAAGCAAATCAATTAGCGATTAAAATTAAGAGTAGTAATGAAAATTTGGTTTCATTAAAATTGTTGTCTGAACTAGATAAAAAGAATAGTTTATTTTATGCAAATGAATATATTAAAGTAAGTGACAGCATTAATACGGTTCAAAAAAATTCTCATAATAAATATGCCAGAATTGAATATGAAACTTCAAAAATTGAAGATAAAAATAAGGTTTTGGCCAAAAGCAATTTTTATATTTTAATTATTTCATTAGGATTGATTGCATTACTGGTAGTAACTATCATAGTGAGGTTTTTGAGGCATAAAAGCAAGGAGGTTCAGTTTTTAAAAAGACAACAAGCAGCCAATGATGAGGTTTATATGCTATTAATTGAGCAACATAAAAAAATAGATATCGCAAAAGAGAGAGAGAAAGCTAAAATAGCCAAAGAATTGCATGATGGTATATTGAATAAAATTTATGGAGTTCGAATGAATTTAGGCTTTTTTAATTCTAAAATAGAACCAGAAATAATTGAAAAACGGAAAATTTATATACATGAATTGCAAAACATTGAGTATGAGATTAGAAATATATCACATGACTTAAGTCGCGGTTCTTTTTTTGATGGTAATGATTTTAATGTGTTGTTGTCGGATTTGATTGAAAATCAAAAAGATATAAGTAGTACCCAGTTTAAATATATAAGTGATAAAACCATCGATTGGGGAGTTATTGAAAATATATATAAGATAAATATATATCGTATAATCCAAGAAACCATTTTGAATGTTAATAAACATGCAAATGCAAAATACTGTAATGTAATACTCAGAAAAAAGAAAAATAATCTTTTAAAACTGTGTATTATCGATGACGGAGTAGGGTTTGATGTTAAAAATAAAAAAAATGGAATTGGTTTAAGTAATATAAAGGAAAGAGCGAGTTCAATAGGAGGCCAATTTACTATTGAATCGAAAATCGGAAAAGGATCAAAAATTGAAGTTGCGTTTAATCCCTGGGCGTAAAAGTCCGTAATTTTTATGCATAAAGTCCGTAATTTTTAGGTGAATGTTACTGCTATTTTTACGTAAAATCAATTATGGTTTGTGTTACAATTAAAGCAAATGAAATCAATTATTTTAAAGTCTCTTAAATAAAAAATAATAGCTAAATATACAGTTATAAGGGCTATTTATTCTTTTTGTTAAAGAAGCTGATTGATGAATTTGATGCTGATGTAATATCAAGCTATAAGTGGTATACAGCTAAAATTAGTTTTTGAAATGAAAAAACATATTATGTGGAATTTAATCTCCATATATAAAATCAAAAACTTAGCTGCTCATAGTTGTTTTTAAATAAGCAACGTGAGTTTATTACAATAGTAAAAAGGCAAAAAGCATCCGAAAATGAATACTTACTGTTTAAAAAGAGATTACTCTCTAAATATCCCTCAGATGTTATATGGGAGAATGTCTGAGAATTGGCTTTTAAAAGAATTAGGAGACATTCATTGGGAAATGATATCAAAGGGGTTAGGAGCGCCTTCAGATGCAATCTTTGATAGTAATGGCGAACGTCTTTATGCCAGTTTTGTAAGAATACAATGGAGCTGCCAAAACGATAT
The DNA here is from genome assembly GCF_000737695.1 of Flavobacterium hydatis. GTDB lineage: Bacteria > Bacteroidota > Bacteroidia > Flavobacteriales > Flavobacteriaceae > Flavobacterium > Flavobacterium hydatis. Next base: position 63,539 of record NZ_JPRM01000036.1, read on the forward strand.
AGGATTAAAATGTTTTGTTGAGAACGATGAAACGATAATCGAGTCATGCTTAGAGCAGTTTAAAACCAAAATGTTTTTAAGCAATGGAACTGTAAAAAATATAACAAGAGGTAGTGCTTTACAAACCTCAATGATTTCTATTTTTTCTGCTAGAAAGAATGATGATAATCAAAATTTAGTCAAAGGGACACCTGTTCAAAAAGACGATTCTAAAGTACCTTTATTAAAAATAATACCTAAATACGTTAAAGCTTTCTTTAATGTAAAGAACCACATATCCTCTTTGGCGACAGCTGAAGAAGAAACTTCAAACAAGCATTATTTCTACGATTCAGAGTTTACTATTCTGGCTGAACCATTGTTTACCAGAACTTATGAAGTAGAACCTTATGACGATATTAACGGCGTAGGGCTTTTATATTTTGCCTCTTACCCTAATATTAGTGATAAATGTGAGCGTCATTTTTTTGAAGAGCATATTCTTATAGATGGAGAAAAAATAAATTGGGCAATTCATGCTATTTGTATAGCGAGAGATATTCATTATTATGGAAATGCCAATCCGAATGAAAAATTAATATATCAACTCGATCAAGCCATATTAGTAGATGATTTAACCATACAATTAACATCGTCATTATATAGAGAAGAGGATGGTCAAATTATTGCCAAGATTTTTACGGTAAAAAAGCTAAATCAAAAAGTAATTATAACCAGTGAAGTTGCAGAAGGAGTAAAGAAAGAAAAAGAGCTTTTACAGCATGATAAAAAGAATTCGTCTGTTAAAAATGAAGTAATAGAAACTCCTAAAAAAGTTCTTGAAGAAATCGTTGATGGCAATATAAATATCTCATCAGAAGAACTTTCGGGTACTATCATAGGCTTTTTTAATTCGGTTTATGAAGGTAGTGAAGTCGATTTAAATACAGACTTACGCAAATTAGGAGTAGAATCGATTATTTATACAGAACTGTCTGAATATCTTAATCTTGAATGTGGATTAAAAACAAATCCAAGTCGATTTTTCGGATTGTATTCTGTTAAAGAAATTATTGCTTACTGCTTAGGAAAATCTGTAATAGAAGATTCAAAAAGAGAAGAAAAAAATGATAATTATAGTTCGGATATAGCTATAATAAGTACTTGTTGCAGATTGCCTAACGCCGATACTGCCGAGTCATTTTGGAAAAATCTTAAAGATGGTATTTCATCAATAACAACCACACCAGATGATAGATGGATTTGGCCTGAAGGAATCGAGAATAAATATGAAGGAATAAATTATGGCGGATATATAAACGACATAGACAGTTTTGATTCTTTATTTTTTGAAATTTCTCCTAGAGAAGCTCAATTAATGGATCCTCAACAGCGAATGCTTTTGCAATTAACTTGGGAGTTGTTTGAAAATGCAAAACAAAAACCAAGTCAATATAAGAAGAGTAATACTGGAGTGTTTATTGGGGTTAGTGGTAGTGACTATGAACGAGTAGTGGCAGAAAATGACTTAACCCAAGAAGGAACTGTTACCGGTAATGCGATTGCTCTTCTGGCTAATCGTATTTCTTATTTTTATGATTTTGAAGGACCGAGCATGAGTATTGATACTGCTTGTTCCTCATCTTTAGTAGCCATAGCCGAGGCTGTAAAAGCATTGAAACAAAAACAATGTGATCAAGCAGTTGTAGGAGGAATCCATTTGATGTGCCATCCGGCAAAAAGTATAGCTTACAGCAATGCAAGTATGCTTAGTAAAGATGGAAAATGTCACACTTTTGATATTGATGCAAATGGCTATGTAAGGGGAGAAGGCGCTGTTGTAATGCTTTTAAAAACTTTAGATAAAGCGCTGGAAGATGGGGATGAAATCTTAGGAATTATAAAAGGCACAGAAGTTAATCATGGAGGTTATTCGGGAGGAGTTACGGTACCTAATCCGTTTCAACAACAAAAACTGATTACTAATGCTTACAAGCAAGCTAATATTCCGATAGAAACGGTTAGCTATATCGAAGCACATGGTACTGGAACTAAACTTGGAGATCCTATTGAAGTTAAGGCGCTTAGAGATGCTTTTGAACAAATACAGCATAATGAATCAGTAACTAAATGGTGCAGTTTAGGGTCTGTTAAAACTAACATCGGACATCTGGAAGCTGCTTCAGGAATTGCTGGATTGTTAAAAGTGCTGTTGTCAATGCAAAAACAATATTTGCCCGCAACATTAAATTTCGGAACATTAAATCCACATATAGAATTAGAAAACAGTCCTTTTAGAATTCAAACGGAGGGACAAGTATGGAAATCATCTACTAACGTGCCTCTTAGAGCAGGTGTTAGTAGTTTTGGGATAGGAGGAACTAATGCGCATGTAGTAGTCGAAGCATACGATAAGAATCCTGAATTAGATTCGGACGAATACATTCAGCTGCCTATGTATGTGTTTGTATTATCAGCTTTAAACCAAGAAAGCTTAGAAAGATATGCTCATGAAATGTATAACTGGATACAAAAGCAAGAAACAATCCAATTAGCATCTTTTGCATATTCATTGCAAACAACCAAAGAAGAATTTGCAGAGCGATTAGCATTTACATATAAAGATTATAATGACTTAGTAAATAAGTTAAAAAGTTTCCTTTCGAAAGAAAAGAAAGACTCGGCATTGTATTATATAGAAAATACAAAACAATACAAAGAGGTTCATAAAGAGGAGTCTACATCGAAGCAGTATATAATCGAACAAAATTTTGAAGCACTAGCTATGTTCTGGAGTAAAGGAGGAATTGTAAAATGGGAACAATTATATAACAAGTTTCAAATTTCAAAAATAGCCTTGCCAACATATCCATTTGCAAAGAAAAGGTTTTGGATAGGGAAAAAAATTGAAAGAAAAGAAAGCCAAAACATTTCAATTATACATCAAGCAGCGCTTACACAAGAAACTATTATAGCTCCTCAAGAGAGTGTAGTGATATCTATGGAATCAAAGAAGATTTTTACAGCAGATAAAATTAAGCTTATACCTGTAAATCAAATACCTACTATTGAGAAAGAAGTTCAGTTAGTATCTTCTTATCAGGGAGAAAATTTAGAATTAGTATTATCTCAAATATTAGCAGAATTATTATATCTGGAACAGGAAGAAATTAGTGAAGATCAGACGTTTGTAGAGTTAGGTTTAGATTCTATTTTGGGTGTTGAATTTACAAAAAAGATAAACAAAACTTTGGGACTTGCATTAAGTACTGCAAAGCTGTATAGTTATCCTTCAGTAAAAGAGTTGGCAAATGCACTTAAGATAGTAGCTCAGCCACCTGTTGAAAATAAAAAAGAAGGCTTTGCTAAAATTAAGCTTCAACCAATTGAAACTTTTGGTGATAAGCAAATTACTATTGAAAATGAAACGAAAGTAATATCGATTGAAACACTGAATGAGGATTACGAAAAAACATTAAATGAGCTTTTATGTGATTTATTATATCTGACTCCAGAAGAATTAGAACTCGAACAAACTTTTGTAGAGCTTGGGCTAGATTCTATTTTGGGAGTTGAATTCACTAAAAAAATCAGAAAACAATGGAATATTGATTTTGCTACCGCACAATTATATAGCCATCCTACTCTAAAAGAATTAGCAGGATACTTACAGAAAGTAGACAATCGTAATCAGGTTTTAATAGCTGACGAGAACGAAACAATTTTATCAAGTAAAGAAATCGATAAAAATTACGCAGTACAGGATAATCATAAAGCTCAACATACTAATATTCAGAAGGAGTTGCTAACATTGGTATCGGAGTTATTGTATCTGGAAGAATCCGAAGTAGATGACACACAAACTTTTGTATCATTAGGTTTAGATTCTATTTTGGGAGTAGAATTGGTGAAGAAAATCAATAAAAAATGGCAGCTTTCTATGCCTACATCACAAATTTATAGCTATCCTAATATAGTAGAATTAAGTGATTATATAATATCAAGTTTTGAATCAACAGGAACTAATGAAACAAGAAAGCCTTTTGTAGAAAGCGTTGCGCAGGAAATTATAAATGTATTTGAAGAAGGTGAGCTAAAAAATATTTTGGCAGAGCTTTTATATTTAGAAAAAGAAGAAGTTTCGAGTACAGATACTTTTGTATCATTAGGCTTAGATTCTATTTTGGGTGTAGAATTCGTTAAGAAAATAAACAAAGAATTTGGGACACAATGCCCAACATCTTTGCTTTACAGTTATCCAACTTTGTCTGAGTTGTATGCCAATTTGGTTTTGAACCATACAATTAAAAGCAACAGAAAAGAAGAAGTAAATAGTACGATTAATTCTTTTTTTAAGCCAATTACTATCATTGGTAATATCGAAAAGGATGATGAATCGAATATTGAATATCACTTAAGCACAGCAAATACACCATGTTTAAGAGATCACAAAGTATTTAATGAATACATCTTACCAACAGATGCTTATGTTGAATTAATATATAGTTTTTTTAGAGAGCAATTGGGCAAAAAAAGCTTAACGCTAAAACAATTCCGTATCTCGGAAGTTTTAATTGCCCAAAAGGGAGAAATCGTTCCTGTTGTACTGAATTTGAAAAAAGTTGGCGAAGGAACAATTCGCTTTATAATTATTAACAAAGAATCACAGAAGGTTTATGTTAGGGGAACTATTGTAGAAGAAATTACTTTAATAGATGATTTGGTTTATGCACCTAAAGAATCCAGCATTAAGCTAGACCTAGACGCATTAACAGATTGGACTAAAGATATTTTATCTGATAGTTATTTTCAAGTTAGGAGATTTCTGGAGATTTCTGAAGAATTTGCCAAAGGGATTGTTGCTGTTACAAGACCGCAGAATCAGGCTATTAGTTACGTATCTCAATGGTTAGATGGAGCACTATTATTTGCAATACAATATGCAGCAATACAACAACGTCAAGGAAAAATTGATGGAGTGATGTATTTGCCTTATCGTATAGAAGCTATCAATATACACGCACCAGCACAGTCTAATGTAGACTATAATTGCCACATGATTTGCCATGAAGCAGACGAGGATAAATTTCTTTTTTCGATAGAAATAACTTCGGATTATGGTAAGTTGATAACAATTAAAAACTTAGAAGTTAGAAAAATTGATCAAAAGCAATTATTAGTATCACAAGAAAGAAAGATAAGTACAGAAGTACAGAAAGAAGATATTATAAATGTTAAGAAACCTATAGAATCTGATGTGGCTATTATCGGAATGTCATGTCGTTTTCCTGGAGCAGAAAATACAGTAGAATTTTGGGAAAATTTAAAGCAAGGTGTCGACTCTATTACTGAAATAGATTTAGAACAATGGCAAGATATTGATTGGTATGATAAAGACCCAAAGCAGCAAAAAAAATCTTATAGTAAGTGGGCTGGATTTATAAAAGACAAAGATAAGTTTGATCCTTTGTTTTTTGGAATATCACCTCGCGAGGCAGAAGTAATGGATCCTCAGCATCGTATATTTTTACAAGAATGTTGGAGAACAATAGAAGACGCAGGTTATACATCAAAAGCAATTGATAAACAAAATGTAGGTGTTTTTGTCGGGGCAAGCTCAGGTGATTATCAACAATTATTGGCTCAAAATCAATCTGATAAAGATGGTTTTGCTTTTATGGGAAATTCTCAAGCGATATTGGCAGGAAGAATTGCTTTTTTATTGAATTTAAAAGGACCAGCTTTAACACTAGATACGGCATGTTCATCTTCGTTAGTCGCTATTGACAGAGCATATCAAAGTGTCGCATCTGGAGAAACAGATATGGCTCTTGCAGGAGGCGTAAAATTAATGTGTACTCCGTTATTGCACATTTGGACAAGTCAAGTAGGAATGGCATCTAAGGATGGAAAATGTAAAACGTTTGATAATAAAGGCGATGGTATTGTTTCTTCTGAAGGGGTGGGAGTACTGTTCTTAAAAAGACTAGATGCAGCTATAAAAGATGGAGACCAAATACATGCAGTAATTAAAGCTAGTGGTATTAATCAAGATGGCAAAACAAATGGTATTACAGCGCCTAATGGAGCAGCACAAGCTTTGCTCCAACAGCGCATTTATAACCAATATAATATAGATCCAGCAACCATAAAATATGTAGAAACTCATGGTACTGGAACTAAGCTAGGAGATCCTATAGAAATTGAAGCATTAAAAACGAGTTTTGGTACAAAATCAGCATTAGATAATAGTTGCGCATTAGGATCGGTAAAAACAAATATTGGTCATGCTGCTGAGGCTGCAGGAGTTTCGGGAGTTATTAAGACCATACTCATGCTTAAGAACAAGTATCTTGTACCTAGCTTGCATTTTGAGCAACTTAATGATGAGATATCTTTAGAGAAGTCTCCATTTTATATTAATACTACGCTCAAACCTTGGCAACTTAACAACGAAAATCTTAGGCGAGCAGTTGTAAGTAGTTTTGGATTTAGCGGAACCAATGCTCATTTGGTTTTAGAAGAATATCCAGAATCAAAAGCTGGTAAAATTACAGATGATGGCACGGAACAATTGATACTGCTTTCTGCTAAAACAGAATATAGTCTTAAAACTCAGGTACAGCAGGTGGTAGATTACCTTAAAGAAACTAAAGAATCTTTAAGAGCAATTGCTTATACGCTACAATTAGGGAGAGATGCTATGCAGGAACGCTTAGCTGTTATAGGAAACTCTAAAGAAGAAATCATAAAGCATCTTTCTAAATTTCTTGATGCATCTAATCATGAAGTATTAAGAGGAACAGTTGAAAAACGAAAAAAAATTACAGCATCTATAAGTCAGGAAGAAATAGATACTGCTATACTAAAAAAGAATTACCGAACTCTGGCAGAAACATGGATTTCGGGAATAAATATAAATTGGGCACTTGTATATGATAAAGAACAAATACGAAAAGTTCAATTACCAACTTATGCTTTCGAAAAAGACAGGTACTGGATAGAACCTGTAAAATCAAGTGTAATAACGGAATCGGTTTTAGAACCTGTTCATAATCAATTGCATCCATTAGTGCATCGTAATGTTTCAGCATCGGACGGACATTTGTATGTAAGTAAGTATTCAGGGCAAGAAACGATTTATAAGGATCATGTAATTGATGGTAACAAAGTTCTGGCAGGAGTTGCTTATATAGAGCAAGCTAGTATTGCTTTAGAGCAAGCTACTTTGCAACGAATATGGGGACTCAAAGATATTTTTTGGCAACAACCACTTTTAGTAAATACTCAAAAAGAGGTGTTTACCAGAATATATTCAGACTCAAAAAATAATAACTATGAGATTTATACTAAAGAAAATGGAAGTATTTTAATTCATGGTAAAGGAACTGCTATTTTGCAAGAGCCATTGCAACCAGAAAAAATAGATTTAAGAAGGTTGTTGAGTTTAAGTCAAAAAAAGACTTCAAGAGAAGAATTCTATGCTTTTCTTAAAACAAAAGGTTTTGATTTAGGAGCAAGTTTTAGTGGAGTACAAGAACAGTATTCAACTTCAGATTTTTCTATTTCTAAAATACAGTTGCCTTTACAAGAAGGGTATAAGATGCAACCAGGTGCTTTGGATAGTGCATTGCAAAACGCATTGGGTTGGATTATGATGGAGGGAGTATTAGATCAGGCACTTCCGTTTAGTATGAAAACATGCTACCGATTTGTTGAGCAATTGCCAGAAACATTTTGGTCGTATGCTCGCAAAAGCAAATCAAACCAAGTAACCGATAAAGTTCAGGAATATGATATAGATATTTTAGACGAGCAAGGTAATGTCTTAGTTCAATTTCAGCAATGTGTATTTCTTCCTATAAAAGATAAAAGAAAAAAAGAGTCTGGTAATGCACTAGATATTCAGGAAGTTACATGGCAAAAAGTAGCCTATCACAAAAATCAGGAATCAGTTTATAGCCATACAATTGTATATATGATTGGAGGTAATCCAATTTTGGAGGATGCAATTAGAAATTCTTATGAGGCAGAGATTCAATCTATAACTATTGAAAATGAGATTTCGACCTATATTCAAATTTTTGAAGATGTAAAACAAAGACTTCATACAAAAGTAAGAACGCAATTAATTGTTTTAGGATCAAACGAAGAATATGAACAGTTTGGTTTCCTTTCGGGAATGCTGAAAACGCTAACATTAGAACATCCTAATTTAGAAGGGAAAGTAATTGCTATTGAAGATTTTTCAATTCATAATATCGATGAGATACTTGAAATATTACATAAAGAACAATTTAATAAAGCAGTTGAGGTAAAATATACATCTCTAGAAAGACTAGAAAAAAGCAATGCAGAACTTATTATTCATAAACAGCAAGATAGTTTAATTAAAACTTCTGGAGTATATGTATTAGTAGGAGGAACAGGTGAAATAGGACGTACTGTTTCTGAATATATTCTTGAAACTTTTGATACTAAAGTGATATTGTTAGGCAGAAGTGAACAGCCCAACAAAAAATTACCTCAAGGTGCATATTATTATCAATGTGATAGCACAGATGCATCTTCTGTAGCCAGAACTTTTAAAGAAATTAGAGAGCAGTTTGTTACAATTAATGGTATAATTTATCTCGCTGGGATTACGGCTGATGGTTATGCGAAAAATAAAACGATAACGGATGCTACAAAAGTTTTAAAAGTAAAGATAGAAGGTATCAAGAATATTGATAAAGAAACGAAGCATGATTCTTTAGATTTCATGGTTTTATTCTCTTCTGTAGCGGCAATTTATGGCAATATAGGACAGATAGATTATGCTGCAGCAAATGCTTTTCTTGATGATTATGCAAGATATAGAGAAAATCAACGTAGCAAAGGAAATCGCTACGGGATTACTAAAAGCATCAATTGGCCTTTGTGGAAAAATGGTGGAATGCAGATTAATGCAGATACAGAAGCATTTTTGCAAAAAAAGTGGGGAATGCAAGCTATGCCTAATGAAGAAGGTATAAAAGCATTGAAACAAATTTTGGACTCAGATTGTGTTCAGGCTTCCGTTATATATAAAGTTTCATCAGAAAAAGTTCCAACGAAGGCAGAAAACAGTATCAATTCGAATAGAATTTCGACCAAAACGTTGCTAGTAAAATTAACAGAATTAGCAGCAACATTGGTTAAAATGAATCCGGAAAAAATAATTTCTCATATAGAACTGGGAGATTACGGTTTTGATTCTATTTTATATACACAGTTTTGTAATGAAATCAATGGATTTTTTGGATTAGATGTAACTCCAACATTGTTTTTTAATTACCCAACTTTAGATGAATTAACAGCACATTTAGAATCGACTTATACCCTTTCGGTAAAAGAAGATCTGTCACTTAATCATGAAAGTGAGAACATAGCGATTTCTACAGTTCAAGATGAGGCGACAAAAGTAAGTTTTGATATCAATTCGAATAAAGCTGAACGTAGAAAAGAAGTAGCCATAGTAGGTATGAGCGGACGTTTTCCAGGTGCGGAAAATGTAGATCAGCTATGGGAACACTTAAAAAATAAAGAAGACTTAATTACAGAAGTTCCTGAGAGTAGATGGGATTGGAAGAAGTATTACGGAGATCCACAACAAGAAGAAAATACGACTTTATGTAAATGGGGCGGTTTTCTGGACGGAATAGATGAGTTTGATCCTTTGTTTTTTAATATTTCGCCTGTCGAGGCAGAATTGATGGATCCTCAGCAACGATTAGTATTGCAGGAAGTATATCATGCTTTAGAAGATGCTGCAATTTCAATTAATACAATTAAAGGAACAGATACTGGAGTTTTTATCGGAGTATCAAGTTCAGATTATTCGACTTTATTAAAAGAACAAACGAACCAAATAGGGATGGCGCAATTTGCGACAGGATCTGCCCATTCCGTTTTAGTAAACAGAATATCCTATATTTTCGATTTGCATGGCCCAAGTGAGCCTATCGATACAGCATGTTCTAGTTCTCTGATAGCAATACATAGAGCTGCAGAACATATAAGAAATGGTCATGGTACAATGGCAATTGCAGGAGGTGTAAATGCTATATTATCACCTGAGTTAACGCTTTCATTTAGCCAAGCAGGAATGCTAAGTAAAGATGGTCGTTGCAAAACATTTGATCAAGATGCAAATGGTTATGTAAGAGGAGAAGGCGTTGGAATTTTAATATTAAAAGATTTAGATCAAGCCATTGAAGATAAAAATCCTATTTACGGAATTTTAAAAGGAAGTGCAGAAAATCATGGAGGGAAAGCCAATACATTGACTTCTCCAAATCCAAAAGCCCAACAAAATCTACTAATCAAAGCATATAAAACCGCAGGGATAGATCCTAGATTAGTAAGTTATATCGAAGCTCACGGAACAGGAACGCCATTAGGTGACCCGATTGAAACAGAAGGTTTAAAGTTAGCTTTTGAAACTTTATATAAAGATTCTGAATCCTCTTATGGACAAGAGGTTCATTGTGCTATTGGTAGTATCAAAACAAATATTGGGCATCTAGAAGCTGCTGCCGGAGTAGCAGGAGCAATCAAGGTTTTGATGGCAATGAAAAATAATAAGATTCCTGGGAATCCATTGCTACATCAGCCAAATAAATATTTGAAGTTAGAGAATACCCCTTTTTATCTCCAAAAAGACACAACAGATTGGAACGTAACAAAAGGACAACATAAAATTGCAGGTGTAAGTAGTTTTGGTTTTGGCGGAGCAAATGCTCATATAATCATCGAAGAATATATAGAAGCTGAGGTAACAAATCATTTTCCAGAAGCCATACCTGTTTTTGTGCTATCAGCCAAAGATACTGATGGTTTAAAACGTCTTACAAAATCGATGAGTGCGTATTTATCAATTAGTGATACTGCTTTTCAGAATGTATTATATACGCTACAGTCTGGAAGAGAAGTACAGGAATATCGATTGGCATTTGTTGTAAATAATCGAAAAGAATGTATCAATCGATTAAATGAATTTGTTGAGACTAATCATGCATCAACCGATATGTACATTGGTAATAATGAAGATACTATTTTGAGTTCTGATAAAAGAGCGTTTCAGGATATTATAAACAATCTGATTACAGATAAAGAGGCAAATACAATTGCTAAATTATGGAGTCAGGGTGTAGAAATAGATTGGAAACTTTTATACGGAGATAAAACACCTCAAAAAAATCATTTGCCTACCTATCCTTTTAAGAAAGATAGCTATTGGTTTGTTTCTACAAAAAAGGTAAAAGAAACAATAGCAAAAACTTCTGAAAAGAATCATCCATTGGTACAAACGATTGTAAATGATACCACTTACGAAAGTGTTTTTTCTGGAATGGAACCCATTTTTGCATCACATAAAGTAAATGGAATAAATGTTTTACCAGGAGCGGCTCAAATAGAATGGATTCGAGAAGTAGGAACTCAATATAAGAAACAGGCTGTGACCAAGATTACAGATGTTGTTTTTAGAGCACCTATTCAAGAAAATGACAATGAACCAGTTGAGGTTGTTGTGGCATTAGAAGAAACTGAAAGCGGGTTGAGTTATAATTTCAGAAAGAAATCAGATTCAACATCTATTTACAGTAATGGTATTATTCAATACGATTCACTCCCAGCAATAAAATCAGTAGCTATAGATAATATAGCCTTGCGACTGCCTAAAAGTTTAAGTAAGGAAGATTATTATAAACTACTGAATGTTAAAGGAATTACTTACGGAAAACATTTTCAAGGTATTCAGGAAATTATGTATTCAGATAATGAAGTCCTAACGGAAATCTGCTTGACAGAAACGAAAGAGAAATATATGCTTTCGCCGTTTTTATTAGATAGTGCAGTACAAACAGTGATGGGACTTAGTTTTGGGTTTGATAAAAAGAATGCTACCAAACTTCCATTTCGCGTTAGAGAAGTGAGAATTTATAAAGAACTACCACAACAATTTTGGTCGTATGCCAAAAAAATAGAACCGAAAAATGGAGAAGCACTCCCAACATACGATGTAGATTTAATAGATGAAGATGGTGAAATCTTAGTTCAATTTGAAGGTTTTGTCGCTTTAGATATAAAGACACCACCCATTGTAGAACAAGAACCGTGTTCGATAGAAGATTTGATGTATGTATCTGAATGGAAAAGAGAAACACTATCTAAACAAGAAGAGACCCATAGCGGAAATGCTTTAATTATTTCTTACCAAAATGAAGAAAGCAAGATGGCAAATCAATTGGGAGCCTATTTAATTGATAAAGATGTAACCATTTTTAATTCAGTTGATTCGTTTGCAATACCAGAAGGAATTACAGATTTGTACATTGTGCATGATGCGCCAGATGAAAACACTTTTACAGCATCAGAAACATTTTGGGAGAGAAATGAATTAGAAGTTTTTAAACAACTCAAAAAACTATTATCGTCTGCTTATATACATAAAGAATTAAACATTACAGTTTTATCAGATCGTACACAAAAAGTATTGGCTAGTGATAAAGTACAGTGCCATGGTAGTGGGATTTTGGGATTAATGAGTTCATTGGCCAAAGAGCAAACCAACTGGAATGTTCGTATCATCGATGTAGATGCATCAAATAAAATAACATCAGAGGATATCACACAGTTATTAAGAATACCGTATGATTCTAATGGCGAAATAATAGCGTATCGTAATCAAAATACCTATATAAGAAATCTATACCCTTTAGAAACACAAACCATTACGACCAAATTTAAAAAAGGAGGCGTATATGTAATTCTAGGAGGTGCAGGTGGTATCGGGAAAGTTACCTCGGCATATTTGGTTAAAAAATACCAAGCTCAGATAATTTGGTTAGGACGCAGCCCAGAAAACGAAACAATCATAAGTGCACAAGAAGAAATAGCACAATGGGGGCCAAGACCAGATTATATTCAATGTAATGCAATTCTGGAAAATGAAGTAAAAGCTGCCTATCATAAAATTAAGCAAACCCATCAAAATATTAATGGAGTATTTCACTCAGCATTGGTACTTAGGGATAGTTTAATTCACCAAATGGACGAAAGTACTTTTGTTGAAGTTTTTGAATCTAAAGCAACGGCGAGTCACTATTTGATAGATGTATTTGCCAAAGAACCATTAGACTTTATATGTTTTTATTCCTCGATGCAATCTCAGGTAAATGCTTTGGGACAAGCAAATTATGCTGCAGCATGTATGTATAAAGACAGTTTTGCATATACGGTTCAACAAAAATATAATATCCCGGTACATATCATTAACTGGGGATATTGGGGATCTGTAGGCGTAGTAGCTTCAGATGGATATAGAAATAAGATGGAACAATTAGGCATTGGCAGCATAGAAGCAGAAGAAGGAATGGCAATTTTAGAAGAAGTAATTGCACAAGAATACCAACAAGTAATTGCTGCAAAATTTATATAAAAGCCTAAGATCACACTAATCGAAACAAATAATTATGATTAAGATTAATAAAAATAAAAAAGTGACTTTGGTGCAAGAAAGCACACTTTTGACTCCTCAAATTCCAACTTTAACTTTATATAAAAAAGATATAGTTGCCGAAAATGATTTTAAAGAAGATTGCGCTCTAGCCATATTACAAATATTAATGCGAATGGGGATTGAATCCTTGCGCGCAAATACAATTGAAGAATGGCGAAAAGAACTAAACATAATTCCTCAATATGATTCTTTGTTTCAAACGATTATTAAAGAACTCGAGAGAATGTCTTATATCCAAATTGCGAATCAAAGCGTAGTTATACCAAAAGGCATTGAAGAAAAAATAACTCTTTTTTCTCTACAAAATCAGTTAGCAAAAGCAAGAAGAGAGGCAAATAGTCATCATAATTACTATGCATTATTAAACCAAACGATTCGATCGTTTGAAGAAATTTTGAATGGAAAGACTAAGGCTACCGATGTATTGTTTCCAGAAGGAAATTCTAGATTGGTAAGCGCTATTTATAATGGAGATTACAGATCTAATTATTTCAACTCGATAGTAGCATCAATTGTAGAAAATACAATTAAGAACTACGAAGGAAATAACAAAAAAATAAACATCTTAGAAGTAGGCGGAGGAACAGGAGGAACAACTGTGCGCATTCTGGAAAAGTTAAAAAAATATGGTAATAAGGTAAAATATACGTTTACAGATGTTTCTCAAGGTTTTTTAATTGAAGCGGAAGAAAAATTCGAAGACATTATACCTTATTTTGAAACCAAAAGATTTGATATTACCCAATCTGCATTAAAGCAGGATATAGCAATAGGTACCTATGATATTGTGATAGGAGCCAATGTTGTTCATGCTACTGCAAATATTGCAGAAACCCTTAAAAATATAAAACCAATTCTTAAGAAAGACGGGGTTCTGATTATTAATGAGTTGAGTGGACTGGAAATGTTTACGACATTAACATTTGGTTTGCTTTCTGATTGGTGGAATCATGAAGATAAAGAATTAAGAATTTCAGGTAGTCCGGCATTAACATTCGATAAATGGGAACAAGTATTGTCTGAAGTTGGATTTACCGATTGTGATATATATCCTAAACAAGAAGATATTCCGCAACAAATAATAATAGCCAGAAGTAATGGCAGAGTATTAATTGATACACAACAACCAGAAGAATTTACCAAGATTGTAAGAGAAAAAATAGTAAAAGAGCTTGAACCAAAGGTTTTAGATACTGCAATAGATTTGAATGATTTTCAGCAGAAATTAATTGCTATTGCTGCAGGTACTATCAAACTTCCGTTGACAGCTTTTAAGAAAGAAAAACCATTTTCAGATTATGGTTTTGATTCGATTTTAGGGCTTACACTTATCAAAAATATTAATAAAACCCTAGAGATAACTCTAGATGTTACGGCTATATTTAATTATCCAACCATTCCGTTGTTGGCACAGCATATATTAGATATATGCCCAGAATTACTTGATGTAAAAAAGGAAACTGCAACAGAAATAATTGAATCAATTACTGAAAAAGAGGTAGAGGAACCAAGCTTCTCAAAAAATGATAATAAGCAAGAAAATGATAAAATTGCTATTATAGGAATGAGCGGGCAATTTGGGAAAGCAAATGATCTTGAGGAGTTTTGGGAAGCCCTAAAAAAAGGAAAAAGTCTTGTGGAGGAAGTTCCAGATGATAGATGGGATATTGGATTACATTTTGATGAAAATCCAAAAGCCAGACAGAAAACATATAGCAAATGGGGAAGTTTTTTAAGAGACATAGATAAGTTCGACCCAGAGTTTTTTAAGATATCAGGTAGAGAAGCAGAAAACATGGATCCGCAACAGCGTATATTTCTGCAACATTGTTGGAAAGCATTAGAAGATGCAGCAATTGATCCTAACATTTTACAAGATTCTAAGTGTGGAGTATATGTTGGCGCAACAGATGGAGATTATTACAAAACCTATTTAGAAGAAGCAAACGAAGCTTCGGCATTTTGGGGTATTTCGGGTTCTATATTAGCAGCTCGTATTTCATATTTCCTTAATCTAAAAGGAGCTGCAGTAGCCATAGACACAGCATGTTCAAGTTCGTTGGTAGCAATGGATATGGGCTGTAAAAGTTTATTGACAAAAGAAACTGATCTTATTATAACCGGAGGAATTTCATTATCTGTAACGCCCGAGTTTTACAAACTGAGCAGTATGGCAGGAATGTTATCTCCCGATGGGCAGTGTTATACTTTTGATGAGAGAGCAAATGGATTTGTTCCTGGCGAAGGTGTAGGAGTACTTATTATGAAACGTTTAGAGGATGCCATAAAAGATGGTGATCCTATTTATGCCGTTATACAAGGAATCCTTACCAACCAAGATGGGGCAACCAACGGAATTACTGCTCCAAGTGTATTATCTCAGCAAGACATTCAGAAAGAAGTTTTTAATAGATATAAAATTAATCCAGAGACAATTACTTATGTAGAAGCTCACGGAACAGGAACAAAATTGGGCGATCCTATAGAGTTACAGGCTCTTAAATCATCTTTTAGAGAACATACATCCAAAGTAAATTATTGCGGGATTGGTAGTGTAAAAACAAATGTAGGACATACTCTTAGAGCAGCTGGAATGGCAGGTGTAATCAAAGTATTGTTGGCCATGAAAAACAATCAATTACCGCCATCTATTAATTATGAGAACCTCAACCAATATATTCAATTAAAAGATAGTCCTTTTATTATTCAGGAAAAATTAACTTCTTGGGATAGCACAACACCTAAACGAGCTTCGGTAAGTAGTTTTGGAATTAGTGGTACCAATGCATTTGTTGTTCTAGAAGAATATTTGCAAAAAAATAGTATCTCAGGAGCAAGTGATGAACCTGTAATAATAGTTTTATCGGCATTAAATGATGAAAGATTAAAGGGTAAAGCAGCGCAACTTGTTCATTTTATAAAAAATGAAAAGAAAGTAAACCTTCACGATATTGCTTATACATTGCAGGTAGGAAGAAAAGTAATGGAGTGTCGTAAAGCTTTTATTGTAAGCCATAAAGAAGAATTAATAGCTCAATTACAACAATTTGTTCAAGAGGAAACTGCTGGTCTTTATAAAAAAGATGAGGAAGTTAATGAGTCCAAAATTCAGCAAGCAATTGATAAGAAGAAATATGCTGCAATAGCAAAATACTGGGAACAAGGAAATACTATAAATTGGTTGAGTTTGTACAATGTATATCAGCCTAAAAAGATTCATTTACCTAGCTATATTTTTGCTAAAGAATCCTATTGGATAACTCCTAAAACAGAAATAGCATTATCTAATATAAAAACGTTACATCCATTAGTACATGAAAATATTTCAGATTTTGAATCGCAAAAATTTTCATCTTGTTTAACAGGTAAAGAATCTATCTTATCAGATCATATAGTACAAGGAAAAAAAATACTTCCGGGAGTTGCGTATGTAGAGATGGCAAGAGAAGCAGCACAACGAAGTGGATTAGATTTATTAGACAGTTTCTCAGACATAAAATGGTTGCAACCAATAGAGATACATAAAGAGTCAGTCCTAATAGAAACTGAAATTTATGCGAATTCAGAGGGCACTTTTGTCGAAATAAAGAGTATAAAAGATAATGAAGTTACAATTCATTTTCAAGCAAGTATAACAGAAAATAAGGAAGTAATCGAACCTATTTATAGAGATATATCCTCTATAAAAGAGCAAAGTATTGCGTCATATACAAGTGACGAATGTTATCAAATTTTTGGAACAAAAGGAATTAATTATGGAGATAGTTTACGATTAATAAATTCTGCGGATGTTCTAAAAGAGGAAGTATTTACAGGTATTTCGGTTTTTGATAAAAGTAAATTTAAACTTCCAGTTGAAATATTAGATAATGCACTTCAGACATGTGCCTTATTATGGATGCAAAATTCTGATGAGCTAGCCTTACCTTATTCTATAGAAAAGATTTCGTTGTATGATTTAGAAGAGGAAGTTAAATATTGTCATGCTTATTATTCCGATAAGGAAAAAAAGAAAGGTTTTGAAATTGAATTATTAAGTGCGTCAGGAAAAGTTCTTATTGCGCTATCAAGATATAAAATGATGCCCGTTTTAGGAATTAAACCTAATACGGCACAAACTTATTTGTATGAATCGATATGGCAGCCTAAAACGAATGCAAATAATATAGTTGATTTTTCTGCCGTATCTAATGAGTTTATAGTTGTAGGCAATTTTCCTAAGATCGAATTACAAGGCACTATAACAAGAATTACAGATATTGAAGAAAGGACATTATTTTCTGCAGTTTTTGATAAAGTTAAGCAAGCGATAATTTCTAGAAATCCAGTGCGTTTTGTAATTATTTACGATTATAAGAACGAACATCAAGTACAGTTTTTATCAGGATTATTAAGAACCGCAACAATTGAAAATCCTAAAATTTTATGGAAATGTGTAGGCATTGATTTAGATAAAAATAGCAATGCAGAACAATTATCGAAAATTATTACAGATGAATTAAATGAAAAGGAAACAACCGTTAGATATCAGGATTTAAAGAGAGAAGTAAAAACTATCGTTCCAATAATACATCCATTAACGGCATCAAATGAAAATATAAAGTTCATTCAAGCAGGAGTTTATATCATTACAGGTGGTATGGGCGGAGTTGGAAAAATGCTGGTAGAACACCTTTTTGACACATATAATGATATTAAAATCATTGTTTGCGGGAGGTCTATTTTAGATTCAAACAATCAGGAATATGTAAAATCATTTAGGAATCTGATATATTACCGTTGTGATATTACGAATAAGCTAGCCACTCAACAATTAATTGATGAGATACAAAATCAGTACGGTAAACTCAACGGAATCATTCATGCGGCAGGCATTATTAACGACAATTTTATTCAGCAAAAAAATAGTGGTGAAGCATTACAAGTTTTAGAAGTAAAAACGAAAGGAATACGTAACCTTCATGAAGCTACACAGCATATTTCGCTAGATTTTATGATGGTATTTTCGTCATTATCTGCTGTTTTAGGAAATTCAGGACAAGCAGATTATGCAGCTGCAAATGAGTATTTAAGAGATTTTGCAAAATTCAGAAATAAAGAAGTATCACAACAAAGAGCTTTTGGTAAAACAATAACTATAGCATGGCCACTATGGGATAGTAGCGGAATGCAAATGAATGATGAACGTAAGAAATCGCTCGAAAAGAAACTAAACATAGTTCCTTTACCACAAAAGGAAGGAATATATTGGTTAGAAAAATTACTGGGCAGCACTGCAGAATCAGTAGTGTTACATTATGGAAAAGCATCTTTACCCGAAATATTTTTATTGGATTTAAATGAAGCTCCAGAAAGTAGTATTGATGAAAAAAATGAAAATGTAACAGAAGAGTTAACGGAAGAAAATTTAAAAGAAGTTACCTACGAATATCTTGTGGGGATTTTAGCCGAAGAACTACGTTTTCCTAGAAGTAAATTTAAACTCGTAGATACTTTTGAGAAATACGGATTAGATTCTATAATGATGACGAGTCTTACAAGTCGTTTAGAAGAAACTTTTCCTAACATTCCGAAGACCTTGTTTTTTGAATTCTTAACCATAGAAGAATTGGTTATGTTTTTTGTCGAGGAATATTCTAATGAGTTAAATGCAATTGGCAACAGCAAAAAAACACCTATTGCTATAAAAGAGCAGATTATTATTTCGCCAGAAATAAAGTCGACTTTTAAAAAAGCTGTGCCTCATAAGTTTGCAGAACTTTCAGAAACGAAACAAGACTATACAAGAAAAAATACCGATGTGGCTATCGTAGGATTAAGCGGTAGATATCCGCAAGCAGATTCTATAGAAGAGTTCTGGGAAAATCTTAAAATAGGAAAAGATTGCATAACAGAGATTCCTAAAGATAGATGGAATATTGATGGCTTTTTTGATACAGAAAAAGGAAAGTCTGGGCGTAGTTATAGCAAGTGGGGAGGTTTTGTAAATGATATGGATAAGTTTGATCCATTGTTCTTTAATATAACACCTTTAGAGGCGGAGAAAATAGATCCGCAAGAGCGTTTGTTTTTGCAAATAGCTTGGGAAGCAGTCGAAGATGCAGGATATACCAACGAAACTTTAAAAAGGAATCCTTATACAGGCGAACAAGACGGTAAAGTAGGTGTATATGTTGGAGTTATGTACCAAGAGTATCAACTATATGGAGTAGAAGAATCACTAAAAGGAAACCCAACAACACTTAGAGGAAGTTCGAGTAGTATAGCCAATAGAGTTTCGTACGTTTTTGATATTCACGGACCTAGTTTGTCTCTGGATACGATGTGTTCTTCGTCAAGTACAGCTATTCATTTAGCATGCAAAGCCATACAAGAAGGAGAAATCAATATGGCCATTGCCGGAGGAGTAAACCTAAGTGTACATCCTAATAAATATTTGATGCTTAGCGATGGTGGTTTTGCCAGTAGTAAAGGAAAATGTGAGAGTTTCGGGCAAGGCGGAGATGGATATGTTCCAGGAGAAGGAGTTGGAGCTGTTTTGTTAAAATCTCTTGAGCAAGCCGAGAAAGATGGAGATCATATTTATGGAGTAATTAAAGGAACAGCATTAAATCATGGAGGAAGAACTACAGGATATACGGTTCCGAATCCTAAGGCACAAACAGCAGTAATTAGAGATGCTATTAAAAAAGCGAATCTTAAACCAGAGTCTATTTCTTATATCGAAGCACATGGTACAGGAACAAGTTTAGGAGATCCTATAGAAATTGTAGGGCTAAAAAATGCATTAGAAAGAACAGCTGCAAATAAATGCCGTATAGGTTCTGTAAAATCTAATATCGGACATTGTGAATCGGCAGCAGGTATTTCTGGAATTACTAAAGTATTGTTACAACTTAAATACAAACAGTTAGTTCCATCCATTCATTCGTCTATATTAAACCCTAATATACAGTTTGATCAAACAGCTTTTTTAGTTCAGCAAGAATTAGAACCTTGGAGATATCAAGACGAAAAATTGTTAACTGCAGGCATTAGTAGTTTTGGTGCAGGAGGAAGCAATGCGCATATCCTTATACAAGAGTATCCGAAAACAGAGATAGCTAATGATTTTAATAAAGAACCGGTTATAATAGTATTGTCGGCTAAAAACAAAAATCGCTTAAAAGCTTATGCAAGTCGATTATTAAGTTACGCAGAGAAAACTCCAGATGCTTTACAAAACATAGCGTATACTTTACAGATTGGTAGAGAAGCTATGCCAGAACGATTGGCAATAGTGACAAGTTCTAAAGGAGAGTTGGTACAACAATTAGAGGACTTTATTAAAAATGATGTGCGTTTAGCAGAAGACATTTTTACTGCTAATATCAAAGATGAAAACAATGATTTTCTCCTAAAAGGTAAAGCTGGGGCTGCATATATTAAAGAAGCTATTCAGGAAAAAGAATTAGCATCTATAGCACAACTATGGACAAAAGGAGTCGAAATAAAATGGGAATTACTAAATTCTAGTACTAGTCCTTTGCAAAAAATAAGTTTGCCTACATATCCTTTTGCTAAGGAAAAGTATTGGGTACAAACAATAGATACAGTTGTAAAACACGGATCAATTGCTAAACTACATGAATTAGTTCATACAAATGAATCAGATTTTGAAGCTCAGAAATTTGCTAGTGTTTTTACAGGAACAGAATGGTTTTTAGAAGATCATCTTGTTCAAAACGAAAAAGTAATTGCAGGTGTAGCCTATCTGGAAATGGCAAGAGAAGCTGTAGAAAGAAGTACGCATAAAAAAGTAACACAATTTAAGGACGTAACATGGTTGCATCCGATTAAAGTACTAGAACAACCCAAAAAAGTTGTTATTAGGCTGGAACCTTCTGGTGAGCAAATTAAATATCAGGTATATTCTAAAGAAAATGAACAAGAATACATTCATGGTCAGGGAATTGTAACTACAATTGCTCAGGAAACACCTAAGCCTTATGATTTGGTAACTATTAAATCTCGTACTAATCAGACAGCGACAGGAACAGAATGTTATAAAATGTTTAGCGCCCTCGGGTTTGGATATGGAGAAAGGTTTCAAGGGATACAAGAGTTATATTATAATGATACAGAAGCATTAGCTAAAATTGAATTACCTCAGCATAGGGATATGACCTTAGATCCTGGCGTATTAGATAGTACGCTTCAGGCATGTTTAGCATGGTTACTGTTAAAAGATAAGGATAAAATGCCATTGTCTATCCCGTTTAGTGTGGGGAAAGTAACAGTTTATAAAGAGATTACATTTCCTGTATGGTCGTATGCAAGGTTTAGTCCAAATGCTAACCCAAAAGCAACTATACCGCAATGCGACATGGATTTACTAAACGACAAAGGAGAGGTTGTGGTAAGTTTTAAAGATTTTGTCATTTTACCATACGATGGAGGATTTCTAAATCAGAACTCAAGAAAAGAATCCTTAGCGACAGAAATTTATGATTACCAATGGGAAACAACTGAACCAGAAAAAACGTATGCACATACTACAGATTACAATGATGTGATTTTAGTTGGGGCTAGTCAAAATTTGGTGCAACAATTTAGTCAGGCATTTGAAGGAACAGTATTTAATGTAAATGAAGAAACAGAAGAATCTTATTTTCTGAAAATACTAGAGCTTCTTAAAAATAGAATGTCACAAAAGCTAAGAGGACATTTTTCGGTGCTTATAAATGAGGAAGATTATGATAAATATGGATTTATTATAGGACTATTGAAATCGGCTTCAAAAGAAAATCCAAGAGTTAAGACTAAACTTATTTCTGTAACATCTATGAATGTTAAGGCAGGAAATGAATTAGTGCAAATCTTGAAAAATGAAAATCTTGATGAACAAGCAGAAGTACGTTATCTGAGCAAAACCAGAGAAGTAAAGAAGGCTACTTCAGTATCTCAAAATCAGATTTCTGACCTTAAGATTAAAGAAGGAGGCGTTTATTTAATTACTGGAGGTGCAGGAGGAATCGGAAGTGTTTTTGCAGAACATATTGCCAAAACTCAGGGAACGCAACTTATACTTACAGGAAGAAGAACTAAAAATGATACCATCCAGAAGTATACAGAAAGTTTACCAAATGCTCAATATTACGCATGTGATGTTACTAAGTATGATGAAGTAGAAAATTTAATAGAAACTATTTTATCAGATTACAGAAAAATAGATGGGATTATTCATTGTGCAGGTATAGGTCTAGCTAGTACGATTATAGAGAAAACAGAAACAGAAATCTATAAGGTATTGCCGCCAAAAATTGCAGGAGTAAAAAATTTAGACAAGGCACTACAAAATGAAACAATAGATTTTATGATGTACTGCTCTTCCATTTCTTCGGTATTGGGCGATATAGGATTATCAGATTATGCTGCTGCGAATGCCTATATGGACCATTTTGCAAAAAAACGTAATCGTTTAGTTAAAGACGGTAAACGCAAAGGAACTACAATTTCTGCAAATTGGGGATTATGGGAAACTGGCGGAATGCAAGCAAATGCTGAGAGTATAGAATTTTTATCAAAACAATGGGGTATGTTTCCTTTACCAGAAGCAGAAGGAGTAAAAGCATTAGATAAAGTACTGCAACTAGCAAATGAACAAACTATTATTGTTTATGGTTCTAAAAACAAACTAGACAAAACCTTTGGAACCAAAGCTAATAGTGTAGTTGTTGTAGATAAAAATAATGTTTCAGAGAAACCGACAGAAGACTTAAAAGCAATTGCTTATGAGAAAATAGTCGAAATATTTAAGAAAGAATTAAAATTAAAAGAAGAGCATATTCAAACTGAATTGCCTTTTGAAGAATATGGAATCGACTCTATGTTAGTGGTAAAACTAACCAATAGATTGGGCGATATTTTTGATAATGTTTCGGTATCCTTACTGTTTGAATATCAAACAATAGATCAGCTTGTATCTTATTTTGTAAAAGAACATTCAGATACTTTACAAGCATTTAAAACTACAAAAAACACTTATGAAGTTCCAACTGATAAAGTAATCAGAAATGAAGCGTTTTCTGTAATTGAAGCAAAGGAATATAAGCGCTTTATGCAACCAAAATTAGTTCCGGTTGTAAAAAAGGAAGAAATAAAAAACGATGATATTGCCATAATTGGATTGAGTGGAATGTATCCTGGAGCAAATAATATTGCGGAGTTCTGGGAGAATCTTAAAGCAGGTAAAGATAGTATTACAGAGATACCAGAACAACGATGGAATGTTCAGGAGTTTTATAGCGAACAGAAAGGAAAAAAAGGAAGCAGTTATAGCAAATGGGGAGGTTTTATTAATGATATAGATAAGTTCGACCCCTTGTTTTTTAATATTTCGCCACGCGAAGCTTCAATGATGGATCCACAAGAACGTTTGTTTTTGCAAACAGCTTGGCATGCAATTGAAGATGCAGGGTATACCAAGAAGAAATTACAAAATATAGGAAAAAAATCGGCTACAGATACAGGCGGTAATGTGGGTGTTTTTGTTGGAGTTATGTATGAAGAATATCAATTGTTCGGAATAGAAGAAAGACTCAAAGGCAATTTTATTGCTCCAACCGGAAATGCGAGTAGTATAGCCAATAGAGTTTCTTATTTTTTAGATCTTCATGGGCCAAGTATGGCAGTAGCAACGATGTGTTCTTCATCGTTAATTGCAATCCAGATGGCTTGCGAAAACATACATTTAGGCAACTGTGAAGCAGCTATAGCAGGAGGTGTTAATTTAAGTATACATCCTGGCAAATATTTAATGTTAAGTGATTTACATCTGGTTTCAGAAAAAGGCAAATGTGAAACTTTTGGAGAAGGAGGAGATGGTTATGTTCCTTCAGAAGGAGTTGGCGCAATCATGTTAAAATCATTGGCAAAAGCCAAACAAGACGGAGATCAAATTTATGGAGTCATCAAAGGTGGAGCTATAAACCACGGCGGAAAAGTAAACGGATATACCGTACCTAATCCTAATGCTCAGGCAGCGGTAATCTCGCAAGCAATGGAGAGAGCCGGAGTTTCGCCCCAAGCCTATAGTTATATTGAAGCTCATGGTACAGGAACAAAATTAGGAGATCCTATAGAGATTGCTGGACTCAAAAAAGCATTTACAGGTACAGCAAATCAATCATGTAAGATCGGTTCGGTAAAATCGAATATTGGGCATAGTGAGGCAGCAGCAGGTATATCTGGAGTGACCAAGGTGCTTTTGCAACTCAGGAATAAACAACTTGTTCCGTCATTACATTCTAAGAAATTAAATACCAATATCGACTTTGAGAATAGCCCTTTTCATGTACAACAAGAATTAGAAGATTGGATTACATCAGATGGCAGACCAAGACTAGCCGGAATAAGCAGTTTTGGAGCAGGAGGTACTAATGTACATCTTGTAATTGAAGAATATAAAAATGATTCTCAGGATTTTACTGATTCTCAAGACCCAGTTATCATTCCTATATCGGCTAAAGATGCAGTACGATTAAAAGAACATGCTCAAAAAATAAGCAAATTTCTAGAAGAGAATATTGATAGTGTAACGATTAATGATATCGCCTATACATTGCAAATAGGTAGAGAAGCCATGGAAAGTAGAGTAGCTTTTATAGTTACAAATACAGCACAATTAATTGTAAAACTAAAGCAATATCTAGAAGATTCTACAACAGGAATAATAGGCGAAATAGAGACAAATAAATTGGTGGCTTACAAAAAAATAAGCGACGCAGTTGAGGAAGCTTTGATACAAAAAGACCAAACAACTTTAGCCACTTTATGGACTCAGGGAGAACGCATTAATTGGGATCAATTATATGATAAAATGCTTAATATTATTAGTCTTCCTAATTATCCATTTGCCAAAGATTATTGTTGGTTTAAGCCAAAAGATACGGTTGAGGTTCTGGCAATAAAAAATGAACATCCGCTAGTACATCAACAACTTAATAAATTAGATAGTTCTCGATTTATAAGTAAATATTCCGGTACTGAACAATTTCTGTCAGAACATATTCTGCATACAGAGAAAATCTTACCAGGCGTAGCTTATCTAGAGATGGCGAGAGTTTCTGGGGGATTATATATAGACCAAAAAATAGCTCAATTAAGAGATGTATTCTGGATGTCGCCGTTGCAAGTTAATGGACATTCCAGATCTGTGGTTACAGAATTACAAACATTAAACAAAGAAATCACTTTTACTGTTAAAGATCAGGAACAAGAAAATATCATTTTCAGCCAAGGCAAAATCAGTCCTGTATTTATAGAGAAAATAGAGAAAGTTGATATAGAATTAATTAGTAATCGATTAGCGGATGTGCTGCATAAAGAAGAATATTATAAACTATTTAAAGAACTCGGATTTCATTACGGGACAAGTTTTCAAGGAATAGAATATATCCGATATTCCAGAAACGAAGCCTTAGCAAAAATTAATATTAATCAAGACCTTTCAGATAACTACTGGACTGTTCAGGCAATGGATAGTGCCTTACAAACTTGTTTAGGAATTCATCTTAAAGGAGATACAAAACAATTACCATTATCAATCCCATTTAGTGTTAAAGAGGTAAATATTTACAAAGAATTACCATCAGAGTTTTGGTCTTATGTAACTATAAGAGAACAAAGTGAAGAAAAGAATGCGCCAATACACTATGATGTAAAATTAATAGATGCTAGTGGCGAAGTGATAATGAGTTTTATAGATTTTGTAACGCTACCTTTTGCAAACCAAGAAAAAGCGACATCAAATAAAGTAGACGCATATACACAATTATATTCTTATGATTGGACATCTAAACAAATCACAGAGAATGTAGTAATTAATTCTAACAGAAATTATGAAGTTATTTTGGCTGGTTCAACATCAGAAATAGCGGAACGATTAACAGATGAGTTAGAAATTGAGGTAACAAGCATACAAAGTCAGAACGAAGAAGAATTCTTTAATACTATTCTAAATCGTGTAAAACAGAATTTAGTCAATAAAAAGGAAACACATTTCTTAATACTATTTGAAGAACAAGAAACCTTGGCTTATAGTTTTGTTTCTGGAATATTGAAATCGGTAAACAAAGAAAATCCAATAATCTCAGGAAAAACTATAGCTGTAGATCAAATTTCGGTAGAGAATATAGACCTTCTTTGCAAGATTATAAGCGAAGAAAAAAACACTCAAGATGCAGAAGTTCAGTATATCAATAACAATCGAGAAGTTAGAGAAATAGGAATCTATAACCAGACATCCAATCAAAATGGAATTGATATTAAACCTAATGGAGTTTATATCATAACAGGAGGAGCTGGAGGACTAGGGATGATTTTTGCAAACTACTTAAATCAATTCAAAAACACGAAACTCTTTTTAATAGGAAGAAGCGAATTATCTCCAGAAAAGAAAAGTAATATCAATGCATTAAACGATGCAAAATACGTTCGTTGTGATGTTACCGATAGAACAGCTATGGCTACGGTAATTAATGAAATCCTGAGAGAAGAAGGACAAATTAATGGAATTATTCATAGTGCAGGAATAGGAACAGCCAGCCAGATAATAAAAAAGACCTCAGAAGAAATACATAAAGTATTATCACCAAAAATTGACGCAACCAGAATTCTAGACGAAGTTACGCAACAAGTACCGCTAGATTTTATGATGTATGTGTCATCTATTTCTGCCATTATGGGAGATATAGGATTAGCAGACTATGCTTCTGCGAATGCTTATATGGATACCTATGCCTTATACAGAAACCAGTTGGTAAAAGAAGGCAAACGCTCAGGAAAATCTATTACGGTAAATTGGGGATTATGGCAAGATGGTGGACTACAAATAAATGAAGAAAGCCAGAAATATTTAAAGCATTATTGGGCAATGCTGCCATTGCCTACAGCCGAGGGACTTAAAGCATTGTCTTATATATTAAAAGAAGCACCTTCGCAAGTAATGGTTGTATATGAAAAAGCGTCTAAACTTTTAGAAAAGAAAGAGCACAAAAAGATAGCAACAGTTGCAAATACTTCGGGCATTACAAAAGATGCTTGTATAGGATATTTTAGAAACCTGATAGGCGAAGAGTTACAAATAGAACCAGAAAGAATAGGTTTAACAACACCATTTGAAACTTATGGAATGGATTCTATTCGTATCGTAAAACTTACGAATAAATTAAATGAAGATTTTGAAGACATCTCAAATACATTGTTTTTTGAGAATCCAACTTTAGATGATTTAGCCATATACTTTATGAAAAATTACTCTGATTCGATGCTGAAAATCACAGGGAATCAGAAAGAAAATCAAGTAATTGTAGAAGATAAAAGCGAAATTTTTTATGCTAATAAAGAAATAAAAGAGCAAAAAGAAACTAATTACAGACTTACTGAAGAACCAATTGCAATTATTGGTGTGGCAGGAAAATATCCAGGCGCTAATACAATAGAAGAATTTTGGAAAAACCTAAAACAAGGAAAAGATAGCATTACAGAAATTCCAAAAAACAGATGGAATACCGAATTATTCTTTGATAAAGAAAAAGGCAAAGAAGGAAAAACCTATAGTAAGTGGGGTGGTTTTGTAGAAGATGTAGACAAATTTGATCCTATATTTTTTAATATATCACCCAAAGAAGCGGAGTTAATGGATCCGCAAGAACGTTTGTTTTTGCAAACAGCTTGGAATACTGTCGAAAATGCAGGATATACTCCAGAAGACCTTAATCAAAAAGTAGGAGTTTTTGTTGGAGTAATGTACAGTGAGTATGCCATGTTTGGTATAGATGCTATGCACGAAGGACAGTTTACAACACCAAAAGGAATTCATAGCAGTATTGCTAATAGGGTTTCTTATGTAATGAATTTTGAAGGACCAAGTATGGCTATCGATACGATGTGTTCTTCTTCTATCACCGCTATACATTTAGCTTGCGAGAGTATCCGAAAAGGCGAATGTACAACCGCAATTGCCGGAGGGGTTAATCTTAATTTGCATCCGTACAAATATCTCTCACTAAGTAGTGCAGGTTTTGTATCGAGTCAAGGAAAATGTGCTGCTTTTGGTGAAGGAGCAGATGGATATGTTCCGGGCGAAGGTGTTGGAGCAGTACTCTTAAAACCACTATCGGAAGCGATAAAAGATAACGATCAAATTTATGGCGTTATCCGATCTACAGATATTAATCATGGCGGAAGATCCAATGGATTTCATGTGCCTAATCCTAATGCACAAGCCAAAGTTATTCAAAAAGCGATTGAAAAAGCAGGAATAGAATCCTCCTCGTTGCAGTATATAGAAGCGCATGGTACAGGAACAAGTTTAGGAGATCCGATAGAAATAGCGGGTTTAGCTCAAGCCTTAAACCTTGACCATAATGCTAGTTGCAAAATAGGATCTGTAAAATCGAATATTGGGCATTGCGAGTCGGCAGCTGGAATTTCGGGATTGACAAAAATTTTACTTCAATTTAAGTACAAACAAATCGCACCTTCCATTCATAGTAACATCCTTAATAAGAATATTCAATTTGGCGAAAGCCCATTTGAGATTCAGCAAGAATTAACAGATTGGGTAATTGCAGATTCAGAAAAAAGAAGAGCAGGTTTAAGCAGTTTTGGAGCAGGAGGAAGTAACGCACATGTTATACTCGAAGAATACCAAAGAACTGACAATAGAGATACGCGTGAAACAGAGTCGGTGCTTATTGTTTTATCGGCTAAAAATACGGAACGATTAAAACAGAAAGCAGAAGAACTTATTAAGTTTCTAGACGAAGAAGAGACGATTTCGTTGGCTGATTTAGCCTATACATTACAAGTAGGAAGAGTTGCCATGGAAACTAGATTAAGCATAGAAGTTACTTCTATAAAAGAACTCAAAAAGGAACTTTATAACTATATGCAAGATCAATTTTTAGGGCATCAGCAAACCTTAAAAAGCTACGAGTTAAATAAAACTGACAATACAGATATTCTGTATGAAAAAGCTTTGGAGAATAAGGATCTAAACAAACTGGCGAAATTATGGATTCAGGGAGAATACATTGCTTGGGATAAGTTGTATGACAATGATACACAACCTAAGCGAATAAGTTTACCAACATATCCATTTGTAAAAAAGAGGTATTGGTTACCAGAAATCTCTGAGAAATTAGAGAAAATAGAAAAGGTATCAAAAGTAATACATCCATTATTTCAAAATTAAATAGCATGAAATTCAAGATTATATATACAGGAAAAGAGTCATTCTTTCAATATTTAAAAGTAAACGGAAAGAAAACATTACCATTATCGGCTTATATAGAAATGATAAGAGTAGCAGGGAGTAAAGTAAATAATGGAGAAATTAATGTAATACGAAACTTTAAATGGAATCAGCCTATTGTAATAGAAAATGAACCGCTAGTACTTCATATAGAATTTAAGGAACAAAAAGAAGGATTCTCTTTTGAGTTCTATCAGGAGAATGATGTTTTAAATAAAATAATATATGCGCAAGGGGATTTATTAAATGCATTTAAAAATACACCTGAAAAGATTGAATTAGAGAATTTAATAAGCGAAGATACAGAGTTAAACAAAGAAGAATTCTATAAGCAGTTAGCAAAGAATTCATTAGAATATACAACTGAATTACAGAGTATCCATTCCTTATTTCAAATGCAAAATCAGGTATGGTCTAGGGTTATTCCTAAAGAGGAAGAAGAGCAATATGTGTTGCCATTAAATATATTAGAAAGTGCTTTCCAGACTTTAAATGGACAAAAAGATAATACTTCGACAATAGAAAGTATTGAAGCAATGCATATATATGGCGATATTAAGAATACGCATTGGTGCCAAGTAATTAAAGAAGAAGACAAAGAAGATTTTTATACCGTTAATTTACTTAGTGCTGAGGGTGAAATACTTTTTGTATTTGAAGGAGTGAAATTACTCTTGGACGATAGTGTTTTAGAATTACAATATTTTGAAGAAAAATGGGAAGAGATTAAAGAAATAAATCAAGAAAAAAATCCTTTTCAGGAAAAGAAAATTTTATGTCTGGGAGATAATAATGATTTGATTTTTGACTTTAAAAAGGCATTAACAAAACAAGATGCAGAAGTAGTTTATACTTCATCTATTGATGATATCGATGAATCTTTTGATCACGTATTTATATTCCCAAACCGTTCTTTTGTGTCTAACGATAGCGAAAATGGATCTTATGGAAAAGAAGAAGAATTTGTTTTTATATGTTTAAAAAAGCTATTAGAATTTAAAAATAATAATTTTCAGATTCACATTATTGTAAACCAAACACAACAGGTTTTCTCTACAGATACGGTTCAGGAAAAAGGAGCTGGAATCTTTGGTTTAGTTGGGACAGTAGCTGCAGAAATGCCTACTTGGAATTTTAGAGTAGTTGATATCAATGAAAATGAACCCATAGATTTTGAAAAACTAGCGATTAAAATAGTACAAACTAGCGAAACGTTAGTGGCTTATAGAAACGGAAATTTCTATAAAAAACTATTAAGTGCCTTAGCTACATTACCTGCAGTATCTTATTCTCATAGAATTAGAAAAAATGGAATTTATGTAATTCTTGGCGGAGCTGGCGGTTTAGGTAAAATCACTACAGAATACCTGATTAATAAATATAATGCCAAAGTATATTGGTTAGGAAGAAGACCGTCAGACAAAATAGTAGAAGCTAGTATAGAAGAGTTTTCAGGATACGAAAGAAAGCCTGTTTATATACAATGCGATGCAAATAAACTAGAAGATATAAGAGCGGCTTTTAAGCAAATAAAATCTGGTGGAGAAGCTATAAATGGGGTTATTCATTCAGCTTTAGTGCTAGAAGATAAACCGTTTTATGCAATGAGTTTTTCTGATTTTAATAAAGCCTTTGCGCCAAAATCTATAGCAGTTCAAAATTTGGTTCAGGTATGCAAGAATGAGTTCTTGGATTTTATGTGTTTTTATTCCTCTATTCAAGGCTTTTTTAATGGTCCCGGACAAGCCAATTATGCAGCTGGTTGTACCTATAAAAATACTTTAGCAAAAGTAGTTGAGCAAAACTATAAGATCCCTACATATACAATTAATTGGGGATATTGGGGGAATATTGGTGTGGCTTCAAACTCCAAATATGCAGACCGAATGGATCAAATGGGGGTAGGTAGCATCGAAGCAAAAGAAGGAATGATCGCCTTAGAGAAAATTCTTGAAGGCGAACTAAAAGAAATATATGCCGTTAAGTTTTCTAAAAAACCAATTGCAAAAAGCTTAACCTCTAGAATGAAAAAGGGCTCTTTGGTAAAAAAAATCACCGAAGAGAAAACCTTAATGAACCAATTTGAGTTAGAGACCGCAGATAACGAAGAACATCAGAATATTGTATTAGATAAAGTACAAAAAATAGCAGCGTCTTTAATCAAGCTTCCTCAGGGAGAGTTTGATCTCGATGAACCATTCTCTGCAATGGGATATGATTCTATTTTGAGTAGCCAACTTAGCGAGTACATAAATAGAGAACTAGATATCGATATCCAACCAACGGATTTATTTAATTATCCTAGTATTCGATCTTTAGTACAATATATTGTCGAAAATAAGGAGGGTTGGAAACGTAAGATTATAAAAGATAATAATGTAAATACACCTATCCTTAAAGACGAAGCGCCTATAAAAAATTCAGCGCAAGAAGCGCAAGAAGCACAGAAAAACTCAGACGATATAGCCATTGTTGGTATGAGTGGGGCTTATGCAGGAACATCAAATCTAGAGGAATATTGGGAAGCTCTAAAAGGAGGAGAAAACCTGATAAGAGAAACTCCAATAGAAAGATGGGATAGCACACTTCATTACAGCCCCATTAAAAGCGAAGAAGATAAAACCTATAGTAAATGGAGTGGTTTTATGGATAATATAGACAAGTTTGATGCAGGATTTTTTAAAATATCGGGCATAGAAGCTGAAAATATGGATCCACAACAACGCTTGTTTTTAGAACATTGTTGGCACGCATTAGAAGATGCAAATTTAACCCAAGACCATTTAGATGGTAAGCAAGTAGGAGTTTATGCGGGAGTAGGAAATAGCGATTATATTCAGAATCCAAAAAACAAACATGTGTCTGTTTTTTGGGGTATGGATAATTCAATTCTTGCAGCTAGAATTTCGTATTATCTAAACTTAAGAGGGCCTGCCTTAGCAATAGATTCTGCGTGTTCATCATCATTAGTAGCATTAGAGGCAGCTTGCAGAAACCTACAAACGGGCAATATCGATATGGGAATTTGTGGAGGAGTAAGTCTCGCCGCCACACCATTATTTCATAAAATGGCAAGTAAAGCTTCTATGTTAAGTGAGAACGGGCAGTGTTTTACATTCGATCATAGAGCAAACGGATTTGTACCGGGAGAAGGTGTAGGCGTAGTGGTAGTTAAACGATTAAACGATGCACTAAGAGATGGAGATATTATTCATGCAGTGATAAAGGGAATCTTAACGAATCAAGATGGAGCAACCAATGGAATTTTAGCACCAAGTGCACCATCACAAGAAGCTTTAGAGAAACAAGTGTATGAAACTTTTAGTATAAATCCAGAAACGATAAGTTATGTAGAAGCACATGGAACAGGAACTAAATTAGGAGATCCTATAGAGGTTGAGGCACTTACAAAAGCTTTTAGATCTAAAACACAAAAAAAGAATTACTGTGGTATTGGGAGTGTAAAAACCAATATTGGGCATACACTACATGCAGCAGGATTAGCAGGATTGCAAAAAGTGATTTTGTCAATGCAACACAAACAAATTCCGTCTTCTTTGAATTATCAAAAGAATAATGAATTTATCGATTTTGATAACAGCCCTTTTTATGTAAATACAACCCTTAAATCTTGGGATGATTATACAGGAGGAAAAAGAAGAGCGGCTATTAGCAGTTTTGGATTTAGTGGTACTAATGCGCATGCTATTATTGAAGAATATATTCCTGCTGCTTCAGAAAAAGAAGTAGAAAAGAATGATAAAGTAATCTTAGCAATATCTGCAAAAGACAAAAATAGTCTCGAGAGATATTGTGAAAAAGTAGTATTGTTTGTTCAGCACAACCCAAATGTTTCTTTAAACTCTTTAGCATATACATTTCAGGTTGGTCGTACAGCAATGGAAGAACGCTTTGCCTGTGTTGTACAGAATAATGATGAATTAATATTGAAGCTGAAAAACTTCTTAAATCCCGAGAGTGAGAAATCCAGAACCTTAAATTATTATACAAATAATATAAGAGTTCAGGAGAATACTACAATGAAAGGTGTTTCTGGAAAAGCATTTATAGAAAGTGCTATTAAGAACACAGAGTTAGAAACTGTAGCTGAATTGTGGACACAAGGAGTAAGAATTGATTGGGAGTTATTGTACAACCAAAAAGTAAAGAAAATTAAAATACCATCATATCCATTTGAGAGAGATCGATATTGGATTGAAGAAATAGAAATACAGACAGAAAAAGCGTCAAAAATACATCCGTTAATTCATCAAAATATCTCCACAATTAAGGAGCAGAAATTTGAAAGTAATTTTAGTGGAGAGGAGTATTTTATAAAAGATCATATAGTAAATGGTTCTGGTTTATTTCCCGGAGCGGCATATATAGAAATGGCGCTAGAAGCTGGAAAAATCAGTGCGAATGCTATGATTAATGAGTTATATGATATTACATGGCAAGAACCTTTAAGAAATAAAGAAAAAGGAATTGAGCTTAAAACAGTGATTTCAGAAATTTCAAGTTCAGAATATCAGTATCAAATATTTTCAAATCATAACGAGAAAAAAATCATACATAGCTCAGGTAAATTGAGAAAACAATCAGTTAATAACACATCTTCAGAGCGATTAAATGTAGATGGAATAATAGCAGAGTTGCCTCAAATTAAAAGCAAAAAAGAAATATATGAGCACTTTAGTAATCTAGGATTTGATTACGGAAAAAACTTTCAAGGAATTGAAAATATTAAGTATTCTCAGGATAAAGCAGTTGTTGAATTAACATTCAATAAGCAGAATCAATTTGTTCTGGAACCGGGCATATTAGATAGCATATTTCAATGTACGATAGGACTTTCGTTAGAAGGAAAAACAAATACAGTTTATGTTCCGTATAGCATACAAAGACTTAATATCTATAAAGATTTACCTCTTAAAGCTTGGTGTTTAGTTGAGTTATTTGCAACTAAATCTAGTACATCTGGAATCCGAAAATACAATATGGTTTTAGTAAATAGTTTAGGAGAAACGATCTTAAAGTTAGATGAATTTACGCTCTTGCCATTAGAAAATATTCTTGCAGATAAAAATGAAAGTCAAGAAGATAAAAAAGAAGGAATCCAATATTTTAATAATGTATGGAAAAATGTTGCTCCGCAAATAAGTAAGCATAAAGAAAATAAGCAACTGGTTTATTTGGCAGGATTTGAAAGTGCAATAAATGAAAAAATAAAGAACAATATTCTAGATGTTAGGTTGCTAGAAGATAGTGAAGATCCTAAATATGGGTTTCAGGTTATCTTTAAGAAACTCAAACAAATTATAGAAGCAAAGGAAGAAGTACAGCTTACTATCGTTATAGAAAATAATAGCTATAATCAGTACGGGCATTTGGCAGCATTGCTTCAATCTGCTCAATTAGAATATTCTAAAGTATTAGGAAAAGTAATTGTTCTGGATAATGTAGTTACAAAAAGTATAGAAGAAATCCTTGAAATTGTAGCATCAGAAAGTAAACTAGAAGCTCTGGAGGTTAGATATATAAACGGACAAAGAGAAGAAAAACATCTTGAAGTTTTAACACCACAAAAACAAACTTCGGACGTGAAAATTAAAGAGGGAGGAGTTTATTGGATAACTGGAGGAATGGGTGGTTTAGGACAAATATTCTTGGAACATATTCTGAAAACTAAGGATACAAAAGTAATTCTTACAGGCAGAAGTAGTAGTAACGATGCTTACAATAAAATCGTAAACTCCTATCCTAATGTGATATATAATGCTTGTGATATTGCTGATAAAGAAGCTGTAGCATTACAATTTCAAAAAATAAAACAACAATTTGGCGCTATAGATGGAATCATGCATAGTGCAGGAATTATTAAAGATAGTTTGATAATTCACAAAAGCGCAGAAGAGGCAGAAGCAGTATTAAAACCTAAAATGGATGGCATATTATTTTTAGATGAGGTTACTAAAAATGAAAAGTTAGATTTTTTTGTGAGTTTTTCTGCCGTAGCAGCAGTAAAGGGAAATCACGGGCAAAGTGATTACGCTGCTGCGAATGCTTTTATGGACAATTTTATGACTCATAGAAGAACAAAATATGAGCAAAAAACAAGATTTGGTAAGAGCATAAGTATCAATTGGCCGCTATGGGAAAATGGAGGAATGAAAATGCCTGAGGAACAAAAAGAGTTTATAAAAAATCAGACAGGTATGTTGCCAATGCCTAATGAGGTAGGTACAAATAGTTTTGATTTTATATTATCTGGTGCACACAGTCAGATAATACCAGTATACGGTTTATTAGAAAGAATTAAAATACAAAAATCTAGTAATAAGGAGATTGTAGAGGAAGTTAAAGAGAAGAAAGCCAAAGAATACAATCAAGAAGAACTGAAAGTATTTATTACTTCTTATTTAATAGATCTTTTATCGGCAGAATTTAAGTTGCCAAAAGAGCGATTTGAAGCCCATAAATATTTTGAAGATTTTGGAATAGATTCCATTAGTATTACGAAGTTAACAAACACCTTTGATGTAGTTTTTAATGATATTCCGAGAACCTTGTTTTTTGAGTACCAATCACTTCAGGAGTTAATAGGTTATTTTCTAGAAAATCAGCAAGAAACAATACAAGAATTGTTACTAAAAAATGAAGACTCATTTTCTCATGAAGAAGATAAGGAAACATTTATTGGTGGAGATATTGAAGACAGAAATCAAGATTTAGACGAATCTATAATAGAGGATAGTCCAAAATATCAAGATGAATTTCCAGTAGCCAAAAGTGTAGATAATGAAGATAAAATAGCAATTATAGGTTTAGCAGGAAAATATCCTGGGGCAAATAATGTACAAGAATTTTGGGAAAACCTAAAACAAGGAAAAGATAGTATTACCGAAATACCTAGTGATCGATGGGATTTGACAAGTTTTTATGATGAAGAAAAAGGGAAATCAGGTAATAGTTATAGTAAATGGGGAGGTTTTATAGAAGACGTAAATAAGTTTGACCCTTTATTTTTTAATATATCTCCTCGTGAAGCTGAAATTATGGAACCTCAAGAACGATTGTTTTTACAAACGGCTTGGGAAACTATAGAAGATGCAGGTTATACAAGAGAACGATTAGGACAATCGACCCAAATAAATGAAATGACTGGTAATGTAGGCGTTTTTGTGGGAGTCATGTATGAAGAATATCAGCTATATGGTATAGAAGAACAGCAAAAAGGCAATCAGATTCATCTTGTGGGTAACCCGAGTAGTATAGCCAATAGAGTTTCGTATTTCTTTAATTTTCATGGGCCGAGTATGGCGCTAGATACGATGTGTTCATCCTCAATAACTGCAGTAGAGCTTGCATGCCAGAGTATTATGAATGGTGATTGCAAGGCAGCAATTGCTGGTGGAGTAAACGTAAGTATTCATCCTAATAAATATTTGCTATTAAGTAAAGCAGGATTTGCATCAAGCACAGGACGTTGCAAAAGTTTTGGAGAAGGAGGAGACGGATATGTACCATCTGAAGGAGTTGGAGCTGTCTTGCTAAAGAAATTATCTGATGCAGAACGCGATGGAGATCATATTTATGGTGTTATCAGAGGAGCTTCTTTAAATCATGGAGGGAAAACAAATGGATATACAGTACCGAATCCTAAGGCTCAAACTTCGGTAATTAAAAGAGCTATGGAAAGAGCAAGCCTCAACGCAGGTGAAATCTCATATATCGAGGCTCATGGTACAGGAACAAGTTTGGGAGATCCGATAGAAGTTGCGAGTCTAAAAAAAGCATTTCAGGTAGAAGACGAAGATTATATATGCAAGATAGGCTCTGTAAAATCTAATATAGGACACTGTGAATCTGCAGCGGGAATATCCGGAATAACAAAAGTACTGTTGCAATTGAAGAATAAACAACTAGTACCATCTATTCATGCAGAGAAACAAAACCCAAATATTAATTTTAATAGTACTCCATTTAGAGTACAAAAAACATTAGAACCATGGGAAACTAACGGAAAATCAAGAATAGCAGGTATTAGCAGTTTTGGTGCAGGAGGTAGTAATGCTCATTTGATTATTGAAGAATATAACATGCAAGTGAAGCAACAAAAGTATGACCAGCCAATACCAATATGGGTTATGTCTGCAAAATCAGAAAAGCAACTCAAAGAATATGTAGAGAAGCTATTGTATTTTATAAAAAATCAAGAACAACTTTTGCCAGAAGAAGTTGCATATACATTACAGGTAGGAAGAGAAGCAATGTCTCACCGACTCGCTTTTTATGCTACGACTATAGAGGAAGCTACGGCTCAATTAAAAGCCTATTTAGATGAGGTTTCATTAGATTATTATTATGGGATTACAGCTCAAGACGCATTAATAAAGGAAGATGTATTAGATGCAGAAATTAAAAATTTATGGAAAAATAGAGAGGTGAGACTATTAGAATTATGGTCTTCGGGAAGAAATATAGAGTGGTCTGCATATTATAACAAAAAGCAATTACCACAAAAGATAAGCTTGCCTACATACCCTTTTGTGAAAAAATATTGTTGGTTCTCTAAAAAAGATAAAGCAAATGAAAATGCAGTAACATTAAATGGAGTGGCTGAGTTACACCCTATGCTTCATAAAAATGTATCTGATCTGGACGGAATTAAATTTCAAAGTGATTTCTCAGGAAACGAAACGTTCTTAAAAGATCATTTGGTCAATTCTGAAAAACTATTTCCAGGAGTTGCCTATATAGAATTGGCTAGAAAAGCTTTAGAAGAAGTAACACATCAAGAAGTATTACAACTCAAAGATATTATTTGGTTGAAACCGCTAAAAGTTGATAACAAAATTAAAAAAGTTAGCACCCTTGTAACAAAAGATAAAAACGAGATTGTAGTACAAATATCGAGTAAAGAAGAAGGGAAAAGTATAACACATGCGGAGATAAAATTAGGTAGAGAGGATTTAAAACAAGTTTCACGATATGATATTTCGGTTTTAAAAGAACGCATGCAAGGCGAAAAAGAAGGCGCAGCATGTTATGAAGCTTTTAAAACGGTAGGTTTAGAATATGGAGATAGTTTTCAAGGAATCAAAAAAATGTATTTCAATGAAGATGAATCATTAGTTAGTATTCATTTACCAGCGTGGGATGGAGTTATCTTAAATCCAGGTGTATTAGATGCAGCATTACAAGCAACCATAGGTGTAGATTTTAATAACAAACAAGGAGGTTTACAATTGCCATACAGTCTTCAGGCGGTAGATATCTACGCTACAGATTTGACGAAAGCTTCTTGGTGTTATGTACAAAAACATAAAGAAAAAAGCAGAATACACAGATATTCCATGCAAATACTGGATGAGGATGGGAATGTATTGATAGGCATGAGAGATTTTGTGTCGATACCATTAAGTCCAGAACCAAAAATAACGCAAGAAAATAAAGATACAGAGTCTATCGGGATTTATTATGAATCGATATGGGAGAAAACATCTTTTGAAAAATCAGCAACAGCTTCTCATAAAAAGAATGCTTTTATAGGAGCTAAAAATGAATATACACTAACATTAGAAAAAGAAATACAAGCCAATGGCGGAAGCATAAATTGGTATAAAGATGCAACGGATGTTCCTCAAGACATTAAATCTATTTATTTCCTGCAAGGAATATGGGATGCTGATGATAAAAGCGAAGTGCTTGAACAAATTGATAAAATAGAATTGAATGTTTTTAAGAACATAAAGGCATTACAAAAAAGAAGCGCAGATAAACTAGATATAGTATTTGTAACTAAACAAACACAAAAGGTAACCTCATCTGATATTGTTACAGAAAAAGGATCAGGTATTCTAGGACTAGTTGGCTCTTTGGTAAAAGAAGAAATGAATTGGGGTTTTAAAAGTGTAGATGTTTCGCATCCTAATGATATGAAACGTATTCTTGATACGCCTTATTCTAAAATGGGAGAATCCTTAGCAATTAGAAATCTCGATTTATATCAAAATATCCTCATACCAGTAGAAGATAAAATAGAAAAACAATATTCTAAAATTAAAAAAGGTGGAGTATATGTGATTTTAGGAGGAGCTGGTGGTTTAGGAAAAGTAACCACTTCTTATTTAGTAAAAGAGTACCAAGCCAAAGTATATTGGTTAGGAAGAAGAGAGCAAGACGATACTATTACTGAGGCAATTGAAGAAATAGCACAGCTTGGAGTATCTCCAACCTATATTCAATGCGATGCAGACAATAGGTTAAGTATGCAATCGGCGTATACACAAATCAAACTTACATCCGAAGAAATTAATGGAATTTTTCACTCGGCTATTGTGCTTAATGATAAGATAATTGCCAATATGAATGAAGAAGATTTTACAAAATCATTCTACCCAAAATCAATCGGAAGTCAATATTTGATAGAAGCCTTTAGTCAGGAAGAACTAGACTTTATTTGTTTTTATTCTTCAGCTCAAAGTTTCTTTAGAGCAGCGGGTCAATCTAATTACTCAGCAGGATGCACCTATAAAGATAGTTTGGCAAAACAAGTACAGCAAAAATCAGGAATCCCAACATACGTAATTCATTGGGGATATTGGGGAAATACAGGTATTGTTTCTTCTAAAGGCTACGAACAACGAATGCAACAAATGGGCATAGGAAGTATTAATGAAGAGGAAGGAATGCAATCGTTAGAAAAAGTTTTTGCACAAAAAAATGGTCAACTTTTCGTAATGAAATTTTTGAATGATGCTGTAATTAAGAGAATGAACATTTTTCAATTAAAAAAGAGAAAAGTTCAACCTCCTAAAGAAGCAACAATAGAACTTAAAAGGATAAAATTAACTTCTCCAAAACAAATCTTAAATTAAAATGACTACCATAAAAAATAATGCCATAGAAATGCAAAGAATATGTCATAACTCTTTACTCAGTATTTTGACAAGTATGGGTTTTAGAAGTGGCATAGCTAATGAAATAGATCAGTTAAAGACAGAATTAAAAGTAGTTGACAAACATACCCGTTTGCTAGAAGAATGTATTCGTAGTTTAAAAAGCTACGATTATCTTCATGAAAACGAAGGAGTATTAACCCTTACTGCAATAGCTCAGGAGGAATTGAGAGATTTTGACAGACAAGTAACGTTGCAAAATATCTTTACAGACATGCCAGAAATGGCAGGTCATGCTACATTACTACAAGTATGTTTAGATGGGCTGCAATCTATATTTCAGGGAAAAGTAAATGCTACAGATGTAATGTTCCCAGATGGAAGTATGGAGTTGGTTTCTGAAGTTTATAAAGGCAATGAACAAGCAGATTATTTCAATGATATATTATGCCAGGTAGTAGAAAATATTGTAGCAGATAATATCGAAAACTTAGGCGAAGGAGAAAAGTTTACCATTCTGGAAGTTGGCGCAGGTACAGGAGGAACAAGTAACCTATTGTTTCAGGTATTAAGTACTTACAAAAACAAGATAAGTTATGTATATACAGATTTGTCTAAAAGTTTTCTGTTTCATGCAGAGAAGCATTTCAAGGCAATTGCACCTTATTTAGAAACGAAACTTTTTAATATCGAAAAGTCACCAGAAAATCAGGAACTACCCCTGGGAAGTTTTGATATGGTAATTGGAGCCAATGTAGTACATGCAACAAAAAACATTAGAAAAAGTCTTCAAAATATAAAAGGAGTACTTAAGAGAAACGGTGTCTTAGTTTTAAACGAAATAGCACAAAACGATATATATGCTACCCTCACATTTGGATTACTCGATGGCTGGTGGTTATATGAAGATGCAGAAGTTAGGCTAGAAGGAAGCCCGGGTTTATCTACAAAAGGATGGCAAAAAGTATTAACAGATACAGGATTTGTTAATACAATGAGCTACCCAGAAGACGAAGAATTGTTTCAGCAAATTATAATATCTCAAAGTGATGGAGAAATTATTTTGGCTGCCGAAGATGCTAAAGCTGAGCCAAGTTTAAGAGAAACTAAATCTGATAAAACAGAAATAGTTTCTAAACAAGCTGTGGGAACATCACAAGTTGTAGACATTAAGGAAGTAGAAAATTTTATAAAAAATAAATTAGCCTTAGTGCTAAAAATGGAGGTTTCGGAGTTTGACGAGATCACACCAATGTCTGATTATGGAGTAGATTCAATTATAGGTTTAGAATTAATAAAGGAAATAAATGAGACGCTAACAAATGCGATCCCAACTACGATATTATTTGATTATCCTACCATAAAAGAATTTTCTAAATACTTAGCAGAAGAACATAGTTCGGCTTTTACAATACAGCCAACAGCATCAGAAAGCGAAATCAAAGCAGAAAATAAGAGAGACAATAAGACAGAAAATGAAGTTCTGAGTCAAAAAATAGAAATAGAAAAAAGAGAAGAAGCATCATTTTTAGTAAGCAAAGAAAAAGGTAAAGCACAACGATTATGGCTGGAAAAACCTGCCACGATTGATGATATTAAAATTGTAAATTTTGATTTACCCGCAATACAACAAGATGAGGTTCTGGTTGAGATTTCTCATTTCTCGCTCAATTTTGGAGATTTACTTTGCGTAAAAGGATTATATCCTACAATGCCACCTTATCCTTTTTCTCCAGGTTTTGAGGCTTCGGGAACTATTATAGCAACAGGAAATAAAGTAACCAATTTTAGTATTGGAGACAGAGTAATAGTAATGACAGATGGTAGCTACGGCTTGCATAGTACACATTGTGTGGCTAACGAATTACAGTTGTTACCTATACCCGAAAATCAATCTTTTGAAGAAGCTTGTGCAATTCCTACAGTAGCTATGACAATGGTGGAAGCATTTAGGAGAGTGCATGTTAAAAAAGGAGATTATATTTTAGTTCAAACTGCCACAGGTGGTATTGGGCATATTGCGATACAGCTAGCCAAGCATTTAGAATTAAAAGTTATTGCTACAGCAGGAAGTACCCTTAAAGTAGATTATTTAAGAGAAATTGGCGTTGAACATGCGATTAACTATAGAGAACAAGATTTTGAAGAAGAAGTAAATAGCATAACAAATGGGCAAGGAGTTACAGTTGTTGTAAATACCCTTTCGGGCGAAAACATTCAGAAAGGAATCAACTGTTTAGGAAAAAGAGGGCAATATATCGAGTTGTCAATGACGGCTTTAAAATCGGCAAATCATATTGATCTGAGCAAATTTTCAAACAATCAAACCTTTATAGCTGTTGATTTAAGAAAACTTATCGGCGAAGACCGAGAATATATCGAAGGTTTATGGGCAGAATGTAAACAGTATATAGAAAAGGGAGTTTTAAAATCGGTAATCAGTACAGAAGTTCCTTTTGAAGATTATAAAAAAGCCTATAAAATACTGGAGGATAGAGATAATATAGGGAAAGTAATTGTTAGAGCTAATTCGGCAAGAACAGCACAGATAGAAATTCCATCAAGAAGTTCTAAAGAAATTAAACAATCCAATCAAAAAACTAAAGCATTAGACATTGCTATAGTTGGTATGAGTGGGCAATATGGTAGTGCAAAGGATTTAAATGATTTTTGGACAAAAATAAAAGATGGAGAAAGTCTTATAGAAGAAGTGCCAAATGATAGATGGAATATCGACGAACACTTCTCTGCAGATCAAGAAGTAGCTAATAAAACGTATAGCAAGTGGGGAAGTTTTTTAAGAGACATAGATAAATTTGATCCCTTATTTTTTAGAATATCAGGCAAAGAAGCCGAGGGAATGGATCCGCAACAACGTTTGTTTTTAGAACATTGCTGGAAAGCTTTTGAAGATGCCGCTATTGTAACCGATAAGCTAAATGGGGCAAAATGCGGAATATATGTTGGCGCAGGACAAGGAGATTATGTGCAAACGACTAATCTGGAGAATGCAGCAATTTATTGGGGAAACAGCAGCGCAATCCTAGCTTCAAGAATATCATATTTTCTTAACCTAAAAGGACCAGCAATCGCTATAGATACAGCATGTTCATCATCTTTGGTCGCAATCGAGATGGCGTGTAAAAGTTTGTATCATAAAGAAGTTGATATAGCATTAAGCGGTGGAGTATTTATTAATACAACACCTAGATTTTACAAATTGTCAAGCAAGGCAGGTATGCTAAGTAAAGACGGTCAATGTTATGCCTTTGATCATCGTGCTAACGGATTTGTACCGGGAGAAGGAGTAGGCGTTTTGGTACTCAAAAGGTTAGAAGACGCAAAAAGAGATGGCGATTATATACATGGTATTATCAAAGGAGTAGAAACCAATCAGGACGGAACTACTAATGGGATTTTGGCACCAAGTATGAAATCTCAGGAAGAATTAGAAAATGAAGTATATCAAAAATATGATATTCACCCGGATAGCATAACTTATGTAGAGGCACATGGTACAGGAACAGGTCTTGGTGATCCTATAGAATTTGAAGGATTAACACGTGCTTTTAGAAAGCAAACCAACAACACTAATTATTGCGGATTAGGAAGTGTAAAAACGAATATTGGGCATACCGTTTATGCAGCAGGAGTAGCAGGAGTACAGAAAGTAATATTGGCATTACAGAATAAAATAATACCTCCAACCTTAAATTATGAAGAGAAAAATAGTTTAATAAACTTAGAAAACAG
Organism: Flavobacterium hydatis; assembly: GCF_000737695.1. Lineage (GTDB taxonomy): Bacteria > Bacteroidota > Bacteroidia > Flavobacteriales > Flavobacteriaceae > Flavobacterium > Flavobacterium hydatis. The sequence continues at coordinate 108,018 of NZ_JPRM01000036.1, forward strand.
TCCTTTTTATATAACAGATAAAATACAAGATTGGGCACATTCTGAAGCGACACCAAGGAGAGCGGCCGTAAGTAGTTTTGGATTTAGCGGAACAAATGCGCACCTAGTTGTAGAGGAGTATGAAAACAAGCATCAAAAAAATATTTCTAGTAAAGAGTTTGTTATACCAATATCGGCAAAAAGTGAGAAAGCACTAGAACGCCAAATAATAAACCTGATTGATTATCTGGAACAAAAACCTGCAATTTCTATTTCTGATGTAGCTTATACATGGCAAGTAGGACGTCAGCCCATGGAGTTTCGTAGCGTATTTATAACAGATTCTGTAGCAGATTTTTTAATTAAGCTAAAGAATAATAAAGGCTTAGTAAACTCCAATACAGCTTCTGCGAAAGAAAAAGAGCAATTCAAAACTTTTTTATCAAATGGAGCAGGAGAAGCCTATATAAAATATGCAACAGAACATAATGAATACCAGTCTTTAGCAAATTTATGGGCAATGGGAGTAAGTGTCGATTGGAATAAATTATATAGCAATAATCAAGAGAGACCTCAAAGAATAAGTTTGCCAACGTATGCTTTTGAAAAAGATAGATATTGGCTGAAAGCTAATACGATAATCGAATCGAATTCAGGAATACAAAAGCTACATCCGTTGCTACATCAAAGGATAAATGTTGATGGAGGAAATCAAAAATTCAGCAGTACGTATTTAGGAGAAGAACATTTTTTTAGAGATCATATTTTTAGGAATGAAAAAATATTGCCAGGAGTAGCCTATTTAGAGCTAGCCAAAACTGCTGGAGAAAAGAGTATAAATAAAAACATTACACAATTAAAAAATGTGTTATGGCTACAGCCAATATGGCATCGTGGTAAGACAGTACAAATTGAAACTGAAATTATAAAACAAGAAGAAAGCCTTCAGTATGTTATTTACAGTAATATAGAAACAGTAGGAGTTTCAGGTCAGGAAAAACAAATTCACGGGCAAGGAGAGTTAACCTCAGCCGAAACCTCAGCACCTATAAAACATGATATAGAGAAGATTAAAAAATCTCTTAGTAAGAATATTTCCAGAGATGCTTTTTATAAAAAATACCAAGAAATAGGATTAGAACTAGGAGCCTCTTTTCGAGGAGTACAACATTTGTGGTTTAGTTCTTCTGAGGCGATTTCTAAGATTGAACTTCCAAAAGGAGAAGGATATGTTCTCACTCCGGGAATAATGGATAGCGCTTTACAAACTTGTATAGGAATTAATCTGGAGAAAGAAGTAACAGGCTTGCTATTTCCTTTTAGCGTAGAGCAAATAGATATATACCAACCATTAGAAGAAAATATATGGTCGTATGTACGAAAAAGTAAGAATAACAAATCAGACGAAGTCATTAATTATGACGTAGATATTTGTAATGAGAATGGGGAAGTATTAATCGCATTTCAGAATGTATTATTTCTACCAGAAAGAAAAATAGCACCTCAAACAACGCTTACTGAAGATACACAACTTTATAAATCTGTTTGGAAAGAAACTCCGATAAGCAGTAAAAGAAATCTTGAGGTAAAACGTAAAATTATAATTTGCGAAGCAGTACCAGAAAAGGTACCACATTTTAATGAATTTCTGAATGCCGATATAGAGATGATTGAAGCTGCGTCTCCCGAAGTTTATTTCGAAAAGACAATAGCAATAATTAAGCAAGTAATAGCGAGTAAAGAAAATGTTGAAGTAATCCTTGTATACCCTGTTAGTAAGCAGTTAGAAATAGAGTTTTTGAGTGCTTTATTAAAAACAGCATCATTAGAAAACTCAAAAATCATAACAAAAATGATAGGAGTAGATATGGAGTTTACCAAATCGAATAGTGATGCCATTTATAAAATAGTTGGAAACGAACTGGAAACAACAGATCAGGAAATTAAATACGCCAAAGGAAACAGAAATTGCAAACAACTAGAATTAGTTACACTCTCAAATTCTAAAGAAAAAACAACTATTAAGAGAAATGGACGCTATGTGATTACTGGCGGAATGGGAAGCTTAGGGCGCATTTTTGCAACATATATTACAAGTAAAAAAGCTAAAGTCATTCTTTTAGGGCGTAAAAAACTAAATAAAAGTCAAACAGATTTTATAGAGAGTTTGCCTAATGCAGCATACATGATTTGTGATATAGCAAATAAGCAAAAAGTACAAAGTACAGTTTCTAAAATTAAAAAAGAGTATGGTAATATAAACGGAATCATTCACGCAGCCGGAATTACAAGAGATAGTTTAATTCAGGTAAAAACAGAGGAAGAAATAAAAAATGTTTTCACTCCAAAAACGGAAGGATTAAAAAACTTAGACGAAGTATGCCAAAATGAGCCGTTAGATTTTATGATGCTTTTCTCTTCTATTGTTAGCGAACTAGGTAATATAGGGCAGTCTGATTATACTGCCGCCAATGCGTATCTTAATAATTATGCTTTATATAGAGAAGAAGAACGATTACGAGGCAATAGAAAAGGTAAAACCTATAGTATTGGATGGGGATTTTGGCAAGACGGAGGGATGAGATTGCAAGAGGAGCAAATAGCATATCTGGATGCGCAATGGGGAATGAAACCAATGCCAACGGAATTAGGATTAGAGCTATTTGAAACCATTTTAGCTACAGCTTCACAAAACCTATTAGTGGCTTATGGAGATTCAAAAAAAATCAACAACATCATAACAAACCGATTTACCGAAAAGAAAAAGGTCGAGAATGTGGTAGAACAGAATGGAGAAAATATTAAAGAAAAGCTTCAGGATAAGTTACACCTATTAATTGCTGATTTATTAAAGTTAGATAAAGCTAAAATAGATAGAGACAAAGACTTAGCAGCGTATGGAGTAGATTCAATTTTACTGACAGAATTAAATTCGGAGTTGAATGCCTATTATGAAATTTCATTATTGCCATCCGTATTCTATAATAACACAACCATAGAAAGTTTAGCCGAGCATTTATTAGAAGAATATAATTCAGAAGTTCATAATAAACATCAAGAGGTTAAGGAAGAATTTTCAGAAAAAGATTCGGATAATAAAAACAATTTTTTCGATACAAAAAGTAATGAGCATAGTTTAAGTCAGCTCGATGTTAGCAAATTACAAAGTACCATCGAAGGATCTTCTTATTTGATACAATTTCATAAGATAGCGCCCGAAAAGACTAATATTTTTATCATACCAGGCGTACCAGGAATTGCCTATGGATATTATGAATTGGCAGAACAGTTCTCTACATACGGAAACTGTTATGGAATTACCATGCAAGGAATTTTTGATAACAAAAAACCATTAGACAGTATAGAGAAAATGGCTGCTCATAATGTAGCAGAGATTACTAAGATAACCCCACCAAATTCTGAGATACATCTTGTAACTCATAGTTTTGGCGGATTAATTAGTTATGAAATGGTAAAACAATTACAAGCATTAGATATAGAAGTTAAACAAATATTCATGCTAGATTGTTTTCCTAATACATTATCCAGCAACGAGATGGATAAAACGGTTTTGTTCCTGAATCTATTCCCGGAAATATTTGATAAAGTAGAAATAGAAACATTAAAGAGTAAAGTGCACAGTATTCTACAAGAAAAAAATACAGACAGAAAAGAATTACTATACAATTTCATCACAACAAATGGAGTGACTGTAAATCAGAATATGTTCGACAAACTATGGGATGTTTTTGATGTATCTATGAGTTGCAGTTACGAAATGGATATTCAGCATCAAGTTCCTATTACGCTGGCCAAAGTAAAAGATAAAGTAATTACAAATGAATTATACGATTTAGGCTGGAGTCAATATTTTGAACAGGTAGAAGTAATTAATGTAGAGGGGGATCACTTTTCTATAATACGAGAACCATATTGCTCTAAATGGGTTAAAGAAATAACATTTTATAAAGAAAAAACAGAACAAGTATCCTTAACCAGATAACATAAAATAACATAAAAAAAATACGCAACAATGATAGTATCTATTACAAAAATAAAAAGCACATCACTATTAAAATCAATGTCATTATTCTCTGTAGAAAGCCGATTAAAAAAACAGATGAAAGAAGTAAAGTGCATAAAATATAGAAGTTTAAAACTCTTTAGAATTGTTTATACAATGACATTATGGAGAGACCAAGAACATATGTTAGAATTTAGAAACAACGGAGAACATAGAAATGTTATGAAGGATATAGGCAAAATAGCAGTATACGGCGCCTATGTTTCTTATGAAACAGATAAAAGCCCTTCATGGAAATCTGCAATAAAGATGTTAAACGAAAAAGGAAAGAAAGTAAACTATTAATTGATTTATAAAATTACAGAATATGATGGAAACTGAAAAACAATTTTATCCGATTAGACTAATAAATATTAGTGAAATAAAGGATAATAAAATGATTGGTGTCAATAAAGAAAACGTAGAACTTGTAGTAGTTAATCATAACGATGAGATTAAGATATTTCAAGGATTATGTCCACACGAAAAAGAACTGCTAAGTTTCGGAGAAATTGATGAAGAGCTAAATATTGTATGTCCTGCACATCAATGGAAGTTCAATTGTATATCAGGAGAAAATAAATGTAATTCAAAAGGCGGTCTAAAAACGTTCTATTATGAAATAGTCAACGGGGATATTTTTATCGATAAAAATGAACTTTTAGAGCATAAAAGAGAAATGGAAAATGCTCCTGCACAAAGACAAGTGCGTATAAAAACATTAAAAGATTTGCCAGGCCCAAAAGCAATACCTGTTTTTGGAAATTCGCTAAGCTTTCTTTCTAAAATGACAAAAGTGCATTTACAATACGAAGAATGGGCAAAGAAATATGGATCTTTTTATAAGATTAATGTTAATGGAGAAGACGGAGTAGTAATTTCGGAAGTGTCTTATATCAAGGAAATTTTAAATCAGCGACCTTATAAATACAGACGATTCAAAAATATCAGACCAGTATTAGAAGAGATGGATGTTCATAACCTTTTCTCGACAGAAGGAGATGAGTGGAAAAGAAGCAGAAAATATGTAACCCAAGCATTATCAAATAAAGTACTCCGGTCTTTTTATCCATCGATAAAAGAAACTACAGAAGATCTTTATAATCACTGGGAGAGAACATTAGAAAAAACGTCAGAGATAGATGTACACAAAGACATTTTTAATTACTCATTTGATATCATATCTTATTTAGCATTTGGGCAGAAAATAGGAACTGTTGGAAATGAAGAAAATAAGATTCAGAACAATTACAAAAGAGTAATGAACATGATTCAATTTAGAATTGTAGTTCCTGTTCAATATTGGAAATTTTTTAAACTACCTAAAGATCATAAGTTAGATAATGATCTAAAAGAAATAAAACAAGGTATTTGGAAATATATAAATGAAGCAAAAGAAAGGATAAGATTAAATCCTGAATTAAAAGAAAACCCTACAAACTATATCGAGGCTTTATTACAAGCAACAGATGATCAGGGACTATACTTAACAGATGAAGAGATTTATCCGAGCATATTTGGTACGCTCGTAGCAGGAGAAGATACTACTGCAAATACTATATTATGGGTGCTTCATTATATTACAGATTACCCAGAAGTTCAGAAAAAAATGAGAGAAGAAATATCACTTGTTTTAGGAGACGAAAAGTTTTTACAAATAATGGATGATTCTAATCAGCTAGAATATGTAAATGCAGTTATTTATGAGGTGATGAGGTTAAAACCAGTAATTCCTGTTATAGCCTTAACTACAAATGAAGACTGTGTTATTGGAGAGTATGAAATACAAAAAGATACAGACGTGTTTTTATTATCTCACTACAGAGATCAGGAAAGTTGCCCATTTTTAAAAAGAGAAGCATTTGATCCGGAACGTTGGGTAGAAAGTAAGAGCATTACATTCCATACCAATCAAAGTAACCTTATTCCTTTTGGACTTGGAAAAAGAATATGTCCAGGAAAATCGTTGGCAATGGTAGAAATGAAAACCATTTTGTGTATGATTTTAAAAAATTATGAAATAAGCAAATCAGACAAAGAAAATAAGGTAGAAGATCACTTTAATACAACTCTGGGACCAAGTAAATTCAATATAAAAATAGAACGTATAAATGCGCCAGTTTTGGTAGTATAAATAAACCATTTGAATTATAAACTAGAGCCTTAAAATTTTTAAAAATAATAAAATGAATAACAAAACGGCAATTATATTAGGAGGTGGAATTTCTGGATTATTGGTTTCAAAAGTACTCAGTAAAAAGTATGAAAAAGTAATCATAATCGAAAAAGACAAACTAGAAGATAAACCACAAGTACGACAAGGACAATCTCATGCAGGACAGTTTCATGTGTTGTTGCTTAGAGGCTTAAATACCTTAGAACATTATTTTAAAGGAATTACAGGAGAGCTAAAAGAAGGTGGAGCGGTAGAGTTAGATTTAGGAAATGGTGCATACTGGTATTCTTATGGAGGTGTAAAACAAAATAAGATTACGGGTATAAATACATTACTGTCCAGCAGAAAAATAATTGATTATACACTTAGAAAAAGAGTAGAAAAAATACCTAATGTTCAAATACTAGATAAAACCAAATATATTGATCTTATTGAAGAAAATGGGACAATTAAAGGAGTAAAAGTTAAGGGAGAAAATACCGAAGAATATGAAATAAAATCAGACTTGGTAATTGATGCAACCGGAAGAGGTTCCTTAACGCCTAAATGGTTAGAAAATCATAATTACCCTAAAGTAGAAGAGGAGAGAACCTTAGTTAATATTACATACAAAACAGCCATATACAGCAGACTCGAAGGAGGACTTCAGGACGGAAAAATGCTAATGTATTCGCCAACATCTCCCGAAAAAATAGGAGTAGTGATACAACCTATAGAGAATAATCAAAACCTGGTTTGTGTAGCTGGCTGGCATAAAGCAGACCCTCCGACTGATGAAGATTTACTGGAATTCCTTAAGCAATTACCAGACGAAAGATTTTATAAAGTATTGTCTGCATGCAAAAAAGAAAGTGATTTTGTAACCTATAAAGTTCCTTATTGCTTGAGAAGATATTTTGAAAAATTATCTGATTTCCCTAAAGGATTTCTTCCGATAGGCGATGTGTTTTGCAATCTGAATCCGGCACACGGACAAGGTATAACCTCAGCATGTTTGCAAGTAGAAATTTTAGAAGAACTAATAAAGAAACATGATCCAGCAAATATGTCTGAGATATATTTTAAAAGAATAGTTAAAGTTTTAGATGAATGTTGGAATGCCTCAGCCTATGAAAATTTTAGGTACGAGGAAACTATAGGTATAAAACCTAAAGCAGTAAACCTTGTTAATAAATATATGGTAGCAATTCATAAAGCAGCCAATAAAGATGCATCAGTATATGCTGAGCTCGTAAAGGTTTCGGTTATGATAAAACCTGCAATGAATTTATTTTCTCCTCCTTTTATGTGGAAAGTATTCGCGGCTAATATGCGTAAATAGTTTTTTTTATTAATTAAAACCAAGAACAAATCGATGAAAGCAATAATGTTTCCAGGACAAGGAGCCCAATACAAAGGAATGGGGAAAAACCTTTTTGATAAGTATAAAGATAAAACGGAAATAGCTTCGAATATCCTCGGATATGACCTAGAAGAATTATGTCTTAAAGATCCAAAAAGAGAACTTAACAAAACAGAATTTACCCAACCTGCTTTGTTTGTTGTTAACGCATTAAAATATGATGAACAATTTGCTGCAACCCAAGCAGATTATTTTATAGGTCATAGTTTAGGAGAATATAATGCTCTATTAGCAGCAGGAGCATTTGATTTTGAAACCGGAGTACGAATTGTACAAAAGAGAGGAGCTTTGATGGGCGAAGCCTCTGGTGGAGCTATGGCAGCTGTTTTAGGATTAGATGAAATTGCTTTAAAAGATAAACTGAAAGAAGGAGGGCATCATGCTATAGATATAGCAAACTTCAATACTCCCACACAAGTAGTCGTATCAGGCCCTGAAGAAGCAATCAATCAGTTAGTAAAAGATTTTGATCAGCAAAATATAAAAATTATTCAATTACTAGTTACAGCACCGTTTCACTCCAGATATATGCAAAGTGCAGTAGAAGAGTTTAATAGTTTTATTCATAAACTAGAATTCAATAATCTTAAAGTTCCCGTAGTTTCTAATGTTACAGCGAGAAGTTATAATCAGCATCAAATTAAAGATTTACTGAGTACGCAAATAGCAAGTTCGGTACAATGGGTAGATTCTATCCGTTATCTGATGGGAAAAAATGTTAAAGAATACGAAGAAGTAGGAGGAGATAGATTAACCAAAATGGTTGAGCAAATCCAGAGTAGTTGTACGCCTATTTACGAAGAAATAAAGGTAGAAAAGGTAATCCTTAATGGCGAAAAGAAAGTAGAAAAAGAAGTAACAGAAACAACTATAAGTCATAAAACAAATACGTTAGGAAGCAGCACATTTTGTAAAAGATACAACACTGCTTATGCTTATGTAGCAGGAGGACTCCACATGGGAATAGCTTCTGTAGCGATGGTGAAAAAAATGGCAAACTCGCAGATGTTAGGATTTTTGGGAACCAAAGGACGTACTATAAAAGAAATTAATAATGATATAGAAAAGCTTCAAGAACAACTAACAAAAGAAAGACCTTTTGGGGTTAATTTATATCACAATATTCTAGAGCCTAATAAAGAAATTGAATTAGTTAATAGCTTGTTAGATCACGGGATAACAATAATAGAAGCAGGAGGATTTAGTCAAATCACCTTGGCATTAGCCTATTTTAGGACAGTTGGTTTAGTAAGGAAAAATGATCAGAGTATAAAATGTAAGAACCGAATTATAGCCAAAATATCGCGACCAGAAGTAGCAGAAGGCTTTATGAAACCAGTTCCAGAAAGACTTATTAAGAGGTTGTTAGACAAAGAATGGATAACACAAGATCAGGCAGAAATGGCAAGAGAAATTCCTTTAAGTGGAGATATCTGTATTGAAGCAGATCCAGGAGGCGTAACTCATAGAAGTTCTGCATTTGTTTTGTTTCCTTCTATAAAAAGTTTGCGTAACCAAATACAGCAACAATATGAGTATAAAGACCCTATACATCTAGGAATTTCGGGAGGAATAGGAACACCAGAAGCCGCTGTTAGTGCTTTTGTAATGGAAGCCGATTTTGTACTTACAGGTTCAATTAATCAATGTACAGTAGAATCTTGTTTAAGTTCTGTAGCCAAAGAGTTATTGCAAAATAGTGATGTACAAGATACAGCCTACATTCCAGACGAAGAACTATTTGAGATAGGGATACAAGCACAAGTATTAAAAAAGGGGGTTCTGTTTGCAACACGTGCCAAAAAACTATACGAGTTGTACCAACGATATGATAGTTTAGATGCAATTCCCGATGATGTAAGAGAACAATTAGAGGTTAAATACTTCAAGAAAACATTGCCCGAAGTATGGAAAACGATTAAGCAAGAATTTATACAAAGAGGCGAAATAACACAAATAGAGAGTATAGAAGAAAGACCTAAGAAAAAGATGGCCACCATATTTAAGTATTATCTAAGATTAGCAAACCAATATGCATTGGATGGAATTATAGAAGAGCAATCTAATTTTCAGATACAAACCGGAGCCGCTTTAGGAGCATTTAATCAATGGGTAAAAGGAACTCCATTAGAAATATGGCAAAACAGACATGTAGATGAAATAGGCATGAAAATTATGGAAGCTGCAGAAAAACTTATGAAAAATAAATTCACGCTAGCCGAAGTATAATTACAGAATAAAAATATTAAAATAATAAGAATATGAGTACCAGAAGAGAACATGCAGTAGTAATTGGGGGGAGTATGGCAGGCTTAGTCGCAGCAAGAGTACTAAGCAAGCATTTTAGAAATGTAACTATTATAGAAAAAGATAAAGTAAATGATAAACCAGAAACGAGAAAAGGACAACCTCAAACTAGGCATATTCATTTGGTATTAGCGCAGGCAATGAACATACTGTTGGGATATTTTCCTTCGCTAAAAAAAGAATTGAAGGAAGCTGGCGCATTAGAGCTCGATGTCTGTAATGATTACAATTGGTATTCTTATGGCGGATATAAGAAAAAAGGAGTTACAGGAATTACAGCCCTTACTATGACAAGGCAACTTTTAGAATATCATGTAAAAAAGCATGTTTTGAGCATCAGGAATATTAAAATTCAAGATGAAACCAAAGCCTTAGAAATGAAAATGAAAGATGAAAATGTCTACGGTTTAGTATTAGAAAAAGATGGAGAAAAACAGCTTATAGATACTGATTTTGTTGTAGATGCATCAGGAAGAGGAACCAGAGCTTATAAATGGCTAGAGCAGCATGGATATGCAACACCAGAAGAAACTAAAATTAAAATTGATATAACGTATGTAACCATATTATTTGAGCGCAAAGAAATACCTCAAGGAAAAAAAGCAGAAGTAATTAGCTATACTCCAGATGCACCAAACGAAAAATTAGGAGCAGTGCTTATGCCTATCGAAGATAATAGATGGGTACTTACGCTAATAGGAATGAGAGGAGTAGAACCACCCCAAAATGATGAAGAATTATTAAAATTCTTAAAAGGACTTCCTATTTCAGGATTATATGATAATATATCAGGAGCTAAGAGACTTACAGATTTTCTAGTATTTAAATGTCCGCATAGCATAAGAAGACATTATGAAAAACTAAAAAGATTCCCAGGAGCTTATTTAGTTTTAGGAGATTCAGTTTCAAACTTCAACCCGATGTATGCACAAGGAATGGCATCATCTATATGTCAGGCTAAAATTTTAGACGAAGTACTTACAATTATTCCATCAAATGATAAAGTATTTAAGCCTTATATAAATAAAGTAAATGACGTGATAGAAGATTTTTGGACCGCGGGCTCTTACGAAGATTTTAAATATCCAGAAACAGAAGGAGAAAAACCAGTTGGACTAAAAATGGTTAATGGATATATGAAAGCTTTGCAAAAAGCAGCCAATAAAGACACAGAATTATTTAAAGAAATATTAGAAGTAGCGGGATATCTTAAATCAGGAAAAACACTATTTAGACCCAAAATTATGTGGAAAGTATTTAAAACAAATCTATAATTAAAATAAAAAACAAGAATATGAAAAATCAAATAATAGAACAAATCAGAGAAAATTTACTTGAAATTATTCCAGAATTAGAAGGAACAACAATATCAAATGATGAGAAACTATCAGATATAGGAGCAAATTCTATTGATAGAGCAGAATTAATTGCATTAACATTAGAACAATTAGAAAAAGAAATTCCTAGAATAGAATTGGCAGGAGCGCAAACCATAAATGAATTAGCAGAATTGATTGCTGAAAAATAAAAACACCTACGTTTATATGAGTCCAGATCAAATACATAAAGTTTGTGTAACAGGAATGGGAGTAGTTACGCCTGTAGGGATAGGAATCCCCGCTTTTACAGAGGCTTTAAAAAACGGAAAATCGAATTTTGCTATAAAAGAGTATGTTATAGAAGATAGAACTTTTAAATACATATATGGAAAAGTAGAAGATTTTGATCTAAAAAAGCACATATCTGATAGTGAGTTTGAGGAACATTGGAAACTAAAAGTTAAACGTTTACGAGATATTTCATTAAGTACTGCTTATGGAACATTTTGTGCGCTGGAAGCTTGGCATCATGCCAAGCTTCCATCAACTATTGATAAAAGTAAAATTGCTATAGTTGTAGCGGGAAATAATACACAACAGCAGCATTGTCAGGACATCAGAGATACTTACAAAAACAAAATGCAATTCATGAAACCTTCCTATGGATTCAATTTTTTGGATAGTGATATGATAGGTGTAGCGTCAGAATTATTTGAGATTACAGGAGAAGGATTTACAGTAGGAGCTGCTAGTGCTAGCGGAAACATGGGAATCATTCAGGCTTGTAGACTTATAGAAGCAAAAGATTATGATGCCGTTATGGTAATTGCGCCTATGATGGATTTATCAGTTTATGAGTATCAAGGACTTTCTGCTTTGGGAGCAATGCAACCAATATCGCCAGATGCAGAAGAAATTCCTTTATATAAACCTTTTGATGTAGGTCATACAGGATTTGTATATGGGCAAAACGCAGGAGCAATTATTTTAGAATCAAAAGAACATGCTCAACAAAGAAAAGCAAAAGTATTTGGGACTATATCAGGCTACGGAGTTACACTAGATGCCAATAGAAATCCAAATCCCTCCGTAGATGGAGAACAAAAGGCTATAGCCAAAGCAATGCAAAAAGCAGGTATTGTACCAGAACAAATTGATTATATCAATGCACATGGTACAGGATCAAAACTTGGAGATTATACAGAGATAGAAGCTTTGATTAATTTGGAACTTAAAAACAAACCTATAAACAGTACAAAATCATTAATTGGTCATGGCATCACAGCGGCAGGAACAGTCGAAGCTATTGCAAGTCTGATACAAATGAATGAAAATTTTGTGCATGAAAATCTTAATTTAAAAACACCAATAGACTTTCCTATGGATTGGATACAAAGCTATAGAGATGTTCATTCAATACAGTACACGTTAAGCAATAGTTTTGGTTTTGGAGGTATCAATACAGCAATCATTCTAGAGGCGTCACCAATATAGAATTAAAGAAAAAATATGAGAGCAGGAATAGAAGCTATAAATATATATTGCGGATCAGCAGCGATAAACGTTGTTGAATTAGCAAAACATCGAGAATTAAACATCGAGCGATTTGAAAATTTATTGATGAAAGAGAAAACCGTACCAATGCCCTATGAAGACCCAATTTCAAACGGAGTAAATGCGGCAAAACCTATATTAGATGCATTAACAGCAGAAGAAATAGAAAGCATAGATATGTTAATCACTTGTTCAGAATCAGGAATAGATTTTGGAAAGTCGATGAGTACCTATATGCACGATTATTTAAAATTAAGCAGGAACTGCCGATTGTTTGAACTTAAGAATGCCTGTTATTCAGGAACGGCAGGTTTACAAATGGCTGTTAATTTTGTGCTTTCGGGTACAGCTCCGGGCAGAAAAGTTTTAGTTATCGCCACAGATATTATGAGGATGAGTACAGTAGAAGGAGCTGCTATGGAAATGTCTTTTGTAGAGCCTTCTTCGGGATCAGGCGCAGTTGCTATGTTGGTTAGCGATAAACCAAAGATATTCGAAATAGATAAAGGAGCTAGCGGTTATTACGGTTATGAAGTTATGGATACTTGCAGACCAGTACCAGACAAAGAAGCAGGAGATTCTGATTTATCTTTATTATCATATTTAGATTGTTGCGAAAATAGTTTTAAAGAATACCAAAAAAGAGTCGATGCTATAGATTATCAAGATAGTTTTCAATACTTAGTATTTCATACACCATTTGGAGGAATGGTAAAAGGAGCACACCGAACCAACATGCGAAAATTTAAGAAAGCAAAACCAGATCAGATAGAAATAGATTTTCAAGAACGTGTAGCGCCTTCTTTAGAATATTGCCAGAGAGTTGGGAATATTATGGGAGCAACAACCTATTTGGCATTAGTTAGTATGATAGAAAAAGGAAACTTTGAAACGCCAAAAAGAGTTGGAATATTTTCGTACGGATCAGGATGTTGCTCAGAGTTTTTTAGTGGAGTAATACATCCAGAAAGTCAAGATATAATTTCGTCCTTGGCAATAGAAGAACATTTAGATCAACGCGTAGTATTATCTATGGAAGAATATGAAAGTACATTTTTAGTCAACTCAGAAATCAAATTCGGAACAAGAGATTTTAAAATAGATACCACATTATATCCAGAACCCTTCAGTAAAGTAAAAGGAAAAAAGAAACTAATCTTTTCAGAAATTAAAAATTATCACAGAATTTACGAATGGGTATGATACAAGGAGATATTATATATAGCACCGTTTTAGTAACGCAACAAAGAGAAGTTGTGCATATTCAGCTCAATAGACCTCAACAGGATAATAGTATTAATGCTGTAATGGTAAATGAACTTTTGGAGGTTTTAGAAAATGTAAAACAAAATACAAAAGTTAAAATCATTGTATTATCTGGCAATGAAAATCAATTTTGTACAGGAATGGATTTTGATGCAGTAGTAAACCAACAGGGCGAAGCCTTAATGAACGAACGACCAGATCAATATTATAATTTATTGAAAGCTATTAGCGAAATCGATAAGGTGGTAATAGCAAAAGTAGAAGGAAAAGTAAACGCAGGAGGATTAGGATTAGTTGCCGCTAGTGATATAGTAATAGCAAATAATCAGGCAACTTTTGGTTTATCCGAAGCCTTATTTGGATTATTACCTGCTTGTGTAATGCCTTTTTTGATACAAAGAATAGGGCCACAGAAAGCCAAATGGATGACATTAATTACACACGGAATAACAACCGAGCGAGCTTATGAAATAGGTTTAGTAGATGAGGTAGCAGACGAAATTAATAATCAGCTAAGGAAAAATATACTAAGACTTAGCCGATTAGAAACCAATACAATTCAAGAAATAAAATCCTATACAGCAAAACTTTGGATAATTAAAGACGAAACCAAAATACTAGCAGTTAATAAATTACAGTCATTAATGGAATCAGAAATTGTACAAAATAATATAAAGAACTTTGTAGAGAAAGGAGAATATCCATGGGAGAAGTAGTAAGCATTACAGAAATAACCAATGATATCGTGCAAATAACAATGCAAGATAAAGAGTCAAGAAATACATTTTCTAAAGAATTAATAGAAGGATTAAAGGAAGCTTTTGCTATTGTAAAACAAAAGAAAAACTATAAAGTAGTCATCCTAACAGGATACGATAGTTATTTTTCTTGTGGAGGAACTCAGGATGAGCTGCAACAAATATATGATCGGGAATTAAAATTTACCGAATTAGATTTTTTTACAGCACCAATTGATTGTGAGATACCTGTAATTGCTGCCATGCAAGGACATGCAATAGGAGGCGGGCTTGTTTTTGGGTGTTATGCAGATTTTCAAATTTTAGGAAAAGAAAATATATATACTGCAAACTTCATGAAATACGGATTCACCCCAGGAATGGGAGCAACCCATATGGTACCTTTACGTTTTGGATCATCATTAGGTTACGAAATGCTTTTTACAGCCGAAAGTTATAGAGGCGGAGAATTACAAGAACGTGGAGTATCTTTGCAGGTAGTTCCCAAAAAAGAAGTTATTACAGAAGCAATAGTATTAGCAAAGAAGTTAGCCGAGAAGCCAAGACTTTCGTTAGTAACGCTAAAAAAACACATGACATCAAAAATCAAGGTAAGTTTAAAAGAAGTATTTGAGCAGGAATTAGAAATGCACGAAATAACTTTTCAGCAATCAGAAGTCGAAGAAAATATAAAAGCCTTGTTTGGGAGGTAAATAGCTAAACCGTATTCCATAAGAACACGATTAGCTTTTATGGAATATATTTAGCAATCAAAAAAATATAGTAATCTTACACAAGTTTTACACAAGGTATGAAAAAGCATAAAGTTGTCTTTTTATTTTCTGGTCAAGGTAGTCAGTATCGTAATATGGGCAAAGACCTATTTACGAATAATGCTACTTTTAGATCAAGTATTAAAGAAAGTGATTTAATTTTTCAGAACTATTTGCATAGATCACTTATAGAAGAATTATACCATAAAGACGATTCAGATTTTGATGAACTATTAATTACTCATCCAGCAATCGTAGCAATCGAGATTGCTATGATAGAGGTAATGAAGTCTTATGCTGTTTTTCCAGATTATGTTTTTGGGCAAAGTTTGGGGGAGTTTGCTGCTGGAGTTGCAAGTGGTGTTTGGTCGGCTCCAACGGCTATAAAAGCAGCTATAGAACAATCTAAATCTTTGATAAGAAGTAATCTTGAAGGCGGAATGCTTACGGTTATTGATGCTCAAGTACATTATAAATCTAAAACTTATGAGCAATATAATTTGCATCTGGCGAGTGATAATTTCCAGAGAAGCTTTACTGTTTCTGGCACAGCATCAAATTTAGATCAATACCAAAAAAACTTAAAGCAAGAAGAGATAATGCATTCCCGAATTCCAGTAACAGTTCCTTTTCATTCTCCTCTTATTAACGAAGGGTTAAATGATTTTTCGTGTTATATGCAACAAGGCATTGATTTGGCTAAGCCAAAGGTATCTTATGTATCTAGTCTAACATCAAATTTATTAACATACATCGATGCCGAGTATTATAATCAAGTTGTAAGTTCCTATTTTAATTACAGCAAAACAATTAACTTTCTAGAACAACTCGGGCCGTGTTTATATATAGATTTAGGACCTTCAGGTACTAGTGCTACCTTTACTAAATATTCAATTCCAAAAACATCAGAGTCGCATATACAGCCTATTTTATCTCCTTTTGGAAATGAACTTAAACAGTTAGAAAAATTAAAAGGTTTAATTTCTAATCCCTCCAATTATGTTATATGAAGGCACAATAAAACTCGTAAGAGAAAATTCTGAACATTCAGCTGGATATACTATTATAAAGCGAGAATTACCCGATTTGCATGGATGTTTAAAAATTTTGCATTTAGATGAGATAACCTATTTAAATTCTTTAAAATTCGATAAACGAAAATCTAGTTATTTGTTAGGGCGTATAAGTGCAAAGAGAGCTTTAAACAAAATTATTCCAGTCGAGACAGCAATGAATTCTTTTAAAGTAGGTTTTGGAGTTTTTCAATTTCCTGTTATAGAGTATCTGCCTTACTCTGGTTTACAGGTTTCTATAACGCACTGCGATACTATTGGTATTTCTATGGCTTATCCAGAAGCCCATCCTATAGGTGTGGATATAGAGCGAATCAATCCAGAAAAAGTCGATTCGATGGTAAATATGTTTACCCAAGAAGAAAAAAATTTAGCAAATTCAAAACTCAATAATAAGGCTACAGCCTATACGTTGCTTTGGACAGTAAAAGAAAGCTTGTCTAAAATTTTAAAGACAGGAATGATGATTGATTTTAAATATTTAGAAATAGATT
This sequence comes from Flavobacterium hydatis, assembly GCF_000737695.1. GTDB lineage: Bacteria > Bacteroidota > Bacteroidia > Flavobacteriales > Flavobacteriaceae > Flavobacterium > Flavobacterium hydatis. The sequence goes on from NZ_JPRM01000036.1 coordinate 125,161, forward strand.
GTCTTAATTATAAAGAAGGAATATACACGGGAAACTTTAAAAATTTCCCTCAATACAAATCATTTTCTATAGTTTTAAATTCTTATATCGTTTCTATTATCTGTCCCAGAAACACAAATATAGATTTAACCAATTTTGCAAAACATCTAACTTATCTAAACTCACAGTCTTAATGATTTATGTGCAACTTTTTGAGGTTACTAATGGTGTTTTTAATAATCAATGTTACCTAATTCATAATCAGTATGAAGGTATTTTGATTGATCCGGCTTGGAATTACGAGCTTATCAATTCTTATATAGAAGAAAATGGAATCTTATTAAAGGGAGTATTGATTACACATGGTCATCTAGATCATCTAGATTTGGCAGAAGAATTCTCCGAAAAAAATAATGTACCTATATGGATGTCAGAAATAGATGCAATTAATTTCCGATTAACATATCCTAAATTACAATTGGTTACCCATTTACAAAGCTTTAAAATTGGTACAATCGAAATAACTCCAATTCTAACTCCAGGGCATACTTCGGGTAGTGTTTGTTATGTAATAGATAAGCATGTGTTTTCTGGAGATACTGTTTTTATCGAGGGCGTTGGAGTTTGTTCTAAAGAAGGAGCTGCAAATTTGTATGATTCCGTTCAGTTTTTAAAAAGTTATTTATCAGTTGATTCCCTATTTTGGCCTGGTCATTCGTATGGCGTAGCACCAGGAAAAGCAATGTCTTACCTAATGCTATATAATATTTACTTTCAATTTAACTCAAAAAAATCTTTTGTAGCTTTTCGAACTCGCAAAAATCAGCCTTCATTATTTAAATGGCCATTCGGTAAGAAAAAAGCGGATAGTTCGCCTTCATAATATTGCTTATGCTTACGTGGTTGAGTATGCAATATTATTTTTTTAGTACTTTAAATTTTCTCGATTCACCATTTTGATTTACATCAATAACGTATAAACCACTACTAATATTTAGTTGAATATCAAGATCTTTTAATTCTGAAAAAGTTTTATTGTAAACCGATTTCCCTGTTAAATCATTAATGTTTATCGAAACATTCTCATTCATTTCCTCTAACTCTAATTTAAAGGTATTTACAAACGGATTAGGGTAAACTTTTACGGTATTATAACTAAAGCTAGCTACGCTTAAAGGAGCTGTTGGTAAAGGAAAAAAGGCATTATTTGTAGAGAAAAAACTAGTTCCTAAATATTCAGGTAAAGTAGCAATCCCAAAAAGCATGGTAGAAAAATCAACACCAATGATTTCATTAGGAACCCAAGTTGTATTACTTACACTATGTCTCCATAAAATGGGATCAGTAGAATTTGGTAAAAGATATTTGCCTTTATTATTATCCCATAAAGCAATTAAATCATTTTTGCTATTAGGGTTTACAGGAATAAATCCAGCAATGATATGCGGAGATACAATCTGATCAGGATTATCATTTATGGCATCAGCATGATAGGAGGAGGAGATTGCCGATCCAGCACCGCAACCCCATTGGTAAGCATTTCCTCCCTGATTATTCCACCATTCTAAATCGGCTTGTTGTGCGTTTTTAAAAAATTGCATGTATTCATTAGAAGTCGTAAAATAATTACATAGATAATAATTGAATTGATGTGTAAATGATGGCATAAAGCGAGTATCATTATCCGATAAAACAGGAATAGAATTATAATTTACTTTTGGTAATAGGGTTGGTGAAATATAATGATTATTCCATAATACATTTCCGGGGTCATTAGGAGATTGTGATGCATTTTTTGCCAACCAAGCAGCAATCATATATTCATTATAAGGGTCTGCAGAACCAGGAATACCAGTTCCATTTGCATTCATCGATAAATAAATACCACCTCCGATAGCATCAGAAATAGCAGCTTCAAAGACGATAGAATTCCACATTTCTAAGGTATATTTTGTGATTTGGTCATTTTTAAAATACTTCATGGCAAACAACGCTCCAGATACAAGAATATCTGTATCGATAGTACTGTATTCCGAACCCCAAGCTTGTTGTCCCGTATCGATATCCATAAAATGCCTGTAATAGCCATTGGATGTTCTGTCGGGAGTAAAGCCCTGAGTATGTCCTGTTGCAGTTTTAAGTGTAGCCAAAGCCAACTCTTGACCGTTAGTAATCCAACCCATTGCATCGGCAATAGATATAGCGACCAATCCCATACCTGTATTTGCAGATGATATTGGGTGGTAATCATTTCCGCTAAATAGTTTCGAATCTCTGTACATTCCGTTAGGAAGCCTCTGAAGTTCAAAAACCTTATAACTATTCCTAAATAGGATGTCGATAGTAGCGTTAGATTGTGAGTAGGTAGAAATAAAACAAATTGCTAGAACGAGAATTAAAGTAATTTTTTTCATAGTAATTAAGTTCAGTTTAATTATTGTTTTTTAGATGTGGGGAAGCATTTCTAAATAATAAAACGGTTATTTATCAGGGTGAAAAATCAAATTTACATTGTATTTTGTGTGTATTTAATTGATTTTCAATATGTATAAGTAAATTTAGTTTTTTTGTAATTGATTTCAGTGAAAAAGATGAAAATGTTATAGGTGGGTTTGTGTTTTGATTTAGAGGTTGTTTTGACTTGGTTTTTTGTAGTGTTAGAAGAGGGAAATGTTAGTGCAGATTTTTAATCTGTGTTAGTGATGATTGGTTCTAAAGTAAGGTTATATGTGAACGGTTGGGATATATTTACTTTGATTAGTTATATATTTGAGAATAATAATATGGTAATTATTGATAACAAATTATAAATGATGGAAGACAATAATACGGAAGATATCTATTTTAAAGATTACGAAATAGAAATTGCAAGTGATGTTAATGAACGTGACGGAATTGGTGTTAAGATATATAAAGATGAAAATCAGTTGATTGAAATTTTTAGAGATGATACACAGAAAAGCTATACAGTTTCATTTTATAAAAAGGACTTACCGCTGGAATTTGTAGAAAAAGCAATAGAATTATTTAAAAAAGTAATTCCCCAAGAGTTTATAAATTATGAAGAATTAGAATAGGGGGAAATATGGTTAGCGGGCACGGAAAGAATTTCCGCGCTATCGTTGCGGAAAAAAAACATATATTAGATTCAGATTAAATTATGATTCAAAAAATTCTAACGGACTATGTCAATTTTATAAGAGCATTTGAAGCTTTATTAATAGACAAATATAAAATGGATGTAAACCCATGCTCTTTTTCAAAATTAGTTTTTGAGAGAAAAGGAACTATTGAAGGAATAGAATATTGGTTTCATGGAAGTGGATGTACGGCTGAAAAAGATGGGATTATTTATGCATATGACATTTCGATAAATGAAATTAAGTTTTCACAATGGAAATTTTCTGAGTTTATAAGGACTCATCCTGATTACCAGAAATTAAATTATAGTGATGATTATATCGACTATGAGCTATACCAGTTTATAGAGAAAGGAATATTGGGTTGGGTGATTGTAGAGGAAATTGAAGGAACTCCTTTTGGATGTGTTTTTAAATCATATAGAGTGCTTCAAGAGTAATTTTTCTATCTAAATTATCTTAAAAACAAAACCTCATCATAAAACCAAATCCCTAGCCCTGATGGGAGCGACATCCTTTTATGCTAGTCACGAAGCTTCGGGAGGCATAAAAGATATAGTGGACAGCAGGAAATAGCTCCTTAATTTTATTATATCTCACAATTTTGGATTTTGTTTTTGGGGTTATTTAATGGTGATTCTTTTCTTTTTTAGGATATTCAGATATGGTTTTCTGGCAGGATCTTTTTCCCAATCGGTGATTAAATCTTCTAGTATTTGGCGGTCGATGTTTTTGGTTATTTTATCTACAAAAGCGGTAACCCTTTTCTCGAAATTCTTTTCCTGATGTTTTGAATATGTTTTTTTGACATCTTCAAGTGTTATTTCTTTGCTGTTTAAGGCGTTTTTTTCTTTTTGGTATTGTTGTTCCCTTATGTCGGCTTTCTGCTCTAAATAGGCGGGATACCATTCTCCGTAAATTAAATTAGAATCGACTCCTTTTTTGGTGCTGCCAAATTTCCCAGTACGTGCCATTTTAAAGAATACAATAATATCTTCCAGACTTTCATATTTAAAATTTTCTAGCGTATCTACCGTTAAAATCTCGATTTGGTCATTGGAAAGTTTGGTGCTAAAACCAAAGGAGTTTATGAATCGGTTTACGAGAACATTTACAACGCTGAAACCGATTGTTCCGTTCTCGTTTTTAAAAACCGTTCTTATGTTGGGCTTAGAAAATGTTTGGTCAATCGTGAGATTCATCTCAACAAGTGCCATTTGTGCATTGCCAGAAATAATAGATTTACTTAAATTTAAAGTCTCTTCCAACCTCGCTGTCCATTGCAGCTGTAAAGATTTGTTCGCTTGATTTGTTATTTCCATTTTCGGTATTTTTATACTTGCCTTCGATAATTTTAATAAAGTTTGCGGGTTTTAATATCCAGTCAAAATCTGCAGTCCAACCTCGTTCGTTTTCTCCGTTTAAAAATCGGCTTTGTGCTACTTTCTGGAATGCATCGCCTAATCCTGATAATCCCGATTCTGTAATTCTGTTTTTGATGGCAGATTTTCTCTGAATCGTTAATTTCTGAACGGCAGGAAGTTTGTTGCAAACAGAATTAAAAACCGATACTATTTTTTCGAAATCTATTTTCTCAGGTTCTTTGATTGTGATTTCTTTTTTGGGCGCAATCATAAGTTCTTTTTGTACTTCTTTTTTATGAATATGTTCCTCTCGAAACATAGGTTCATAAATCAAGTAATCGTCTTGAATAATCAAAATGCCCTCGACAACCAACTCTATCAGAGGATTTTCTATTTCATGCAAATCAAAAGCTGTTAATTTGGCAATTTGTAAAGCAAAATTGGTAGTTTGATCTTTGCTTAGTTTAAACTTTTGCTTTAGCATAAGCGTACCGCAATTATTTTCTTTATGTAAAAGGCATAGTATGGAAATTAAGATTCCATGTGCGGCTGGCGAACATACTTTTAGTTGTGTATTGTTCATCCAGTTATCGATATATAGAGGGAAATAGGGGTGAGTTGCTAAGGTCATTTGATTGTTATTTACTTTGTTTTACTTATTATATCATAGACTTTTTTAGTCAATTGGATATCGTATAAACTATCGTGTAGCTTGTTTTCGTCGACGGTAATTCCTAATTTATTGGCAACAGTTTTGAGCTTAAAATTGGGCATTTCGTGTCTAACATCTTTAAGATATTCTGCCGCTAATACCATCACATCGATGGTATTAGACCAGAACCAAGAATCGAAAGTAGTATCGTTGCATTGTTTAAAAAATGCTTTAAGAAACGCATTGTCAAAATGAGCATTATAGGCGCAAAAGAAATAATTGTCTTTTGGGTCGTTCTTGCTGCAATTCTTTTCTAACAAGGCAATTAATTCGGGATATACAATTGTTCTGTGAGGATAAGCATAAATGGTTTCTAGTTTTAAACCACCGAGATCCAAAGCCGCTTGTTCGACTTTGCTTGTTTCATGCGGTTTTACTTTATAATCGAATGTGTCGGTAAGTACATTATCAATGTATATCGTTCCAGAGATTTGATGTATGGCGTGTTGCCAATGGGTTAATCCTGTTGTTTCGACATCTATAAATATTTGTTTCACAGTTATATGTTTCTAGATAAAAATTGTTGTTGGTTCCAGGTTGGTAATGACATTTGGATTAATCCGAAGTTGTTTTCCTGCGAAAAAACTTCGTATCCTTTTACCAATTGTTTCTCGATTATTTCTTTGGTATTGTTTAGAGCAAGATGATATTTGTGTTTTCCTGTTTCGATATCTTCGGCAGACCAAACCAAGATTGCAATTGCAAATGGGGCAACAGTTTGTAACATTACCATAATGGTGGTATTAAAATCACGCCCAGTTACCTCAGAAACGACTTCCTGACTCATTCCTTCGGATAAATCGTAATGCAATCTTGCGGCTTGATGATAAAATGCTTGCAGATCTTCGATTGATGAACTTTTTACCGATATAATTGCATCTACACCAATGTTTTCTTTAAATTGGATGGCATCGGGTCTTACTTTTAGTTTTAACCCCGTATTAGTGTCAGTATGATAAACAGATGTTTCTCTTTTGGAGTGGAGTATAAGCCTTCTTAAAATTCCGTTGCCATATTGATCGTAATGTTTTTTTAGAATTTTGATTTTAACCATATTTTCTTCAGAAACAGGTTCTACATCTGAGCAGTTTTTTAAAGTTCTGATGTAAGCGCGTTTTCCGTCGATTTTATCTAAGCTCAAACCCAATGTTTCTACAACCGTTTTGTGGCAATGTTCCAGAACAATATCAAAAGGTGTTTCTTGCCTCTCGATTACGCCATATCCTCTTTCGGTTATTAATTGTTCCCAAAATTCAACTGCTTTTGTAACACCTTCATTTGTATTTAGCGGAATATTTGGCTCGATTATAACTCTACTAAATTTTGTAGGTTCTAAAATTGCCTGATGTAAAAATGTGCTTAAATTGAAATGATCTGCATTTTCTTTTAGTTTTTTTAGTTCCTCTTTATCTTCGCTTTTTGCAAACTTAAAATGCAAAGGAGTTCTTAAAGCAGCTTTTAGCATAGATGAACTTAAAGCGTCGTTGCTTAGGTATTTTTCTTTTCCGTCCTGAATAACTAATCCATTAACGTTTAGGGTTTCGGTATAAATATGTTTTGGTTTAGCTTCCGATAGGATAAATTCGGCTATAAATTGAGCAGTTGGATATTCGTTTAGAGGTCGCGTAAAGTCGATTGTGTTATTTTGTACTTCTTTATCGGTTACAATTGTAGGATGTAAATTTGACATAGTGATTTTAGTTATTATGAGTTAGTTGTTTACTTTTTTATAGCTTTTTATTGTTTCTTCGGAGCATATTCTTTCTGATTTCTTGATGATGAATCCAGCAGTGTTTCTTCTTTCAGGAAAGGGATTTCCTTTTTCGTCGACCAATTCTAGAGTATGCATGCCTGATCTCCTGACAGTTTTTACTTTTAATAATGATCCAGTTGTCGTTTTGTATGTTTGATTTTTTTCGATTGCCATGGTTGTTGTTTACTTAAATTAAAAAGGCGATTAGTGCGCCTGTTCCTAGCCCTATCCAAAAAGCTATTAATACACTAATGATGTAAGCTTGGAAGGTTCTGTTTGGTTTTTCTTGCTCTAATTGATTCATAATTATTTAATCTTATTTAGTGCTATTTGCATGTGAGCGGAATGATTACGGTAAATATTCTTGGTTTTTATTAACCAGTCTTTAAAGAATAATCTCCTGATTTCTATTTCTATATCCTGAACGGTTGTATCTGTTGTAATTTCAAACCTAAACGGAATCTTTTCGGACGTTAAAAATCCTTTTATGAAATGGATAAGCGCTTCTTTATTTGAAATTGCAAGACTGTAAAATGGTACTTTATCATTATTATAAACTTTGAAAATAGTACAGTTTATTTTATCGCCCTTTTCCGAAAATGATATAAATAGATAATCGGGTTTGTTCTCGGCCATTTTTTTGCTGGTGTCGAAAACAGTTCGTATCTGAGTATCTATATTCATGGTCAGAAGGGGTTTTGAGTCACAAATAGTAAGTCGTTCTTTATCTCTTCGGCGTTTTTTGTTTGCAGTTTAATAGCTAAATCAGAGATTGTAGAGCAGGTTTCGTAATTGCTTTCTTCTTTGTCAAAAAGTATCCTTAATGCAGTAGCCAGAACATTTTTTTCTTTAGAGGTTAATGCATCCATGATTCGTAATTTTTGATTTTTAAAGTGATGGTTTCACGAATTATAATTTTGGGCTGCTGATTAAGAAGTTGTAGTCTTTCTTTTTCTATCGGAATCAACTCGCTGTGTAAATAGTATAACCTTGATTTTATTTTGGACAATCGTATTTTCATACAGTGATTCATTATCGTATTTCCTTCTCGATAATAGTAAACTGAAAGCTTTAAGCAAGTATTTTTTAATTTTTCATAAGTCGAAATGTTTTTTTTAATACGTTGTATTTCTTCTGAAATTTCTTCTAACTTTGCCATTCTATTTAGTATTAATGCCCCTAGTCCGGGCGTTATTAAAATTTGGATTAAAAACCGTTCATTCCCGTGAGCGGTTTTTTTATTTGTCTTATTTTAGTATTTAATGTATTGTTTGTTAGTGTTTTGTGTTTTAATTTAAGTTTTTATTTTTCAAAAATTTCATTCTCTTTTAGTCCTGTATATTTTGTTATTGCTTCGATTGATTTGGTTTTGGTCAGGTTGTCGTGATTTGTGTTTATCCATCTTCTCATGGTCAAATATGACTTGCCTAACGCTAATGCTATTTGCATCTTGACTTCGTCGGTTCCTAGTTTTTCTTTTGCAGTTTTTGTTAGTTCCATTTTAATTGCCTACTTTTGATTAGTTATTTTTGTATAGTGCAAATATAAAGCAAAACGAAAGTATAATGCAAGTAATTTGAATAAAATTACTGTGATTTACTTTTATTTGTAATGATTATAAATAAAACATAAAATGGATACAGTTGGGTCTAGATTAAAAACCCTTATCAGAAATAAAGGTATAACGCCTTATGAGCTCTCTGAGAACACGGGTATTTCGCAATCGACTTTAAGTAGAATCATAAATAAGGATTCTAAGCCAAATATTAAGAATCGTAAAATACTTGCAGAATATTTTAATGTTCCAGGGAATTATTTCTTGCCAGAAAGTGAGCAGGAAGCTGCAACTGAAGAAGAAGAGGAATATTTGGAGAATAAAAATGGTAATAAATTTAAAGAATTAGAGAACGGAAAATTTATTATGACTGTGCCACTTGTACCTGTAAAGGCTTATGCTACTTATATAAGCGAATGTTGTGAAGGTGATTTTGTAGATGGATTTAATGATGTGAATTTTTACGTAGATCAATATGCAAGAGGTAATTATGTAGCTTTTGAAATAAAAGGGGATAGTATGGATAACGGCGGATTGTACGATAATCCGGAAGGTTCTATTACACTTTGTAGAGAGTTAAACCGTCAGCATTGGAAAGATGGATTCAGAGGTTCTCAATACGGTTGGATAATTGTACATAAGGATACAATTGTTTGTAAAGATATTATTGCTCAGGATTTAGAAAATGGTACAATAACATGTCATTCTAGAAATCCAAGCCCAGAGTATCAGGATTTTACTATTGAGTTGAATGATGTAAAGCAGATTTTTAAAGTGATAAAAAGAACTTTTTAATATCCCCAATAAAACAATATTTCCAATTTATTAAAAGATAAAAAAGGTTTAAATGTCTTTAAAATAAGCTACTTATAAGGATAAAGCGATTTTTTGAATAAAAAACAAAACTTCCTTATTATTTGTTGAAATTGGATATTAAATGATTATTTGTCCTGTTTGGGACAATATAGATTTAAAAAGGTATAAAAGCCGTAAATAAAGCTCATGCGAGTTTATTTACGGCTTTTTTTATGCAATAAAATTAGATTTGGTTCTAATTCTTTTCTTTTGATTTTATAGGCTGGGTCTGCATTTGGGTATTCAAAACAGTGTTTTTAGAACAGCTTTTATATGGGATTAATTGCTTTTTTGAGAGTTTTTTTGCTGAAAATTGTCAAACTCAAGGCGTTTAATAGCAGCTTTTGTGTTTGCTTTATTTGTTTTAAAGTATTGATTGTTAATTAGTTGTTGTTTGTTTTTCTTCTTCAAGAATAAAAACTTGTATTCTTTTCTCTTGTTTAAGGTATGTGGCATTCTTTGTAATGCTGATTATGCATCTTTTATTTTTTTGACGCCTTGTAAAGGTTTAAATCTTAATCCTATAGTTTACGGCCTGTTTTGGTTGAAATTATTTAAAATACAAGTAAAATGGAAATATTTATTTCAAATTACTTGCGTAATACTTTCGTTTTGCTTTATCTTTGCTACATCATAAAAAACAAACAACGCAATGGACAAAGAAACTAAAAAAAACAAAAGGTACACTTACAACCAACAAATAATTAAAGCATTGGTTGATAAACACGGTTTTACGCCTTTTTTTATCCGACAATGTTTATCCGGCCATCGTAATAGTATTACAGCAGATAAAATTAGGGTTGATTATAAAATGCTCGAAAAAGAACTGAAAGAAACCATCGAGCAATTCAATACAAAATAAGAATTCACAAATCGATTCAGCTTCGAGGATTAGGAGTAAACAAAGTAAAATTTTCTAAAAAATGCAATTATGCCATATCTGTGGACAAATAACAAGGTTGCAGTAGAACACGAAGAATTGGTTCCGGAGTATTGGAATTGTTTAAAAAGTTTGCAATCAGAACTTAATCGTTACAAGCAGAAACCTTTTGGCATAAAGCGTTTACAAGTAGGAGGAAATGGCCGAAAGTTATTGATAGATTTTGATAGTTTAAAAACAACAATTCAGGATGCTTTAGGAGATCCGAGAAGAATAGATAATCCGCTGGAAGTTTTTTTTGATTTTGATGCGGCTGCTGTTCGATACTATGCCAAGTTTAAAAGAGCAGGAAATGCATTAGAGGCTGACGAACAGGAACGATATATTATTAATGCAAGTGTCATGAATGCAGCAATAAAGTTAGAACAGGCTCGCATACAAGAAAGAATAAAGTTAAGAGGTTCGATACGAGGAATCATTGCAATATTGGTAAAAGATGTAGAGAACTTCAATAATACATTAAAAATTAAACATGAAGTAAACCACAATTTGCCAGCGAGCGAAAAGCAATTTAAAAAACTCTTAAAAGCTTGTAAAGACGATTTGTATTATCCGATTATAAAAGACCCGAAAGGCGGAAAAACAAACAATGCCCGAAAAGTGGATGATAAAACGGAAATGATTTTTAACGGCTTGTTCAAAAATCAAATGCATAAACCAACACCAACTGAAATAGCCCGTAATTATGAAGCTTTTTTAAATGGTTATGCCGAGGTTTTTAATGAGGAAACGGGCGAAATGTTTGATCCGAGAGAATATAAAAAACTTTCTAATACCACAATTATCAATTACATCAATAAATGGGAAAACAGAATTGCGACGCATTTATCCAGAAGTGGTGACAGACAAAAATATATGAGTCAATATACGACTCCGCATCAAATGGATTTGCCAGTTTATTCGGGTTCGATTTTATCTATAGATGACAGAAACCCACCGTTTTGGTACGAAAAAGGAAAAAGAGCCTGGTTTTATATTGGGTGCGATATCGCTTCTCAATGCTTTACGACTGTGGTTTACGGGAAAACGAAAGAAGGTATTATCGTTGATTTTTACCGACAAATGGTTCGAAATTATACCGAGTGGAATTTGCCTTTGCCGAATGAATTAGAATGTGAGAGTTCATTAAATAGTAGTTTCAGGAATACGCTGCTTCGTCCTGGTGCCATGTTTCAGAGTACCCGAATTATTGCCAACAAAGCCAGTGGGAAATATATTGAGAGAATGTTTGGTAAAGTACGATATGATGTCGAGAAAGAAGCCTTTGGGTGGATTGGACGTCCGCATGCTAAGAAAGAATCCAATCAGACAGGTCCGGGAGAAAATAAAATTATTCCGTACAACCAATTGATTAACGAACGAATGCTGGAAATCGAACAATGGAATAATATGCCGCATCCTGAACATGCTACGATGAGCCGTTTTGATTATTTCCTTAACAAACAACATCCTGATTTAAAACCGACAAACTGGGAAGCAATTTTACCAATTATTGGTTATAAAACCGAAACATCGTGCAAGTTGGGGTATGTAACACTTCAGGGAAAAAGAAGAGCAATCGCCGAAGATGGAAAGATTTTGACAGGTGAAGCTTTAGTCAATGTAATGAAAATTATCGAAAGCAAAGAGGTTAATGTCTACTGGCTTGATGGTAATGACGGACAGGTTATAAAAGCTTTTGTGTATATGAATGACCGATTGATTTGCGAAATAATGGAAATGCCACGCTACAATCGAGCTTCTATAGAAAGAACAGATGCTGATTATTTGGCGAGAGCTTTACAAAGTTCTTATGTAGCATCGGTAGAAGCTTTTGCTAAACGCCAAAGAGACAAAATAGAAAGGATCAATCTTATTGATAATACACCCAGAACGATCAATTCCAATTTTAAGTTTTCAAATATTAAACGCTTTGAAGCGAAAGAAGAACAGCCGGTTGAAATATTTGATGATGAAGCCGAAGATGATTTTGCAATTGTACCGCAAGGGAATGCAATACCAAGCTGGAAAAGAAATTTTATGTAATAATAAAAAGTAAAACAATGAACCTAACAAACGAATTTAAACAAAAAGTAAGACTGGCACTCATTGAAGCTCGTCAAAATTATGGAGGCTCAGATGCTGATTTCTCAAAGTCGAAAGGAATAAAAGCTTCCATTTATTCCCGATTAAAAAATGGAGAAATCGAAAGAATTTTATCCGATACAACTTGGATTACTTTAGGAAGAGAACTTCAGGTAAAAGTATTTGAAGACAATTGGAAAGTGGCCAGAACAACAGTTTATACGGAAATAGAAGATAATCTCAATTTTTGTGCAGCACTAAGCAAATCGATGGTTTTGGTTGATGATTGCGGGATTGGTAAAACATTTTGTACCAAGCATATTATCAAAAAAATGAAAAATACTTTTTATGTCGATTGTTCTCAAGCCAAAAGCAAACAACAATTTATTAGGCTTCTTGCTAAAACGGTCGGCATAGATAATCAAGGAAAATATGTAGATGTAAAAGCCAATTTAAAATATTACGTCACGACGCTCGAAAAACCTCTAATTGTGCTTGATGAAGCTGGAGATCTTGAATATAACGCATTTCTGGAACTTAAAGAATTATGGAATGGAACTGATGGAGCTTGTGGATGGTATATGATTGGTGCCGATGGATTGAGAGCCAAAATTCAGAAAGGAATCAGTAATAAGAAAGTAGGTTTTGCCGAAATATTCAGTCGATTCTCAGACGAATTTATCAAGTTGGTTCCTAACGGTAAAGTAGACAGAACTATTTTTTATACTCAATTAATAGGAGATGTTGCCAATGCCAATATTGAAGACCGTAGCAAAACCAAAATACTGGTAAATAAATGCATCGGCAAAGAAACGACACTTAGATATTTAGAAACTCTCATAAAAATAGGCGCATAAATGGCACGAGCAATATCTCCCAAAACATTATTTGAAAAGAAGTTCGACGAGTTTGATTTTGAAGGAATCTGGGGCGACGTATTTGGCAAACCCGAAAAAGGCGGTGTTTGGATTATATACGGAGCCGAAAAAAACGGAAAAACGCTCTTTGCACTTAAACTGGCCGAATTTTTAACCAAGTATGAAAATGTTTGGTACATATCTGCCGAGGAAGGAACAGGAAAAGAATTTCAAGCCAATGCCCAACGTGCCAAAATAGATCCTGCTTCGAGAAGAATAAAGTTCTCTGAATATACTGAAATCGAAGTAGTAAAAGAAAGATTATCTAAACGCCAAGCGCCCAAAATTGTGCTGTTTGATAATATGACGATTTATAATGACGAACTAAAAAATGGTGCTTTCAGACGTTTTACTTCGGAGTTTCAGAATACAACAATGATATTTTTGGCGCACGAAGAGAAAAAAGAACCTTACACCGCTACAGCTAAACTAGCCAAGAAGTTAGCTAAGATTTATATCCGAATAGAAGGATTAACTGCTTTTGTCGCCGGAAGATGTCCGGGAGGAATAATGGCGATAAACGAAAAAACAGCCATGTTATATCACGGAAGTGATATCAAAAAATAAAATTCAAAAATAATAATTACCCAAAAATTTAAATCAAAACTAATATGACAGCAAACGAAATCACAACCCGTTTAGACATTTTGTACAATGTCCTTCTTTATTGTTCCGAAAAACACGCCACTTTTAGCAAGTTTCAGCGTATTTGCATCAACCAGGAACGAGGTGCTTTATTGAGTAGATTCTCTTTTTTATTGGATGAAATATCCGAAAATGAAGTTAGAGATTATAAATGTCCTCCAGTAATTGAAGCTAAGATTCAGTTTACACTCCAAAAAATAAAAGATACCAACTGGCTTGCTTTTGAACAATCCAGATTATCATAAAGAGAAAATAGCAAGAAGATTTTTCAGCCCTTTTTACAAAACCAAAAGCTATGAATAATACAATAATCTTATTAGTGATATTGCTTATCGGTACAAACCTAAAGCCGATTAAAATCTATATCGAATGGCTAAGATTTAAACTTAAAACAATGCATAAACAAAGGAAATATGAGCGTAACAATCAAACCAATAACGGATCACGAATCATATGAGGTAAACGGACATTTGGTTTATAAAGACACATTAAATAACTGGATATCCAAATCTGATTTATCCGAAAAGGAACGATTGGCTTTTAGCCAATATACCAAAATTGTCATCCAGAATCCCCGATTTAAAAAACACACTAAAGCAACGTATAACGATTAAATAAAAAAAGTATGAGCAACAGAAAAGCAAAACTAGACACGATTGGATTTTTAACAATAGTAACAATTGTTTTCACAATCTTAAAAATTACCAATCTTATTACCTGGAGTTGGTGGTTGGTTTCATCGCCAATTTTAATTCCGTTTGGGTTAGTTCTTACTTATTTGGTTCTGGCAGGATTGCTCTTTATGATCAAGCAATTACAGGAAGAATAAAAGCAATTTTTTTGATAATTACATAAATAAGTAATAGACTTCAATATTACAAAAATATGTAATAAATAGGCTAATAAAGCCGTTTTTGGAGTCAAAAAAAATCGCCTTGTAGAATTAAAAATGTCTGTTTATCTTTGTAATATGACTCGCAAAGAAAGACTTCTCGAAAGAAATAATTTAGTACGTAAGCACTTTTATTCATTAATGGCAAAGAATCCTAAATGGAGGATTGATGCTGTAATTGAGGAAGTTGCTAAAAAATATTTTTTATCTACAAGAACCGTTGATGCCATTGTAAACTACGAAGGTATTTATAATGACAACCTCAAGGATTCAAATAAAAACAGTCAATTAAAAATGTTTTAAACAGCATTTAAATGGCGTTTAAACAATGTAATTTTTATTTCGGCAATAATCTAAACCTCCTTATTCAGGAGGTTTTTTTATGCCTAAGAAATTATGTTCAGTTTTTTGTTTGAATATAACGGATTGATCTCTCTGCAAATAGTGCTGTTAAATGTTAGTTTGTAACTCATAAAGCCATCTACAGCATTATCAACTTCTTCATTAACTTGTAATAATGGAGCAAATAAACTTCCTTTTAAATGCTGAAGTTTTTCGGATAATTTATGAATTAAATTAAACTCGGCTAATTCATCCGGATTTTCGACTGTTATATTAAGATGGTCAATCCAGCCATTTTTACAATACAAAAGTACTTCTACAACACAATCTCCTTCCTGATTGCTTTCGGGCATATTTTGCCAGGCAATACTATTTATTTCAATAAGAGCTGCGGTCCAGATAACAGGATCGCCAGAAGCTGGATTAGAAATTTGTTTGCGCTGTAAATCGACCAATCCCAACTCAGGAATTGTCTTTAAAGCTTGTTTTATTTTTACAAATAATTCGTTGCGTGGTGTCATTTAAAATTTTGTTTTTACGTGATTAGTTTGCCTAACTATTTTTGAGATATAGGCATAACAATTCGAAGCTGATGTATAACAGCTTTTCATTATTTTGTTTAAAACAGGCTTTTCTTTAAAGCCTATTTATATTGTCCATCGACATTTAAATTCCCATCGTCATCGAGCTCAATATTATTAATCTTCATACCATCGTATTCCAGATTTTTTTTGGCTTCAATTAAAACGTTCATGTAATTGTCGTCGTTTAACATTTGCAAAATACCTACTCCCAGTTCAGGAAATTCACGATACTCGCCTTTGTTGGCAATCAAGATATGTTCTTGATGCAGGTTTTCTGAAAAACCAATCAATAGGTCTCCGTTCTGGAAGCCTAAATCCCCGTTTGTGTCTACTATTATATCATTCATAAAGCAAAATTCGACTTTAGATACGTACCATAAAATTTAAGTTCCAAAGACTGTATAAAATCTCCACAAACTTTGTATAGATCTGATACAAGGGTTGGAAGACTATTTTTTTTGCAGCAGAAAAGCCCACAACTTTGCCTCAGAAATCAATCGGAAAATTACTTTTTAATACGAGATACTTGTTTAAGTAAAACCAAAAGAAGGGTAGCGAAACGAGAATAAAAAAAACAAAGTGAGACAAATAAAGTATTTAGCCGTGCATTGCACAGCAACCTCTCAAAACACATCAATAAGTAGCATACAGAACTACTGGAAAAATCAATTGGGTTGGAGAATGCCAGGTTACCACTTTATTATAAAGCCAGATGGGGAAGTAGTTTCATTATTGCCAATAGAACAGGTTTCGAATGGCGTACAGGGATTTAATCATGAAAGCATCAACATATCTTATGTAGGTGGAATCGACGAAAAAGTTGTCCCTAAAGATAATCGAACACTTGCCCAGAAAGCTTCTTTGTTAAAATTGCTTACGGAGTTAAAACAAAAATTTCCAAAAGCTATTATTCAGGGACACAGAGATTTTCCGAATGTAAAGAAAGCATGCCCAAGTTTTGACGCTAAAAAAGAATATCAACATGTATAAAAAAACACTTTTGTTATCAGTGTTTATTTTTAGTTGTTTGTTGATTTCCTGTCGTACGACGCGACAGGAAACTCAAAAAACCGAAAATCAGACTCAAATAACATCTGAAAAAGTAGTGATCTATAAGGATACTACAGTTTATGCTCCGAGAGCAGAAACGGAACTAAGAATCCCTTTATCTGAATTGGTGGCAAAGAGCCAATTGAAAACAGATTCGCAACCCATTTTTTATGTTCAGAAAAACGCCCAGGCAAAGGTTAAATTAAAAATTGTACACGATACGATTTCTATATCTGCAACCTGTGATAGCCTTGCAATAGTAGCCAAGATAAAAAATGAGTTCAAAAAAGAGAGTTCAAATGTTATTAAAAACACCAATATAGAAAGCAAGCAGAAAACAGGATATTCTTTTATCAATATCGGGATTGCTTTTTTACTCGGATTTGCATTTTGTTATATAATTAAATTTTTTAAAATAGTATGAGTTTACCAAATATAAAATTCAACATCTCTAGCAAGGGTCTAGGGTTGTTACAATCAGACATTCAAAAAGTACCAGGATTGGTATTAACTGGAGTTACAGTTACAGGAACTGGAAAAGTTGCTGTAGGTAGTTCGTATCAGATTTTCTCGCTTGATGAAGCAGTAAATCTTGGTATCGAAGAGACAGGTGCAAATGCTTTTGCTTACAAGCATATCAAAGCATTTTACGACGAAACCAAAAGAGGAGCGGAACTTTGGTTCATGCTTGTTTTATCGACCATTACAATGGAAGATATGGCCGATTTGACAAAACCTTATGCAAAAAAGCTATTGGCTGATGCATCTGGAAAAATTAGAGTTTTAGGACTTCTTAAAAAAGCAGGAACTGCAGAAACTATCACAAACGGATTAGACGCCGATGTTGCTCTTGCTGTTGCAAAAGCGCAAGCATTAAACCAAGATTATGCAGACAGGTATTTCCCAGTTCGTACAATTATCTCAGGAAACAAATTCTCAGGAGTTGTTGCTGACTTAAAAGATTACACTACTGCAAGTTTCAACAAAGTATCTATTTTGTTAGCAAACACAGATGGTTCTAAAGAAGCTTCTGTAGGTTTGGCCTTAGGAAGAATCGCAAGTATTCCTTCTCAAAGAAAAATCTCTCGTGTAAAAGATGGTCCGGTAGAAGATTTTACTGCATATTTTACAGATGGATCTAAAGCAGAAAGCCTAGATACTTCTTGGAATGCTATCCATAACAAAGGGTATATCTTTTTACGCAGTTTTGCTAACCGTTCTGGTTATTATTTTACAAGCGATACAACCTTAACTGGACCTACAGATGATTTCAATACTTTATCAAGAGGTTTGGTAATGGACGAAGCAGTACTTATTGCTTACGATACTTTAGTTGATGAATTATCAGACGAAATTCCGGTTACAGATGCTGGAAAAATTCACCCAGTTACTATTAAATCATGGCAAAATGCTATCGAAAGACAAATCGATGGGTTAATGGTTCAAAACGGGAAATTATCTGGCGCAAAAGCATTTATCGACGAAAATCAAAATGTATTGGTTACAAACAATCTTGTTGTTGCCTTACAATTATTGCCAGTAGGTTATAGCGATTATATAACTGTAAACATCGGATTTACAACAAATTTAGAATAAATATGAGCACATTTAGCAGCAAGCAATACGCTTGGTCAGATGTTTCCATCTCAATTGGAGGCAGAATTATAGAAGGAATTACAGAAGTAGAATACACTGTAAAACAAGAAAAGGAAACTTTAAGAGGTCGCGGTAACAACCCTCACAAAGTAACACGTGGTAATAAATCTTACGAAGGAAAAATTACTATTTGGCAAAGTGAGCTTGAAGCTATGGTTTTAAGCGCTCCAAACTTTGATATCCTTGACTTGACTTTTGATGTTATCGTTTCTTACGTTCCATCTGATGGAGGAAAAACGGTAATTGATGTTTTATCTGGTTGCGAATTTACCGAAACTAAGAAAAGCATGAAACAAGGAGACAAAAACATGGTAGTCGAATTGCCAATTGTCTTTTTAGGTGTAAAAGCACAACAATAATCTTAATCAAACCAACCAAAACAGTTTAACTCGTTTTGGTTGGTTAAATAAAACAAACAATGAAACAGCAAATAAAACAAGAACAAATTAATGAGTGGAAAGAAAAATACGGTCAAATTTATGAGCTTCCTGTAGAGGATAAAGTAGCTTATTTACGCGAACCGAAAATGACAACTTTTAAGCATGCCTTTAGCGCTATGCAAAAAGATGGCGAAATGACCTTTGGAGAGGTTATGTTAAACGAGTTATTTATTGGCGGAGACGAAGAAATCAAGACAAATGATGATTATTTCTTTGCAGCTCGAAAAGAGCTTGCTAATTTTTTCAATTTTGATGATGCCGAAATAACTTCAGAAGGAAACAATTCGGTTATTATAATTGGTGAAGAAAAATGCACCGTTAGAGTAATTACACGTCAGGATATTAAAACTGCCGAAAAGAAAAACCCGTCTGCAAAACCGTTTGTTACTCAGGAAAAATTATTCGAAATGATTTGCATCAAAAAAGATGATGTCTTTAATGACAGAGAAAATGCTTCGATTAGATTCCCTCTTTACCAAGCTATAGAAAAACTCCAAAACAAAAAAGTGGCATCGCTAAAAAAGCTTTAAAAGGGGCTATCATCGATACCGATGATACCTCTTCCTTTTCAATTGCAGAGAATATCGACATACGATTATTTGATGCTTATTTAAAATTTTACATGCATATTCCTAAACCTCACAAACTGAGTGACGAAGATTGGGCAGAAGAAATTCAGAATTTACATTTTATCAGAACCAAAGAAAAAGAAACCTCACAAATACCATCATGAGCCCCTACGACTATATTACAAGCATACAAAATGCAAACGGCCCAATTTTGAACGTGGCCCAATCCCTTGGAATTACGATAAATCAGATAAATATCATGAATAACTCGTTTAATCAGGTAGATAACTCTGTACATAATTTTAATGAAAAAGTCAAAGAAAGTGCCACTTCGATGGGATTTTTTAGGACTAAGTTAACGGAGATTGGAGGTAAAATTAAAAGTGCATTTTCGCCAGAATCAATTTTTGAATTTGGAAAAAAAGTTTTTGATGCCCGAGTAGAATATGAAAAGCTTAATGGTATAAAAGGCGGGGTAAGTGATGAGTTTATTAAGCTTAAAGCAAATTTAGACCAATTTACAACTGCCTGGAATACTTTTTTAGCTTCTCTAGGAGGTGATGCTTCTGGTTTATTTATGACCATTCTTACTACGATGAATGAGGGACTAAGCTTCTTAACGGGACAATTACCCAATATAGCCACCTGGTTTAGTATTCTCTGGAAAATGATGGAACCCGTAGTTTTATCATTAAGAGATTTTATAAAATCGGCTTTTAGTTTTGTCGAAGTAGGAGCAATATTAGATGGTTTCGGGCTTGTAATGACTGGTGTTTTGCTAGTAGTGAGTTGGTTAACAACGGGTTTGAAGTTTATCATTGATATATTAAAACCTTTTGCGACCGAAATCTTAATTCTCACAGGAGCTTGGTTGTTATTGTCTAATGCTGTCGCCATTTATAGTGGAGTTATGGCTGTTTTTAATGCGATAATGGCTGCTTCTCCTATTACATGGATTATAGTTGGAATCATGGCACTTGCATTAGTTATCGGAATGATAATAAAATATACAAGCGGTTGGGGCGAGAGCTGGAGGCATGTGGTTAGTGGTGCTAAGTTTTTGTGGGATGGTTTTACAGAGACAGCACAAGCCAAATTTAATACGTTGATACAAAATTTTATGATTGGTATCGATAAAATAAAAATAGGCTGGTACAAATTTAAAGAAGCGGTAGGTATGGGCGATAGCTCAGAAAACCTAAAGATGATTGCTCAGATTAATGGTGACATTAAAATGCGTGAAAATTCAATTACTGCCGGTAAAGCCAAAGCAGATAATTCTTTTGCTAAAGCGAGAAATGAATTTAGCCAGGTTAAAATTAATGTAGATACTGCAGGAATTTCAAGAGATTTTAAAAAGATAAAAGATACGTTTGGCGGGGCTGGTGCTAAAACAAATGCCCTAACAGATACTAAAGTTAGTCCAGGAAAAGCCAAATCGTTAAAAGGAGCAAAAGATAATAATATAGGTTCATCTGATTCGATTGTTTCAGGAGGACCAAAGGCAACTAATATTATAATTAATATACAAAAATTACAAGACGACACAAAAATTTACGTAGAGTCATCTGAAAAAGGGATAAGTAATTTGGGCGAAAAAGTACAAGAAATGCTTTTAAGAGCCGTGAATAGTGTAAACCAAATGCAAACAGCAGTATAATGGCAGAATTTAATTTAAAAGAAATTACAGCAAGAGCATTTCTAGACTATGTTGGTCCAGCATATCCGGGTTTCTTGTATGATGTTAGTACAAAAGGTGGAAAACTGAAAATAAAAAAGAACGGAAAGAAAATAGATCTAAACTCTATTAATGCTTCTAGTTTTTCGGGAGGAAAATATTTCTTGACACTTACACTTGTTTATAAAGGTGTTGATTATGAATTGCCAAACGAACCTTTAATTTCATTGGGGTTAAGCAAAACAATTGTTGAAACTGCCACTGTAGGAAAGTATCGAAAAGGAACTGTAAAAGAATATATCAATACCGAAGATTATACGATTTCGATAAAAGGAATTTGTTTTGACGAAGAAAATCCTAATGCATATCCTTCTAAACAAGTAAGTACGTTAAGGAACATGGTAGAAATAAATGAAGCTCTTGAGATAAAAAGCAATCCATTTTTTACACTGTTTGGGATTGGGAAAATTGTAATCAAAGACATTCAGTTTGAGGATATGATGGGACAGGGAGGAATGCAAAAATATACGATTTCGGCTATTAGTGATCAGGATTTTTATGCTGATTTAGACGAAAAGAATAAGACGAAGAATGAACTAATAAATTCACAAGAAAATGTTTCTACTGGAAAGTAAAGTTGTGTTTGCCCGAAGTAAAGGAGGTACAGAAGAGTCTAGTTATGTCTTTAATAACGTTAATGAAATCGAAATAACCAAATCTGTTGATGAATTAAGTGATACAGCAATTATAAAGTTGCCAACTCAATTTAAAATTAAACAGAATGGTGAACAAAAGTTTACCGAAAAAGCATTGCAGGTAGGTGACAAGGTAACCATTACTTTAGGCTACGAAGGCAAAATCTCGAAGGTAGAATTTGTAGGATATATAAAAAAAATAAGCCCAAAAATACCTCTGGAAATTCACTGCGAAGATGCTATGTGGATGCTTCGAAGAAAGAATGTAAGTGAGAGTTGGAATGAAAAAGTTCCGCTAGAAACTATTTTAAAAAAAATAGTAGAAGGTACAGGTATCGAGCTTAATTATCCTATTCTGGGTTTTGACCTGGAAAAATGGATTATTAATGAAAACGGGGCTCAGGCTCTGGAAAAATTAAAACAAGAGTTCGGTTTTACTTCTTTTATAAATGATGAAGGAAAATTGCATTGTGGCTTGAAAGAATTAACCAATGTGGGAGAGGTAGCTACTTATGATTTAAACTACAATTTGGTCGAAAATAATTTGGAATACAAAACCAAAGAAGACCGAAAAATCATGGTAAAGTATACTTATATAGATCCTAAAACAAATGAACGAACTGTTGTTGAGGAAGGTGATAAAGATGGGGAACAAAGAACTTATACAACCTCAATAGCTTCAGACAAGGCACAATTAAAAGAACTGGTAAAAGCAGAGCTCGAAAAATTACGATTTGATGGCTATAATGGGGATGTAACTAGTTTTTTGATGCCTTATGCCACACGAGGGATGAAAGCAGTTTTAATAGATAAAGAACACACAGACAGAGAGGGGAGTTACTTTATTAATAAAGTAGTAACCACTTTTGGGATGAGTGGAGCGAGAAGAAAAGTAAGCATAAGAAATAGATTGTAATGGAAAAAGATTTGCAGGACGCTTTTAGAAAAATAAAAAAACGAGATGTCGACACCTTCATTGCGCATGTTATTTCTGTTGATAAAGAAAAAGGAACGTGTAAGATATCAGACGGAAAACTAGAATATGCCGATGTACAATTGGCTTCGATAATAAATGAGAGCAATCAAAAATTTTATTTGTTTCCAAAAGAAAAAAGCTCTGTTATCGTAAGTCCGATTAATGAAGATTTGCATCGATTGTATGTTGAGGTTTATTCAGAAATAGAGAGTTTAAGTCTTGTAATAGATAAAGTTCAATTTCAGGTAGATAAAGATGGTTTTTTGCTAAAAAAGGAAAATGAAAACTTAAAAAAATTGATGGCTGATTTGATAAAAGCAATCAAGAGTTTAAAATTCACAACCAATAACGGACCAACAATAAGCTTAATAAACATAGCTGATTTTACGGCTCTTGAAGATAGATTTAATCAATTTTTAAAAGATAAATAATGTTAAACATAGATAGATTAAAAAATAAAATTCGTGCAGCATTTGAAGCTGAACAAAACGAAGAAAAAGATCATAATGCTAGTTTAGACAGGATTTCATTAAAGTTGGCGACAGCAGTTGTAGAGGAAATTAAAAATGCTAAAATCGAATATCAAGCCGGACTTGTAGCTCCAAACGGAAGCGTTACCGGAACAATAATTCATACAATTAGTTAATAAATGAATGAAATTACAATTGCATTAACCGGATTAATAACGGCTGGAGGAACTGGTTATTTTACTTTTTTGTTTGCCAAAAGCAAATATAAACAAGAAGTAGAAAAGCTTAAAGTCGAGGTTTTGCAGGCTAAACAATATGCCGATACTACGGCTATTGAAAACGATATTAAACTATCCGGACATTATAAAGAAATTCTTGATGACTTAAAAAACCGATATGAAATGCGGTATAAAGAGTTTGAAGATATGATGAACAGAAAAGTTTTACTCCTGGAAGAAGAACTAAAGCTGAAGGATAGAAAAATTAAACTGCAGCAACAGGAGATTACCGAATTAAAAAAAGAAAATAGAACATTACGTACCAATGCAAGAAACAGTATTACATAACCAATCGTTAATAGATTTTACACTACATCACTGTGGTACAATCGAAAGTGTTGTAGCAATGGCTGTTGCAAACGGTTGGAGTATAACCGAAGAATTACAGCCTAAAAGAATTTTAGAAGTACCTGCCGATGTTATAAAAGACTCGGACATTGTAGGGTTTTATACAAGTAAGAAGCATGTTCCTGCATTTAATTATTCGGGACCAATCTCTGCAAACGACGAAGGTATTGGCGAAATGATAATAGAAGAAACATTTATAGTAAGATAAAAAAATGGCAAGAAGTATATCAGAAATACAAGCAAAAATGATTGAGGCCGTTGGTGCAAATCAAATTCTTTCGGGACAACTCACATCAATAACATCCACAAGTAAAACGTCTATAGCAAGATTATTCACTTTTATTGTAGCCACAGCTATATGGATGCTGGAAGTTTTCTTTGATCAACATAAAAAAGAGGTTGATGAAAAACTTGCAAACCAAAAATCAGGAACGCTGCCTTGGTATCGTACTATGGCATTACGATTTCAATATGGGTTTGATTTAGTAAAAGACGAAGATTATTTTAATAATAAAGATAAGGACGGAAACGAAGCTGAAGCCTCAAAAATAGAAGCCTCAAAGATTGTGAAGTATGCAGCGGTTAACGAAGCTCCTGAGAGTAGTCGTGTAATTATAAAAATTGCAGGTGAAGATAGTGGGCGTGTTTTAGCTCCTATAAATGAACTACAAAAAGAAGCTTTTGATGCATATATAGACGAAATAAAAGTAGCGGGTGTAAAAGTTACAGTACTAAATTATAAACCAGATCTTTTGGCTTTGTCAATCCAAATTAAGAGAGATGCGATGTTATTGAACAGTACTGGAATGAGAATTAAAGATGGAGAATATCCTGTAATAAATGCCATTCAGGAGTTTATGAAAGAGCTTCCGTTTGATGGCGATTTACGTTTATCGGCATTGGTTGATAAATTACAATCTGTAGAAGGAGTTTTGGATGCAACGATTGTAGGTGCTACAAGTGCCTGGATTAACCCTCAAACAGGTGATTACGGTAAACCACAAAATATCTTTATCTCGACAATACCTTCTAGTGGTTATTTTAAAATTACTGATTTTAAAGGTATAGAATATGTGGTATAAAGTAAATTTTAATGTGTTGGCAATACAGTTGTTGCCCACATTTTTACGAAAACCGGCTTTTATGGCTTTTGTTCAGATATTGATGAAACCTATAACTGCAATCTATGATGATTGGATTATAGCCAGAAATGAAAACATATTCAGACTTTATCATACAGGACAAGTTTGTCATTTACGAAAGTCACTGAATTTTAAATTCGATGAAGATCAAAATCGTATTGAGATAAAGAAGGGAAATCTGTATAACACAACTTATATATATACAGAAGGGGAAGGGTTTGAAAAATTTGCAAATCAAGAAGCAGAACCAGAGACAATTTGGTTAAGAACCGAAGTAGAAACAGCTGATACGGGATTAGATTTTATAGTTTCCGTACCAGAACAAATCTACAAAACACGATTAGAGAGCATAGAAGCTCATGTAAAATTTTATAAAGCAGGCGGTATACGCAGTAAAGTAATAAGCAAGTAATGAATAAAACAAATTTTAATCAGGCAGGTGGTTTTCCACTAAAAACAGAAAGACTTCAGGAGTTACAAACGGCTTATGAAATCTTCAATCATTTAGGTAATGTAGCAGGAAATTTATCTATCCTTTCAGGATGTGCCGTTACTGGATCTAGTGTATCAGATGGGGTTGTCGTAATAAATAATGAAGTTATAAGCTTTAAAGGAGGTTATGTAGCGGCAAATGTTATTATTATAGAGGAGCCGAGCAATAAAGAATTTGAAAATGGTACTACAAAAAATGTATATACTATTCGCTATGCTACTTTTGGTACAGCAGCTACATCATGGCCTTGGGCAAGTTTTAAAAAGCCAATCGAGACCAAAGCAATTCCTACCGATTTAGTTTCTAGACTTGAAGCTCTAGAAAGGAAAAACGCAGTTTTTCAATCAGGAGGAGGTATGGTATTGTGGAACAAACCTGCAAACGAGATACCAGCAGGTTGGGCAGAAGTAGTTAACTGGCGCGGACGTATGCCAGTTGGTTTTAATCCTGCAGAGTTTGAGTTTAATGCAATGGGGAAAATGGCAGGTGATAAAACCAAGCGACTTTATGAAAGTGAAATGCCATCACATACTCACGGTTATTATGATATTTATTACTCAGAAGCTGGAGGTACTGTTCCTATTTCAGGTAAATATGGTTCAAATCGTTCAGATAATGATAATGCAGGTTGGCAAATGGCGAGAACTACAGACTCTGCAGGATATGGAGTTGCTTTCTCAATCATGAACCCATACAGAGTAGTCATGTTTATTGAATACGTTGGGTAATAACTGATATAAAAACTATTTTAAGTTGGTTTAAAACTTATACAAGTCCTGTTTCGGGCATCATAGGAATGAGTTTGATGTAAAAACAAACAAATTCCATAATCAAATAATCTAGAATAAATGCTCTGTTTTTTATCATAAAGAGTAGAGCATTTTATCTTATCATAACATCCAAAATATTTATTAAAAAGAATAAAAAAATATGGCAACAGATATAAATACCATTTTAAGCTGGTTTAAAACAGGTTTAAAACCTACACAAGCCCAATTTTGGGCATCATGGCAATCGTTTTGGCATAAAGACGAGCAAATACCACAAAGTAGTATTGCAAATTTGTCGACAACTCTAAATGCAAAAGCGGAGAAATCACAGTTTGATGCGCATATTGGAGATGCCCTGGCACATGAAAATTTGTTTAAAGCAAAATTAGATAAGACTTTATTTGAGGAACATATAACGGATCCAAATGCACACGCTGAACTATTTGGAAAAATGGGTTTTGTCCCAACAGGTAAACTCTTTGTATTTAAGCATCCTGATAATTCTAATCCTGCAAGTGCTTATGTATTAGAAGTAAAAGATATGGTTATAGGATATGTTGATGCGAGTTGGATAACAGGAAATTATTTGGGTGGTGATATTACACAGATAGAAAGTTTTGATGTTTACACAATAATTTAATTTAAAAGATGAAAAAAATATTTTTGTTTTTATTGTTAGCAGTATCATTTACTGTTACTGCTCAAAAAACATATTCTATAGAAAAGCCATTGCAACTAAATACAGTTAATGAAGGTGCTAAATCTGATAGTGTATTAGTAAGAGGTACTGATAAAATTGTAAAGTATGTTCCAAGAAGTGAGTTTGGAGGAGGAAGTGTTACCGATTTAAATTATTTGGCTTCGCCAACTAATGGAACTATTTTGTCAAGTTCAGGAACTCCAGCAACAGTACCGTTGGCAACTACAGTAAATGCTGGTTTGTTTTCTCCTGCGGAAAAGATGAATTTATCGAACGCTATTCTAACTAGTGGAGATCAGACAAAAGTAGGAACACTCTCGATGACAAGAAATGGAACAAACAATACATATTTACTTTTAAATACTTCAATAGGAGGGGTTTTAAATGTTGCCAACAATGTGGGTTCACTTGGGGATGGAGCCGTGTTTTTAAATCAAAGTGTATCAGGTAATGCAGTAAGAGTTGATTTAAATGATACAGGTGGAGGACTAATGATTAGTAATGGACCTTTTTCAAATGGTATACCATTCACAGTAAAGAATAATAGTCTTACAACCTCTTTTATTGATAAATTGGGGAATATTACAGGAAATTCATTTGTAAAAGCAGGGGGAACTGCGGGGCAGTTTTTAAAGGCTAATGGAACAGTAGACAGTAATAGCTATATAGCGGCAATTGGAGGGGTAATAGCTTCAAGGTTAACTCATACAGTTACGAATTCGTCAGCAATGGAACTAATGAATAATTCAACTAGTTATGATGTGCCATCTATTAAAATAACAAATGCTAGTAATAACATAGGATTAGATGCCGCGGCTATGTCAATATGGTCTAGTGGAGTCAATAGTAATAATGTAGGGATCAGAATACATACTAGAACCATTGCGCCTGGATTGAGTGTAAGAGGAATAAATAGTGGAGATATATTGATTGAAGGAATGGACAACTTGACCAGAACTTTTTTATTAAATAAATTGGGGGAGGTAAAAGCCAAAAGTTATAATGTTAACTCTTTAAATATTCCCCCATTGTCAGCTACAGATACTGGAGTATTAGGAGAAATTAGAATTACTGCTACACATATTTATGTTTGTATTGCAACAAACACTTGGGTAAGAACAGCATTGGCAACCTGGTAATGTATTTATGGTAAAGAATAGTTGAATAAGATAAAATTTACTGATAGGCTACATTTAACTCCAAACAATTAAAATAAATGAAAGAGATTACAAAAAAAGAATCATCAACAGATACTTACAAAATAAATAAACCTTTAAAACTAAACACCATAAATAAAGGAGAGCCAGTAGATAATGTATTGGTTCACGACGCAAATAATGAAATAAAATCTGTTCCCAGAAGTGAGTTTGGTGGAGGCTCACAGAGTTTTCAGGATGTAGTTACCAAGAGTACTGTAGATATGGGAGGAACGGCAGTTGCTTCTGTAGAGGATCCTATAGATGCTACAAAAAGAGGAGCTCTTATAGTAGGAAAAACTGACGGAGTAAATATGGGGGCAGTTATAACATCATCTACGTCAACTTCAGTAGGAAGTTATATTACAGAAATGGGAAAGATAAAAATGATTCAATCTACCCCAGATGGAACTATAAAAACCGAATTGAAAATAAATGAGCCTAAGGTTGCATCAAATATATATGTGCCTGCTCCAGATGTGGCTGGTGATTATATTTTAGCAACAACACAAGATATTAGTTTAGATAAAGCGGCAGCGATTGGCTCTACTATAACTGATAAAGAAGTTATATTTAATACTACTGCAACTGATATTAAAACCTCGATTACTAAAGAGGGAGTTCTTATTTTAGAAAATGGAATTAATGATTTAGGTCCTACCGAATTAAAAACTTTAATTGGTAAAAATAGTATTACAATTACAGAAAAAGGTTTTCGTGAAGAAGGAGGAGGATCTGAGGGAGGGGTTACTTTGGCAAGAAAAAACGATGCTAATTTTTCTAGTAATACTGTTATAAAACCTACTGAAACTGAAACTTTAATAGACAAAAAAAGTATTACAATTACAGAAAAAGGTTTTTTAAGAGATGATGGAGAGACTAAGGTTTTAATTAATAAAAACAATGTTAGTCTTTCCCGAATAAATCCTACGGAAAGCGAAATTAATGAAATTGGATTAGATGCAGATGAATGGAATCTTTATACTTATCAAGGTGATAGAGGTTTTAATGCAAATCCTTTTCGTTTTGCTTTTTCAGAAGGAAGACATAATGTATCATTCATGTTGGATGGTCCTATAAATCAAACTACTCAAGTAAGATTTAATCCATTAGGAGGTGATGTTACTTACGAAGATTCTTTTAAAACAATCAATGGAAAAAGTATTGTAGGTAGTGGAGATATTGTATTGTCTGCAACTGGTGAATTTAAAACAATCAACGGTCAAAGCATTATTGGTACTGGGAATATTGCAGTGTCTGCAACCGGTGATTTTAAAACAATCAATGGTCAAAGCATTGTAGGTACTGGGAATATTACTGTTACTGGTACTCCAGTAGCATCGACTTTTCAAGATATATTAAACGCAGGAAAAGTCAGTACAACTTCAGGTCAAGATCATCACTTTCAGCTCAGAAGTCAGTTTTATGATGGAGGACCATATCACGATATGACTTTTAAAAGAAACTCCATAAGATTAGAATTTGGCGGCGGAGGATATGTTTTTGATGAGGAAGGAATATATCCGGTTAGAAATTTAGCTTCATCATTTGGGTATGGAGGATTTGCTCTCACAAGTGGTGGAATAAGTTTTAAAACGAATCCTATAGGTGGAATGGCTACAATTAAATCAGATAATTTAACTAGTAACTATACATTTCAATTACCAGGAAACATAGAAGTAGGAGGAACGCAAACTCTTGCAACAACAAATGATATTGCAGCGTATGTGGCTTCAAGAACTGTTATAAATTCAACTACGACTTTGTTAACATCGGCAGATTTAAATACGACTTATCCAACAGCAACAGCAGGATTTAGAGTTATGGCACTAAATATACCATCGGAAAAAGTAATTTATGAGAAAATTGCTAACGGTTGGATTAAAACAGTAGTTTCAGTTTTATAAAAATGATTTTAAAACCAAAAAGAATGCTGAACTATAGTGGTGTCGTTTTTCCTCAATAAATTTAATCCTTATAAGAAAGATTAGTAATAAATTAAAAGATACACTAACATTCAGTATTCCTTTTTGGTAGAATGTTTTGATATATGTATTAGTAGTAATGATAAAATAATATTCTTAAAAATAATTACAGAATTAACTCTAAACAATTTGAATAAATGAAAGAGATTGCAAAAACAGAATCATTAGCTGATACTTATAAAATAAATAAGGCTTTAAAATTAAACACATTAAACGAAGGAGAACCAACAGATAATGTTTTGGTTCATGGAGTGGATAATGAAGTGAAATCTATTCCCCGAAGTGAGTTTGGAGGAGGAAAACCGGATACTTTGCAAGAAGTAGTAACTCAGAGTACAATTGCAAATGGAGCAAATTATGCTAAGGCAGAATTGATAGACTCAACATTGTCTAGAAGTTCAGGGTTGTTATTAACGGCATTTAATAGTACTAATGAAGCTTTGTTAGGTACTACGACGGGAATTTATAATACAAAAAATGGATCGGTTAACGGAGAAATTTATCTTTCAAAACTGAATAAATCTACAGGCGCTGAGACTCGACTAGAATTTGCTGATCCTACAGCCAATGGAACAGCAGTTTGGAGTTTACCTGCTAAAGAAAAAGGAGCTTATGTTTTAGCATCTACATCAGATTTAGAAGCAAAGGCTAATATAACATCATTAACTCCTGGTAGGATACCTTTTACGTCTTCTTCTAATACATTGTCTGATAGTTCTAAACTGTTATGGGATGATGCTTCGAGTAAATTAGAAATAAATGGGTACAGACCTACTTTGTCATTTAGAGAACCTTTAAATAAGTATGGATGGGATATTACTAATGGTAGCTTAGGCAGTGGTACTTTGCTTATAAGAAGTAAGGAAGGCAAACGTATGTTACTTATAGAAAATCCAGATAGTCCAAATTCAGTAACACAACCTAAATTGGCTATTGGTAATTTTCCAGGAAGTATTCCTGTTGAAGCTCAGCTATATGTATATGGTGGACATAATGGAGCAAATATAGATGCCAGAGGTTCTGAAATTGCCGATGAGGCAAATATCGACTTAGAGGGAAGTGATTGGGAAACATATCCTAGTTCTCTAGGGTTTAGTTATTTTGGCGTAAAATATTCGCATGGCGGGACTATATTAGGTTACGATAAAGTAAATAAAGGAGTTATTAGGTGGGGGGGCAATGCCCAACCTATTATTGCAAGTTTAAATGATAAACCTATCATATTCGGAGTAAAAGACATTGAGATATTTAATGTAAATTCATCAGGACTAGAATACAAATCGGATTTTAGTTTATTAAATGCTTCTAATCCGAGATGGCTAGTTGATAAAGAATATGTAGACAATAAATTTCAAACTAAAACTCCTTATAAGTCATATGTAGCTCTTTTGACACAAACAGGAACAAATGCTCCTGTAGCGACAGTATTAGAAAATACTTTAGGTAATACAATTGTTTGGTCTAGAAGCAGTGCAGGGGTATATCATGGAACTCTTGCTGGAACTTTTATTGTGGGCAAGACGACTATGAGTGCTTCAGTCACAACATCAGGTTCTTCGGTAGCATCAGGAACTACGCTTAATATAGCAGCTATAAGTACTCAAAAGGTAGATACATTAGTTTCAACAGATGGACAATTAGTAAATTCTATGGTAGAAATAAGAGTGTATTCATAGTTAATAATTAAAAATTATGAGTGCCATTAATTAAGAGTTAAGGCAAAAGATTTAACTCTAAACAATTTGAATAAATGAAAGAGATTGCAAAAACAGAATCATTAGTAGATGCATATAAAATAAATAAACCTTTAAAGTTAAACACAGTAAACAAAGGTGAATCAATAGATAATGTTTTGGTTCATGGCGTGGATAATGAAGTGAAATCTGTTCCTAGGAGTGAGTTTAGTGGAAGTTCTCAAACAATTGACAAAGTATTAGAAGCAGGGAATACGGCAGTAGATAAATGGCTTACAATAAATAGTTATGCGGGACAGCCAACAGTGTCTATTGTGCATGGACGTTTTGTATCACTTTATAATAATTTTACAGGAGATAAGGCATCTTTGCAAAATAATCAACTGTTTGTTTCAGACAAAGAAGATACAGTAAGAACGACGATATTCAATAATGGTATTCAGTTTGATAACCCACAGAAACGTGCTACTTTAATGGCAAATCCAGACTCTGAACTTTTATCAATAGGTAAGGTATTATTACCGCCTATTGCAAATGATTCAAGTGTAAAGACTTTAACAGCAACAGATGATTTTAAGACTATCAATGGGAATTCTATAATCGGAGTAGGAGATATAACTATTGAAGGAGGTGGAGAGATTCCAACATTACAAGAAGTTTTTGCAAAAACACCAAACTCAACTTACGGCGCATATAGCGCAAATGATAGAGGAGCAAAGACTCAATTTGTAATCGGTGTAGATGATGGAGGTTTTCAGGAAGCAAGAATTGATGGAGCGGTAGCGGTAAGTAGCAAATCTGGTAGTCTAGGCGTGTATAATGGAGAGGTTAATTTTTCTCAATACTCTAATGGAGGGCAATCGTCATTAAGTTTTACTGCACCTATTGCGACGGGTGGAGCTGCTAATTTTAAGATTCCAGCTAAATTGACGGGAGATTATATATTAGCAACTACGGATGATGTAAATACTAAACTAACTCAAAATAATGGAATAACTACTAATTCTCAAGTTTATGCCAAGCAGTCTGATGGAAGTCAAACAATGCTTAATATTTCTGATGTATCTATATCAAGTAATATAAATCAAGTTTTAGAGGTAGGGGATTTAGCGACAGATAAGAGGATGCAATTCGATAGTACCGAAGAGACTACGTTAAGTACTAGCATATCTCATGGAGGAATGCGTGTAAATGATTCAGATTTAGGGATGAGTTCTTCAATGGATGCTTTTCAGATTGGCATAGGTGACGCTGCTAATAGTAGATTAATTTACTTTAATGCAGGTGAAGGTATAGTGATGCAACAAAATGGGCGATTTTGGGCTAGGTTAGCATCTAATAATATGACCAAAGGTGTATATATAGAATTACCTAGTGTTAGTGGTACCCTTGCTGCATCTGTTAATGGAAATGTAGCCGATATATATGGTGCTATTACAGTTCCACTTGCAGTAGGTAATTCTACTACTTCTGCCTTAAACTTATCGACTTTAAATACTATCTACCCCTCAGTAGTAGTTGGATATAGAGTGCAATGTATGAGTATAGTAGGCGGAGGTTTAATTTATGAAAAAACTTCAACCGGGTGGATTCAATATCCAATCACAACAGTTCTTTAAATTAAAATCAAAAAACATGACCAAATTTTTAAACCTTATACTTGGTACAACCGATGTACCAACCTATTTAGCAGGATTATTTTTTGCCTTAATAGGATTAGCATTTTATTACAAAGGAAAAATTGCCAAACGTGATAAAGCTTCGGGTAATACACCATATTATTTTTCATTATCTTTTTTTACCCAGGATAATTTAGTTGAACTTGCATTTTCAATCCTGGCTATTTTTTTAACGCTGCGTTTCTCGGTAGAATATTTTGGCGTAGATGTCACAATGTTTTATGCGCTCGGAATTGGCTGGACATTACCAAAAGTAATTGCCTTTATGTATAAAATCCAGGATAAAGCACGAGAATAGATTTTCATTTATTTTAAATTTTAAGTTGACATACTCAAGACCATCGGAGGCTTTATTGCTCTCGATAGTCTTGGGTGTTTTTTTGTTATAATAATTCCTGTTTTTATTTTAAAATGGAAATTTTGATTTAAGAACATGGAAATTTTGATTTTGCGTTTATAATATTTAAAAAAAAAATGTTTCACGCAGATTTTACAGATTTAAGCAAATCTGCATAGATTAAAAAAATAAATCTGTCTTAATCTGTAGAATCTGCGTGAAACAAAAATTAGTAGAAATTAGTGTAATTTGTACCCTTACAATAATTCATGTAAGTTTGTGTAATTGCTTGCAAAAAAACAATGATTAACCAAACAGAATATAAATGAAGTTTTACCTCTTTATAATTTTACTAATTACCCTTTCGGTAAATGCACAAAATAAGTTAGATTGCTCCAAATGTTCATCAGAACTTATTGATGAAAGCAAACTAGAGAACGAAGATATTTATTCTTTGAAGTTATTAAAGAACGAAATTTATGCAAGAAAAGGATATGTATTTTTAAATCCAGAATATGCTAATATTTTCAAGAAATATAGTTGGTATAAGCCTGTAAAAGACAATAAGAGTATCGTTTATTCGGATATCGAAATAAAAAATATAGCAATCTTGACACAGCGAATCAGTGAGATTTCTGAGTTTCTTATGAATGAGCAAAACAGTAAGTACAAAACACTTTCACAAGAAAAAATAAATGAAATCTTTACAAAAGAGAAAAGAAAAGAATTAGGGATAAATTTTAATATCTGGAAAGTTTACAATTATAAAGATAAAACAGGCGAGTATTATTTAGTTCTAACCGAAGATAAATTTAAAGAACCGGCTGATGGAGACAATTTTAATAATGCCATTAAAGCATTCAATTTTAAAATTGAAAATAACCGTTGGATAAAAACTTTCGAGACCAATGATTTCAAACAGAAAGAAGAAGAAAGTATTTGGTTCTGGACAAAGTATATTTATGTAGAAGATTTTGATAATGACGGAATCATAGAGCCAATATTAATTTATGGCACAAACGGATATAACGGATATGATGATGGCAGAATAAAAATTCTATTGTATTATAAAGGGAAAAAGATTGCAATTCGAATTCAAAACGGAATTTTAGACGATGAAAGAAATTTTAGTATAGATGCCGGATTTTATACAATTCCCAAGAAAATACAAGATAAAATCATAGAACAAATGAAGGCAATGGTCGAAAACGGACATTCGATATTGCCTTACGGATGGCAAAAAAAGATGGCAAAAAAGATGACTTTTATTCAAGAATAAGAAAAATAGATTTTAAACTATAAAAAACGAATAAGTAGACTTTTACTACAATGTATTTTTTTAACTATATAGTTAATAATAAAAGTCAATCAAAAGTGTTGCAAAACAAAATCGTTTTATATATTTGAAATCACGATAATTTTTGCATTATTTGTAAAATAAAAGCAAAAAGTTAGAAAGAAATTAATTATTAATAGCAAATACACCTATGTCGTTTTCAAGTCTATTTCGAAAAAAAACAGTACAAGATATTTTAAGTCAAGTTGAAAAAAATAATGCCGATGGACATAATACATTGGGAAAACATTTAACAGCGCGTGACTTAACCGCTTTTGGAATCGCTGCAATCGTAGGAGCAGGTATTTTTAGTACAATAGGTAAAGCCAGTGCCGATGGAGGTCCAGCCGTTATTTTCTTGTTTCTTTTTACAGCCATTGCTTGTAGTTTTGCTGCTTTTGCTTATGCCGAATTTGCTTCGATGGTTCCTGTTTCAGGAAGTGCTTATACCTATTCATACGTTGCCTTTGGCGAGATTATAGCCTGGGTTATCGGTTGGGCATTGATAATGGAATATTCGGTCGGGAATATAACCGTTGCCATATCGTGGAGTGATTACTTTACAGGATTACTCGCCAGCGGAGGAATACATTTGCCCCAATGGGTTCAGATGGATTACTTAACAGCTTCTAACGGATTTAATGATGCCACAGCATTAATGCACAGTGGTAAAGCCTTCGAGAATTTAGAACCAGCCTTACAATCAGCATATACAGCATGGACAACTTCGCCAGTATTTGGTTCATTCCATTTTGTTGCCGATCTTCCAGCTTTATTAATTATTATCTTAATTACAGCATTAATTTACCGCGGAATGAAAGAATCTCGTAATGCGAGTAATATCATGGTAGTTGTAAAATTATGTGTAGTACTTTTAGTAATTGCAGTAGGTGTTTTTTACGTAGATACTGCAAATTGGGATCCTTTTGCACCAAACGGAGTAACAGGAGTACTTAAAGGAGTTTCAGCAGTATTCTTTGCCTATATAGGTTTTGATGCAATCTCTACAACTGCCGAAGAATGTAAAGATCCACAACGAGATTTACCACGAGGTATGATGTGGGCAATTATAATTTGTACCATTTTATATATCGCAATAGCATTAGTACTTACCGGAATGGTAAGTTATAACCAACTTAATGTAGGAGATCCACTTGCTTTTGTATTCGAGAAATTAGATTTAAAATGGATGTCGGGAATTATTGCAGTAAGTGCAGTCGTAGCAATGGCTAGCGTTTTATTAGTTTTCCAGATGGGGCAACCACGTATCTGGATGAGTATGAGCCGTGACGGATTATTGCCAAAACGTTTCTCAAAAGTACACCCTAAATTTAAAACACCATCTTACGCCACTATCGTAACAGGATTTGTAGTAGCAGTTCCAGCTTTATTTTTAAATCTTACAATGGTTACCGATTTATGTAGTATCGGGACATTGTTTGCCTTTGTATTAGTTTGTGCAGGAGTTTTGGTATTACAAAACAAACCAAATATTCCAAGAGGGAAGTTTAAAACACCATATATAAACTCCAAATATATAATGCCCCTTTTGTTGATAATCGGATTAGTATTTTCTTTTGGATACAACAAAAAAGCAACAATGAGCTTTATTAACAATGAAACTCAGATTAATGAATCGGCAGATATTATTACCTCATTAGATAAAAGCCATACTAAAAAAGTATATGATTATTTAGTAACAATTGATGCTAAAAATGCTACAACCGAAAAACCAGATTTAGAGCGAATATTAAATCAGTATCAAAAAGACGAAGCCAAGTACGCAAGTGTAATTGCAGGTTTACCAGTAGCAGATTCTATAAAATATGAGAGTGGTTTCGCTTTATTCAAACATAAAATCCCAATGTGGATTTTCTTAATTGTTTTGGTTGGATTAACTGTTTGGGCTTTCAGACAAAACCTATCTTTAATACCATTATTAGGATTAATTTGTTGCTTATACATGATGGCCGAATTAAGTGTTTGGAACTGGATTTATTTTACAGTTTGGTTACTTATAGGACTTTGTATTTATTTTGGCTTTAGCCGAAAAAACAGCAAGCTTAATTTGTAGAGAAGTTATAAGACACAGTTTTAGACTTATTAAAAGATGAAAACAAACTGAATTTAAAATCTAATTAATATAAAAAATCCGTTCTGAAATCTATTCAGAACGGATTTTTGTTTTTACTTCCAGTTCCAGTCTCAGTTCCAGTTTCCCAGTTTCAGTAAAAAGTAGCAAGATTTCAAAATCTAAGAAGTCTAGTATCTAAGGCAGTCTAGTATCTAAGGCAGTCTAAAAATCTAAGAAGTCTAATTGTTTAGCAAAAAAAATCCGCTTAGAGAATAAGCGGATTCAAACAAATAATTAAAAATTAAGCAAATTTATTTATAAAGAAATGTTTTGTGTTTGTAAAACCCCAAGCTCCTCCATACAGGCTTTCATCATTTGGTAAGTTCTTTCGATGTCGTTATCCAATCCAATCGAGAATCGAATTAAACCATCTGTTAAACCCATTGTGACTTGCTCCTCTAGCGGAATTTCACTAGAAGTTGAGGTTCCTGGAGCGCTAAATAAAGTTTTGTAAAAACCTAAACTTACCGCCAAATATCCTAGATTTCGTTGCTGCATCAATTCCATTAATTCATTGGCTTTGGCCAGAGAACCAACATCTATTGTAAGCATACCACCAAAACCATATTCAGGATTAATCATTGTTTTGTATAACTCATGGCTAGGATGACTTCTTAAACCAGGGTAAACTGTTTTAAGACCGTCTTGTTCAAATTTATCGGCTAGAACATGAGCATTATGACTGTGTTGTTTGATACGAATGTGCAAAGTTCTCAGGTTTTTCATCACACTAGCCGAACGTAAACTATCCATCGTAGGGCCTAAAAGCATACTAGCACCACTATTCACATTTTTTAAGCTGTTAATAAACTCTTTAGAGGCACAAGTTACCCCACCAACAGTATCACTACTACCATTTATGTATTTTGTTAAACTATGAATCACAATATCAGCACCTAGTTTAGCAGGCGAAACCGATAAAGGCGAAAACGTATTATCGACAACTAATTTTAAGTTATGTTTTTTTGCAAGGCGAGACAAACCTCTAATATCTGCAACTTCCAGTAAAGGATTACTTACCGTTTCGCAGTAAATAACTTTAGTTTCAGGAGTAATTGCAGCCTCTACAACATCTAATTTTGTTATATCAACAAAAGTAGTTTTTACACCAAATCTCGGAATCAGATTTTTTAAGAAAGCATACGTTCCACCATATATAGTACGACTCGATACAATATGATCGCCCGCGCTGCACAATTGCATTAACGTAGGTGTAATTGCACCCATTCCCGAAGCCGAAACATTTGCTGTTTCTGTACCCTCCATTGCTGCAAGAGCTTGGTCTAAGTATAAATTACTAGGCGACGAATGTCGAGAATACAAATAGCAACCCTCCATATTTCCTTCAAAAGTATCAGACATCGTTTTTGCCGAAAGAAAAGTATAGGTAGAAGAATCCGAAATAGATGGGTTTACACCTCCAAATTCACCAAAATATTGTAAATCCTGAATGCAGTTTGCTGGGCTGAAATTTTCCATAGGTTTTTGTTTTAAGTTTTAAATAATAGATTTAGGGAATTGAAATAATAAAAACTTGTGAGCAGTTTTTCTTTGTGATTGATAATCAGTATGTTTTGTGTAGGTTTAAACATATATAAAGATACATTTAATCTAGTTAAAATTATGTAATTAATTAAAAATCAATAAATTAAAAAAAAACTTTAGTTTTTACCAGTATTTAAGAAGCTATTCCCGCTATCCGCTATATCTTTTTCTTGAAACCCTTCCTCCGTCAGGATATCAAGAAAAAGGATGCCGCTACTATCGGGGCTATTAAACCCGAGTACACCATAAATCTTATCCAAAATAAAAGTTTGTCAGAATAATAATCAATAGTATGTTCTGTATTTAGATTATTAAACTGTGAATATGTAATTAATTAGATTTATTGTCTAAATTTGATTTTAAAATAAGATCAAAATAGATTATTTTTCAGACTAAAAACTAACCAAGAATGATATTAGATACCATAGATAAAAAACTACTATTATTACTCCAAACCGATAGTAAGAAAACAACCAAAGAGTTGTCCTTAAAACTAGACCTATCCGTAACGGCAGTTTATGAGCGAATCAAGAAACTAGAACGCGAAGGAATCATTCATAAATATGTAGCATTAGTCGATAAATCCAAAATAGAAAAAGGATTTGTAGTCTTCTGTCACCTCAAACTCATACAACATACCAAAGAATTCCTAACCAAATTCGAAAACGAAGTAATCCAGCTAAAAGAAGTCCTGGAATGTCACCACGTAAGCGGAGATTACGATTACATCCTAAAAGTACTCGTAAAAGACATGGAAGCATACCGAGAATTCCTAGTAACCAAACTCACCAACCTACAACATATAGGTAGTACACAAAGTACCTTTATGATTAGTGAAGTAAAGAATACAACAGTGATTTCGTTCTAAGGAGCTAAGGTACTGAGATGCTGAGGTTCTAAGTTTTTTCTTGGAGGTTCAAAGGTTCAGAGCAACAAAGGTTCTAAGGTTTTCTTGAAGGCGTTAAGATTCAAAGGTTTTG
Organism: Flavobacterium hydatis; assembly: GCF_000737695.1. Lineage (GTDB taxonomy): Bacteria > Bacteroidota > Bacteroidia > Flavobacteriales > Flavobacteriaceae > Flavobacterium > Flavobacterium hydatis. Next base: position 165,054 of record NZ_JPRM01000036.1, read on the forward strand.
CTTTGCGCCTCAGCGTCTTTGCGAGAAACATCACAATCTTGTCAGGTTGAGCGGAGTCGAAACCCCGTCAAAAAGGACACGCCCATGGTAGATGCATTGTCGACACGCACTGTAGAGGCGCACCGCAGTGCGTCTCCGCAATA
>NZ_JPRM01000037.1 GCF_000737695.1 Flavobacterium hydatis
ACTATATATTAGTCACTTAATAAAAGTCTTTTGTTGTCAATATAAACAATAAATTAATCAAGACTTTTGATAGAAAAACACGCACCTTATAAATAGATATAACCAAATATGAATTCTAATCTTACCAAGAAGCTTAAATTAATTTTTGTTCCATTTTTAATCACAACGCTAGGCTTTTGTATTATTTATACTTTTTTAAACTGGCTGATTTTAATCAAATTACAACTCTTTTCAGTCAAAGAAACGATAGTCAATTTTGTAATTCCATTGATGTTTCCTATAATACCGATCATATTTTATTTACACAAGAGATTAAGCATTTTAAACCTAAAAGCGAAAAACGGAAAAACTTATACCGATTTTTATATATTTATTGTTTGGCTTTCCATTTCGGTTCCAACAATAATTGCTCAAGACTATCTTAAAACAGCAACAGGAAAATTAACTCAGGTCGAGAATGTTTCTGCAATTTCTAAACAAGAACAAACAAAGTATTATAAAATAAACAGATTGTTCATAGACAAATCTAAGGCTTGCTCTCACACTTTGTTTGAGCTTAGTGGTAAAAACGATACCAATTTTAACATGTACTTATATGTTGTTGTTCCTGTTTTTGATAAAAAATACGACGCATCAAACGCCTCTAGTTGTAAGTATTGGTTAGGAGTAAGATACCATAATCAGGTTAGTAATAGTCTTAGCCAGTCTAGAAAAGAAAGCGAATACCAAACCTTTGCAAACTTTAGTGAAACCGAATTTAATAAAACAGATTTAAATGATTTTGTATATCTGGAGAGAGTTGGTAACTCTGATAGTGGTGATGGTTATAAAGAAGCTTTAAAGAATTCTACCAAATTAAATACTACAGATTCAACTATTTTTATTGCTAGCAAAGAACCATTTGAAAATAGAAATGGAAATTCTTTTCTATGGTTTATCTGCACATTATTAGGAGGAATAGTCATATCACTAATTGCAATTTTAATTCCAAAATTTAACCCAAGAGAATTAAAGAACCTAGAAAGCGGAAAACCTCAAGAAAACAAAGATTTAAAAGAATTCCTCGAATTTATAAAACCTAGAGAAGGCTATTTTGTCACACCAATTTTAATATACCTAAATATTGCAATCTTTCTAGTGATGTTTCTATCCGGATTAGGTTTTGTATCGTTTGGAGGTCAGGACTTATTAAACTGGGGCGCAAACTACCAACCTTATACAGCCAATGGTCAATGGTGGCGACTTATTACAAGTGTTTTTCTTCATGGAGGTTTCATGCATTTGCTATCGAATATGTTTGGACTTTTATTTGTCGGATTGTTTCTCGAACCCCTATTAGGACGAGAGAAATACCTAACAATTTACCTCATTACAGGAACAATTGCCAGTTTAGCCAGTATATGGTGGCACGATGCAACAATAAGCGTAGGTGCTTCGGGTGCGATTTTTGGACTTTATGGATTATTCCTAAGTTTGTTATTGACCAAAGTCTTCCCTCCTCAAATCAACAACATTTTTTTGGTTACAACACTCATCTTTATAGGATATAATCTAGTAATGGGACTTACAGGAGGAATTGATAATGCAGCACATATCGGAGGTCTTATCAGCGGTTTTATAATTGGATTGATTATGAGTAACTCTTTAAAATCCAAAGAACAAAGAGTAACTAAAAGAAATGATTAAAAAATTGAATACGGATTATAAAATTTTTCGCTAATCCCATCCAATTGATATAAATTGACAATAATCTAAAAAAACTATTATGGGTTTATTTGACTTTTTTAAAAAAGAAAACAAAGGAATTGAAAATTCTAAATTTTATTCCGAACAATTTCAACATGAAATTTGTGCGTTGGCATTATGGAAGCTTGAGGAAAACAATCTGAATCCAAATGTTGCAAAATATGAACTTAAAAAAATCGGTCTAAATGATGACCAAATTGATTATATAATAGACAAAACCAATCAATTTATAAAGAAAGAGAAAGTCACAAAACCAGAACAAATAACAGGAATCGACGAAAAGAAATTTTACGAAGAAAGTTACCAATCTGAGATTTTAGATTTTGCTCAAAAAGCATATTTCCAAAACAAACATAGTTATGAAGCTGTAGAACAAAATCTTTTACAGGAAGGATTAAATCATAATCAGGTTAATGAAATTATATCGAAATTAAAAAAACTAAATGCTGATATGGTTAATGCTTTTCAGCAAGATTTAGACTCAGGATTAATTTCTGAAATCAAAATAATTCCAAACGCAGAACATACAAAAGAGAACATCGAACCTGATCAAGTTGATAAATACATTGGCTATGGAGCCTATCAAATGGACAGAGGAGATTTAGACAATGCACTAGAACTTTTTGATAAAGCAATAGCCCTAGACGAAAAAGCAACTTTAGCTTATGCCAATAAAGGAACTCTTTATTATAAAAAAGATGATAATGAAAAAGCTTTATTTTTTTACAATAAAGCACTTCAAATAGAACCTAATAATTTAGTGATTTTAGAAAACAAAATGGATTTACTATGTGAGATCATGAATGAATCTAACGAAAGTGAATTTATTGATACTGTGAAAACTATATTAAAAAATGACCCCGAAAATCCAAATGCATTAATTTATATAATTCAATTTTACGTAAAAGAAAATGATATTCGTAGTGCAATAGAATCCATCAAAAAGTTATTTTCTGATTATCATCGCGAAAGCATTGCCACACAATTATTGCTAGATGTATTTGCAAGATTATCAAAAGATGATGCGCTAAAAGAATTCGATACTTTTAAACAAGATATTAAGGAAGATGCAACATATCAGTTAGATTATTGTAAAGGATTATATCTAAAAGGAATTAGAGAATATGATAAAGCTATTATATTATTTGATGATCTAAATAAAATTCAGGAATTTTCTTGGAACTATTATCAAATAGCAATCATGAAAAATCTGCAAAACAAGATTGATGAAAGTTTAGAGTTCTTGAAAATTACATTTGATATAGAGCCTGAACTAAAAAATGATGCGAAACAATTTCCAGAACTACAAAATTTGTGGTCAAACGCTAAGTTTGTCGAATTGACGAAATAATACTTATCAAAAACTTAAAACCTCATTATGAAAAAACTCATTCTACTTTTTTTCTTTGCAATCGGATTAAATTCTGCTCAAGCCGAATGTGGAAGTGGCGGAATGCAATTTTTCCCTAAGAAAACAAACATAAGTTTAAATTCGATGTTTATCATACAAGGATATTCCATGAATGAAAAAACAATTAATAGTTTCAAAAATCGAAAGGTTTATCTGCAAAGTAAGAAAGGTGAATTAGTAAAACTTAATCTTGTTGAGATATTAAAAGGTCAAATGAGTCTGACGCAAGCCGTTTTTAAACCAGCAGAAGAATTAAAACCTAATACCATTTATTTCTTAAAATACTCCGAACAAACCGATATCGAGACAGAAGAAATGACGCAATGGAATACTGAAACAGACCAAAAAGGGAAAATTTACTGGAAAACAACAAACAAAAAATCAGCTGAACCATTAAACCAAAAACTGGGTATAAAGTATCAAAAAACTGAAGTTAGAGAATATGGTTGTGGTCCTTCGGCAAATGTAATCTTTAATGTTGTCAATAAATCTAATTCTGAAATTTGGTACAAAACAGAAATGGTTGATCTTGCCACAAACAAAAAAACTGTATTTTATATTAATGAATGGGAAAAACAACTTAATGTAGGACACGGAATGTGTGCTGGAGCATTTACTTTTACTAACCGCGGAAAATATAAAGTCAGATTCACACCTATGAATACTGATGGAACTTCATTAAATACAACAAAGTGGATCAATTTTGATAGTCCGTTTATGAACCAAAAAAATGGTTATTAAAACAATCAACCCAAAAACCTGATTTGTAACAAATTATAAAAACAACCGTCTATCATTATAAACCAATCATCTTCAATCAAAAAATAATGTTATGAAACCAAAAAGTGTTTGCTTACTCGGATTACTATTTTTTGTTCTTAGTTATATCATGTTTTCACAAGGTTCTAAACTAGCTTATTTTCAAAAACCTATAGATTTTGCGCATTGGTTTAATTTAATTGGAGCTGTATTGTTGCTTTCTTTTAATGATGTATTTCCAAAGAATAAACTTAATACAGTAGCTTCTTTTTTAACGATTTTAGGAGTTATAGGTCATATTGGTCTTTGTACGATAGATTTTATCATGTGGAGTTTTGGAAACGACGAAATCGCAAAAACGGAACTAAGTAATCAGATAAGTAATACGCCATCTATTTTATATCCTTTTGTTATTATAGGTCCATCGTTACTTTTTGTTGGGTTAGCAGCACACGCACTTAATTTTATTAAAACAAATACCATTAGCGCCCTAATGGTAATAATTGGAGCGCCCGCAGTAGGATTTTCTTTCTTTATATTAAAAAACGGAACTTATATGGTGCTAAGTTGCATTCTGTTTGCATTGGGATTATTTTTACTTCTTTATAGAAATCAAGAAAGAGAAATATTGACCGAATAAAAACCGATTCCCACAGATGTTTCTATATGTTAAAACTAATTATTCTCAACAGGTTAAATAATATAATTTCGACAACATTGTCAATTCTATAAAAATGAAAAAACTTATAATCTTTACGGTACTATTATTAGAAACTGGAGTTGCCTTTTCGCAAATTAAAACGGAGAATCTGCTTAAAAGTCTCAGCGAGCAACATCAATTTGTAAAAATGGATAGCTTAAATAATAGAATTAAGACAAGAGAATATTATTTTTATAAAGCATTATTTGCCAACGTTTGTAATAAACCCAGCGTATCAAATTTATATTTAGATAGCTTAAAGCAAAATCTAGTTACCAAAGAATTTAGATATTATAAATTAAAGAACGACAACTACATAAAGCTATTTGATTATGCAAATGCTTTTAAAACATCAGGTATTTTAACCACTACTTTTTCGGAAAAATATACCAAAGAGGAACTCGATGACGAATTAAATACGCGACGCATTTGGGAAGTATTAAAATTGCAAAAACCGCAACTAATCGATTCTTTCTCTAATATTTCTGTGGCGACCAAAAAAGACAAAGCTGGTTTAATTACCACTAATATCTCCGCAAATACGATAGATACAGATTTTGTTTTTGATACCGGAGCAGGTATTAGCTGCATTACAGAAAGTTTAGCAAAGAAACTAGGCTTCATCATCTTACCAGATAATAATATTGAGGTTATGAGCTTTACTGGCGTTAAAAACAAAGTGCTTATGGGTATTGCACCAGTTTTAAACATCGGAAATATAACAATTCATAATGCAGTATTTTTAGTTTATCCAGATACAGCATTTACATTTGCCAATGGTAAATATATAATAAATGGTATTATAGGATTTCCTATTATCAAAGAACTTGGAACTGTTACAATTGAGGAAAATAGTCTGAGTTTTTCTAAAAACAAAACAATTAATAACAACAATAAAAACTTATTTATCAACGAACTTCGTGCCATCGTAATGCTTAATTTTAAAGGTAAAACGCTTCCTTTTAATTTTGATAGCGGAGCAAAAACGAGTTCCTTTAATAAATCTTTCTACGAATTATTTAAATCTTATTTAGACAAAAATGGTACATTGGTTTCAGAAAAAACAGCTAGTGCAGGCGGACAAGAAGTTACATCTGAGGTTTTGGAATTAAAAGACCAATATATTCGATTAGGAAAAAATCAAATAAGCCTACCCAAACTTCAGGTTGATAAAACTGATTATGGCGTATATGGAAAAGTAAATTATGGTAATATCGGACAAGATATAATTGGTCAGTTTAAGAAAGTTACGATTAGTTTTGATTACAACTATCTCAAATTAGAAAACTAATATTTTTTATCGTAAAACACACAAAATAAGAACTGTAACAAACTCAGAAAATAAATGTCTATAAAATAAAACCAACGGAATGTTTTATTTATAAAAATTTTATCATGAGAACCTTAAAACTAGTTGCATTCGTAATTTTAAATTTATTCTCATTTTCAAGAATAAATTCCCAGACCAATCAAAACGACAGTATAAAATTAGATTACACCAAAATTTGTGCACTTGCATTAGATGGAGATCCTAAATCGGCTTTGCCATTACTAGAATTTGATTCTTCTAAAAAAATAACTTCAAAAGATTTAAAATTCAAAACAGATTTTGAAAACCGATTCAAATTTGCAGCAGATAAAAGTGATTTTTTGGAAACCCGAAAATCAAAAATTAATCAGTTATTACAAATTTACAGAGATTACTGGCGATTGTCTTTTTTAAACAAAGAGAAGAAAAACGACAGCTTAATTATGAAAAATGTATCTCATTTTCTTAAAGCAAATTTCCCTCCTGCAAAAAACCTAACTCTTAATGAAGACAGCATAAATGTGTACCAAAAAAAGTATATCACAGATTTAGGTTACCATACTACAGGGTTTGGAAAAACTGGAGGATTATATGATTTATTAGTTTGGAAAACCGAAAAAGACACCGTTTATAAACTCAATTATGATGGAAAGGAAACTGCAATAAAAATCTATTTTATGGATGATTTTATAACATTAGGTTGGAGCGAATATGCAACTTTAGGTCGCTATTATCCTGCTGGTTGGGCAACACATGAAGCCTTATTTTGTGTAAAAAAAGCATACGATTTAAAATCTGAAACATTTAGAGTAAGTTATATTGGTCACGAAGGCAGACATTTTGCCGATTATCAATTATTTCCAAAACTAAAAGGCGTTGGATCTGCTGATTTAGAATACAGAGCAAAATTAACAGAACTATCGCTTTACTCTGAAGAAGGACTTTATAAAAGAATACAGTTTTTTATTAATAATGGTAATTACGATAGCCAAAACGGGCATTCTATTGCTGCTTATTGCGTTATAAGAGATTTATCCAAATCTTTATTTAATACTGACTTTGAAAAAGATTTAGATAAATGGAAATCTATTTCTGCTAAAAAAATAAACGAAGCAGCCACTCAAATCCTTAAAGAAAACACTAAATCCTTAGAGAAAATTCCGAATGTAGAAAACTTTATCAAATAAGGATTCTATTGATTTTTCTTAAATACAAATAGCAAAATCAACCTTAACATCGATTGATAAAATCTAAAACTCTTTTTTTTAAATTCGTATTTTCGTTTAGTAAAACTCGGTTCCCAGTTTTCTTCCACAGTAAATAATAAATTCAAAAATTCATGACCAACTTACCAAATTTTAAAATTCAACCTCATGGAGAAATCTCTGATGAATTTTTAAATATCAATATTTCTACATTTAATGATGCAATCCGCTTCATTGCAAATCTAAATTATGGAAGGAATCAGAATAAAAATGATTTAAAAACAGTATTTATTGATAATTGTGGAACTTGCAGTACAAAACATGCATTACTAAAAAAACTTGCTGATGAAAATGGATTCAGCCAAATAAAATTAATTCTTGGTATTTTTAAAATGAATTCTAAAAACACCATTGAGATTTCTGAAACATTACAGAAAAACAATCTTAATTTTATTCCAGAAGCTCATAATTATTTAAAATTTGAAAACAAAATCTTCGACTTTACAAACCCCAACTCTAAACCATCTGATTTTGAAAGTGACTTAATTATAGAAATTGAAATGCTACCAAATCAAATTTCAAATTATAAAGTCGAATTTCACAGAAAACATCTTCAAGATTGGCTTAACGAAAATGAAGATATAAAATTAGAATTGGAAGACATTTGGAAAATCCGCGAACAATGTATCCTGGATTTAACTAACTATAAAAAAAGATAACAGAGGTTCAACAAGTTTAAAAATTCAACTAAATTCCCTTTTTAAATTCGTATTTTCGTTTAGTAAAAAATATTTCTATTTAAACACTAAATCATACGAAAACATGAATGACACTTGGACTGAAAGATGGAATGACAGATATAGCACAGATGAGTTTGCTTATGGCGAACAACCTAATAATTATTTAAAAGAACAATTAGAAAAACTTAATACCGGAACAATTCTTTTTCCTGCCGAAGGCGAAGGACGTAATGCTATTTTTGCAGCCAAACTAGGTTGGAAAGTTTCGGCATTTGATATAAGCAGCGAAGGAAAAAACAAAGCCTTACGACTTGCCGAAGCTAATAAAGTAACAATCGACTATCAGGTTGGCGAATTGCAAACGCTGAATTATACGCCAGAACAATTTGATGCAATTGCATTAATTTATGCACATTTTCCGGGTGATATTAAATCATCATATCATAAAATTCTTAATACGTTTTTGCGTAAAGGTGGTTTAATAATTTTTGAAGCTTTTAGCAAAAAACATATCGAATACAACTCTAAAAACGAAAAAATTGGCGGACCAAAAGAATTGGATATGTTGTTCTCTATTGAGGAAATACAATCAGACTTCCCAGATTATGAAATCATCGAATTAGTCGAAAAAGAAATCGAGTTAAACGAAGGTCTTTTCCATAATGGGAAAGGTTCTGTAATACGATTTGTTGGTCGAAAAAAATAATTGCAATAAAGATATGTTGAGACGCACTGCTGTGTGTCTCAACACGAAAGTTTAATAAATGAAAAAACTAATTACCTACCAAATTGATTCTTTTACCAAAGAAAAATTTAAAGGAAATCCTGCCGGAGTCGTTGTTAATGCAAACGGTTTGGATGATTACGAAATGCAACAAATTGCAAGAGAATTAAATAATTCTGAAACCGCTTTTCTATTCCCACCAGATAGTAATGATTGCGATGGTGTAATACGTTACTTTACCCCAAGCACCGAAGTTCCTATTTGCGGACACGCTACTATTGCTGCAATGTATGCCAAAGCTATCGAAGAAAATTTAGATTCTTGTGTATTAAGATTCAAAACCAAGATTGGTATTCTTCCTTTTGAAATCATCAAAAACAATGGAGATTATCAAGTTCTAATGACGCAAGGAAACTTTGAACTTTGTCCTGCATTCGATAAAGATATAACTACCAAAATGCTAACTGCTTTAGGACTGGAAGAATCTGATTGGGACGAAAAATGTCCGATACAAATAGCTTCTACAGGACATTCTAAAGTTATGATTGGCATCAAAAGCAGAGCAAAACTCAATACTTTATCTCCAAACTACAATGCGCTAGCCGACTTAAGTAAAGTAATTAATTGCAATGGCTATTTTGTCTTTACATTCGACTCTGATAGTAAAGATTTCCTAACCTACGGCAGAATGTTTGCTCCAGGAATTGGTATAAACGAAGACCCGGTTACAGGTAATGCAAATGGACCTCTTGGAGGTTATTTGGTACAAAACCAAATCGTAGATTTTAATGCCGATAAATTTGAGTTTAACGGAAGACAAGGTGAAAAAATAGACCGTCTTGGAGTTATAAATGTTAAAGTTAAGATTGAAGATAACAAACCTGCATTAATTCAGATAAAAGGAGATGCTGTAGTTGTTTTTAGAGCCGAAATAGTCATTTAAAATAAGTGCGCAAACATTCAAAGTAATATCTTAATTCCAAAAAGTTAATCCTCCTAAAACGAACCCTGTATGAAATCTTTCTTTTTAAGTCTAATTGTTTTATTGATTGCATCTTCTTGTAATTCTAACAGAAATGAAACTAATAGTGATGAAATAGTAGCATTGAGTGCTCCACCACCACCTGCTGGTTCTAGCTCTGATGATACTGATTCTAAAGACAAAAAAGAAGTATCTGAAGACAAAAATACTGAACCAGAAACTATTATGCCTGTAGTAAAAGAAAAAAAAATCATAAAAGACGGAACTGTTACGGTTACTACAAATGACATTACTGCAAGTAAAAAAAATATTGATGAATTACTAAAAAAACTTAATGGCTATTATGAAACGGAAGATCTACAAAATTATGATCAGTCGATTTCATACGATTTAAAAATAAGAGTTCCTGCAGATAATTTTGAAAAACTAATTTCTAGTATCGAAAATGGAAAAGATGAACTTACTGGCAAAAGCATACAAGCCAGAGATGTAACAGAGGAATTTGTTGATATTACAACTCGTTTGGCTAATAAAAGAGAATATTTAAAGCGCTATAAAGAATTACTTTCCAGAGCCTCGACAGTAAAAGATATTCTTGAGATCGAAGAAAACATTCGAGTAATCGAAGAAGAAATAGAAAGCAAAGAAGGACGCTTAAAGTATCTTAACGATCAGGTATCTTTTAGTACCCTAAATTTAACCTTATATAAAGAAAAAGAGTATATCTACAAGCCACAAGAGCAGGACAAATTCTCGGAAAGAATTAAAAATTCTATTAGTGAAGGATGGACTTCTATTGTTGATTTCTTATTGTGGTTATTTTCAATTTGGCCATTTATCATCCTAATAACAGGTGTTGTATACATCATTCGTAAAATCAGAAAAAAACGTAAAAACCAAGTACAATAATACACAACGATGAAAATTGTAGCAATCGGAAAACACCATCTTGACTCTTTAAGAAACATATTCTTAAAGGAAAGACAAACAACATTTTCGTGGATTGATTCGGCTACATTTCATTTACAAGATTTTGATACCGAAACTGATGGGGAATATATTCTGGTTGCTACTCTAGATGATATTACAATTGGATTTATCTCTATCTGGATGCCTGATAATTTTATTCACCATTTATATATAGATCAAAAATATCATGGCAAAGGCATAGGGACTCAGTTGCTAAATGCTGCAATTAAGAAAACTAATTTTCCTGTTACTTTAAAATGTTTAGAGAAAAACACATCTGCTGTTAGCTTTTACAAAAGTAAAGGCTTCGCAGAAAAAGAAAAAGGAGAATCTGGGCAAGGAACTTATATCCTATTTGAATTATTACAGGATATATCCTGAGGCCTTGGGCAATGTCATTAAGTAAAGATAAACAACTGCAATACTGTACCGAATAAATCTCACGCAAAGTCGCCAAGCCGCCAAGTTTACACCTAAAATCTTTGCGCTTTTGCGTCTTTGCGAGAAAACAATTAACCATAATTTGCTCAAAAAGGGTTAACTTAATGAATTCACTTCGCTCCTATTCCAAAACCAAAAACCCACAGGACTTGAGATAAATATTCTTGATCCTGATTTAGATTCTTTAAGACAATATACTGCTGCTTTTGTAGATAATCTTACTACAACATTTAATAAATCAAAATAGCACTCGTAATGAGATTTAAAAGATTCTAAGATACTTCTCTTCAAAATTCTTTTATTAGTCTCTCGCTAAAATTAATACATTTTACAGCATATAAACTTTAATAATAAATGCCTCAAGGTTATAAAACGTAATAAAAAACCTATATATTTGTTTCTTTATCAAAGCACAATTACAAAGAAACTCATGAAAAAATTAATCAGTACCCTCCTTTTACTTGCCTTTAATATCAGTTTCTCACAATTCGGAATTATTAATGACCCTGATGGTTATGTAAACGTTAGAAACTCCGCTGGAAAATCAAACAAAATAATAGACAAATTAGATAATGGAGCCATCGTTTATAATTATGAACCCGATGGTAACTGGGCAAATATTGACTACAAAAAAAGTAAAGAAAACTTAGGTGGATATGTCTATAAAGACCGAATAATCGATTTAACAAACTTCACAAAAATACCTGTTCGAGAGAATAAAAATGGAATTATAAAACTCGAGAACAATAATGTTAAAGTGGCTGTCGCCGAAATCGCATTCAATCCAAAAAATCACAAACTAAAATACAACAGCGAGAGTCCAACTATACTAGAATCTATCGATGATCAGGTTATATTTGGAACAGATGGAAATATTCCTAAAAGAAAGTACAAATCAATTGAAATAGAAATTGATAAAATCTTAATTAGCTTACCCGAAACAGCTTTAAAGAATGCATTTGAGCCTAATCTGGAAGAAACAATGGTTAATTATGACTCTGCAAATGATATCTTGTATATACAATCTTTAAATAGCGATGGTGCTGGTAGCTATGTGATATTATGGGTAATCGAGAAAAAGAAATTCAAAACCAGAGTTGAAGCCATTCCATTCTAAAAATCATAGCGCATTATAAAATTTAAAAGTCCATGAAATACTTATTTTATATTTTAGTTCCCTTTATCATTTCATGCCAAAACAGAGAAGAAAACAAACATGAAGATAGTAAGCAGGATAAAAACCTAATTTACTTTAATTCTCATTTTATGGCAGATTTAGGCGATGACGAATGGTATAAACTACAATCCAAAATGGACTCTCCTATTAAAACACAATATCTTGATGACGTTATTTATGTGACCAAATATATTGATGTAAATGCTTGTGGAACTTATGAAGGAGATATAGAGATAAAGAAAGACACTATTTACTTAATTCACAGATTAGTGTCTGATGAAATCTGTGCTACAACCTCGATAAATAAGATAATCTACATTATAAAAAACCCAACACAGAAAAAGTATAAAATGATTATTCGTTATGAATAATTAAAAAAAACATTACAATTCTTACTTTTAATTATTACTTTTAGTTGTAAAACAAATGCGAATAGGAATAACACCAAATCATGTTTTAATTTTTAAATAAAACTACCGCTATGAAATACAAAAAAATTATAATTTGGAGTTTATTGCTTATCATGTTTTACGTATTGTTTGTTTCTTCATTTCTTATGAATGCTTGGGGATATATCTCTGATAAAAATTATCATTTACCTAAAGAATCTAACTTACTCATATTTAATGCCACAACCATGCAAAATCCTACCAGCGATATTTGGGTCTATGGTGAGGATTACAATAATTATTATTACAATGGAGGGCTAAATGCCGAAGATATTATTTCGATATCCAAAGAAGACATGAAAAGCTGCCCAAACTTTAATCCACTAAATATTAGCACTTGGTGTGGAGCCGAAATTCCTCATAAATAAAATCCAGATAAAAAAACAACCAAATAAGCATACCCCAAAAATGACAATAGACCAAATTATTGATGATCAAATGTTGGCTTTCAACAATAGAGATATCAAGAAAATGATGCCCTTATATAGTGATGAAATTAAAATCTTTAATCATAATGATAATACATTAGTTATCGATGGCATAAAGGAATGCGAAAAAATGTTTACTACATTATTTGATAATTCACCAAATCTCTACGCCGAGATAATTAAAACCATAAATTTTGACAACAAAGTAATTGTTCACGAATATGTAAGTGGTCGAAATGGAAGTGATGAAAAAACAGAACAAGTCGTTATTTTTGAAGTAAATAATCAAAAAATAACCCGAATGGATTTGATGAGAAAATAAACCTTATAAATTTTCGAAAACAATAAACGCCATTCACAAAATTGATTATGAAAACACTTCAAAATGAAATAATAATTGAGTTGCTAAATGCTATGGATGAATTTGAAACTATAGCTGAACAACTAATTAATAAAGTAATCACAGAAACAAAGCAACCTGAAATTGAAGCCATAAAAAACGGAGATTATTACGAAATTGAAAATGCTGATTTCTTAAACAATCAAAATACATTATCTGATAATTGGTATTATGATGTTCATGGAGAACATTGCCTGTTTGAAAACACAATAACTGGACAAACCCTAGAAGTTTCTCTAGGTCATAAAGAGCATATTGCAAATTTAGATCCTTATTTTTTCTATAATTTCCTTAAAACTACCAAGCATTTTACGCATCTTACCAAACATTTTGAAAGTCCTTTTAAAGATATGTTAGATTTATTTGAAGATCTTGAACAAAGAAAATTACTAAAACATATTTATAGAATTGGGTATAGAAAAATATAAATAGTTCCACTGATTTACGATCAATCATAATAAACACAAAGTCTAAATTTATTTTCATAATTTCGTTTAATGAGGCAACTCCTTTTTAAACCCAAATAGATATGAAATTAGATTTTACTGAATTCCCAAGGCTCGAAACTCAAAGATTAGTTTTGAGGAGTCTCGAAAATCAAGATTTCGAACTCATTCATAAATTACATTCCGATCCCGTTGTAAACTCATTTGTAGGCAGAGATAATTCCTCTAGTTTAGAAAAAGCACAAGCATATATTATCCGGATGAATAATATGGTTGCCAAAAACGAATGCATTTATTGGGTAATCACAACAAAAGAAAACAATGATTTAATAGGTTCTGCTTGTCTTTGGAATTTTGATTTTGAGAATAAAATTGTCGAAATTGGTTACGAAATGTTGCCAGATTATCAAGGAAAAGGATTCATGACCGAAGCTTTAAGAGAAGTTGTAAAACATGCTTTTGAAGAAATAAACTCAGTTATAATAACCGCATTTCCTTCCTCGGATAATGTTAGTTCCGTATCAATTTTAAAAAAACTTAATTTTCAACACGAAGACAAACCTTATAATAATACACACCAAAATGTAGCAAATTTGGTAACATATACTTTAAGAAAAGTATAAATACATAAAACCTCAGCTACAAAAAAATACCACTTATGAAACAGAATAAATACGACGACAAATCATTCTTTGATAATTATGGCAAAATGCCCCGTTCTGCCGAAGGATTAAATGCTGCTGGCGAATGGTACGTTTTACGTGAAATGCTACCTGAATTTAAAGATAAAAATGTTCTAGATCTGGGATGCGGATATGGCTGGCATTGCATTTATGCCAAAGAACAAGGAGCTGAAAAAGTGGTTGGTATTGATTTATCTCAAAAAATGATTGAAAAAGCTAAGGAGAATTCAAAAGACTTAGCCATAGATTACAGACAAATCGCAATTGAAGATATCGGCTTTAAACCCGAAGAATTTGATATTGTAATTAGTTCGCTCGCATTTCATTATGTAAAAAATCTAAAAGACATTTTTGATAAAATCAATACGTACCTAAAAAAAGGCGGAAGCTTTGTTTTCTCGATGGAACATCCTGCATTTACATCGCGCCCAGAACAAGATTGGTTTACCGACTCAAACGGAAATCGCCTGCATTGGCCCATAGATAATTATCAGGATGAAGGGATAAGACACACCCAATTTTTAGGTCATGAAGTAATTAAATACCATAGAACTTTTGAAACTATTGTAAATACATTAATCAATGCCAACTTTACAATCAAACAAATATCTGAACCAAAACCATCTGAAGAAATATAAGAAAAATACCCAGAAATGATTGACGAAGCAAGAAGACCTATTTTTATATTGATATCGGCAGTTAAGAATTAAACTCAAATAAAATTGTCTGAACAGTAAGAAAATAGGTCTTATGATTTTTTGTAACAAAAGAATTCATATTACGTCATATAAAAAATCATCAATCATGACAATCAAAACAATCAACCATTATTTATTACTGTTATTCTTTCTGGCATCGCTTACTTTATCAGCTCAGGTTGATAAAAATTCCGATTTATACAAAACCCCATTTTTTGATAATGATGTCGAAATTGAAAAATGGCTCAAAGAAAATAATGTTCCAGCTCTTGGACTCGGAATAATCAATGATGGGAAACTACAACAGATTAGAGTTTTTGGCGAACTCCAGAAAGGAAAAACCGCGCCATACAATACTATATTTAATGTTGCTTCACTTACCAAACCAATCACTGCAATGGTTGCCCTAAAATTGGTTAGTTTAGGCAAATGGGATTTGGATGAACCTCTTTATAAATATTGGATTGATCCAGATATTGCAAACGATCCTAGAACAAAAAAAATTACAACAAGACTCATTTTAAGTCACCAAGCAGGATTTGCAAATTGGCGTTGGAACAATCCCGATAAAAAACTACGTTTTGAGTATGAACCCGGAACAAAATATAAATACTCTGGCGAAGGATTTGAATATCTTAGAAAAGCGTTAGAGAAAAAATTTAATAAAACCCTAGATCAATTGGCAAAGGAATTAATATTTACTCCATTGCAAATGAACGATACAAATTATATCTGGGATACAAAAACTGACGAATCACGTTTTGCAATAGGATATGATCCTAAAGGAAATGCGTACGAAACAGAGAAAAGAAAAACCGCAAATGCAGCCGATGATCTATTGACAACCATAGAAGATTATGGAAAATTTTTGGTTAGTGTTATGAATGGTGACGGATTATCCGAAAAAGTCTTTGACGACATGAAAACAAATCAAGTCGAAATGAAAGCCAAAGAATATTATGGTTTAGGTTTAGTTATCTACGACTTAGGAAACGGAGAAACAGCCTTATCTCATGGCGGCGCAGATCAAGGAGTACAAACAATATTTTTTCTTCTCCCAAAAACAAAACAAGGAATAATCATTTTCACTAATGTCGATGATGGTCATAAAATATATGAAAAACTACTTTTTCATTATTTAGGAGATAACGGGAGAAAAATATTCGAAATTGAAACCAAAAATTAATTCAAGAAATCAAAAATTAACCAAACAAAAACCATGAATACAATTAATCAAGACAACCAAATTAGATGTCCAAAATGTCATTCGACACAAGTATATGTAGATAAAAAAGGCTTTAGCGGAAAAAAAGCGTGTTGTGGAGCAATTCTAGCTGGACCATTAGGACTTTTATGCGGCACTCATAAATCGAATAAAATAAGAATGACTTGTTTAAATTGTAAACGTACCTGGTAAATGAAACTAGACGATTTTACTTTAGGCTGCCACGGAATCCCCGAAAGGTGTTATAAAATTAATGACAAACATATGCCTTTTTGCGCAAGATGTTTGGGTGCAAGCATCGGACATATTTTTTGTGCAGTTTGTTACTTTTTTTATTACCTCCCGCCCTTTTACTTTTCAATAATTGGTTTAGCATTAATGCTTGCAGATTGGTATTTTCAAAACTCATTGCAAAAATATCATAGCAACTTCATGAGACTTTTAACTGGTACAATAGGAGGTTTTTCGATGGGAATTATCATCTGGAAAACTATTGATTTTATAATACATTTTTAAAAATGGCTGTACCACAAAATAAAACCGAACTTCTAAAAGAAATTGAAATAACGTACGCAAAACTTCAAGAGGATTTAAAAACAATTCCTATTGAACTTACAACGCAGCAAACACTCGAAGGTCATTCTAAAAATACCCTGATGAGTGTAAACAATTTAGTTTCATACTTAATAGGTTGGGGAGAATTAGTCTTAAAATGGCATCACAAAAATAACAATAATATACCTGTTGATTTTCCTGAAACTGGTTATAAATGGAACGAATTAGGCAAACTTGCCCAGAAGTTTTATGTCGATTATCAAGATTTGGATTTTATAACGCTACAAGAAAGTTTAGATATAACGGTAGACGAGTTACAAACCTTGATTAAAAGCTACGATAACAACACGCTTTATGAACGAGAATGGTATGAAAAATGGACAATGGGAAGAATGATACAATTTAATACCTCATCGCCATATAAAAACGCTCGAGCTAGAATAAGAAAATGGAAGAAAGAAAATGACTTAAAATAAGGCTTTTAAATTCAATGTCTACAAATTAATAGACAATTTAAAATGATTTAAGATTTTTGATTAACGATTTTTGATTTCAGAGGTACAAAATCCCAATAAGAGCATTGCTAACGCGAGCGTCCCGCTCGTGAACACAAACAAAATCCATTTTAATAAAAAACCATATAATAATTCTTATCCTCAGAACTGGGACATTCGCGACAGCTTGATAGACTTTTTCTCGCAAAGACGCAAAGCCACAAAGAAACTATGTGTAAACTTGGCGACTTAGCGTCTTTGCGAGAGATTTATTCAGCAAAGTATTGTAGACATTTCCTTTATTTAATGACAGTAAACACGAGCGGGACGTTAGCATTGGCTCGACAACAGATTACAAACAAAATAACAGCTTACAACCATTGCCAATGGTTTTAACCATTGGAACGCAATCCATTATCCTAATCCATTATCGCAATCCGTATCCCACGGTTGAAACCGTGGGCTATCATAAAAATAAATAAAACCTTCTCCCGTTGCTAGAATAGATTTTTTATTTTTTTTTGATGTACATCAATGTTTTCCCTTCCTTATTTAAACAATTTTGTTCCAGCAAAAATTTAATAATCAATTAAAAATGAACAAAAAGTATTTTAAATACATCAACACTTTATTTGTTGTTATTCCTATGACCCTCATTATGGCGTTTGTAGGACTTATGCGCAATTATGGTTTTGGAGAAGATTGGTTCTTCAAATTTCTTAAGGCTTGGAGTGTCATGCTTCCAGTTTCCTACATGAGTGCTTTTATAATTATTCCAAATGCTAGAAGGTTAGCCGAAAAAACAACATCCAGATGATTACTGAAATAGAAAACGAAAACCCATTAGTATCATTTGGTACAACTAGCCAAGAACGTGTAGAAAATGCAATTAGTGAACTCAAACTCGGAAAAGGTATTTTATTACTAGATGATAAAGACCGTGAGAACGAAGGCGATTTAGTTTATTCAGCCCAACATATGTCAGTCGAAGATATGGCATTAATGATACGCGAATGCAGCGGAATTGTATGTCTTTGCCTTACGAATGAAAAAGCCGATGCATTAGAATTACCTTATATGGTAAAAGAAAATACAAGTCTTTTTCAGACTCCATTTACGGTTACTATCGAAGCAAAAGAGGGCGTTACAACAGGACTTTCGGCATCAGATAGAATTCAAACCATAAGAACCGCTTCTGCCGATTATGCAAAACCTTCAGATTTAGTAAAACCAGGACATATTTTTCCGCTAAGAGCGAATGACAACGGCGTGCTACAACGCAACGGACATACAGAGGGAAGTGTAGATTTAATGAAATTATCGGGTTTAAAACCTGAGGCTGTATTATGCGAATTAATGAATCCTAACGGAACTATGGCAAGATTACCAGAGATTCTATCATTTGCACAAAAGCATCAATTGGTCGTTTTAACAATAGAAGATATTATACATTACCGTAAATTTGTTAGAGATTTTATTTAAAATATGAAAGAGCAATTAATCGAATATATAAAAGAAGTTTCAACAGTTACAGATGAAGAACTAGAGAAAATAATCAGTCATTTTAATCCTTTAGAAGTCGAAAAAAACGAACTCTTGGTTGTTCCGGGTCAAACCACCCAACGCATGTATTTTATTTGCAATGGTTGTTTACGCATATTTTTTATAACCGAAGAAGGACAAGAAGCAACACGCTATTTAGGATTCGAAAGCAATTTTGTAACCGCTTTATCCAGCTTTGTATTAAATGAGCCTTCCCTAGAGTTTGTTCAGGCATTAGAACCTACCGAATTACTTTATATTTCGCGTCAGGATTTTTATCATTTGCTAGAAACCATCCCAAATTGGGGAAGTTTTTACAGGCATTATATGGAGATGGCTTATGTAACCAATACCAAAAGACTCATGTCGTTCTTAACCCAAAATGCCACCGAAAGATACAAGCAATTACTAGACACTAATCCTAAAATTACACAACGTTTATCTAACAAGATTGTATCTTCTTTTCTCAATATTTCGCAAGAAACATTAAGCAGACTAAAATCTAAACCTTAAATACTATTATTTTTCAAAATATTCATTCACAGGCAATACTAGTTTCTAGTAATTGCCTTTTTTTGTTTAAGTACGAACTCATATTTTTCATAACTTCGTTTATAATTGCAAAAAGAAATCAAAAAACGATGAATCAGCATAGTATCGATATAGCAAACTTACCAAATGGCAATTAGAAAATAAACTAAAAAAGAATAGATAATTTTATATCATTTCTGTAACAAAATACGTTTTATCAGACTATTCCGGTACGATTATATAATTTAAAAACTAACTTTTTATTAATAAGACCACTAACCAAATGAAACATTTTATATTATCAATACTAGCAATTTTGACCACATTAACTGTTTTCGGGCAAGACATTACAGGACAATGGAATGGTCTTTTAAATGTTCAGGGAAAACAATTAAGACTTGTTTTTAATATTAATAAAGTCGATACTGGTTTTAAATCAACAATGGACAGTCCTGATCAAGGTGCAAAAGATATTCCGGTAACTACAACAAGTTTTGAGAACTCAACTTTAAAACTTACCATTGAAAGTGCTAAAATCGAATATGAAGGTATTCTTGGCAAAGACAATAAAATAGTTGGTAATTTTAAACAAGCGGGGCATGCATTTCCGATGAATTTATCGAGAGAAAAAATTGAAAAAGAAAAACTAGTACGTCCGCAAGAGCCAACTAAACCATATCCTTATTACTCCGAAGATGTCACTTTTAAGAATGAAAAAGCTGGAATAACTCTGGCTGGAACATTAACTCTTCCTAAAAAAGAAGGTGTTTTTCCCGCTGTTATTTTAATAACTGGAAGTGGCGCACAAAATCGTGATGAAGAACTAATGGGCCATAAACCTTTCTTAGTATTATCTGACTTTTTAACTAAAAACGGAATTGCAGTTTTACGATATGATGATAGAGGAACTGCACAATCTACAGGAAATTTTAAAAACTCAACTTCTTTAGATTTTGCTACAGATGCTCTGGCAGCAGTAAATTATTTGCAAACTAGAAAAGAAATTAACAAACAAAAAATTGGTTTAATTGGTCATAGCGAAGGAGGATTAATTGCTCCAATTGTAGCTACAAATTCTAAGAATGTCAATTTTATTGTCTTACTTGCTGGTCCTGGACTTCCTGGAAACCAACTACTTTTATTACAACAAAAATTAATTGCAGAAGCAGCTGGAATGAGTCAAGCTGATATTCTGAAAGCACAAGAAGTAAACAAAACAGCTTTTAATATTATTGCTAAATCTAAAAGCCCGGAACAATTAAAAACCGATTTAACAACTTACATGATTCAAGTTTCTAAAAACGACCCAAATAAACCTGCAGGAATGACTGACGCTGAATATGTTAAAATACAAACAGACAAGATTCTAACTCCTTGGATGGTAACTTTCCTTACCTTTAATCCAGCGCCAACATTAGAGAGGGTAAAATGTCCTGTTTTAGCACTTAATGGAGCCAAAGATTTACAAGTTGCACCAAAAGAAAATCTAACTGCTATAAAAGAAGCCCTTTTAAAAGGAGGAAACAAAAACATTACAACCAAAGAATTACCAAACCTGAATCATTTATTTCAGGAATGCAAAACTGGTTTACCTCAAGAATATGCAACTATAGAACAAACATTTGCACCAACAGCTCTGAACGAAATTCTGGATTGGATAAAAATACAGACCAAATAAAATTTAAACAGACTGTAAAATGAAAGATAAACCGATATCTAAAAATAGCAAACGAAAAATATTTATTAACGGAAATATTTGCCACAATCGAGAAGATTTCTGGAATGCCTACACAAAAGAAATCGACCCTGAATCGGCTAAACATTTTGGGAAAAACTTAGATGCTTTTAATGACGCCATTTCGGCCGCTGGTCCGGGATATCCGGGAGAATGTACTATAGAAATAACAGGAACAGAAAATTTAAACAAAATATTTGGTACAGAAAATTTTCAATACATAATCGAATTACTTACAAAGGCAGACTTTGTAGATTTAATTACTCAAGAAAACTAATTGCCGATTACATTTTACAATTAAACAAATGAATAGAATTACCGTTTTTTGTGGATCAAGTTTTGGAAACAAAAAAGAATACGAAACTCAAGCTTTTAAACTTGGCCAAACAATGTCCCAAAACAACATCGATTTGGTTTATGGCGGAGCCAAAGTAGGACTTATGGGTGCGGTTGCAGATGGAGTTTTAAATAAAAACGGAAAAGTAATCGGAGTTTTACCAGACTTCCTGATGAAGAAAGAAATTGCTCACGATAATTTAACCGAATTAATTATTGTAAAAAGCATGCATGAAAGAAAAACCAAAATGAACGAATTAAGCGATGGTGTAATTGCTTTACCAGGTGGATTTGGAACTCTCGAAGAGTTTTTTGAAATGCTTACATGGGCACAACTTGGTCTTCATAAAAAACCAATTGGAATTTTTGAATATCGATGGCTTTTACGATTTATTACTAGAATTTATACTAAAAATGGTAAATGAAGGTTTCTTAAAAGAGATCAATCAACAAATGATAATCGTAAGTACAGATTCAGAGGATTTACTCCTTAAAATGAAAAATTACGTAGCACCAGAAGTTGGTAAGTGGATTAAAAAGGGAAATGAATAAATCATCAAAAATCAAAAAACATGCCTGTAGATAATTTAAATTTAGAAATTCCGAAATTGATTTTTAATGCAAGCGGAGAATTAATAATCCTTCCTTCCCCTACTTCATCCAAAGATGATTTTGATTTTTTTCAGGGGAAAACTAATATCATAAATAAAAAACTAAAATACAGATTCTCTAATTGTACAGAATGGATTGAGTTTCCATCGACTCAGGAAATGTATAAAGTCCTAAACGGAATTGGTAATATTGATAATTTTCTAGCAGAATTTGATGGCGTTCCTTTTGAAGGAATGACGGTACGATTATTTAATCCAGAAACAAAATTATGGAGTATTTATTGGTCAGATTCTAATACAGGAGTTCTGGACAAACCCGTAATTGGCTCCTTCGAAAAAAAAGTAGGCCACTTCTTTTCAAGAGATATTTATGAAGGAAAAAAAGTAATTCAGTTATTTCGTTGGGATGCCAGAGACAAAAACAATCCTATTTGGAGCCAAGCGATGTCTGTCGATAATGGCGAAACTTGGGAATGGAACTGGTATATGTACATGACCAAAGTGAAATAGAAATTCCGATACAGAATAACTCAACCAATCAAACTCTTTAACACCTAACAGGTTAGTCTTTTCCTAAAATGATTAAAAATAAATCGCAATTAATTTGTCTATCTACTAATAGGTAGTATATTTGTTTAAAAAAAAGCGATGACAACAAGAGAAGCAATCATAGACAAAGCAGATCAATTGATAAGAGAAAAAGGTTACAATGCTTTTAGCTTTAAAGATATCTCTAATGATATTGGTATAAAAACTGCTTCGATACATTATCATTTCCCTGCAAAATCAGACTTGGGTGTTGCAACAATCAAAGAACATATTGAGAGATATGAAACTTTAAAGAAAAAAGTTGCTAATCAATCTCCATTAATAAAACTTGAAGCTTTCTTAGCCATTCATACCCAAATAAAACAGGAAAACAAAGTCTGTATTGTTGGCTCATTAGCAACAGACTTAAACACCCTAGATGAAACCATAAAATCAGAACTACAAATATTTGCAGCACTAGTTATTAATTGGTTAACCGAAGTCTTAACTGAAGGAAAAGAACTTAAAATATTTGATTTCGAATCTTCCCCAAGAACAAAAGCATTGATGATAATAACAAATATGGTTGCAATTGTACAACTGTCTAGACTTACAAACGAAAATGACTTTGTGATTGTAAAAGAAACAATTCTAAAAGAACTAAAATCTAAAAAATAATGAAAAGAGTAGTAATTACAGGATTAGGAGCAGTAACCCCTATTGGCAATAATGTTTCGGAATATTGGCACTCGTTAATCAACGGAGTTAGTGGTGCAGCAGAAATAACAAAATTTGATACTACTAATTTCAAAACAAAATTTGCCTGTGAGGTTAAGAATTTTAATCCAGAAAATATTTTTGAGAAAAATGAAATCAGAAAATATGATCTTTTTACTCAATACGCATTATATGTAACTGACGAAGCGATTAAAAACGCAAATATTGATTTTGATTCTTTAAATAAAAATAGAATTGGAGTTATTTGGGGTTCAGGCGATGGTGGAGTTTCAACATTCGAAGAACAAATCGGAGAATATAAATTAGGTAATGGTACACCAAGATTTAGTCCCTTTTTCATCCCAAAAAGAATTATAAACATTGCTTCGGGAGCAATCTCAATTAAATACGGTCTTCGCGGCATTAATTATACCACAGTATCTGCCTGTTCAGCAAGTAATACAGCAATCATTGATGCATTTAATTACATCCGTTGGGGCAAAGCCGATATGATAATTAGTGGCGGATCAGAAGCTTCTGTCACAGAATCTTCTATTGGAGGTTTTAATGCCTCAAAAGCATTATCAATATTAAACGAAGATTGTAGTAAAGCATCACGACCATTTGATGCAACAAGAAACGGATTTGTTTTAGGTGAAGGTGCTGGTGCTATTATACTAGAAAGCTATGAACATGCAGTAAAAAGGAATGCTGTTATTCTTGCCGAAATTGTTGGCGGCGGATTAGCTGGAGATGCTTATCACCTAACAAGTACCCACCCAGATGGCGAAGGTGCTATTCTAGGAATGGAACTTGCTCTAGAGGAAGCTCAGATAACGCCAGACAAAATCGATTATATAAATGCGCATGCTACCTCAACTCCTACTGGTGACTTGAGTGAACTTAAAGCGATGGAAAAAGTATTCGGAATAAACCCAAATGCAAATATTAGTGCAACAAAATCAATGACTGGACATTTACTTGGTGCAGCCGGAGCTATTGAAGCAATTGCCTGTATAAAAGCTATTCAGGAAAATATTGTTCCGCCAACAATAAATACAGAAACAATAGAACCCGAATTTTTAAATAAGTTTAATTTGACACTCGGTAAAGCTCAACCTAAAATAGTTAACTATGCTATGAGTAATACATTTGGCTTTGGCGGACATATAGCAAGCTCCATATTTAAAAAATTTACGGACTAATTTTACTGTAATTAAATCAAAAATAAAGCAACCTCGTTTAAGCAATTTAAGCGAGGTTTTTTTATATATGACAATTTCAAATAGCAAATCGAGATAAAATTTTCCATAACTTCGTTGGTAATAAAAATACTAAAAATGGAATTAATTAATACTATTGAGATTTTACCTTCAGAATACTCGAATAATGATTATAAAAGTCCTGATTCTAGTTTTTTAGAAAGTAAAATTGAATGGTATAATTATTGGAAAAAATGCATCAGTGATAGTAATTTAGAAAAATTAGAACCCATAGAAAAAGGTAGTTTCTTCGTTGATTTAAATACTTTAAATGATAATGAGTTAAAAATAATTTTACTAAAAACACTTACAGAAATTGATTTAGAAAATATTGATGATGAAATTTCACATCTTTTTGGTGGAATTGTATTAAAATTTAATGACCAAATACTTATCCAGCCTAATTGTTGTTGCGACATTGGAAATTTATCCGAATGGCTAAAAATTTTAATTTCTAAAGAAAATGAATGGCACCAGCTATGGATTGGACATCCTTGGGTGTTTTTTAAAACTGTAGATGATTTAATTTATTTTTCAGATTACACTGAAAAAAATGAAGCTCAAAATCTAGATGAGAAATTCTCTATTTCTAAAGTATTATTCGAGAAAAATTTAAAAAAAATAAAACAAGAACAAGAAGAATTCAAAATAAGAATAGAAAGAAATCTGATAGAATTAAATATTCAGCAACCAAAAGAAATTGCGGACTTATTAGCAAGCTTAAGATAATCGAAATAAAAAAAGAATCCCCTTAAATTAAATATGAAAAACAAATCAAATCTTGTAGTCTATTTTGAGATTCCTGTAAACGATATAGAAAGAGCCATGCAATTTTATACGGCAGTTTTTAATTTTGAATTTGAGCGAGATATTATCCATGATAACGAAATGGCTTTTTTTCCTCTTATCGAAGGCAATAACGGAATTTCGGGCGCTTTGGCAAAAGGAGAAATATACAAACCTACTATAAACGGAACGCTTATATATTTTAATACCGAAGATATTGATGCAACTCTAAACCTTGCAGTAAAAAATGGTGCCGAAGTTTTATTCCCAATAACATCAAACGGAGAATATAGCTCAGTAGCCGAATTTAAAGATTGCGAAGGAAACAGAATTGCATTACATATGGCTAATAAATAAAAATATTATGAACTCTTTAGAAACCACCAAGGCTATTTTAAAAACTGGAGAAGAAAAGCTTCTGTATAATGAAAAGTCCCTAAATTTTTCATTACTTGATTTTTGGCGTTGGAGTGTTTCAGATATTGTTAGTAATGCGACACGTGGACGTTTAGCAGAATTTATTGTTGCAACGGCTGTAAATATTGACATAAAAGAAATTCGAGATGAATGGGGTGCCTATGATTTAGAAACACCCGACAAAATAAAAATTGAAATAAAATCTGCTGCATATATACAATCATGGGAACAAAAGAAACTATCGACAATTAGTTTCAGTACAAAACTATCCCAGCCTTGGAATTCAGAAATTGATAAACGTTCAACAATCCCAATTAGAAGTGCTGATGTATATGTCTTTTGTCTTTTACATCATTTAGACAAACCAACAATTAATCCTCTTAATTTAAATCATTGGGAGTTTTATGTCTTGTCAACTGAAGAGTTGAATAATTACAAGCGAAGTCAACATTCGATAACTTTAAATTCTTTAAAAAAATTGACCAATTCTATTGAATACGATAAATTGAAAAATGAAATAGAAGAAAAAAATAAATTAAACATTAAAATTGCATCTAGTATAATCTAAAATAAAACAATCCATTAAAATGTCAGGAGAAAAAGATTTAGAGAAATTACTCAAAAGCATGAAACCCAAACACAATGTTGGTGATTATGTTTTTTGCACGGTAAAAAGTCTTGAAAATATAGCGTTTAAAGATATTGTAATGTCATTTACTGAAAGTGAAGGCATTACTTTAATCTTAAAAAAAGAAATTGCCGACGAGCTAAAACTTAGTTATTCCGTTGTAATGTCGTGGATAACACTTACCGTACATTCATCATTAGAAGCTGTAGGTTTAACTGCCGCTTTCGCGAAAGCGCTATCCGATAATAATATTAGTTGCAATGTTGTAGCGGCATTTTATCACGACCACATTTTTGTAAATAAAAAAGACACCGACAATGCCATGCTTATTTTAAATAAATTTTCAGAATAGAATTAATCCATATTCCATGACAACAGATATCATAGAAATAAACAACTTTGTCGTTTTAATCGAGCAATCGAATGCTGAAAAAACGATTATCGAAAAATGCGAAATCGATGGTGACGCTGTTGGCTTTGCGTTTTATGGTTCAGGAAATGTCGAATTGGAAATTACGTATCAAAACAAAAATATAATTATAAATAATACAACAGGAATTGCAATTTCGTTTTTCGGTAATAGCAAAGTAGGATTTGCTCATAAAATATCGCCTAATAAACCATTGCAATCTATTAGTGTATTTATGAAATTAAAAAATCTTGATACGCTGCCAGAACGCGAAAGCGAAATCTTCTCCGAATATTTACAACAACTTCTTCATCCAGAAGCCAACTTTGTAGAAGGACCAAGTTTTTATATGTCGCCCGACATGCAAAACGCGGTTCAAAAAATATTTAATACCCAATATAAAGGAGACACCAGATTAATGTTTCTTAAAAGTCAGATAACCGAATTACTGGCACATTTCTTTGCACATCTTTCTACCGAAAAAGAAGAAAACATCAAAAAAATTGACCGTGAGAAACTCTTTCAGGCAAAAGAAATTATGAACCAAAATATTGCGACTCCACCTTCATTAAGTGAGTTATCTAAGCAAATTGGTCTGAACAACAACAAACTCAAAAAGAATTTTAAAGAACTCTTTGGTATTCCTGTATTTAAATACCTTCAGGAACAAAGGCTAAATAAAGCACATGAGTTACTGAGCAACACCGACAAGAACATTCAGGAAACCGCTTGGTTTGTAGGCTACGAAAGTTTGAGTTCATTCTCGAATGCTTTTCATAAAAAATTTGGTGTACGACCAAGCGAACTAAAAAAATAATTCTTTTCAAACAAATTTAAATCCTTTTAAAACAAATCACTGATAATCAATAGTTCTAATTTTATTTTGTTAACTAAACAACATAATCATGGAACCATTTATTATCGACACAAAAACGATTGTTTTATTACTTACTACATTATTTACGGGGCTTTTGGCTGGAATATTTTTTACTTGGGCAAATGCTATAACACCAGGTATTGGCAGGCTTGATGATATTAATTATCTCCGTGCTTTCCAGAACATGAACAGGACTATTTTAAATCCATTATTTTTTGTGGTCGTTCTTAGTCCTCTCATTTTATCATTTGCTACAGCTTACCTTTATAAATCACACCATACCTACATTATTTGGTTGCTACTTGCTGCAGCAATATTATATTTTGCGGGTGTATTTCTGGTAACCATCATGGGAAATATTCCGCTAAATGAACTTCTGGAAAAAACCGATTTGAGTAATATATCTCTGGAAGATGCAAGAAGTGTAAGAGATAAATTTGAACTTAAATGGAACAATCTGCATTTGATTCGAACCATAACATCTACCCTATCCTTCTTCTTATTAATTATCGTGTGTTTGTTCAGAAATAGTAACCTTTAATCTTAAAATAAAATGACAAAAATTAGAGCAATTTTAGTTGGATCATTAATCTGGCTAATGATATTTAGTACTTTCACAGTATTAAGTTATATCCCAAACATCAAAGATTCTGCATTGCAACAATTCCTGATTGTTGCACCATTGGCAATTCCGTTCACAATTCTCGGCGCTTCTATCTTCTATAAAAACAGAAATAAAGCCAACGGATTCATTATCGGCTTAATAATAGTTACAACAGCTTTAACTCTGGATGTATTTATAACGGTGCCGTTTACCATAATCCCAAATCAAGGAACTTATCATAGTTTTTTTACTAGTAAATTCCTCTGGATTCTTGTTGCAGAGGTTGTTACTATTGTATACTTTTATTGGAAATTAAAGATTAAAACCAAATTACAAAACATATAATTAGTTTTTAAATCAGTACAAACAATATAAAGTTTAGACAAAACATGCAAACATTAGGGCTTATTGGCGGAATTAGCTGGGTTTCTACCGTAGATTATTACAAACTTATCAATGAAGGAATAAATGAAAAATTGGGCGGATTAAACTTTTCTCAATGCATTATTTATTCCTTTAATTATGAAGATATCAAAAAAAATAATGATGCCAATGATTGGGAGAAAACCTTCCAGATGCTATACGAAGCTTGCAAGCATTTAAAATCTTCGGGAGCAACGGCAATTCTATTATGTGCCAACACTATGCATCATATTGCCGACCGACTCGAAAAAGAAATCGGAATTCCACTTATACATATTGCCACAGTAACTGCTACAGAAATCGAAAAAACCGGACTTAAAAAAGTAGGCTTACTTGGAACCAAATTTACAATGGAACTCGATTTCTTTAAATCTAAACTTATCGATAGAGGTATCGAAACGCTTATTCCTGATGATGAAGACAGAGATTTTGTACACATGACTGTTTTTGAAGAATTAGGAAGAGGAATTGTAACCGAAAAAACAAAAAAACGTTACTTAGAAATTATCGATAAATTAATAGAAAATGGAGCTGAAGGAATCATTCTTGGCTGCACAGAAATTCCTATGGTTATAAAACCCGAAGATGTTACTATTCCAACATTTGATACTGTAGTATTACACTCTAAAGCTGCTGTAGCATTTTCATTAAAACAATAAAAATCACCAAACAAAACCATGTGAAAAATCGTTTAATAATAATAAATAATTAAGATGGATATAATCTGTAAGAACTGTAAACAGCATTTTAAAGGACATTATTGTAGTAATTGTGGGCAATCATCCGAAACCCACAAACTCGATTTTCATTTCCTATTACATGATATCCAGCACGGATTACTTCATTTTGATAAAGGGATGTTATATTCTGCCAAGCAACTATTTACCAGACCCGGAGATACTATCAGAGAATTTATAGAGGGAAAACGAGTTAAACACTTTAAACCAATTTCCTTAGTTATTGTTCTGGCTACACTTTATGGTCTACTTTATCATTATTTCGACATCAATACAATAGGAGATAATTCTTCTAATAATCAGACTGACCTTTCAATTGATTTTAAACAAATTAACGAATGGATAGCAACACATTTCTCTTGGGTAACACTAGCATCCATACCATTTTATACTTTAGGAACGTATATTGCTTTTAGACATCAAGGATACAATTATATCGAATATTTCATTCTAAATACTTTTAAAGCATCCCAACGACTCATTGTACATCTTGCATTATTACCGCTGCTTTATTATTATAACGAAACACCTCATATAAGGACTGTAATGAAAATTCTTTACCTTATTGATATCATATTAATTTATTGGACCAATGTTCAGTTTTTTAATAAACTAACCAAAACCAAAGCCCTTTTATTATCTATATTTAGTCATTTAATATTCCTAATAACCATTATGATAATTCTAGTTTCAATTTTATTAATCGTAGAAAAATAATACAATTAAGCCAACTAACGATCCAAATACTCAAAACCAACAAAACCAAATGAAAATATTCTTAAATTTTATTTTTCTCTTTTTAATCCTTTCTAATGCATCAGCACAACAAGTAAAAGGTACCAAACCCGAGGATCCAAAAACACTTTATGACATTCAGGATGATGTTTTAATTAAAACCAGAGATGGCGCATTAATCTCTGCAATTGTAGTACGTAAAAAAGGAATAACAACACCACAACCCGTTATTTTGCAATTCACAATTTATGTTCGTAATAGAGATATTAAAGGACTAAAAGAAGCTGTAGATAATGGTTATATTGGGGTTATGGCATACTCAAGAGGAAAGAGATTTAGTCCCGACGAAATATTTCCTTACGAACATGACGGCAAAGACGCCTATGATGTTATCGATTGGATTAGCAAACAACCATGGTGCAACGGAAAAATCGGAATGTTTGGCGGTAGCTACAACGGTCTTACACAATGGGCATCGACAAAAAAACTTCATCCAGCACTTAAAACAATTGTTCCCTATGTTGCCAACAGAGCCGGAATGGGATTACCAATGGAGAATAGCGTCTTTATAAATCCTAATTACGAATGGACATTTTATGTTACCAATAATAAAACCTTAGATACAGTTGTAGGTGACGACAGAAAACGTTTCCGAACCATGCAGGACAAATGGTGGAACTCAGGTGTTGCTTATCGCAAAATAGACAGCATAGATGGTACGCCAAATAAGTATTTACAAAAATGGCTATTGCATCCTGGTTATGATAAATATTGGCAAGATATGGTTCCGTACAAAGAGGAATTTGCTCAAATAAACATTCCCGTTTTATCTATCGATGGATATTATAACGATTCCCAAATATCTAGTTTATACTATTTAAGAGAACACGTTAAGTACAATAAAAATGCAGAACATTATCTCGTTATCGGACCTTATGGACATTTTGGTGCACAAAAAGGTGGTGACCCGATTATAAACGAATACAAAGTAGACCCTATAGCTCTTTTTAATACAAAAAAACTAACCTACGAATGGTTTAACTACATTCTTAAAGGTGGCCCTAAACCTGCTGTTTTAAAAGATAAAATAAACTACGAAGTAATGGGTGCTAATGAATGGAGACATGCGCCATCACTAGAAAAAATGAGTAATGATTTCCTTAAATTATATTTAACCAACACCAAGTCAAAAGACAAGTATTTATTATCAGATAAAAAACCCGCCAAATCTGGATTCTTACCTCAGGAAGTAGATTTTGCCAACAGAGAAATTAGCAATAATGATTATTATCCAGATCCTATTATTCGCAAAGAACTCGATACTATAAATGGTTATTTTTTTATAAGCGAACCGCTTGATAAACCAATTGTAGTTAATGGTGCTTTTGAAGGCGAAATAAAAGCGCTTATTAATAAAAAAGATATGGATATAGGTGTAGTTTTATATGAAGTGATGCCTAATGGCGAATACTTTCATTTATCATACTTTTTAGGCAGAGCCAGTTATGCAAAAGATATTACAACTCGAAATCTTCTTGTTCCCAACAAAATCGAAACTATCCCCTTTACAAATACCCGATTAGTAAGTAAGCAATTAAGCAAAGGAAGTCGCTTGCTTGTAGTAGTAAATGTAAATAAGAATGCCTTCTCCCAATTAAATTACGGAACAGGTAAAGACGTAAGCGACGAAACCATTAAAGATGCCAAAGAACCACTAAAAATAAAATGGTACAACGATAGTTTTGTAAAGATTCCAATCTGGAAAAACTAGAAAGAAAAATCCATGTTGATTTTAATTATTCGCTACCATAACTAATCTATAAATGGAACGCAGATAAAACGGATTTACAAAAGTAAAGACGCAGATAAAAACAGATTTTTAAACCAATAAAAAGAAAATCCGTTTTTATCCGCGTACATTTTTTAACCTCAATAAAAAACTTTGCGAACTCTGCGGAGATCCTTGCGCCCTTTGCGGTTAATTCTCAAACTACAGATTCCTCTTTTTAACTAAATAAAAACTTAAATTTCCTTAACTTCGTTTGCATCATAAAACCTCCGTAAATTATGGCATGGAATCCAGAAAAATACAACGAGTTTAAAGCACTTCGATACAAACCTTTCTTTGATTTGGTTGCCCATATTCTGGATAAACCAAACATGAAAGTAATTGATTTAGGCTGCGGAACTGGAGAGTTAACCAATATGCTATCTCAAAAACTTACCAATCCTTCAGTAAAAGGTATCGATTCCTCGAAAGAAATGTTGGAGAAAGCCAAAGAATTTACAGCAATCCAATTTGACCAAAAAACTATCGAAGAGCAAATTAATACGGGTAAAAAATGGGATTTAGTTTTTGCAAATGCATCCATACAATGGGTTGATAATCACGAAGAATTATTCCCTAAAATTATATCATTATTAAATCCAGATGGACAATTGGCAATCCAAATGCCTTGTCAGAACGAGAATTTACTTAATCAGATTGTAATCGAATTGGTACAAGAAGAACCATATAAAAGCGCATTGAATAATTGGAAACGACTTTCGCCTGTACTTACAATGGATGATTACGCCCAGATTTTATTCGAAAATGGTGGTACAGATATAGTTATTTACCAAAAGGTATATCCTATGATAGCTAACACACACGACGAATTATATGAGTTTATTTTGGGGTCGACTTTAGTTCCCTATTTTGAGAGATTACAAGGAGAAATAAAAGAACAATTCATCAAAGAATTTAAAAATAGAATCGCAAAAAGATTTCCTAAAACGCCATCATTATACGCGTTCAAAAGAATCCTTTTGTATGCAAGATTCTAAAAACATAACTAGAAAAAAATAGCAATATGAGTAGTAATCCAAAATCTGTTGAAGCCCAAATGCTTATAAGAAAACCAGCTGCAATTGTTTTTAATGCATTTATAGATCCAAATGTAACCAAGAACTTTTGGTTTACAAAAGGAAGTGATACACTAGCTGTAGGCAAAAATATAATCTGGGAATGGGAAATGTACAACGTATCGACTACCGTTTTTATAAAAGAAATTATCGAAAACGAAAAGATTTCTATCGAATGGAACGAACCTAAAACTACTGTTGATTTCGAATTCAGAAAAATAACCGACGACACAACCTATGTAGTTATCGAAAATTATGGTTTTGATAAAGAAGGCGACGAACTCCTGAATATAATCAAAGATTCTACAGGTGGATTTACAACAGTTCTCGACGGATTAAAAGCCTATTTAGAACATAATATCAACCTGAATCTTATAGCCGATAAATTCCCAAAAGAAGCTTTTAATAAATAGATCCATATCCAAAAAAATCATCAAATCATATCCAAAAAATGACCCCAGAAAACAATTATATAGAAGTTAATAAAGAATCATGGAACAATCGAGTTGAGTCACATCTTAAATCTGACTTTTATGATTTAGAAGGTTTCCTAAAAGGAAATACTTCGTTAAACAGTATCGAATTAGAATTACTAGGAGATATAAAAGGAAAAACAATCCTGCATTTGCAATGCCATTTTGGGCAAGATAGTATTTCTTTAGCAAGACTAGGCGCAAATGTTACAGGCGTCGATTTATCAGACAAAGCAATAGAAAGCGCAAACAAACTTGCGCAAGAAACCAATACATCGGCTTCTTTTATTTGTTGTGATATTTATGATTTACCAAACCATTTAAACCAAAAATTCGATATTGTTTTTGCAAGTTACGGAACAATCCCATGGCTACCAGATCTTGATAAATGGGCAAAATTAATTTCGGATTTCCTTAAGCCAAATGGCCAATTTGTATTTGCCGAATTTCATCCTGTAGT
This sequence comes from Flavobacterium hydatis, assembly GCF_000737695.1. Taxonomy (GTDB): domain Bacteria; phylum Bacteroidota; class Bacteroidia; order Flavobacteriales; family Flavobacteriaceae; genus Flavobacterium; species Flavobacterium hydatis. The sequence continues at coordinate 34,257 of NZ_JPRM01000037.1, forward strand.
TTGGATGTTTGATGATGATTTTGAAAAAGTAGGATATAATTATTTCAACTCAGGAGCGATAATAGAAACTCAGGAAGGAACTTATGCTGATAAAAGTGCACCTATAGAACTAGAATATGTATGCTGGAATCATGGTATGAGCGAAGTTATAAATAGCCTAATTAAAAACGGACTAGAACTAAATTCTCTAAATGAATTTGATTATTCGCCATACAATTGCTTCAATAACATCATAGAATTTGAACCAAAAAAATACAGAATAAAACATCTGGATAACAAAATCCCAATGGTATATTCTATCCTTGCAACAAAAAAATAGCAACCTCAAAAATTAAACATATAAGAGATATAAGTAAATATAAGCATGACTAACTCTTTGGATAAAGAACGTGGATAAAAAATCCGTTTAATCCGCGTTCCTCTACACACAATTTAAGTTAGCAACTATTTACTTCGTAAACTTAAATGAACTTATATCCCTTATATGGTTAGAATAGTTTAATTGAATCATATATTTCTTTTAAAATCATCACATTATGCAAACAACAATTGGATCCATTTTGGTCATCATTTTTCTATTTCTAGCAGGAATACATATTTATTGGGGATTTGGCGGAAAATGGGGATATGAAGCAGCAATACCAACAACCGAAAACAATGAAAAACTAATGAGTCCGAAGCTAAAAGAATGTATGGTAGTTGCCATTGCACTGCTTATACTTTCGGTTTTAGTTTTAATAAAATCTGGGATTATAACCTATATTTTGCCAAATTGGATACAAGAATATGGCATCTGCATTATTTTGATATTATTTATGATAAGAGCTATTGGTGACTTTAAGTACGTGGGATTCTTTAAAAAAGTCAAAACCACAAAATTTGCACAAATGGATACAAAATACTTTTCGCCATTATGTTTATTAATTTCGCTTTTAGCGATAACATTAGCATTAACAGCATAATTTTTTGCGCTACTTTTACATAGAATAACAATATAATTTAAAACTAAAATGGAATTAATTACAATCGAGGAGTTTTTCATTATCGGATTATCGATAAGAACTACCAATGAAAATGAACAATCTGCAAAGGATATTCCAGCGCTTTGGAACAAATTCATGGCAGAAAATACAATCGAAAACATTCCGAATAAAATAGATAATGCAATCTATTCTGTCTACACCGAATATGAAAAGGATTATACCAAACCATACACTACAATTTTAGGTTGTAAAGTTTCTAGTTTAGATAATATCCCAACCGGAATGACAGGGAAAACTATTGCAAAAGAAACCTACAAACAATTTACTGCCAAAGGAAATTTAGCCGATGGTATTGTAATCCAGAAATGGATAGAAATTTGGAACACTGATCTCAACAGAAAATATACTGCCGATTTTGAGATATACGGAGAAAAAGCATCCAATCCAGAAAATGCCGAAGTGCCTATTTTTATTGCTATTTAGTGAATTTACTCATATCAGTTAATTTCAAAAAAAATGCTTTAATTTTCTAGATTCTCTCGCAAAGTCGCAAAGACGCCAAGTTAAAATTTAGCTTTCTTGGCGACTTGGCGTCTTTGCGAGAATTTATAACTACAACACTTATATAAACAATAATGCAACCAAACCTAATTGAACACATAAAAAAGTACGTCGAACTAAACGATGAACAAACCCAATTAGTTTTGGATAATATCAAGCCGATTACTCTAAAAAAGAAAAGCTATTTACTAGAAGAAGGACAAATATGTTCTTCGCTTTATTTTGTAGAAAAAGGCTGTTTGCGTTTCTTTTTTATCAATGATAAAGGAACCGAGCAAATCACACAATTTGCAATCGAAAACTGGTGGATTGCCGATTATATGAGTTTCGACACACAATCGCCTGCACAATTTTACATTCAGGCAATCGAAAACACCGAGGTTTATGCTTTTGATTATCACAATCAGGAAAAATTATTTAGCCAATTACCTCAACTAGAACGTTACTTCCGCCTTGTTTTGCATAGAGCCTATTCGGCTGCTCAATTACGTATGAAGTACCTATACGACTTTACAAAAGAAGAAAGCTACCAACATTTCATCACTCGATTTCCTGAGTTTGTGCAACGTATTCCGCAATACATGCTGGCATCCTACTTAAATCTCACTCCAGAATATTTAAGTGAAATAAGAAAAAACGCACTTTAATTTCATTTCTTAAACCAGCTTAAGATTTTTGATTTTTCCTATAAATATCTTTGTTTAATAATTTAAAACAAAGAAATCATGAGCAAGAGAATTAAAATTGCACACACACAACCAACTGCAATAAAACCATTATTAGATTTGAATACTTATTTAGATTCAACTCCTTTAACCCACATACATCACGAATTAATAAAAATTAGAGCATCACAAATAAACGGTTGTGCATATTGCATCGATTTACACACAAAAGATGCCCGTAAATATGGCGAAACCGAACAACGTATCTATTTATTAAATGCTTGGAGAGAAGTTGATTTTTACTCTGAAGAAGAAAGAGCAATCTTGGCTCTGACCGAAGAAATTACATTAATCAGTAATGGTGGAGTTTCAGACGAAACCTATCAAAAAGCAGCAAGTTTATTTGATGAAAATTATTTATCACATATCATAATGGCTATTATTACAATAAATGCCTGGAACAGAATTGGAGTTACAACCGAAATGAAACCAGCTTTAACGCGCTAAACTTTTTTTTTAACCATTAAGATATTAAGAAAAAAATTAAGAGCTAAAACTTAATATCTTAATGGTTTAATAATAACATTTTGAGTATTTTCGGATCGTTTTTTCATTCATTTTAGAGTAAAATCCTTATTTTAAGATAATCAGAAAATTATAATCAATATTTTTTACATTATTATTTTATTGCCAAATTATTAATATTAAATACAAATTTTAATAAATACGCAACATTAACAATTCTTCTTTTAGTTTCATTGCATTATTCAATTATCTTTGTGATAACAAAATTATAATATAATGGAAGAATGTATATCGGTATTTGATATGCTTAAGATTGGTGTAGGACCTTCAAGCTCACACACCCTTGGACCTTGGCGTGCAGCAGAACGTTTTCTAGCTGAATTAAAAAGTGAAAATCTGTTTTCTCAAATCACTCGTGTAAAAGTCGATTTGTATGGCTCTCTTTCTTTAACAGGAAAAGGACATGCTACCGATTTGGCAGTGATGTTAGGATTAAGTGGTCAGGATCCCGAATATATTCCTATAAACGACATTGCAGGAATTATAAAATCTATCGAAGATACCAATACAATTATACTTGGAAACGAGATAACCATTCCGTTTTTCTTTTTGCAAGATATTGTATTCAATAAAGAATTCTTACCGTTTCATGCCAATGGTTTAAAATTTACGGCTTACGCCAAAGATGATTCCGAATACGAGTCTATCTTCTACTCTATTGGTGGAGGATTTGTAGTAAAAGAAGAACGCGAAAACGCTAAAATAAAATCGGAGATAAAATGTGCATTTCCGTTTCCTATACAAAACGCAGCAGAACTTTTAGATTATACCATTACCCAAAACAAATCCATTTCGGAGATTGTTTATGAGAATGAAAAATCGATGCGTTCTGAAGAATTCATTAACAATGAATTAATGCGTATTTGGAACACCATGCTCGAATGTATGTACATCGGTTGTCACTCCGAAGGAATCCTTCCTGGTGGATTAAATGTACGCCGTAGAGCATTTGATATGCACCAAAACCTCATCGGTTTATCTAATTATAATTCTCCACAAACGTGGCTAGAAGAAATAAGAAAAACCGAAGTTAAATTTCGCCAAATCCTAAAATGGGTAAGTTGTTTTGCACTTGCCGTAAATGAGGTAAATGCTGCTTTAGGACGTGTAGTTACTGCTCCTACCAATGGTAGTGCTGGTGTAATTCCTGCCGTTTTAATGTACTATTTAGTAATCGAAAACCATAATGCAGGCGAAAAAGAAATAAAACAATTCCTGATGGTTGCAGGCGAAATAGGAAGTATCTTCAAGAAAGGATCTACAATTTCTGCAGCAATGGGAGGTTGTCAAGCCGAAATAGGTGTTTCATCATCTATGGCAGCAGCAGCACTTTGCGAATTAATGGGCGGAACTCCTGCACAAGTTTTAATGGCAGCCGAAATAGCCATGGAACATCACTTAGGATTAACCTGTGACCCAATTGGCGGATTAGTACAAATACCTTGTATCGAAAGAAATACAATGGGAGCTATAAAAGCCATTAATGCAGCCGAACTAGCCCTAGAAACTGACTCTAAAAACGCAAAAGTACCACTAGATAAAGTAATCAATACGATGTGGCAAACTGCAAAAGATATGAACTCTAAATACAAAGAAACCTCCGAAGGAGGATTAGCTGTAGCCGTGAATATGGCGGATTGCTAATTTTAGTTTTCAGTACCAGTCGCAGTTTACAGTTATAAAAAAAGTGTTCAGTCACAGTCGCAGTTTTCAAAAACTACAAGATTGTACTGAACACTTTTCTATTTATAAATTTCAATCACTGAAAACTGAAACTGGTACTGAGACTGAGACTGAAAACTAAAAACTTTTACCGCAAACAACTTAAACTGAAAACTGCGACTGGTACTGAAAACTGGTACTAAATACTAAAACCTAAGCTTTCAAAAGTCTAAACCAGAAAGAGCTTCCTAATCCCAACTCACTTTCTACGCCAATAGTTCCGTTTTGAGCTTCAATAAATTCTTTACTAATAGATAATCCAAGTCCCGTTCCTGATTTATGACTTCCCGGAATCTGGAAAAATTTATCAAATACTTTCGATTTATAATGACTATCAATACCTTTTCCGGTATCAATTACTTCAAACACAATCTGATTTTTCTCTTTTTTCAGTTTAACTGTAATACTACTTTTTTCATAAGAGTATCTAATTGCATTCGTTAAGAAATTAATCATCACCCAAGTCGTTTTCTCCGAGTCCGCTTTAATATCTGCAAGATTAGGTTCACTCTCAATAATTAATTCTATCTGCTTTTGTTCCGCTTGAACTTTTACAGCTTCCAGAGCATATTCTATTATTTTATACGGACTACATTGTCCAATATTAAGTTTGATATTACCAGTTTCTAGTTGTGCCATATCCAGCAATTCTCCTGTAATTTTTAGCAAGCGCTGGCTATCATCTTTAATACTATCTATTAATTGTTTTTGTTCCTCATTAATAGCGCCCGTGTTAGGTTTTTCTAATAGCTGAAGACTCAGTTTAATCGATGAAATTGGTGTTTTTAATTCATGCGAAACCGTTGCAATAAAATTAGTTTTAGCAAAATCTAATTCTTTAAACAGTGTAATATTTCGCAATATAATTACATCGCCAATATTAATCGTTTGGTCCTCCCCTGTTGGCGTAATTGTAATATTAACGATTTCTTTATCAAAATAACTTTCCTTACCATCGGCAAAAATTTTCATTGGGTGCGCTTTAGTACTTTCCAGATCATTGATGATTAAAGATTTCATCAAATCATTTTTTAGTGCCAGCGTTGTAGCCAGTTCCCCAATCACATCCTCAGATTTCATTCCGATAATCTTAAGCGCTTCATCATTTACAAATAAAACTTTCCCTTGATTATCAAGTCCAATAATTGGATCGTGCATATTGTTTATTAAAGTCTCCAGTCGTTTCTTCTCAAATGATAATTTATACAAATTACTATCATGGTATTCCTCGAGTTTTTGAGCCATGGTATTAAACGATTTTGCTAAATCCCCAAACTCATTATGACTTGTAAAATGAACCCGTTCCGAATAGTTTTTATTCGCAATTTGCTTAATACTTTCTGTTAATTCCTTAATTGGATTAGCAATATTATTAGGTAAATTAATTAGTAAATTAAAAGCAATCAAAAAACAAAGAGTGCCTACAATTGCAATCGAAAAATTAGCTGTTTCGGCAGTTTGCTTCGCTATATCGCTTTTCTGCTTGATGGCATTCATATTGAGTTTCATAATGGCAAAAATATCCTGACGTATCTGACTTTTAATCGTTTGATCATCCCAGTTATTTTCTAATTTATTAAAACTCATTTGTAAATTAGTCGTTACCTTATCTTCGCCAGCTTCGGTTACATTGGTAATTTGTTTTTTCAAATTGTCTTTAAAAATGACACTTGCTTTATCTCCATTACCACTTATTTCATCAAGCGAAGTGAGCATATTTCTAGAATATTCCAATGTGTTATAATTGGCTTTCAAAATATTTTCGGTGTCTCCTTTTATCAAAAAAATATAAAAGGCACTCACTAATGCAAGGATAATTATCATCAAAAATAATAGTCCTACGCCCAAGTTTAATTTCGTTTTAATTTTCATTTTCTATGATTTACAAAACATTTTATTTTTTATCAAGTCTATAACTTTCTTCAAGCGTTTCATATAAACTTACAGAACTTAAGTGATTATTCTTTTTTTAAACATATAAGACATTTAAGTAAATATAAGTTTCCTAAAATACTTCTTAAACTAAAAAGTAATTTCCTCAAACAGCTTAACTGAACTTACATAACTTATATGGTAACTCTTATTTTCTTAAACATATAATACATTTAAGAAAATATAAGCTTATCTAAAAACTAAATTTAAATGAACTTACATAACTTATGTGGTTAATCCTTTCAAGCCAAACAACATTAATCTTTTTTAAACATATAAGGCATTTAAGTAAATATAAGCCTATCCTCAAACAGCTTAACTGAACTTACATAACTTATATGGTTAATCCTTTCAAACCAAACATCTCAAAATCTTACTTCTAAGATAAAATAACAAGATCGACATTCGATAAAGAAAGACGGCTCAATAAACGTCTAAAAATCGATGTCGACAAAATTACCTTAAAAAAGTTAAAATGAGGTTTCCCAATACAAACCGTTGTAATTTCTTTTTGCTCTACAACCTTAAGCATTGTATCGGTAATATTAGTGCTTTCTATCTTAATTACTTCGGCACCGAGTTGAGTCGCCAATTTAAAATTATTAATTAAATGACGTTGTTTATCCAGTGCTATTTTATCACTGCTTTCCTTTGGTAACTGAACATACAAAACATACCAATCGCTATTGTAATAACTTGCCAATCGGGCTGTTTTTCTAATAATATTCTTAGCTGTTCGCTCATTACTACTTATGCATGCCAGTAATTTTTCGTGTCGTAGCGCCTGAGTTTTAGGAACCTCATTTTCTACTTTTCGCACCACCTGACTTGCTACTTCTTTAAGAGCCAATTCTCGCAGTTGCAAAATCTGATCAGACTTAAAAAAATTATTCAGTGCTGTCTGGATTTTATCAGCCGTATAAATTTTCCCTTCTTTTAATCGGTCAATTAAATCTTCGGATGTTAAATCGATGTTTACAACCTCATCCGCCAATCGTAATACATTATCCGGAATTCGTTCCTTAACATCTACATTTGTAATTCGTTTTACATCTTGATTTAAACTCTCGATATGCTGAATATTAACTGCCGAAATCACATTTATTCCAGATTCTAAAATCTCCAGAACATCCTGCCAGCGTTTTTCATTCTTACTGCCTTCTATGTTCGTATGTGCCAGTTCATCTACAATAACCACCTCAGGACGCAGGTTAATTATAGCTTGCACATCCATTTCTTCCAGTTGCTTTCCTTTGTAAAAAATAGAACGACGCGGAATCACAGGCAAACCATCCAGCAATTCATGCGTTTCCTTACGATTATGCGTTTCTATATAACCGATTTTTACATCAATTCCGTTTTTTAACAACGTATGAGCTTCCTGTAGCATACGAAAAGTTTTGCCTACACCAGCACTCATACCAATGTAGACCTTAAACTTACCTTTACGGGATTTCTGAATTAAATCGAGAAAGTGCTTAACATTATTTTCCTTTTCGTTATCCATATTTTATTGCATTATGCTGTAAGCAGTAAGCTTTAAGCAATGCGACTCTTATAAAGCCTATCGCTTAAAGCTTATAGCCTAAAGTTAAAGAGAAATTGCCAAAGAAGTCGTTATAAATACGTTACTATCCGTTGGATTATTATTTTTCAAAAAGATATCGTCTTTACTATTCAAAGTTCGCGCTTCTAATCGAAATATCACATTTTCTGCAGCCAAATAATCAAAATTTGCCGAGAAACCATACGTTTTAAAACCATTAGGAGTTCCAGTTGCTATAATAACACCTTTCTCATCTTGGTAATACTCACCTCTAGCTGCTAGCTGAATTTTATTCGTTGGTTTATACTGCGCCATAACAATTGGAGTGTACCAAATATCATAATTAGAACTACCGTTTGTCGCTTGTTGTGCACCGATATCAAAACCAGCAATTAAATTCACTTTTTCAGACACCCTAAACTGTCCGAAGAAATCATTAAAATACCTCCATTTTCTATCCACGTCAGGATATTCATTCCCAACATACGTACTCCAGTTTAATGTAACAGCCGAATTTGGTTTATATGTAACCTGCGTTCCAAAAGCCGGAGTCTGATTTCCCTCAACCTTCTTGATACGTTGCCATCCATTTAAATACATTACTGCCAAGTACCATTTTTCGCTCTTAGATGTATATCCTAATTTTACACCCGCTTCATAATACGGAGAATTTTCAGCTAGGATACTTCTGGTCAGAGTCATACAATCTTTACCAATAGCACTTTCAAAACCAATATGCGAAGGCATAATTCCCGCATCAACCCAAAGATTATGCTCTTTAGAGATTTTTACCCCCACATTAGCCTCATATACATTTTTTAATAAATCTTGCTCGCCAGCCAAATTATATTGAGCATAAGTTCCAGCCATAAGAGCAAAATTTGCCCGAACATTATCTTTTACATAATTCACTTTTGCCAAACCTAAATTCAAGTTCACTTCATTGTGTTTGTTATAATTATAAATAAAACTTGGTCGAATATGATCATCAGGATTTCCAAAATCATAACTGTAATATGTATCTATATAACCCGAAAACGTAAACGGACTTTTAGATTCTTCCTGAGCATTCATTGTTGTGTATCCAAAAGCTATTAAAGCTGTAAGTATTATTTTTTTCATTTTATTTTAAAATTTGGGCATTCAAAAACTAGCAGAGTTTATATACCTGCTTAGGTTTAATTATTCTTTTTTTGTTATTAGTTTTTTTAGGAGCTATTTCCAGCTATCCGCTATATCTTTTTCTGGCTAAAGAAGCCAGAAAAAGGATACCGCTTCTATCTGGGCTAAAACACTTGGGGCAACAAGGGCTTTAGTCATCCTAACAAGCTTCCAAAACCTGTTAGGTCATAAAGGGCAAACTCAGATAAGTAACTACAAGTTTATCTATATTTTGACCATAAATTTTCATACACACAAGGCACTAGAAACCTTGCTAACAGATTTATAAAACCTGTTAGGTTTAGTATTAATCATTATATTTTAAAAGTTTTTTTATCCTGACAAGTTTCCAGAACCCGTTAGATATCTAGGCACAGTTTATCATACCTACTAGATTTTAGAAACCTTGCAGGAATAAAACTAAGAACCTTTTTTAGAAAGTTCGTCAAGAGCAATGTTTAGTTCCAAAACATTCACCATTGCAGTTCCCATAACCTCAGGAGTATTAATTTTAGATTCAACCAAAGCTTTTACTTTATTCTCATCTAATTTTCTTTCTTTAGCAACCCGTTTTACCTGAACCAAAGCACCTTGAGGAGATATATTAGGATCCAAACCACTACCAGAAGCAGTAACCATATCGGCAGGAATTTCCGATTTTCTTAAATAAGGATGAACAATTAAAAAAGTATCAATTCTTTTTTGAACCACAGCTAAATAATCAGCATTACTTGGTCCTTTATTACTCCCGCCACTACCCGCAGCGTTATAATCTACTGCCGAAGGACGACCCCAGAAATAATTAGACTTGTCAAATTTCTGACCTATTTTTTGATACCCTACTACTTTACCATTAACCGAAATAGTTTCGCCCTTACCTTGATTAGGCGCAAACTGAGCAATACCATAAATTGCCAAAGGATAAATAACAGCAAACAGAACAATTGTAAGTAGAGTAAATTTTAATATTGAAAATATATTTTTCATTGTTTTTGTTTTTTGAGTTTCTAAGGAACTAAGCTTCTAAGTTTCTAAGTTTTTTTCTTAGAGCCTTAGCAACTTAGTATCTCAGAACCTATTTTTTAAATTTTATAATATATTAAGGCTTTAGTCTCAAAGTTTTAATCTTAGTACCTTAGAAACTTAGCACCTTAGTAGCTTACATGAACAGAGCTACAGCCAAATCAATTAATTTAATACCGATAAAAGGAATTATTAATCCACCTAAACCATAAATCAACAAGTTTCTTTTTAGGATTGCACTTGCACCGATTGGTTTATAATCAACACCTCTCAACGCTAGCGGAATCAATATCGGGATGATAATCGCATTAAAGATTACCGCCGATAAAATCGCACTCTCAGGACTATGCAAATGCATGATATTTAAACCTTGCAAGGCAGGAATCGCTGTAATAAAAAGTGCAGGAACAATAGCAAAATACTTCGCTACGTCGTTTGCAATAGAAAACGTTGTAAGTGTACCTCTGGTCATCAGCAACTGTTTTCCAATCTCAATAATCTCAATTAACTTCGTTGGGTCATTATCTAAATCTACCATGTTTCCGGCTTCCTTAGCAGCTTGAGTTCCACTGTTCATTGCAACACCTACATCAGCTTGTGCAAGAGCCGGTGCATCATTCGTACCATCACCCATCATTGCGACAAGTTTACCCATTTGTTGCTCGTTTTTAATGTAGTTCATTTTATCCTCAGGTTTCGCTTCTGCAATAAAATCATCCACACCAGCAGCCTCAGCAATAAACTTAGCCGTAAGAGGATTATCTCCTGTAACCATTACCGTTTTTACACCCATTTTTCTCAAACGGTCAAAACGTTCCTTCATACCCGTTTTAATAATATCCTGTAATTCGATAACACCTTGTACTTGGTTGTTTTTAACCACCACCAATGGTGTTCCACCTTTAGATGAAATATCGATTACTTTTTGAGCAATATCCTCAGGGAAAGTATTTCCAGCCTGAAGCGCAATATTTTTTGCAGCATCCTGAGCACCTTTTCTAATATTAGTACCATCTTTTAAGACAACACCACTCGTTCTGGTTTCAGCAGTAAACTTTATTAAAGTAGCCCCTTCAATAGATAAGCTTTGAGACACAGTTGTACCAGCCAGTTCTACAATACTTTTCCCCTCAGGAGTATCATCAGCAAGAGAACTTAATACAGCCGATTCAATAAAATCTTTATCCGAAACACCTTTAGCAGGATAAAAATTAGTTGCTTTTCTATTACCAATAGTAATCGTTCCTGTTTTATCCAGAAGCAATACATCAATATCTCCAGCAGTTTCTACCGCTTTTCCAGATTTAGTAATTACGTTAGCACGCAACGCTCTATCCATACCCGCAATACCAATTGCCGAAAGTAAACCACCAATAGTTGTTGGGATCAAACATACAAACAGCGCAATAAAAGCAGCGATTGTAATAGGAGCATTAGCATAATCCGCAAATGGTTTTAGCGTAATACAAACAATCACAAAGATTAAAGTAAATGCCGCCAACAAAATAGTAAGAGCAATCTCGTTTGGAGTTTTCTGACGGCTTGCTCCTTCCACCAAAGCAATCATTTTATCAAGAAAACTTTCGCCTGGTTCAGAAGTTACAATAACTTTAATTTTATCCGACAATACTTTTGTCCCACCAGTTACCGATGATTTATCACCACCAGCTTCCCGAATCACAGGAGCACTTTCTCCAGTAATTGCACTTTCGTCAATAGTTGCTAAACCTTCGATGATTTCACCATCGGTTGCAATTAAATCTCCAGCTTCGCAAACAAAAACATCACCTTTTTTTAATTCCGATGAACTAATGTTTTTAATTTCACCATTAGCCAGGATTTGTCTTGCAGGAGTTTCTTCCCGTGTTTTTCTTAAACTATCCGCTTGCGCTTTACCTCTTGCTTCGGCAATTGCTTCGGCGAAATTGGCAAACAAAAGAGTTGCTAGTAAAATTAAAAACACAATTAAATTATAAGCAAAACTACCTTGATCCTGTGCTCCCATTAATATGGAAATACAAACGGCAAACATAATGGCAGTTCCTATTTCTACGGTAAACATTACCGGATTTTTAATCATCAATTTTGGATTAAGCTTCACAAAAGATTGCACCAAGGCATCTTTTACCTGCTTACTTTCAAACAATGAATTGGATTTATTGTTAGTCATTTTCTTTTATATTATTTTAATGTAAAATATTCTGCCAATGGACCTAAAGCCAACGCTGGGAAGAATGATAAGGCGGCGATAATTGCGATTACAGCAAAAACCATAACTCCAAAAATAGAAGTGTCAGTTTTTAAAGTTCCAGCACTTTCAGGGATATATTTTTTATTAGCTAGTAATCCAGCAATAGCCAATGGCCCGATTATAGGGATAAAACGACTCAACAACAATACAATACCAGTAGTAATATTCCAGAAAGGATTGTTATCTCCTAAACCTTCAAAACCAGAACCGTTATTGGCAGCACTCGAAGTATATTCATATAACATTTCCGAAAATCCATGATTACCAGGATTGTTTAACCAACCCGTTGCATTCCCACTAAACCAATATCCCATTGCCGTATCATTTGCAGCAAAATAAGATGCCAAAGCCGTTCCTGATAATATTAATAAAGGGTGAAGAATAGCAATAAAAGCAGCGATTTTAACCTCCCGAGCTTCGATTTTCTTTCCTAAAAATTCAGGAGTTCGACCCACCATTAAACCAGAAATAAATACCGCCAGAATAATGAAAACATAAAAGTTAAGAATACCAACACCACAACCACCATAAAAAGCATTAACCATCATAGCAAGCAATTCCATAGCGCCAGATACTGACATCGAGCTATCATGCATACTATTTACAGAACCCGTAGAGATTACAGTTGTTGCAATACTCCAGAAACCTGAAATGGCTGGTCCTAACCGAACCTCTTTACCTTCCATTGCTCCTGTTGTCTGAGCAATTCCCATTCTTTCGATAGCAGGATTTCCGTTAATCTCGCTCATAACCGTTGGGATAACCAGAAGTAGGAAACCAACCGTCATTACTCCAAAAATTACGTATGAAAATTTTCTTTTCTTTAAATAAAAACCTAAAGCAAAAATCATGGCAAACGGAACAATTAATTGAGCCCATAACTCGACAGCATTAGTAAAATAAGTAGGGTTTTCTAAAGGATGAGCCGAGTTAGCTCCAAAAAAACCACCACCATTTGTACCTATATGTTTTATAGCGATAAATGCAGCAGCAGGCCCACGAGAAACCGCCACATTATCACCTTGTAAAGTAGTAATTGTATCCTTACCCTCAAAAGTCATCGGAGAACCGCTAAATACAAGAGCAGTAGCTACAATAGCCGAAAGTGGCAATAAAATACGAGTACAACTTTTTATAAAATAATTATAAAAATTACCTAGTTTATCCGTAGTACGTTCCTTCATAGCGGTAAAAACCATTGCTGCAGCAGCAAGTCCGACACCAGCCGAAACAAATTGCAAGAACATCAAGAACATCTGAGATAAATAAGATACACCGCTTTCGCCCGAATAATGCTGTAAATTACAGTTTACCATAAAAGAAATGGCGGTATTAAATGCCAAATCTGGACTCATCGATGGGTTATTGTCTGGGTTTAAGAAAAGTGACCCTTGAAACAATAAGATAAAGAAACAAAGAAAGAACCAAACCATGTTTATACTTAAAAGAGCTTTTAAGTGTTGCTTCCAGTTCATTTCTTCGGTGGAATTGATTCCACTGATTTTAAAAATAAGTTTTTCAATTGGATTGAAAATCGGGTCGAGTAAGGTCTTATCACCCAAATAAACTTTAGCAATATATTTTCCCAAAGGAATGGCTAAAACTATCGTAATGATAAAAATACTGATGACGCCAAATAATTCTGTGTTCATAATTTAATTTTTTTTAGAGACAAATGTTTTCCTGCGAAATGTTTTCCTGCAAAACGTTGATTCTAAAATGTGAGAAGCAAAAACAAACCGATGCATTACATCAAACCTTCTTACATTTCACATCTTACCTATACCGGTTTTACATTATCTCATATCACTTTTATACATTATTAAAATTTTTCGGGTTTGATTAATACGTAAACCAAATAGCCGAAAACGGCAAGGGCAATAATAAATAGTGCAATCATGATTTAAATTTTTTCAAAAAATTCGACAGATTTAAAACAAATCGCAAAGAGCAAAACTGCCAGTGCGAGCAAAAGAATAGTGATTAACATAGGTTTTGATTTATTTAGATTATTGGATTATTTATTTTTAGATTCTTGGCGATTAAACGATTTAAACAATTAACCGATTAAACTTTTACACCCCCGACGCATTAATTTGCTTAATATATTCAGCCTTCAGCGATTTTGGGAACAAGTCCGAAATCGTACAGTGTCGCAATTCCATAAAAGAAGAAACCGAGAAAACGTACACGTTCGAGATAGCGCTTTTAGTTTCATAACTTCCAGTAGTATATAATCGCTCAGCGAGAGCCAGGCATTTTTTTGCTCTAACGATATTTCCGCTAATAATTGCTGTCTTAGTGATTTCGGCAAACCGTTCAGCTTGTTTATAAATCGTGGTGACTTGATTTTTCATGACAATGATTTTTTTAGTTCTCCATCGCTTATGCCAAAATACATTCCAAAAAAAAGAAACACTTACAAGTCATTGTAAATTAAACACTTATCAAATTTACTTAAAAATTAGGCACAAAAAAAGCCTATCATAATGATAGGCTTTTCTCAAAATAGTATTGTTTTACTATTGAATATTGTATTCGTCTAATTTTCGATAAAGAGTCGCAATCCCAATTTCGAGTAATCGTGCCGTTTCGGCTTTATTGCCTTTAGTATAATTAAATACCTTCTGTATATGTAATTTCTCAACACTTTGCATAGAAAACGCCGAAACGCTTTTATTCGTTTTAACCACCTGATGTTGCATCTCATAAGGCAAAACATCTTCTGTTAAAACATCATCATTTACCAAAATTACCGAACGTTCTATAACATTCTTTAATTCACGAACGTTTCCAGGCCATTGATACGTTTCCAGCTTTTGCATAAAGCCCTCATCAATAGATAAAGCCTTCTTATTTATTTTTTCAGAAAATTGCTTCACATAATAATGCGCCAAAGGAGCAACATCCTTAACCCTTTCTCGCAAAGGCGGAATCTTAATTTCAAAAATATTCAACCTAAAATATAAATCCGAACGAAAACGGTGTTCCTCACTCTCAATCTTCAAATCGCGATTGGTCGCTGCAATTAATCTAAAATTAGATTTCCTTGGTTTCGTATCACCAAGCTGAATGTATTCGCTAGTTTCCAGAACACGCAATAATTTCGCTTGTAGTTCCAGCGGCATTTCCCCAATCTCATCAAGAAATAAAGTACCACCATTAGCTTCCTCAATATATCCTTTCTTATCTTTAATAGCTCCGGTAAAAGCACCCTGTTTGTGTCCAAACAATTCGCTCTCAAGAATTTCTTTACTAAAAGTACTGCAGTTTAACGCCACAAACGATTTCCCTACTCTATTACTATTCTCATGAATTGCCTGAGCAAAAACCTCTTTACCAGTTCCAGTTTCACCCATTAATAATACAGTCGAATCAGTTTTAGAAACTTTCTGAGCCAAATTAATAACCTGCTCCAACCCTTTCGATTTCCCTATAATATTATCAAAAGAATATTTATCAGAAATGCGTTTCTCAAGTTGCTTAACCTTCTTTTGCAATTGCACTTTTTCTAGGGCTTTATACAAAAGCGGAATAATTTTATCATTATCATCCCCCTTTACAATATAATCAAAAGCACCATTTTTCATGGCTTGAACACCATCCGAAATTTTTCCAAAAGCCGTCAATAAAATAACCTCCGTAAATGGGAAAGCGGCTTTTATTTTCTGAAGAAAATCAACACCATTTCCATCAGGAAGCTTAACATCGCAAAGCACGGCATCGATATCATTATGTTCTAACTTTTTAAAACCCGACTTTAAATCTGGAGCTTCAAAAACTTCAAAACCTTCCGAGCGTATAATTCTAGCGAGAAGATTACGTAGTTTCTCTTCGTCGTCAATAATAAGGATGTTTTTCAAAATAGGGGTTTGTGAATTTATTTTTTCAAAATTAGTTATTTTACTTATTTGTTAATTAAATACTACCAAATACTTTTTTAGTCTCCCATAATTCATTCTTTTTTCAGGAGCTAATCCTGCTGTACACTATATCTTTTATGGCAGAAAAAGCCATAAAAGGATGCCGTTCCCATCAGGGCTAGAAACAAAATAGATGGCTTATATAAACTCAATAAAAAAACCTCAACTTTTTAATAGTCAAGGTTTTTGGTTTTATTATTAATTTTAAAAATGTAATGAAATAAATTTATTCAGTATCCAAATAAGGATTTAGAATTTCGGCTAATTTATTGAGCCAATAAAAACTTTTCTCTAAGTTAATAACTTCGTGCCTAAGAGTTTCATGTTCTCTCATAACTCCTAAAGCGAGTAAATAATTTACTTGCCTTATCTCCTTAGCCATAGCTATTGGATCAATCGTTTTGTTAAAAAAATCTGTTAGCCTTCTTTCTGTTTCTTTCGAAAGGTTGTTTGTACTCATAATCTTTGCATTTAGGAAATATAAAACCCGCATAGCTAAGGTGTCCTACGCTGCAAAGAGCGTTGCGGTTGTTTCCAATACCGCCACCATACCACACGGGCAAGAAGTTTTTTCGAGTTCATAATCTTTGCATTTAGGACTGCAAATATAACAAAATACAATCAACGCAACGATAGCGCGGAAATTCTTTCCGTGCCCGTTCCAAAAAGACACAAGAAAATTTAAAATTAACATCAAAAAAAATCATTGTTTGTGGGCACGGAAAAAATTTCCGCGCTATCGAACTCAGAAAAGTTTCTCGTTCTAAAATAAGTTTACATATTAATCAACTCTCACGAAGACACAAAGCAGCAAAGAAATCATGTGTAACCTTGGCGACTTTGCGTCTTTGCGAGAAACTTATTTTAGGACAAGACAAATCAAAAAATCATTAGCCTAAAATCTTAAATCAATTTGTTTGTAGACACCGAAAGAATTTCCGTGCTATCGGGCTTTAAAAAAATTGATTTCATTACTTTTACAGATTCAAAATATAAATCAATCCCGATTCTATCGGAACTAAATCATAGATTACAATGTCTGTAGCAAAAAAAGATTACAAAAGAATTACTACCAAATCATTAATTGAGATGAAAGCCAATGGCCAAAAAATCTCAATGCTTACGGCTTACGATTATACAATGGCCAAAATTGTTGATACTGCCGGAATCGATGTAATCCTTGTAGGAGACTCAGCTTCTAACGTTATGGCAGGTCACGAAACGACATTACCAATTACTTTAGATCAAATGATTTATCATGCATCATCTGTAGTAAGAGCTATCGAAAGAGCTTTGGTAGTTGTTGATTTACCTTTCGGAAGTTACCAATCAGATCCTAAAGAAGCATTGCGTTCTGCTATCAGAATCATGAAAGAAAGTGGAGGTCACGCAGTAAAACTAGAAGGTGGAAAAGAAATTAAAGAATCAATAAAAAAGATATTAAACGCAGGAATTCCAGTTATGGGACACTTGGGTTTAACACCACAATCAATATATAAATTCGGAACATATACTGTTCGTGCAAAAGAAGAAGACGAAGCCGAAAAACTAATTGAAGATGCAAAAATGCTAGAAAAAATTGGTTGTTTTGCATTAGTACTAGAAAAAATCCCTGCACATTTAGCCGAAAAAGTTGCCAAAAGTATCTCTATTCCAGTAATCGGAATCGGTGCTGGAGGTCAAGTAGATGGTCAAGTTCTTGTAATTCACGATATGTTAGGAATGAACAATGAGTTTAGCCCACGTTTCTTAAGACGCTACATGAATTTATACGAAGGAATGACAACAGCAATTAGCCAATATGTTGATGATGTAAAATCTGGAGACTTCCCAAATTCTGGAGAACAATATTAATTTTTTAAGGCACTAAGGTTCTAAGCGACAAAGGTTCTAAGATTTTAAAATTGAATAACCTCCTGCCTTAACAAGAGGGATATTTTAAGTTAATCAGCCTTTAGCCAAACTCCTTTAAGGTCCTAAAATGCTAAAAAACTAAGGTTCTAAGATTTTTTCTTAGCGCCTTAGCTTCTTAGTTCCTTAGAAACTCAAAAAAAAACTATGAAAATTATATCTACCAAAGACAATCTCCAAATTCTACACGAAGACAACCACATTATTGTTGTAAACAAGCGCGTAGGCGATATTGTACAAGGTGATAAAACGGGCGACAAACCATTATCGGATGTTGTAAAAGAATACATAAAACAGAAATACAACAAACCTGGTGACGTATTTTTAGGCGTAATACATCGTTTAGACCGTCCTACAACCGGAATTGTAGTTTTTGCCAGAACAAGCAAAGCATTAACGCGCATGAACGAATTGTTCAGTAATCGCGAAACACAAAAAACCTATTGGGCAGTTGTAAAAAACAAACCTGCAGAAACAAGTGCTAAATTGGTTCATTATTTAAAAAGAAACGAGAAAAACAATACGTCAAAAGCACACTTAAAAGAAGTTCCAGATAGCAAATTGGCAAGTTTAGATTATACTGTTTTTAAAGAACTACAGAATTATGTAGCTCTCGAAATTAATTTACATACAGGAAGACACCACCAAATTAGAGCACAACTTTCGGCTATTGGATCACCTATAAAAGGAGATTTAAAATACGGATTTGACCGAAGCAATCCTGATGGAGGAATACATCTTCATGCCCGAAAATTAACCTTCATACATCCCGTTACCAAAGAGTCTCTTACCATAATTGCACCTACTCCAGACGAAGTGATATGGAACGCTATATGATTTTTGGATAAAAATTACTTTTATTTAAAATTTTAAAATTAACTTGCATAGTATAAAACTAAGCTGATTTTAAAATGGACTATAAAAATGACATCGGTTACAGAAAAGAGACGCTTAAAAAACTATTGTTCAACATACAAAAAAGCGAAGATTTAATCATAAAAGCTTTGTATGATGATTTCAAGAAACCTGCTTTTGAAGCCGTCTTAACCGAAACCAATTATGTTATTTCGGAATTAAAAGATACCATTAAAAATATTTATAGCTGGGCAAAACCACAACGGGTTTTCCCATCGATACTTAACTTTCCTTCTACCGATTATATTTATAAAGAACCTTACGGAAAAGTACTAATTCTGGCTCCTTGGAATTATCCTTTCCAATTGGCTTTATGCCCATTAATTTCGGCTGTAGCAGCAGGAAATAAAGTGATTTTAAAACCATCGGAACTTACTCCTAAAACTGCCGAAATTATAACCGAAATCATCCAGAAAACATTTCACATAAATCATGTCGAAGTGGTACAAGGAGGAGTCGATGTTTCGCAAAAACTTTTAGAAAAACGCTGGGATTATATATTCTTTACAGGAAGTGTAGCCGTTGGAAAAATTGTAGCAAAAGCCGCTGCCGAGCACCTCACTCCTGTTACACTAGAACTTGGCGGAAAAAACCCATGTATTATAGATGAAACTGCTAATTTAAAACTAGCAGCCAAAAGAATTGTTTGGGGAAAATTTATAAATGCCGGACAAACCTGTATAGCACCCGATTATATCTTGATACATAAAGATATGAAAACTCATTTTATAGGATACTTAAAAGATGAGATTAACAAAGCTTACGGATCAAACCCCGAAGAATCTCCAGATTTTGCAAGAATTATAAATACCAAAAACTGGGTACGATTAGATAGCATGATCGAACGTGACAAAATAATTTTTGGCGGACATACCGATGCCAAAAAATTATATATCGCACCAACACTTATAGACGAACCAAGTATGGAAAGCGGTATTATGCAAGAAGAAATTTTTGGGCCATTATTACCTATACTTACCTATAAAACCGAAGCTGATTTAAAAAACATTATCGATCGATACGAAAAACCACTTGCTCTATACGTTTTTAGTGACAACCAGAATTTCACAAAAAAGATAATTACACGCTATTCATTTGGCGGAGGATGTATTAATGATACCGTTGTTCATTTTTCAAACAACAGACTTCCGTTTGGAGGTGTTGGTCATAGTGGTCTGGGGGCTTATCATGGTAAATTAAGTTTTGATACTTTCTCCCATCACAAAAGCATTGTCAAAAAAGCAAATTGGCTCGATTTACCAATGCGCTACGCACCATATAAAGATAAGCTGGCAACTATAAAAAAATTATTAGATTGGATGTAAACTTACCTTGATTTAAACATCAATGAGTTACAAATATTTCCCCTTATAAAATCATGTAATTACACTAAATCATTTTGCTAAAAAACCAATTTTAACCTTGTCGATTTAAAAAATATATTATATTTACTACTGATTTTTCATAAAAAAACAATCCAAAAAGATACCAAAATATAACGAATAACTACTCTTAAAAATTATGAATCGTACGCAACAACGAATTGAAGAAATCAATAAAATTGGTTATCAATTAGACTTTTCAAATGTATTTAACCATGCTTTCGAAAATTATAAAAAAATCGCATTGTACGCAGGATCGATTATATTAATTTTTTATTTCATTCTTGGTCTTTTTGGATCTAGTGTTATAATTTCTCTCTTTGGGATAGAAAGTTTCACAAAAGAATCTTTAGAAAATTTACAACAAGCTAAATTCACAGGAACTTCGCTTGCGATTTATATGGCATCTATGATTTTATTAGCTGTATTTACTGCTCCCTTTACAGCAGGTTTTTTAAAAATGGCCGATTGTGCAGATAAAGACAAAGAATTTAATGTAGCTACAATTTTTTATTACTACAAATTACCATATCTAACTAATATCATAATTGCTACATTTATTATATCAGTTATAAGCATCATCATATCAACAACAACCGAAACGATAAGTCTGCCTCTTATAGGAGGTTTAATTTCATTACTTATTTCACTTTTTACTTACCTAACAGTTCCATTAATTGTGTTTGGAAATCTTAACGCTATTGATGCTATTAAAACCAGCGTAATGCTTGTTTCAAAACAACCTCTAATAATTGCAATATTATTAATTGTCGCAGTAATAGCAGCAATGGTAGGCTTTATAGGATGTTGTATCGGAGTAGTTTTTACGCTACCTTTTATTTATTCTATGAACTATGCAATTTATTGCGCAATTATTGGTGCAGATACATTAGACGAAGTTGAAGCATCTAATTTAGGACCAAAAACATTTTTATAAAAGATTGAATTGATATAATAATTTCTTCAGGAATCTATTTAATTAAACCAAAATCACCCAAAAATCTATGGTATTTTACTGTAGTTTTATAACAATGATATCCTCATGGCCAAACCTAACAGGCTTGGCCTGTAAATTATTGTTATTTAGTGATGTAAACCTCAAATGGATTGTTTCCTACAATAACCCTAAGTTTCCAGCACTGGGACTGGCTTTATTTGGGCTAATTGTATTTTTAGCTTATCACTTTTTTAATATAAAAAATCAATTAGGAAATTTTATTGAAAAAGAAAAAGAGAACGAAACCACCCAAAAAGAGTATTTGCTTTATTTTCTATTCTTTGGGATCAACATTATATTAATAGAAATTATTAATGAGCTTTTTAAAATTAGACCAAAAAGTTTATTAATCACAAATGCCTCGATTGGTTTTTCCTTTTTATTATTCTATTTTATAACGACCAAAGTTGATTACTTACGTAAAAATGTGCAATTTATATTCATTACACTATTTTTATTCTTTTTTATTTATATAGCACGTAATGTAATCCTTTTACCCAACGACATCACTCCAATACTTAGTTTTGTTGTAGCCTTTTACTTTTCTTACACCATTATAAAACCAATAAAATTATACTGGCTTTATACAGCTTTCGTATTTTTATTTTTAATTGATGCAACAGTTTCACAATTAATATCTTTAAAAACCTCTGTAGTACTAATTAATTTTTCGATTATAGTATTTATAGCCAACTATGTAAAATATGCAGTTTTATTAAATGTAAACGATAAATTTCGGTTTTCAAACGAAATCGTACATAAAGGAAATTCACTTACTATAGCCACTAACCGCAAAGGAGAAATTTTATTTTGTAGCGAAACTATAACCAATATTCTAGGATATTCTCCTGACGAAGTTATGGGAATGGGTTTTTGGAATCTTACAGAAGATGCAGAATTTATAGGCGAAGAATACCATTTAACTTATACAGACGACAAACTCTACATACGTAAATTAAAATGTAAAAATGGAGAATACAAATACATCCAATGGAAAGATAAAAAATTCTCCGAAGATCTAATAATAGGTATCGGACAAGATATTACCGAGCAAATAAATACCCGAGATTTATACAAAAACCTAATCCAGACGGCTACCGATTTAATTTTCGAAACCGATGATGATGGTAACTTCACTTTTATCAATGATTTTGCAATTTCGTCATTAGGATATTCAGAATCTGAGATTATTTCTCATAACTATTCCGAATTCATTCGCATTGATTACACCATCAATACAATGAATTTTTATGAAAATCTGGAAGAAAATCTAAAAAAGAAAGAAAATGATTTCCCTGCTATAGAAATTCCATTATTAAAAAAGGATAAAGAAGAATTATGGGTTTCACTTAAAGTAATTATCCACAAAAACGATGTTGGACAGATAGTAGGATACGCAGGAATTGCCCGAGATATTACGAAATTAAAAAACATTGAGAACGAGAATAAAATCAGACAAGAAAAAATTGAGAACTATAATACTATTTCAAAAAAGTTATCGACCACAAACTTTAGCAATTACAATGATATAGATAGTGTTGTAGAACTAATTATAAAAGAAGCTGCAATTGTTTCTAAAGCTAATCGGGTTAGTTACTGGAAATATAGTAAAGACATAATTACATGTACTAATTTATTTAGTTCAGATAATCATAAACTCGAGAAAAAGAAGATCTTAAAAAGAGAAACTTACCCAATTTATTTTAACTCAATAAAGAATAAAACCATCATTAATGCTCCTGATGTTTTTAATCATTTAGAAATATCCGAATTTACAAAAGAGGCTTTCTTAGTAAACGATATTAAATCAATGCTGGATGTTCCTATTTTTACAAATGGACAACTAACAGGTATTATTTGTTTTGAATCTACCAAAAACAAACGAATTTGGGATAATGAAGACATCAATTTTGCCAGAACCATTTCGGATATTATTTCATTAGCAATCTCTTCGCAAATGAGATTAATGACCGAAAAGAAATTAGAATTCAAGAGTCAGTTATTATCTGCACTTGCTTTATGTACCGAAAAGTTTCTATTAAGCAAAAGCACAGCCAAAATGTTTGAAGAAACCTTTGAGATAATAGGAAAAGCTACAAAGGTGGATCATATGTTTTATTATGAAAAAAATTATGAAACCAATCTTGTAAGCCAGAAATACAAATGGGCAAGAGAAGGAATCACTAATCAAATAACCAAATTACAAGGTTTTACCTCCGATAATTTGCATGAAATATTTAATCAGGCTCAAAACAAAAAAATCTTAAATACACTAACACGTAAACTTAAAGATTCGTTTTTTAAAGAGTTATTAATCGCTAATGAAATCAAATCTATTTTGATTCTTCCGCTATATATTAACGATGAGTTTACTGGTTTTATAGGATTTGACGATTGTACCAATGAAAAAAAATGGACTGAAGACGAAATCTACATTTTACAATCTCTGGCAAATAATATTTCCTCAACTTTAGAAAGAAACAGAAACGAAACTAGAATTCACGAAAGTGAAGAAAAATTTAAGCTAATTGCTAATAACATTCCTGGTACAGTTTATTTATCCAAGTTTGATGAATTAGCAACCAAAGTATTCTTAAGTGATGAAATAGAGAACCTAACAGGATATCCGAAAGCGGAGTTTCTAGAAAAAGGATTATCATTTATTTCATTAATGCATCCAGAAGACAGAAAAAACATTATTAACAACCAGATAAGCGATTTACAAAAAGCAATCCCAATACATAGTGTATACAGAATAAAAAGAAAATCTGGCGAATATATTTGGGTAGAAGAATTTGGTGATGTAATTAAAAAAGGAAATGCAATTGCTTTTGTTGGTGGAATCTATTTTGATATTACAAGCAAAAAAGAAACCGAAGATGCTATAAAAGCCAAACAATTAGCAGAAGCAGCAAATAAATCAAAATCTGATTTCTTGGCAAATATGTCACATGAAATCCGAACGCCTTTAAACGGAATTATTGGTTTCACCAATTTATTAATGAAAACCAATCTTCAGGAAATTCAACAAAAATATATGATTACCGTTAATCAATCGGCGCAATCATTACTAAATATTATAAATGACATTCTTGATTTCTCTAAGATAGAAGCTGGAAAACTAGAATTAAACATCGATAAATACGACATTAGAGAAGTACTAAATCAAGTAGTCGATTTAATATTATATGAATCTAATCTCAAAAAACTTACTTTAGAATTGAACATCAATGAAGATGTACCAAACTGTTTTTACATAGATGTACTCCGAATAAAACAAATCCTGATTAATCTACTTGCAAATGCAGTTAAATTTACCGAGAAAGGAACAATAAAACTCAATGTATCTGTACTCGATAAAATAAACGATACTTATACAATACGTTTTTCAGTTTCAGATACTGGTATTGGAATTCTTGAAGAAAACAAGAAACGAATTTTTCAGGCATTTTCGCAAGAAGATAGTTCGACTACTCGCAAATTTGGAGGTACAGGATTAGGTTTAACCATTTCCAATAAGCTACTTAGCTTAATGGACAGCCATTTAAAACTAGAAAGCAAAGCAAATATAGGAAGTACTTTTTATTTTGATTTAGATATCAAAAGCTGCGATACCTATGAGCCTTATATTTTTATAAATGAAACTGAAAGTAATAACAATACTTCTATTTTAAGCAAAGATCAACTCACCAAAGAAATAAAATTCCTTATCGTAGAAGATAATAATGTAAATAGACTATTACTTAGAGCTACTATAAAAAATCTGTTTGTAAATGCTATAATTTACGATGCCGAAAATGGTGAAGAAGCCGTAAAACTACACAAAGTAATTAATCCGGATATCATATTCATGGACATACAAATGCCAATCATGAACGGATATGAAGCTACTAAAGCAATACGAAAATTAAAATCAGGAAAAAAAACGCCTATAATCGCCGTTACCGCTGGGGCGGAAAAAGATGAAAAGCAAAATTGTATTAATGCAGGAATGACTGGTTATATATCTAAACCAATTATAAAAGGCAGCATCGAAAAAGCCATAATTAAATCCATTAGCTAAACAATAAAGAAATAGAAGATAAAAGCTACTATTTCAAAAAATATCGATAAATTCGTGTACATATAATTTCGAATAAAAATATTAAAACCATATAATTATGAAATGGCAAGGCAGAAGACAGAGTGACAACGTTGAAGATAGAAGAGGAATGTCGGGAGGTGGAAAAACTCTTGTAGGAGGTGGAATCATCGGAATTATAATTTTGCTGGTAAATGTTTTTGGAGGTGAAAATGCACAATTAATAACTCCAGTTTTAGAACAAATGCAAGGTTCTCAATCAAACCAAACCGAAGCTGCAGCTCCATTAAGCAAAGAAGATGAAGAAATGGGTAATTTCGTTAGAGTAAATCTTGCCGATAATGAAGATATATGGGGTAAAATATTTTCCGAAAACGGAATGACTTATAAAAATCCAAAACTAGTACTTTTTAGAGGATCTGTAGAAACTGCTTGCGGTGGGGCTACATCGGCATCAGGGCCTTTTTATTGTCCAGGAGATCAAAAAGTATATATGGATTTAGCCTTTTTTGAAGAGCTAAAAACCAGATTTGGTGCCAAAGGTGGTGACTTTGCTATTTCTTACGTTATAGCGCACGAAATCGGGCATCACATACAAACATTATTAGGAACATCTGCCAAAATGCGCAAAGCACAAGAAGGCAAAAGCGAAGCACAGGCAAATAAGCTATCTGTAGCATTAGAGCTTCAAGCTGATTTTTATGCAGGAGTTTGGGCACATTACAATCAGAAAAATTTAGATACCGACGATATAGACGAAGCTTTAAGTGCTGCAAATGCAGTTGGAGACGATGCTATACAAAGCAAAATGCAAGGACGTGTTGTTCCAGACTCATTTACACACGGAACATCCGAACAACGTAAATATTGGTTCATGAAAGGATTTAAAACCGGAGATATTAATCAAGGCGATACCTTTGCAGAAATTAGATAAGAAGATTTTCTTTCTAGAAGAACAAACAATCTAAAGCAGTTATTGAAAAATAGCTGCTTTTTTTTATATCCCATATTGTCCGACTGAGCGGAGTCGAAGTCTCGTAATATCATTTCTGTTATTCCATCTTTGACACGTAGACGCACTGCGGTGCGTCTCTACAGAAAACCTTTGTCCCTTTGAATCTTTACCTATTTAGGATTCATTTTAAACGCAAAGTACACAAAGAAAAAAACGCAAAGGTTCGCAAAGCTATCTATCAAACTTTGCGAACCTTCGTGCAAGCTTTTGCGTTCTTTGCGGTAAAATCTTTTTAAACAAGAGACTTGTACCGCCCTTAACTCCTTGATCCTTAAAACAAACGCACAAAAAAAGCCTTGAATTTCTTCAAGGCTTTAAATTTCTGGGTGGATGACCGGGTTCGAACCGGCGACCCTCGGTACCACAAACCGATGCTCTAACCAACTGAGCTACAACCACCATTTTTGCTTAGCGAGTGCAAATATAAAGTAAAACTTTACTTCTACAAAGAAAAAATGAAAAAGGTTCACTAAGCTATTTATTAAACTTTACGAACTTTTATGTAACTCTTTGTATTCTTTGCGGTTAAATCTTTTTTGCATAAGACAATTTTTATCCATTTTAAACGCAAAGCACACAAAGAAAAAAACGCAAAGGTTCGCAAAGCTATTTATTAAACTTTGTAACCTTTGTGAAACCCTTTGCGCTCTTTGCTGCAAAATCTTTTTTTTTGCATAAGACAATCTTTATCCATTTTAAACGCAAAATACACAAAGACAAAAAAACGCAAAGGTTCGCAAAGCTATTTAT
>NZ_JPRM01000038.1 GCF_000737695.1 Flavobacterium hydatis
GAAACCAACGCAGCATTAGAAAACGTAAAAGTAACCCTGCTCGACGACCAGTTTAAAACAATAAACGAAGTAACAACCGCGGCAGACGGAGCATACAGCTTTAAGGTAGATTGCAACAAAACCTACCATATACGAGTAGCCAAACAAGACTATGAAACGATAGAAGTTCCTGTAATCATAAAAGAACAACCAGGAGAAACCAAACAACCAATTGCATTAGAAAAACGCATCAAACCAATTACAGTAGGAACCGATTTAGCCAAAACGCTAAACATCCCAATCATCTATTTTGATTTAGATAAATCGATCATCCGCAAAGATGCCGCTTTCGAACTAGAGAAAATTCTAGCGGTAATGCAACAATACCCAAAGATGAAAATTGATATCCGTTCTCATACCGATAGTCGTCAAACAGCCAAATACAACTTGGCCTTATCCGACAGAAGAGCTAAATCAACCCAACAATGGTTGATAAAAAACGGAATCAAAGCCAATAGATTAACTGCCAAAGGTTATGGCGAGAGTCAACTTGTAAATCACTGTTCAGACGGAGTTCCTTGCTCTGAAACTGAACATCAATTAAACAGAAGAAGTGAGTTTATTGTTGTCTCGATGGAGTAAATTAAATTAATTGTCAATCAATCAAAAGCCCTTTCTAAATTTTAGAAAGGGCTTTTTTAGTTGAGTTTTAAAGGTTCTAAGGTACTAAGGTTCTGAGAGTTTTCAGTAGCAGTCTCAGTTTTCAGTTTCAGTCGCGGCAAAGCTTAGCGAACTTTGCGAAAAACCTTGCGCACTCTGCGGTTAATTTTCTGCCACTAAGTATTGAGACTGAAAACTTTTCCCACCACAGATTAAAATGATTAAACTGATTTTTATTGAGTGTAAATACTATATTCTTGAAACTGTCACTGAAAACTGAGACTGAGACTGAAACTGATAACTGTTCTTAAATACTAATCTGATACGCACATCTTCTTTCGCCAGCAATAATATGACTCACACGATTAATGCTAACTTCTTTACCTAATACAGACCTGAATGTATTTAATTCGGAAGAACAAAAACCTTGACAAATTGTTGCAGCAGCACAAATAGGACAGTGATTTTCGACAAAAAGATATCCCTCGTCATTCTTAGCGTATTCCGCCATATAACCTTCTCTTGTTCTTATTTCGACAAGCTTTTCTATTTTTTGTTCCAAATCATTAATAGTATCAATTTCTTCATGATACTTCTTTTTCCCTGATTCTTCATATACATCAATAACCGCTTGCATAGTATCTCCGCCCATGGCGTTAATAATGTTAATTAGCTTTAGGGTTAATTCGGCATGCGTATCAGGAAACTTAGAATTTCCATTCGCCGTAAGGCTATAAGTTTTTTGCGGTCTACCCACACCTTTAGACTCTTCTTGAGGATGAATTAAATCTTCTTCGACAAGTTTAAGTAGCTGTTGCCTAACTCCTTCTTTTGTTATTTTAAGCTCATGTGCAATCTCGAGAGCCGTAAGAGAACCTCGCATTTTGAGCAACATTAAAATCTTATTTGTAGTCATAAATTAATAAAACAAGTATTTAGTTGTTTTATTATGCAAAAATATTAATTTTGCATAACTTATCAAAGCGCATTGCTAGATATTATTAACCTAAGAGCAATGAATATTGAGAGTTACAGAAATTATTAATGCAAACTATATATTATGGTACTAGAATTACAATCACCACCCATTAGTTCATATAATAGGATTAATTTACCTGTATATATCGTTCCGTACTGGAATGTGTTAATGAAAATCTACAAATAGTACATACTCTCCACAATAGATTTTAGAAATCTCAAAAACTTTTAATTCTAATTAAAGCGGTTTTTACAACGTACTCAACAAGCTAGAATAGTATCTAAAGTTGGGCAGGGGATACCTATGTCTAAAAATTAGCAAAACTCAAAAATTTAAACACAACAAATAACACAATTTTTTTAATAATCATGATATGGAAATAATAAACAAAATAGAAGCTTCAGGCATACAAACCCTCGATTTACGGTCGTATAGACCCATCGAAAATGATTTTATAGTATTTGATATAGTACCATTTCTTATAGAAGATTTTCTGTTGCAAGAAAAAACATTCCGACTAGAAATGGCCAATATCGATTGGAACCAATATAAAGGAAAAGATGTAGTAATCACCTGTTCCAATGATGCCATAGTTCCGCTTTGGGCTTACGTATTAATCAGTTCATTACTAGCCCCACATACATCTATAGTAGTGTATTCAACAACTGGAAATCATGAAGCAGTTTTATGGATGGAAAGAATAAGAAAAATAGAATTTTCGGCTTTTATCAATCAAAAAGTAGTGCTTAAAGCTAACTCATCTATCCCTGAAGAAATTCTAGTATTGGCTACAAGTCAATTAATAAAATATGTACAAACCTTAATGTGGGGAGAAGCAGGTTCTCCTTTAATGATTTACAAAAGAAAATAAAAGACCAAATGAAAAAAATAATAGCAATCCTGTTTATAGGAACACTTTCGATAGTGTCATGTAACACCAAAGATGCAGCACAAACAGAAAGTCCGACAGCATATCCTACGCTTACGCTAAAGGCACAAAATGCAGATGTTTCGGTAGAATATCCAACTACTTTAGAAGGAGAACAAACTGTCGAAATACGCTCTAAAATAGACGGATATATAGAGCAGGTTTATGTAGAAGAAGGTTCGGCTGTAGCCAAAGGACAACCTTTATTTAAAATAGACGCTAATAGTTATTTGCAAGAAGTAAACAATAAGAAAGCGGCAGTTCTAGCTGCCGAAGCTAGTCTGGAAACAGCAGTTATACAAACCAAAAGAACGGCAGCATTGGCAGAAAAAAAGATTATAAACAACTACGAATTAACATCTGCCAAGAATATTGAAAGAGTAAAAAGAGCTGAATTAAGTCAGGCAAATGCAGATTTATCAGCCGCAAAATCTAAGCTTGCTTTTACCAATATTGTAAGCCCGATAAATGGAGTAGTAGGAAGCTTGCCATATAAAATAGGAAGTTTGGTGAGCAGTTCGGCACCAGACCCAATAACTACAGTTGCCAATACCAAAAATGTCTTTGCCTATTTCTCCTTGAGTCAGCAACAATTAAATTCTTTTTTAAGCCAATATACAGGAAATCAATTAAAGGATAAATTCAAGAATATGCCAGCCGTTTCATTAGTGACTGCCGATGGTGAAACCTATCCAGTAAAAGGAAAAATTCAGACTCTAAGCGGTGTATTAAATGCAAGTACAGGTTCGGCAAATTTTAAAGCCGTTTTCCCAAATCCCGATGGTAAATTATGGAGTGGAGCAAGTGCTACAATTGTTATTCCGACACAGTTTAATGATGCGATTCTGGTTCCTAAAAAAGCAGTATTCGAATTGCAAGGACGCTTTTTTGTCTTTACTGTAGATGCACAAAATGTAGTGCATAATACCGAAATAAAAATAAGAAATACTGCAACTGAAAAAGAATATGTAGTAACCGAAGGCGTAAAATCTGGAGATATAATAATCATCGACGGAATAGGAAATTTAAGAGATGGAGTAAAAATCGCACCGACAGTTTCTTCATCAAAAAAATAAAAAGACATGTTTAGAAAATTTATAGAAAATCCGGTATTATCCACCGTAATATCGATAATCATAGTGATTTTAGGATTGCTAGGATTAGCCTCGTTACCCATATCACAATACCCCGAAATTGCTCCACCCACAGTAGTTGTAACTGCATCTTACCAAGGAGCAAGCGCCGATGTAGTTATGAAAAGCGTGATTGTTCCTCTTGAAGAACAAATAAACGGAGTCGAGAATATGACCTACATGACATCTACCGCAAGTAGTAATGGTACAGCATCGATAACCATATTTTTTAAGCAGGGAACAAATCCGGATATGGCAGCCGTAAACGTTCAGAACAGAGTTACAAAGGCTACGAGTTTGTTACCAAATGAGGTTATTAAATCGGGTATTACAACCAGCAAACAGCTAAGTAGTACAGCGTTTAGTTTCTTGTTATATAGTAAAGACGGAAAATATGACGAAAAATTCCTTGATAATTATTTGAGAATAAATATCATGCCCGAGATGAAACGTGTTGAAGGAGTAGGAGGAACAGAAATTTATAGTAGTCAGGAATATTCGATGCGTATTTGGTTAAAACCCGATGCAATGGCGAGTCAAGGCTTAGTTCCCGATGATATTATTACAGCATTAAAAGAACAAAATATCGAAGCTGCTCCAGGTAAAATTGGAGAAAACAGTAAAGAATCGGTTCAATACTCCTTAAAATTTACAGGAAGATTAGAAAATCCAGCAGAGTTTGAAAACATTGTTTTAAGAAGTGGCAAACAAGGGAGTTTATTACATCTAAAAGATGTTGCCGATATAGAGTTTGGTGCTTTAGATTATACGACTTCATTAATTACCCAAGGAAAAGTTTCTTCGGGAGGAGCAATAAGTCAGATTTCAGGATCGAATGCGAGAGAACTTATTATTGCCTGTGAAGACATATTAAAAAAAGCATCGAAAGATTTTCCTCCGGGATTAGAGTATCATACATTCTTAAATGCCAATGACTTTCTAGACGCTTCAATCGAAAAAGTAATCTATACTATTATCGAAGCTTTTATTTTGGTTTTTATTGTCGTGTTTATCTTTTTGCAAGATTTTAGATCAACATTAATTCCGGCAATTGCCGTTCCTGTATCGATTATTGGTACGTTCTTTTTCTTAAAGTTATTTGGATTCACGATTAATTTACTGACGCTTTTTGCTTTGGTTCTTGCGATTGGTATTGTTGTCGATGATGCGATTGTTGTTGTCGAAGCAGTTCATGCAAAATTAGATCAAGGAGCAAAATCGGCTAAGAAAGCGACCATTCATGCTATGAGCGAGATTAGCGGAGCAATTATATCTATTACCTTAATTATGTCGGCGGTATTTATTCCAGTAACGTTCATTACAGGTTCGGCGGGTGTATTTTACAAACAGTTTGGTTTAACATTGGCTGTAGCCATATTAATTTCGGCAATTAATGCATTGACTTTAAGTCCTGCGCTTTGTGCTATTTTATTAAAACCACACGATTCAGAAAAATCAAATCATCCTAAAGGTTTCTTGCCAAGATTCTATGCGAGTTTTAATGTAGCTTTTGAAACGGTTACAAATAAATACATTAACGCAGTTCGATTTCTGATTCGCAGAAAATGGATTTCATTAGTTGCAATTGCAATATTTGGATTGATATTTTATGCTTTAATAAAAACAACTCCAACTGGGTTTGTACCCAATGATGATGGAGGAGCTATTTTTGGGAATGTAGTTTTACCACCATCTTCGACTCTGGAACGCACCGAAGAAATTACAAAAGAAATAGATAGTATTGCGAGAAGTATTCCCGAAATAGAGCTATCATCGACCCTTTCGGGAATGGACTTAATTCACGGTTCAGGAGGTTCTTATGGTGCATTATTTATACGATTGAAACCTTGGAATGAAAGAAAAGGAAAAACTCAGGATGTAAATTCTATCGTTGCCCAATTGTTTGCCAAAACAGCACATATAAAAGGAGCAAGTATTATTTTCTTTGCCGCGCCAACTTTACAAGGATTTGGAAACAGCAACGGTTTTGAAGTGCAATTGCAAGATAAAACGGGAGGAAGTTATCAGAATTTTGATAAGAACATCGGGAAGTTTATGGTAGCAATAAATCAGCGACCGGAGATTATGTATGCCACAAGTCCGTTTAATATCGGTTTCCCCGAAATGGAAGTTAATGTAAATGTGGCTAAATGTAAAGATGCGGGGGTATCTGTAAACACAGTTCTTAATACGCTTCAAGGTTATTTTGGCGGAATCTATGCTTCGGATATTAATAAATTCGGAAAGCAATATAGAGTAATGTTGCAATCACATCCTGATTACAGAGCGAAAGAAAGTGATATTAATAAAGTTTTTGTTAGAACAGATAAAGGAGCAATGGCACCAATTTCGGAGTTTGTAACCTTGAAAAAAACGTATGGTCCAGAATTTATAAACCGATTTAATCTATTCACTTCGACTACAGTTACAGGAGCGCCAAACGCAGGATATAGCTCGGGAGATGCGATAAAAGCAATTGAAGAAGTGGCTGCACAAACATTAGACAGAGGATATACATATCAGTTTTCTGGTTTAACCAAAGAAGAACTTTCTAGCGGAAGCCAAACAACATTAATCTTCGGGCTTTGTCTAATCTTTATTTACTTCTTGTTAAGTGCACAATACAAGAGTTATATTTTGCCTTTTTCGGTATTGTTATCATTACCAATAGGGCTTGCAGGTGCATTTATATTCGCGAATTTGTTTGGGGTCGATAATAATATTTTCCTTCAGATAAGTTTGATTATGCTAATAGGTCTTTTGGCAAAAAACGCAATTCTTATTGTAGAGTTTGCACTATTACATCGCTTAAGCGGAAGAAGCCTAGTGCAGTCGGCAATATTTGGTGCAAGAGCCAGATTAAGACCAATATTAATGACCTCTTTTGCTTTTATCTTCGGATTAATTCCGTTGATGATTGCCACAGGAGCTGGTGCGTTAAGTAACAGATCAATTGGTACAGCAGCCGTTGGCGGAATGTTGATTGGGACATTATTCGGCGTTTTCGTGATTCCGGTGCTGTTTATCATTTTTCAGTCGATGCAAGAAAAAGTAGGTGGAGTAAAAGAACCAGTTCATGAGCCGAGAGTAATTGATTAAAGAAGGTTCAGAGTAGCAAAGGGACAAAGGTTCAGAGGGAATAGCTTTGTGATTATTTTACCGCAAAGGGTGCAAAGTTTTTTAAATGAATGGTTTTATAAAAACGCAAAGTTCGCAAAGCTTTGTGTTGAACCAACTTTGTGGACTCTGTGAAAACCTTTGTAAACTCTGTGGTTAAATCTCATTTAAATATTAAGCAGATTTTTACCGCAAAGGGCGCTAAGTTTTTTACGCGGATGGTTTTATAAAACGCAAAGTTCGCAAAGCTTCGAAAAAACATAGCCAATGGTTTCAACCATTGGAGCGCAATTGGATCATCACAATACGTTTCCCAAGGTTGAAACCTTGGGCTATGTTTGAAATACAACAGTCAGCATGATATTGCTTAAACAGTTCTTTGTGAACTCTGTGAAATCCTTTGTAAACTCTGCGGCTAAATTTTGGTACTCCTGATAGTTATTAGGATAAAAGCTTCGAAAAAACATAGCCAATGGTTAAAACCATTGGAACGCAATATATTGTCTCAATGTAAATCATCACAAGTTTCCCAAGGTTGAAACCTTGGGCTATGTTTGAAATACAAAAACCAACATAATGCCGCTTAAATAGCCTTATGCCTTTGCGTAAACCTTTGCGTCCCTTGCGGTTAAAATTATAGATTAAAACAAAAAACATATAATAATGAACAAATACAATTATAAAATAATAGTCATTGTACTGATTGTTGCCAGTATATGGAGCTCGTGCAAAATCACGAAACCTTATACAAAACCTGCAACTACAGTAACGTATCGTGATGCTGAAAACAAGGACACTACAAATATGGCAACGATGAAATGGTCGGAGATATTTACAGATGCAGCTTTGCAACAACTTATTTCCGACGGATTAGCGGCAAATCTAGATTTAAAGATTGCTGTAGAACGTATCAACCAATCGACTGCTAATCTTAAACTGAAAAAAGCTGCTTTCTTGCCTTCGATAGATGGTAATGTTTCGGTAAAAGAATCGAGACTGGCTTTCCCGCAAGGGTTTGGACTTTTTGACCAATCAACACAATATGATTTGGGGATTACTGCCGGATGGGAAGCTGATGTTTGGGGAAAATTAAAAAGTGCCAAAAAAGGAGCCATTGCAAATTTATTGGCTACAGATGCCGCTAAACGTGCTATTCAGACCCAACTGATTGCCAATATTGCCAACTCATATTATGAGTTACTTATACTCGATGAACAACTAAAAGTACTTAAGAAGACAGCCAAAAACAGAGAAACCGATGCGGAAACAATTAAGGTTCTTTTTGAAAATTCTATTATTAATGGAGTAGCAGTCGTGCAGAGTGAAGCCAACTTTTATGAAGCTGAATTAGCGATTCCGGATATCGAACAAAAAATAACCGAAACCGAGCATGCTTTGTGTGTACTTCTGGCAAAATCTCCAACTAAAATTGCACGTGGTTCTTTGGAACAACAAAAGCTTACCTACGATTTAAAAATCGGTGTTCCGATGCAACTTTTGGCAAATAGACCAGATGTGCAACAAGCTGAATATAATTTTAGAGCCGCATTTGAAGAAAGTAATGTAGCAAGAGCCTATTTTTATCCTGCTTTAACAATTAGTGGCGCGGCTGGTTTTTCGAGCTTCGGATTAAAAGATTGGTTTACAAATGGAGGACTTTTTGGTAATATAGCTGGAGGTCTTACACAACCCATTTTTAATAAAGGAATCAATAAAGCAAGATTAGCTACTGCATTGTCTTTGCAAAAAGAAGCGTTGTACAATTTTGAACTTTCGATGTTAAAGGCGAGCGAAGAAGTTTCGAATGCATTGTCTAAATATGATAACGCCGCTTTAAAAGAAGAAAAAAGGAAAAAACAGTTAGAAGCTTTATTTAAAGCAGTAGATTTTAATAAAGAATTATTAAACAATTCTACGACTAATTATACCGATGTATTAACAGCAGAGCAAAACTTACTAAACGCACAATTAAGAGGAATTGATGACCAAAGTCAAAAATTGCATGCCGTTGTAAACTTGTATCGCGCTCTTGGTGGCGGATGGAATTAAATAGTTCAGAACTTCAGGAAATAATAAAACCCAATCTATTACGATTGGGTTTTATGTTTTATTAATTAGCTGTTTTTAAATTGTCACCATCTTTATCATGCAGTCTTCTGAAAACTAATCCAGATAGAATAGTTAGGAAACCTACAACTAAAAAGGTATATCTAAAAGCATTGTGAATTTCGTTGTGAATGAGTTTTACATCACCCTGAAAAATTTTAAGAACCAATAGTCCGAAAGCAATACCAAAACCAATTGCCAACTGCTGATTTACAGAAACTAATGAGTTACCACTACTGGTATGATAATTTCTTAAATCGGCAATAGAAATAGAATTCATCGAGGTAAATTGTATAGAGTTAAAGAAACCCAATACCGAAATAATAGGAACATACCAATAGATAGAAGTATGAATGGATGGAATAGCTAGAGCGCAAATTAAGACACCAATAATAAAAGTGTTTACCATTAAAGTTTTTCTATATCCGTAAGTATTTAAAATTTTTATTACTGCCGATTTTCCAAACATCGCAGTGAGAGCCATAGGAGCGACAATCCATCCTGATGTTACTGCCGATTGTCCGTAAGCAATCTGAATCATCATAGGTAATAATAAAGGAATTGAACTAAATCCCAAACGAGTAGCGAGATTACCAATTATACCCACACGAAAGGTCCTTACTTGAAATAAATTTAAAGGAAAAAGAGGATTTTTGTCAGTCACAGCATGGTGATAGTACCAATACAACATTAAAAAACCTGACATTAATATGAGTAAAACAGGTGTTAGCTGAACAGTGTTGCCAAATAATTCTAAAGAAATAGACAATAGGAGCGAAGCAGCAGCAAAGATTAGGAAGCCTTTTAAATCAAAATCGATTATAGGAGATTTGTAATCGGGCATGTATTTTAAACTTAATAAAATACCAATAATTCCAAACGGAATGTTAATCAGGAAAATCCAATGCCATGATAAATAATCAACCATATATCCACCAACTAGCGGGCCTAATACCGGACCAATTAAGGCAGGAATAATGGCAAAATTCATTGCCTTTAATAGCTCTTTTTTGGGAAATGTTTTAATAAGCGCAAGCTTTCCTACTGGTGTCATTAAACTTCCGCCTATACCTTGAATTACACGAGAGAAGACCAAATGTGTTAAGTTTTGGGAAAGCGAACAGAATAAAGACCCAATACTGAATAATAATAACGCAAAAATGAATACTTTTTTAGTGCCAAATTTATCAGACAAAAAGCCGCTAACCGGCATAAAAAGAGCCAGAGTTAAAACATAGCTGATAATGGCATTTTGCATATCGAGCGGTGACTCGTTTAAATCTTTGGCAATAGCAGTTATCGAGGTATTAAGGATAGTAGAATCGAGCATTTGCATAAAAATGGAAGTCGCCAAAATAAGTGGTAATACTTTTTTGATTGTTTCCTTGTTTTGTCCTGCACTATTTGCATTCATCTTTTTGTTTATTTAGAATTTGAATATGGGCTTATTTCAATATTTTATTAGTCTCATTTATCAAAGAAAGCATTAATTCTTTTGCATTAGTATGTTTTAGATTAATTGCATTTTGTCCAGACCAGAAATTAACCAGTTCGGTTTTTCCTTGAGCTAGGGCAGCAGTTTTAAGAGCAGCCATTAATCTTGTCTGAAGCGGAAATGGTAATACTTCGGTTTCAAACTTTATTTCTTCGGCAATGCGGTTACTCATCATTCGTCCCATTCTTCCGGTAAGAGATTTAGAAAGAACGGTGTATTGCGACGCCTCACAGAACAATGCTTTTTTATGTTCTGGTGTAGCACCAGATTCATCACACGCTAAAAATGCAGTGCCTAATTGTACCGCATCAGCGCCTAAAGTAAGTGCTGCAGCTACACCTTTGGCATCTACAATACCTCCAGCAGCTATAATTGGTGTTTCTATTTTTGATTTTAATTGCTGTACCAAAGTAAATGTACCTACAAGAGAATCCTCAGCAGGTTTAAGAAAAGAAGGGCGATGTCCACCTGCTTCAAATCCCGCTGCAACAATAGCGTCAACACCATGACTTTCCAGAAACAAAGCTTCATCAAGAGTAGTCGCTCCGCCAACGGTTTTAATTCCTAAACGGCGACATTCTTTTAATATATATTCAGATGGAATTCCAAATACAAAGCTGAAAACAGCAGGTTTTATCTGAAAAAGAGCTTCAACTTGTTGTTCAAATTTTGATGGGATATCGATATTTAATTCAGGAATCGGAATGCTTAGCTCATCAAAATAAGGTTTAAATAAGGTTGTTATTTTTGACAAACTCTCGGGCGAATAATTTTTTAATCGTTTATCTACGTCCGATACCCACAAATTAATATTATAAGGTTTGTTTGTTGCCGCTTTTATTTGATTACCAGCTTCCAAAATTTCTTGTGGAGTTAATGTATAAGCTCCAAAACTTCCTAAACCTCCTGCATCAGAAACAGAAGTAAGCAAATCTACTGTTGAAAATCCAGCTCCTAGAGGACCTTGAAGAATAGGATATTTAATTTTCAGAATTTTAGTTAGCCTGGTTTTATGCCACATAGTTTTAGGTATTTATTGTATGAATGATTAAGCTAATCATTAGTAAAATAAATTTTATTTACTGCAGATATCAAATTTAATCATTTCTAGACTGGGAAAAGAACAACAATAGAGAGGATTTTTATTCTGTGCTCACTTATATTTTTATTTTGTTGTTGTCTTATTGTAACGGGCACGGAAAAAATTTCCACGCTATCATCACGAATAAAAGCAGAACTTATTATTTAGAAAACGATAGCAGCAATGATAGCGCGGATTTTAAATCCGTGCCCACAAAGTATATTTTTGTTTAGCTTATGTCTAATTGTAACGTGCACGGAAAGGATTTCCGCGCTATCATTATGAATAAAAAATTAACACAACGATAGCGCGGATTTTCAATCCGTGCCCATAAACTAGGTTATCTAGTATATGCTTTCGTTTTGTTTATGTTTTAATTGTAACGGGCACGGAAAAATTTCCGCGCTATCATCACGAATAAAAGCAGAACTTATTATTTAGAAAACGATAGCGGCAATGATAGCGCGGATTTTCAATCCGTGCCCATACCATATATCAAAACAAATTAAGAACAATTACATCCAGTTCATTTTCCAGACCTGCATAATTTCTAGCCGAACTAAAATAATAATTTTCAGGAAGTGTTACTATTTTGGCCGCCACAGGATTATTATGGATGTAGTTTATCTTTTGTTTAATAAACCAATTTGTTTCTACAATTTCAGCATGATAACCATTTTGCCAAACTTTATACTCTTGATTTCTTTTAAGATGTTCACATGATTTTTTAAAATATTCTAGCAACCATTCTCTGCGACTTTCGGGTTCATTAAGAATGGTTTGAATTATTTTTTTAGAAGTAAATCTTTTAAAATCGCGCATTACATCAGACAAAATAAACCCTTCTGTTGCTTTACATAACAAGTGGATATGACTAGACATAATACAATATGCGTAGATTTCTAGTCCCTTATTATTTTGGCAGTATTTTAATGCGTCTGTAATGACATAATTTTGATTTAGTCGAGTAAAAATATCTACCCAACCTACAGTAGTTATAGTTATAAAATAAGCTTCATCGGTTGTGGTCGCTTTATATTTAGTTGACATTTTTTCTTTAAAATTTATATTTCGTTTTCCTTGTGTCCTATTGTAGTGGGCACGGAAAGCATTTCCGCGCTATCGTTGACAAAAATCTTCGTCATCTTTATTTTTATAACTTAAAAAAAAATCCGCAACGATAGCGCGGATTTTTAATCCGTGCTCACAAACAAAGCTATTTAGAATCTATTTTCCCGTCTTCCTTATATCATACTCAAAACAAAACATAAGACACATTAATAAAAAAGTTTCGTCCTTGTCGCGGAATCTTATTCCAATCGGAGAATGTGGTGTAATATTTATCAAGAATATTTTCGACTCCAGCCTGAATATTTAGCTTGTTATGATTCCATGGAAGTGTATATCCAGAACTGAAATTAAAGATCACATAATCTGGTGTTTTGGATTCTCCATAAACAGAAGCAAATTTTGTTTGTGCTAGATTTCCAGATGCGCCAAACTCTGCATTAAAGTTTTCTTTTTTGTATTGAATGTTCCCAGAATAACGTAACGGACTTATAAATGGGATATTATTGTTGTCATTATCTTTTCCGTAGCTATAAACGAACATTGTTTTAAAAACCCAGTTTTCGGCAATTTTATATTCCAAATTCAAATCCGTATTAAAAATTGTAGCATAATTTAAAGCATTATACACTTTTACTCCAGAGGCTCCAATAGTCATAGGTTGAATGTTAGTATCAATCTTACCGACGATATAATCCTGAATATGAAAAAAAGACGAAGTTAGACTAGAGGTAAATCTTTCGGTTTTAAATCCAAAGGAGAGATTAGCTTCAAATGACTTTTCGGTTTCCAGATTCGGATTTCCTATGTAATCATAAAAATCATTACTGTTGTACAAATAGTATCCATAACCTTCAGAAACTGATGGTGCTCTTTCGCCGTAGGCTAAACCAAAACCATATTGAAATTTATTATGACGCAAGATGTAATTTCCGGCAAGACTTTTTAAAACTCTATTTTTGGATGCGTCCATATCAGGATAAAAAATCTGTAGACTTTGTAAACCAAATTCATCTGCTACTTTATTAGATTGCACTCCGATATTTGCAGAAAGCCTGATGTCTGAATCTGAAGAAATTGCTATTCCATCTTCTAAATACAACCCGTTATAAAATGTTCTAACATCGGGCCAAGTATACATAAACATAGCATTTTCTTTGGGATTGTTGGGATACATTGTCATCTCGGCAATCGATTTGTTATAAAAACTATTCAGGTTTGCCATAAAGTGATGGTTTTTAAACTTTCCCTTTAGTTTAGAGTAATATCCGTAAGTATCCGACCAACCAGGCATATCCATATGAATAGGTACACTTGGTCTTTTAGTATCGTCCATTCTGTGAGTAATAGTATTATAATACACTTTAGTTTCCCAATTGGTAAAAATGCCAGAAACAGGAGTGTAGTTATATCGCAAGGAAGTTATTGTGGCTTTCGCCAAAGAAACATCCATCGGTAGCGCAGGATAACCTACATCTGTTGCTTTATCATAAATTATAGAACCTTCAATCAAGCTTTTTTTGTTTAAATAATAACCAGCAGTTGCCGATAGATTGTATTTTGTAAACTGCGAAAAGTTAATTTCTTCATGATTTCCAGCTTTATAATTTTCGGCATCACGGTACATAAAATCAGTATTGATATAAAAAGAACTATCATTGTAACCTATCGATGTTCCTATAATTTTGTGCTGATTATTGGTTTCATATCCTGTCTTTAAATTCCCGTTCCATCCCAATTCTCTTTGGGTAAGATTGGTTCGTTTTAAATCAATTCCACCACCAATAGTAGGCCCATGACAGCTTCCTTGCTGGCCAGAAGCAATATTAGCTTCAGACAAGTTTGATATTTCTACGTAAGAAGTCACAGGATCCATTTTATCCGTACAAGCCCCAAAAATTCGCATACCATCAATCGTAATAACCGTTCGTTCCGTAGCCATGCTATTAATAATAGGTTCAAGGGCATATCCGCCTCTTCGAATCATATTTACTTTAGATGATTGTTGTAGATATTCTTCAACAGTTGCAAGCGATTTGGGTTGTTTTTTAGATACAGGTGTTTTTTTTCCAATAACAATAATCTCATTAAGATTAACTGACGAAATGCTGTCTTTTTCTTGTTTCTGTGCAAAGCAAATAGTCGTAAATATTGCTAACAGAATTGTTGCTATAGTTTTCATAATATCATAAATAGCGTGAACCAAGTGATATCACTTGGTTCTTTCTTGTTATTAATAAAATGACTAAAATTCAATCTCAAAGAAGAGACTACTTGATACGTTTTCTGGAGTAAAATCTTCACCTTTTAGTACCTCACCAGCAGCATTTAAGAGTTGTAAGTTAATTTTCCAATAACCAGTCATAGTCAGGGATAAATTTCCGTTATAGAATCCTTGTGAAGTCGATTGTATTAAATCGGTATTGTTTGGAGAACTATGATTGCCCATGCTTGGCATTCTTGGGTCAATTTTTACTTTAAAGTTATCGACTACAGCAAATGTCATCATGTCTTGCATTTTATATAATCCAACGGACATATTATTCAACCCAATTTTTGGAGCTTTCGGAGCGATATAAGCCAAAACATATCTTACACTATCGGTTCCTGTAAAAGAATTCACGGTACGTTTATCAGATGCAAAAACACTTATCGGTGCTGTTACAGAATAACTAATAGCATTAATGGAATAGTTGATTTTTAACTCCCAAAAGTCAGCATCATTCTGAGCCATCTGAAAAATAATATTACCAGTATATAGAGTTTGTTTCTCAGAAATTTTTTCTATAGATGATTTAGGACAAGAATGTTGCATGGTCGTCATATTCATAATTGGTGTCCAATTAAGAGACGCGTTTGTAATGTATGTATTGGTGTTTTTATCTTTTACTCTTAATGAGATTTGATTGTAACCTTGCGTTAATTTTCCTGTTTCAGAGTAAAGTTCGATGATATGATTATCATTAGATAAATCTTGAATTTTTACAAGACCAGCCGTTTCATCTGTTGGAGTTTCTGGTGTAGTATCACTATC
The DNA here is from genome assembly GCF_000737695.1 of Flavobacterium hydatis. Taxonomy (GTDB): domain Bacteria; phylum Bacteroidota; class Bacteroidia; order Flavobacteriales; family Flavobacteriaceae; genus Flavobacterium; species Flavobacterium hydatis. The sequence goes on from NZ_JPRM01000038.1 coordinate 15,581, forward strand.
AGACGAACAAGAGAAAAGAGTAATGGCAACAAAAAGTATAGATAAATATTTAAAATTTTTCATGAGTATTAAATTTAAAAATGGATAATAAAGTGCTACTCGGTTGTATTACCGAGAAGACAATTAATAAAAAATCTGAAAATTAATACTGTAAAGTAGGCGGGTGAAATATTAAATCTATATTGTAATGAGAATAAAGATTATTAGGCAAAACATCATTCTTCAAAATTGATTTGATGGCAAGTTTAAAATTGAATGATTTGATGTTTTCTATGAATAATACATCAAACCCAGTTGGGAAGTTTTTTTTCTCTGATGAAGATGAAGAATCATTTTCGGTTGCTTTTCCTAATTCTTTCTTTAAATGACATTTTCCTTTACAATCTAATTGTGGTTGATTTTTGTTCTCACAAAGTTCAGTCGCTATATAATCATAATTAATAATGTAATCTAAGACAGGAAAGACAGGTCTTAAAATCATTGTTATTAAAAATATATAAGCATGGGTTTTCATTTATTTTTTGAAAACACAAAGTTATAGTCTAGCTATTTTACAAAATATGATTCTTGTCATATTAAGCAAAATAGCTAGAAATAAATTTAATTTTTAAAACGAAAAAAGGAATTAGTCTAAAAGAATAAAGCTAAGTCAGTTACATCTGCATAAAAGAATACGATAAGACTCTGGATTCTAGGCTTAATTTTATAAAGATAAATATGCCAGAAGATTTCGCTGGATTGTTTTACGAGTTCTTTTTGTAATAATGTATATTGGCTAGGCACTACATCTATAACAGTATCTGAATCTTTAAAAAGCGAAATTATCAAATAATCGGTATCAGTATTTGTAACAAATCTTGAGACGATACTTTCTTGATTTTCTAGATAATAAAGAACCTCATTAAAAATGACAATATCATAGTGTTCGTTGGTATTAAATTTATTAAGATCGGCGGTTATAAAAGAAGAATTGATGAAATTTTGTTTTTTAGCCTTACAAATTGCAGTAGAGGATAAATCAACACCTGTTATAGTAGAGTATTCAGATTCTTTTAAATAAAAATTTAAGGCTCCATATCCGCAGCCTAAGTCTAGTATTTTTGGTTTATCAATAGGAGAGGCTTTGATGAATTCGATAATTTTTTCATATCTGGTTTTCTCCTCTTTCATAAAATCCCACTTGCCTAAAGCGTATTTGTAGTTCCAGCTACATTTTTTTCTGAATTTTTCTACTTTGATAAAAAATTGACTAATATTCGATTTTGTATTGTTTGTTTTTAGTGTCATCGATAACAGGTTAATATTGGCTAAAACAGTTTTTGGTTCTTTGGATAGGCTTACATTCAGTTGATTGGCATTTTTTATTGCTTGCTAATGTATTAATTATTTTGATTCTAAATAATAACTTGAATTAAAATTATTGTGAAAATTATTTTTACTGAATTCTATTACAAAATGAATTTAAGGCTGATTTCTTTTCTGAGGTTGTGTGAAATTATATAATTTCTGATTGAATAAGATATTTCTAAAAAAAGGAGATTAATGTCGTTAATTTAAGAAATTGTTATAAGACTCTTCACTTATAACAATTTAATAACCAGTAGAAAACGATTTCGTTGGCTTTTACTTGTTAAAGCCTAGTGAAAATTCTTTTTTTGTTTCAATACTTTGTTTACTTTTGACCCCGAATGAAAAAAATAATTGTGTTATTCGTGTATTTAAGTTTGCTCCTGCTAGGCGGAGGGCAATATCTTAATGCGGGTACACATCAAAATTCTTCTTCTCATACTTTAGAGAAAAAACACCGAGTAAAATTTACTAATCAAGATTCTGGCAGTTCATTAATTGAAGATGCCGACTTTGATATCGACGAGGAACACCTTGGAGGCGATATTAAAGATGGAATTTCTGATAGACTTTTTGCTGGAAATTATAGCTTATTAGATAATTGGTATTTGACACTCTCTTGTCAATCTATTTTAGACCATCATCAAAATAGTTTTAAAATCTTCACGCCATTTTGTGGCCAATCAAATCCTATTTATATTACTCAACGAGTATTAAGAATCTGATAAACAAGATACATCGGTTACCTAAAGTGTGATTTTGATGCATATCTTGTTGTTGTATAGTAAAGATACTTCTTCTTGTATGACTGTTCATGCATAACTATGGCTACTGATGTTTTTTTAACATCCAAAAGGAATCCTTGTATTCCAAGCATTCAATCGCTTAATTTCCATTTTATACCATGAAAAGAATTATCTTGTTCACAGGCTTAATTGCCCTTGTGTGCCTAACTAGTTGTACAGCTAAAAAAGAAGAAAAAGAAGAAGCTGAGAAATTTACAGTAACAAATCCTGTAAAAATTGATACTTCATTTACTAAAGAGTATGTTTCGCAGATTAAATCTGTGCGTAACATCGAACTCCGTGCCCAGGAAAAAGGGTTTTTACAAAACATTTATGTCGATGAAGGACAGTTTGTAAAAGCTGGACAATTGTTGTTTAGAATTCAGCCAAAAATGTATGAAGCTGAGTTACTTAAAGCACAGTCTGAACAAAAATCGGCTGAAATCGAATTGCAGAATACTAAAATGTTGGCAGACAAAAATATCGTTTCTAAAAACGAACAAGCTGTAGCTTTATCTAAACTTCAGGCTGCAAAAGCAGAAGTTGCACTGGCAAAACTTCATTTATCATTTACCGAAATCAGAGCTCCGTTTGACGGAACTATCGATCGTATTCCGTTAAAATTAGGAAGTCTAATCGATGAAGGTGCTTTATTAACAAGCCTTTCAGACAACAGCCAGATGTTTGCTTACTTTAATGTATCTGAGCCAGAATATCTTCAATATCAAACTAATGTAAAAGATCGTGCAGAAACTAAAGTGAATTTGGTTTTGGCAAATGGCGAACTTTTTAAAGACAAAGGAAATGTAGAAGTTATCGAAAGTGAATTTAATAATGAAACAGGAAATATCGCTTTTAGAGCAAGATTCCCTAACTCAGGTAAATTACTTAGAAACGGAGAAACAGGACAGGTTCAAATGCTTGTTCCACTTAAAAATGCTATTGTGATTCCACAAAAAGCGACTTACGAAATTCAGGATAAAAAATATGTTTTTATTGTAGATAAAAACAATGCAGTTAGCTCTAAAGAAATCACAATTACAGGGGAAATTCCTGATTTGTACGTGATAAAAACAGGACTTACTGAAAATGATAAAATCTTGCTTGAAGGTGTTCAGAAGGTAAAAGATAAAGATAAGATTAAATATAGCTATATCGCTCCTCAACAGGTGATTAATAATTTACGATTAAAAGCAGAATAGGACTTAGTATTCAGTGGCAGTATTCAGTAACAGTTTGCAATATCGCAGTTACAGTTTACAGCTTGCATTTCACATTGTGAAATTCCAATTTGGTTTAATCATTAAAAAAATAAATAAATGTTTAATAAATTTATACAAAGACCTGTACTGTCGATAGTAATATCGCTTATAATTGTCTTTTTAGGGATATTGTCTGTATTGAACTTACCGATTACCCAATTCCCTACAATTTCACCACCAATGGTGAATGTTACTGCAGATTATCCTGGATCTAACGGAGAATTGATGATCAAAGCGGTTGTTATTCCTCTAGAAAGAGCCTTAAATGGAGTTCCCGGAATGAAATATATGGCTTCTGATGCAGGAAATGATGGTGAAGCAACAATAAAAGTAGTTTTTAACTTAGGGACAGATCCTAATCAGGCAGCGATTAACGTTCAGAATCGTGTTGCTTCGGTTACTAATAAATTACCTCCTTTGGTAATTAGAGAAGGGATTAAAATTACTCGTGAAGTTCCTAGTATGTTAATGTACGTGAATCTTTATAGTACGGATAAAAATACCGACATGAAGTTTTTGTACAACTATGCAGATATCAACGTACTTTCTGAGTTAAAAAGGGTAAACGGTATTGGTTCTGGAGATATCTTAGGAACACGTGAATATGCTATGCGTATTTGGTTGAAACCAGATCGTATGTTAGCTTATAAAATTTCTGCAGATGAGATAATGGAAGCATTATCAAGTCAGAGTTTGGAGGCTTCTCCTGGTAAAACGGGTGAAAGTTCTGGTAAACGTTCTCAGGCATTTGAGTATGTATTAAAATATTCAGGACGTTTTACAACAAAAGAGCAATATGAGAATATTGTAGTAAAATCTAATGCAAACGGAGAACTTTTACGTTTAAAAGATGTTGCCAAAATAGAATTTGGTAGTTCGATGTATGATATCTATTCAAACCTAAATGGTAGGCCATCTGCGGCTATTGTATTAAAACAATCTTTTGGAAGTAATGCTAATCAGGTTATTGAAGAAGTAAAGGCTAAGTTGGAAAAAATCAAACAAAGATTTCCAAAAGGAATGGATTATGAAATTTCATACGACGTTTCTAAATTCTTAGACGCTTCTATCGAAAAAGTAATTCATACACTGGTTGAAGCTTTTATTCTGGTAGGTTTAGTAGTATTCCTTTTCTTAGGAGATTGGCGTTCTACGGTTATTCCGGCAATTGCGGTACCAGTTTCCTTAATCGGAACTTTTATTTTCATGACATTCTTTGATATTTCATTGAACTTAATCACATTATTTGCTTTGGTTTTGGCAATTGGAGTCGTCGTCGATGATGCGATTGTGGTTATCGAAGCCGTCCATGCCAAGATGGAAGAGGAGCATCTTTCGGCATATAAAGCGACTAAAAAAGCGATGCACGAAATTGCAGGAGCAATTATTGCAATTACATTCTTAATGGCTGCGGTATTTATTCCGGTTGCATTTATGTCTGGTCCTGTAGGAGTATTTTACAGACAGTTTTCTGTTACTATGGCAACCGCTATTATACTTTCTGGTATTGTGGCCTTGACTTTAACTCCTGCACTTTGTGCTATGATGTTAAAAAATAATCATGGTCAACCTAAAAAGAAAACACCTGTAAATATTTTTATAGATGGTTTTAATAACAAGTTTAATCTTGCTCAAGGCAAATATCAAAATCTATTAGCTAAAATTATTGATAGAAGAGTAGTAACAATTGTTGCACTTCTTGGTTTTTGCGCAGGAACATGGTTAATAAGCAGTTCGGTTCCGTCAGGATTTATTCCTAATGAAGATCAGGGAATGTTTTATGCTGTTATTCAGACACCTCCGGGGTCATCATTAGAAAGAACAAATAATATTGCAGAGCAACTGCAAAAAATTGCTGAAAAAATAGATGGAGTAAAATCAGTTTCTTCATTAGCAGGTTATGAAATTTTATCTGAAGGTACAGGTTCAAACTCAGGAACTTGTTTGGTTAACCTTAAAGACTGGAGTGATAGAAAGCATTCCGTTCTTGAGATTATGGCAGAATTAGAAGAAAAATCTAAAGATATTGCAGGCGCTAATATCGAATTTTTCCAACCGCCAGCGGTACCAGGATATGGAGCTGCAGGAGGATTTGAGCTTCGTTTGTTAGACAAGACAGGTTCTAATGATTACAAAAAAATGGAGCAGGTAAATAACGACTTTGTTAAGGAATTAAATACGCATCCGGAATTATCTAATGTATTCAGTTTTTATAGTTCAAGTTTCCCTCAATATATGATGAAAGTCGACAATGACTTGGCACAACAAAAAGGGGTTTCTATTGAGAATGCTATGAATACTTTGTCAACTCTTGTAGGAAGTAATTACGAAATTAGTTTTATTAAATTCGGAATCAATTATAAAGTAATTGTTCAGGCTTCTCCAGAATATCGTGCTCAGCCGGATGATATTTTAAAACTATATGTAAAAAACAATCGTGATGAAATGGTGCCTTTCTCTGCTTTTATGAGATTAGAAAAAGTATACGGACTTTCGGAAATTACGAGACATAATATGTATACTTCTACTCAAATTAGTGGTTCTGCTGCTGCGGGTTATAGCTCTGGTACAGCCATTAAAGTAATTCAGGAAGTTGCGGCAAAAAAATTGCCTAGAGGTTATGACATTGACTGGGCAGGTATCTCTGCCGATGAAGTTGCACAAGGTAATCAGGCAGTTTGGGTATTCATGATTTGTTTAGGATTCGTTTACTTAGTTTTGGCTGCTCAATACGAAAGCTTCATTCTTCCGTTATCAGTAATTCTTTCGTTACCAGCAGGTATTTTTGGAGCTTTCCTTTTATTAAAATTAACGGGATTAGAAAACAACATTTATGCTCAGGTTGCCATGGTAATGCTTATTGGTTTATTGGGTAAAAATGCCGTATTGATCGTAGAGTTTGCTATACAAAGGCATGCCGCTGGTAAATCAGTACTTGAAGCCGCAATGGAGGGAGCGAAAGCGAGGTTCCGTCCTATCTTGATGACTTCATTTGCCTTTATCGCAGGTTTATTGCCACTTGCATTTGCTACTGGTCCAGGTAAAATTGGTAACAGAACCATTGGTACCGCTGCCGCCGGAGGTATGCTTATAGGAACTATTTGTGGAGTATTTGTAATTCCGGGCTTATATTTCATTTTTGCCAGAATTGCCGAAAAATACAAACTAGTAAAACATGAAGAAGAAAACCCATTAACAGAAGAAATTGATAACAATCATGTATAAATTAAAATTATACCAATATACTATTGCTTTGGGGATTTGTCTTGCTGTAACAAGTTGCAAGACGCCACAAACAGTAGCAGAAACGCCATCGACTCCAGTTCCGGAATCTTTTGGTAGCACTAAAGACACGACAAATATGTCGGCTATTAAGTGGAATAATTACTTTAAGGATAAGAATCTTGTAGACTTAATAGATGTTGCTCTAAAAAACAATCAGGAGTTAAATATCACTTTGCAAGAAATTGAAATTGCTAAAAATGATATCCGTGTTAAAAAAGGATTATTGTTACCAACTGTTGGTGTGCGTGCAGGTGCAGGAGTAGAGAAGGTAGGAAGATATACTAGCCAAGGTGCTGGTGATGCTTCTACCGAAATAACTCCTGGTAGAGAAACGCCAGATCCACTAGGTGATTTTACCATTTCTGCTTACGCGAATTGGGAAGTTGATATCTGGAAAAAGTTGCGCAATTCTAAAAAAGCAGCTGTGAGCAGATATTTAGCTACTGTAGAAGGTAAAAACTTTGTAATCACTAATTTAATTGCAGAGGTTGCCGATTCTTATTACGAATTATTGGCTCTGGATAGTCAACTAGAAATCGTAAAACAGACTATAAAATTGCAAACAAATGCTTTAGAAATTGTAAAAGTTCAGAAGCAAGCTGCAAGAGCAACAGAATTGGGTGTTCAGAAATTTCAGGCTGAAGTTTTGACTTCAAAAAGTATGGAGTTTGAAATCCTTCAGAAAATAAAAGAAGCTGAGAATAAAATCAACTTTTTGTTGGCGCGTTATCCTCAGGAAGTTAAAAGAGGTAATAGTAACTTCTTGACTTTGTTACCTTCATCGGTTAGTTCAGGAATTCCGTCTCAATTGTTAGCAAATCGTCCAGATGTTAAACAAGCTGAGTTAGAATTAGTGGCTGCAAAACTAGATGTAAAAGTAGCTCGTGCTGAGTTTTATCCGTCATTAGATATTTCAGCTGCAATAGGTGTACAGGCATTTAAGCCTTCTTATTTGTTTACTATGCCAGAGTCGTTACTTTACTCTTTAGCTGGAGATTTAGCTGCGCCATTAATTAATCGTAATGCGATTAAAGCGGAGTTTGCAAGTGCAAATGCAAGACAACTTCAGGCGTTGTATAATTACGATCGTACGGTTTTAAATGCGTATTTAGAAGTTTCTAATCAGCTTTCTAAAATTGATAATTTGCAAAAAGGATATGATTTAAAATCGCAACAAGTAGACGCGTTAAACAAATCTATTGATGTTTCTAATGATTTATTTAAATCTGCAAGAATCGATTATTTTGAAGTTTTAATGACGCAACGTGACGCTCTAGAAGCTAAACTTGAATTAGTAGATACTAAAAAAGAACAACTTAATGCCGCAGTCTATATTTATAAAGACTTAGGTGGTGGTTGGAAATAAAAATCTATCTATTTTAGATTACAGAACCTCTTGAAAGTAAAATTTCAAGAGGTTTTTTTATGCAAATGAATAGCCCACGGTTTCAACCGTGCGGTACAGATTGAGAGAATGTATTGCGTTCCAACGGTTGAAACCGTTGGCAATGTTTGTAGGATGTTATCTGTCTTGGCAATCGAATACAACCTTTGTCAAAGTTTTAAACTTTGACAAAGGTCAATATTTAGGTGGTTGGTTGGAAATAGTTTTTTTTTAACTTTGACAAAGGTCTAAAATTGTTTACCAAAAGTTTTTATGAAAGATTTAATTAAGCCTAGAGCATTAAAGCAAGGCGATAAAGTTGCAACTATTTCACTTTCTTGGGGTGGTGCAGGAGAATTACCAGAAAGATATGAATATGGCAAAAAACAGCTTCAGGATATATTTGGTGTTGAAGTTGTAGAGACTAAAAACGCATTGAAACCTGCTGATTGGATATATAATAATCCTAAGGCGAGAGCTGAGGACTTGATGGATGCTTTTTCTGATCCATCGATAAAGGCTATAATCAGTAATATCGGCGGTGAAGATAGCGTGAGAATTTTGCCTTATTTAGACTTGAATATTATCAGGCAGAATCCAAAAATATTTTTAGGTTTCTCAGATTCTACCATTACTCATTTTGCATGTTTAAAAGCTGGGCTGACTTCTTTTTATGGTACTTCGGTTTTAGTAGGTTTTGCTGAGAATGGTGGTATGCATGAATATCAGATTGAGGATATTAAGCGAACATTGTTTTCGGGTGCTGCTGTAGGCGAAATTGTTCCTAATAAAAATGGTTGGACATCAGAGCATTTAGATTGGTTTGATTCGTCATTATCTAATATTACCAGAAAAACTACTGCATCTAAAGGATGGAACTTTTTGCAAGGAAAAGGAAAAGTTCAGGGAAAACTAGTTGGTGGTTGTTTGGATGTTTTGGAGTTTTTAAAGGGGACTGATTTTTGGTTGTATAAAGAGGAATGGGATGATTGTATCTTGTTTTTTGAAACTTCTGAGGAAATGGTTACACCAGAAACATTAAGATATTGGTTAAGAGGCTATGTTGCTCAAGGTATTTTGCATCGTGTAAAGGGAATTATTTTAGGTCGCCCTTATGATGCTAAATATGCTTTGGAATATAATAATGAGATTCTGAAAATAATAAAGGAAGAGAACTTGACTAATCTTCCTATTATTACGGAGATGGATTTTGGGCATACTTGTCCAACGTTTACACTTCCTTTTGGTGTTTTGGCAGAAATTGATTGTGTAAATCAAAAATTTAGTATTCTGGAAAGTGGGGTAACTGAATAACTTATTTGTTTATAGTTGGATTACCTTTTTATGAAAACGGGAGTCCTAGCCCAGACAGTAACGGCATCCTTTGTTTGCCTTCTTTAGGCAAGCAAAGATATAGTGTATGGCTGGATTAGCTCCTTATTAATAATATGTCCAGCCGTTTAAAAAAAATATTTAACACATAGAAACATAGATTTTAAAAGTAAAAAAGAAAGCGAAGAGAAATTTTTTTCTTTCTCATAGTTTGCTCAGTGTTTTTTTTGATAAGTGAAACGCCTTTTTTTGAGAATAGAAAAATCTATGTTTCTATGTGTTAAGTTTAGATTCTAGACTATTGTTATACCTGCGTCTTTGTATGGTTTTAATGGTTCATCTTCGGGTGAAATGTTTGTTACCAGGATATTAATGTCTTTGATTGGGCAAACAAAATAGGCTTCGGCTGTTCCTACTTTTTCGATAGAACTTAATGCGATAACAAAATTTGAGTTTTGTATCATGTTCTTTTTAATTTGCGAATCATCGTATATAACACCTGTAATTCCGCGTTCGTGATGTATGCTGCAAACTCCCAAAATGCATACATCGGCTCTAAAGTTTCTGAAGAAATCGATTGTTTCGATACTAGATGTTGCAAAGGATGTTTTGCACATTTTTCCGCCTGCAAAAATGAGATCAATATTAGGTAAATCTTCTATTAATGCAGCAACCGGAAAGCTGTTTGTAATGACTGTTATTTTTAAATCATACGGAAAACTTGCCACTAATGCTACAGAGGTTGTTCCGCCATCGATAAATACGACCTGACCATCTTTTAGGAGTGATATTGCTTTTTCGGCAATGATTTTTTTGCTTTCTAGATCGTGTTTTTCTCTATTCCTGTAATGTAATGGTATTGGCGATGGAGCAACTGCACCGCCTCGCACTGCTTTGAGTAATCCTTGATCGGAAAGTTCTTTTACATCTCGTCTTACGGTGTCTTCGGATACGTTTAAGTATTCGCTAAGTTCTATTAACGTTACTCTGTGCTCTTTTGAGAGGTATTCTAAAATTACGCTCTGACGTTCTTCCTTTTTCATTTGTTGCAAATTTATATTGCAAAAATAAGTTAAAATTGCAATATATTGCAATTTTTGCATAAATTTGTCGCAAAATAATTTATCATGAATAAGAAAACAATTGCCATTGATATGGATGGCGTGCTTGCGGATATTGAAGCGCATTTAATTACGTATTATAATAACGAATTTGGAACTGCGATTACAAAAGAGAGTATTCAGGGGTTAACAGAAGAAGAAGCTTTTAAAGAAAGAGTTACTTTGCGCAGGATTTTAAATACGGAGAATTTTTTTAGAACATTGCCTGTAATGCCTAATGCTGTAGAGAGTTTAATGAAATTACAGGAAAATTATGAGCTCTTTATAGTTTCTGCAGCAATGGAATTTCCGATGTCTCTTTCTGAAAAAGTATTTTGGCTTGAGGAGCATTTTCCTTTTATAAAATGGGAAAATATTATTTTATGCGGTAGCAAAAGAATCATTAATACAGATTATATGATTGATGATCATGCTAAGAATCTGGATTATTGCATGGGAAAACCTATTATGTTTACGGCGTTTCATAATGTAAATCAAACGCATCATTTAAGAGTAAACAATTGGAAAGAGGTTGTTACCGTTTTAAACGAAGCAGTTTAACTAATTGGCTTTATCATTAAGATAGAAAAACTGCCCTAAAAATCATTTTCGGGCAGTTTTTTTGATTTAAATTGTGGTAAAGAATCAGGATTTTTTCTTCCAGAAGTTTAATATTCCGTCGCAGGCAGATTCTTCGAGATCAAAGCTTTCTGGTATTTCCTCCCAAGTACTCCAATAAGTTACAAGCCTTGTGCCTTTGGGTGTTTTGCCCAATTGCTCTCGTACATAATTAGAATAGGTGTGAAACAATTCTTTCTCAGGAAGTATGATTTTATCGATAGGACATGTAATATCGATATTCTCGTAAAATGAATTATAGAAATAGAAGGCATCATAATCTGAAAATGAGATTTGATTAATGTTTGAATGAATAAATTCGACATTTCTTACATTGTGTTTCTCTGCTATTTTCTCTGCCACTTTTATAAGTGATTCTCTTTGTTCTACACCATAAAAGAAGCCTCTTGTAGAGGCAGCTCCTACCAGACAAAATTTTCCAGCTCCGGCACCAATATCTAATACCTTTTTGTAAGGCTTGTCGACTAGGTAATCGGCAGCGACTTTGGCTATTTCTACAGGAGTCCAATGTCGTTCAGAAAGTCTTTGAATGCGAGTTGGGTACAATTCATTGAATGTACTGTCTTCGATATCAATATTTTGTCTTAGGTGTTTGAAAATCATTTTATGAGTTGTATGTATTCTTGATTGGTTAAAAAAGTGCTATTATCTGTTGTAATAACTACTCTTAATAACCAATTATAATAAGAATCGGTATTAATATGTGATGCATTTTTTTCTAAGATACAATTTGTTGCTTTGATTTCACAATCTAGAGGGGAGATAAGGGTAAAAGTTTTATTTGTACCGTAAATAATCCCCCAGGTTTCGTCTTTTTTAATAGTGTTGCTTTTTAGGTTTAGTTCAATTGAATCTATTTTTCCAATTTCTTTTTGTGCATAATCTGTAAGGCCTATATAGAAATCGCATAATCCAATTTTTCGTAACCACAAATGGTCTTTAGTGTAATAAAGACTTTTAGGAATAAACATAATGTGTGTGTTTTATATTATATCATTTTATTGTAAAATGTATAATGTGACTTATTTTTTGAATAAAGCAAAGATAAGTAGCTTTAAAATAGAATATAACGACTAAAATGAAGCTTAAATTTGATTTAAATCAATATTTACAAACTAGCAAGGAAAATAGCGTAACTTTGATTTATTATGATATCAAAATTTATTTTTAATAACCAATATCTTCTAAATGAGCTTCCTGAACATGATAAGGACTTGCTCGAAGAGGTTATGCATAATAAAATGTATCGTAAACATGAAGCTATATTTACTGAAGGAACTTTGCCTACAGGTATTTTTTATGTAAAGTCTGGTAAGGTTAAGAAATACAAAGTAGATAATGATGGCAGGGAACAGATTATTTACATTTATAATCCCGGAGAATTCTTTGGTTATTCGGCTATTTTAAGCGAAGAGTCCTATGGTGATACTACGGTTGCGATCGAGAATGCTATAATCTCATTTATATCTAAAGATGATTTTATTAATATACTCAACACTTCGGTTGTGTTTTCCAGATTATTATTAAAGAGTTTAAGCCATGAATTTAGTGTTATGGCAAACTTAATGGCTGTATTATCGCAGCGAACGGTAAGGGAGCGTGTTGCTCTTAGTTTGCTGATACTACATGATAAGTATAAAATAGATGATACCGAAAAAGGTGTTTTTATAATGCTTTCCAGAGCTGACTTGGCTAATATGGCTGGTACTGCAAATGAGACATTGGCAAGAGTACTTCATGAGTTTAAAGAGGATAGCCTTATCTGGATGGAAGGTCGAAAAATACAATTACTGGATCTTAAACAGCTTACACTGATAGCCAATTTTTATTAGGCTGTTGTGCGTAATTAACCGCAAAGTTTTAATTCTATCTAACTTGTTTGCGAATGGAACGCGGATTAAACTGATTCGCTAGGGCGAAAACGCGGATTAAAACGGATTTTATTTTTGATTGTTTTTAAATCAGTTTTGATCCGCGGCTTTACTTTTGTAAATCCGTATTATCCGCGTCCCTTTATAGACAATCCTAAGTTAGCAACTTTTTGTCAAAGTCCTAAAATACTTTCTTTAAATCAGTGACAAATAAATAACCGCACCGTAGTAATAATTTCAGATTGATTTGTGTTTGAATTTCTTAACTTTGCATCATGGATAATCAAATTGTTACTCAGGCTTCGGATTTTACTACCAATGACTTAAAGTTAAAAGGCTTTAAGGTGTATGAAGTAAATAGTGGTGTTAATGCTGTTCCTACTTATAATCGTAGGGATTTTTATAAAATATGTATTAATACGAGCAAGAGTTTTATTCATTATGCCGACAGAGGCATTGAAACTGATGGTACGATATTGTTTTTTGGTAATCCTCATATTCCTTATTCGTGGGAAATTAAATCGCCCGCTTATAATGGTTATGCCTGTGTTTTTACCGAAGATTTTATAAAGAAACAAGATCGCTCCCAGAGTCTTAACGAATCTCCGTTGTTTAAGATAGGAGGAACGCCTATATTTTCTTTAACTGCTGAACAAGAAGTTTTTATTGCTACAATGTTTAAGAAAATGCTCTCGGAACAAGATACAGACTATATATTTAAGGATGATTTAATTCGTAATTATATCAATCTTATTATACATGAGACGCTTAAAATGCAACCTTCGGAAAATTTCTTTAAACATAAAAATGCATCTTCGAGAATAACAACTCTTTTTCTTGAACTCTTAGAGAGACAATTCCCTATCGAAACTAAGAACCAACCGCTTAAGTTAAAAACGCCACAGGATTACGCTCAGAATCTTGCTGTACACGTAAACCATCTGAATCGTTCGGTAAGAGAAATTACAGGAAAATCGACCACAGCACATATTACCGAAAGAATAATTGGTGAAGCAAAAGCACTCTTGCAACATACTGATTGGAGTATTGCAGACATCGGATATTCGTTAGGATTTGAATATCCTAGCTACTTTAATAATTACTTTAAAAGACTCACAGGAACAATACCTAAAACTTTAAGAGTGTAATATTGTTTGATATTCTTAATTTTTTGTTTGATAATCGTTATATCTGTATGTCTTTGCGAAAGTAAATTTGCATTGAAATAATTAGTATTAACCAATGTTAGATTGTTTAGCTAAATAATATGGTCGAAGGTATCATTGACCACTACTTCAAAATTTAGTTTCTATCTGATGTCTAAAACAGAATAATTATGAAAGAACAAATCAATAATACAATTTTCCCAAAAGGAGATCCCGCACCAGCAGATTATTTTACTGGTAATGCATGGGTAAAAACGCTTGTTCCTGATAATCGTGCGCTAAACGTTGTTATGGGAAATGTAGTTTTTGAACCCGGAGCAAGAAACAACTGGCATACTCATCCTGGAGGTCAAGTTCTTATAGTTACTCATGGAATTGGGTACTATCAGGAAGAAGGAAAAGCCATTCAGTTACTTAATGTAGGTGATGTTGTTTCTATTTTACCAGATGTAAAACATTGGCATGGTGCATCTCCAGAGAGTGAATTTACTCATATAGCAATAAGTACCAATACTCAAAATGGTATTGTAGATTGGCTAGAAAGAGTAACCGACGAACAATACAATAGCTTTAAATAATTTTAAAGTATAGGTGTGTTGTTTTATCCAATATTACCTTAAAAACAAGCTTTAAAAAAGTAATTCTTAAATTATCGGTCTCTGTCTTATTATGAGATAATATTTTGTAATTTTCTGTTTTTAAAATGGTTACGGTTTTTATTGGGTTAGCATTAAATAATAAATTAAACTACAACAAATAACTAATTTATGTCAACACATTATACAACAGTTATCGAAGAAGGAATAGTCCCAACTAAATATACTACCGGCGAGGTTTCTTATAAAAAACGCACTAGCGATATTCAGCCACGTAATACTACTATAAAAGAGGTTGCTTTTGAGCCTGGCTCTAGAAATAACTGGCATACCAACTCGGCATTGCAATTACTTGTTGCGACGGAAGGCGTTGGGTATTTTCAGGAAAGAGGTACACCAATACGATTAATACGCAAAGGCGAAGTTCTTACTGTTTTGCCTGGAGTTGAGCATTGGTACGGTGCAACACCAAATAGCCGATTCTCGCATATAGCAATTATTACCGAGATTGATAAAGGTATCGGAACTTGGATGGAACAAGTAACCGATGAAGAATACAACAGTTTTTCTAAATAATTTTCGCAACGCATTCCCGTTGGGTTAAAATTATAAAAATGATTATTCAACACATAGAAACATAGATTTAAAATAATATTAAAAGTGTTTCTAGAAAATCATGATTTTTCGCATAGTGCTATGCGATTTATTGTTGAGTGAAACGTCTTTTTTTAGATTTTGTAAACTATGATTCTATGTGTTAAAAAATAATTACTCAATAAGTGTGTTTATATTAAAAAACTGAATTTGATTATAAATAAGAATTAAATATAACTATTAAACTATGGAAACAAAAAACATAAAAGCATTTGGTACTGAAGCTGCTGAAGCTCCATTAAAAACATTAAACATTAAACGTAGAGCGGTAACTACTCATGATGTCGAAATTGATATTTTATATTGCGGAATTTGTCATTCTGATCTTCATTCGGCTAGAAATGAATGGCACGGTACAATTTACCCAATAGTTCCGGGACACGAAATTGTGGGTAGAGTAACTAAAGTTGGAGAACATGTAAAAAACTTTAAAGTTGGAGATTTAGCTGGAGTAGGATGTATGGTCGATTCTTGTAGAGAATGTGAGCATTGCAAGGATGATTTAGAGCAGTTTTGTGATGCTGGAAGCACACTTACATTCAACTCTCCTGATACGCATCTTGGCGGACAAACTTTTGGCGGATATTCTGAAAGTGTAGTTGTAGACGAAAGCTTCGTACTTCGTGTATCAGATAAATTAGATCTTGCTGGAGTCGCGCCTTTACTTTGTGCTGGTATTACAACTTATTCTCCTTTAAAACACTGGAAAGTTGGTCCTGGACAAAAAGTAGGTATCGTAGGTATTGGTGGTTTAGGACACATGGGGATTAAAATTGCAAAAGCAATGGGAGCTCATGTTGTAGTTTTTACCACTTCATTATCTAAAACCGAAGACGCTAAACGTTTAGGAGCAGATGAAGTTGTATTATCTAGCGACGCTGAGCAAATGGCTAAACATGCTAAAAGCCTTCACTTTATTTTAGATTGTGTATCGGCTCAACATGATATCGACGCTTATCTAAATTTACTTAGAGTAGATGGAACACTTACTTTAGTTGGTGCTCCGATGGATCCACTTCCTGTAACATCATTTAGCCTTATATTAGGCAGAAGAAGTTTCTCAGGTTCTCTTATTGGTGGAATCGCCGAAACTCAGGAAATGCTTGATTTTTGCGCGAAGCATAATATCACTGCCGATATTGAATTAATTGGTGTAAATGACGTAAATAACGCTTACGAAAGATTATTAAAAGGTGATATAAAATACCGCTTTGTAATAGATATGGCTTCTCTTAAAAACTAGAGAATTCTAAAAACCAGAAAAAGGTGTTCATTGTAATAATGAACACCTTTTTTTATTTAATAATTCAGGCTATTTGCTAATTGTAATACTCCAATTAGCTCCGCTATAAATTTTATATTTTTCAGAAAAATTACCTTGGTTTACTGCCAATGAAAAGTTTAAAAGGCTATTAAAGTAGCAAACATCAATTCCGAGTTTAACCTCGCCAAAAGTATGTACCAGTTTTAGTTTTCCGTCATATACTTTTTTAGCTCCATCGAAGATTTGAATTTTTACAAAATCTCCTGCTTTCAAATCTAAATTGGCAAATGTCTTTTTATCGATATTCGTCCAGACATTCCCATATTGAATATCTAAAATAGGGATTCCACCTTTGATAATTCCTTTCTCATAAACAGGTTTTTGATAGTCTATTTTCACTACTTCATTAGGTAGTTTTGGTCCAACTTGGTCAAAAGTAATTGTTTTTGATGCCAAACGTGCGCCTGTATAAGCATATACATCACGACCATGAAAGGTATATGATTCACTCGAATCCTGACGACGGTTTTTGACTTCGTCAATCTCGCGAATCTCTTGAATGCCCAATTGTTCTGCTATCAAAGTTAAAGTTCCGTTGTCTGGAGTTACAAAATAATGACCAGATTTAGTTAGCAATACAACCGAATGTCTTGCAGTTCCAACACCTGGATCACAAACTGAAACAAACACCGTTCCTGCGGGATAATATTGGGCTGTTTGTGATAGGCGATAAGCGGCTTCCCATATATTATATGCTGGGATTTCGTGTGTTAAATCGAATATCTTCAGATCGGTAGAAACACCCATTGCAACTCCTTTCATAGCTGATACTGCACCGTCTTTTAATCCAAAATCGGACTGAAAAACCAAAACGTTATTCTGCGAAAAGCTGTTAAAAGTAACTGCACACAAAAAAAGTAATAATCGTAGTTTCATTTTTTATGTTATTTAGTGATAGAGATTTAACCGCAAAGGTCGCAAAGATTTACGCAAAGATTGCAAAGTTTTAGTCTGAATATGTTGATTACTGAATTAATCATTCTTTAGAAATTGTTCTACAAAAAATATTCTAAAATTTTATAAGTTATTGATTATCTTTATGTAAACCATTAATTTGTGATTTATGGAAAGCAAGTCTGATGTTGAAAATAGTTTTTGGAATTTAAGCATAGATGATGCTTATCGTAAGTTAGATGCAAGTCCTAAAGGGCTGAACGATTCAGAGGTTGCACGAAGGCTCAAGCAATACGGACCTAATACATTAAAGAACAATGCCAATACTTCGATGTTTATACTGTTTCTTTCGCAGTTTAAAAGTTCAATTACCTTATTACTTATCGTTGCAGCCATATTATCTGCTGGTTTAGGAGATATATCAGATACTTTGATTATTCTCTGTATCATATTATTAAGTAGTCTTCTTGGCTTTTGGCAGGAAAAAGGAGCTGCAAATGCGGTAAAAGAACTACTAAAAATGGTTCGGCTAAAGTGCAGAGTTATAAGAAACGGTGATTCAAAAGAAGTTGCTGTAGAAGAAGTCGTTCCGGGAGACGTGGTAACTTTATCTGCGGGAGATATTATTCCTGGGGATTGTCTGATTTTGGATTCTAAAGAATTATTTGTTGATGAAGCTGCTTTTACCGGAGAAACTTTCCCTGTAGAAAAGAGTAGTGGCGAACCGCTGCCTGTAAATACAGTACTCTCTAAAAGAAGTAATACCTTGTTTATGGGAGCAAGTGTTATAAGCGGAAAAGCAACTGCACTTGTTATGGCAACTGCAAAACAAACCGAATTCGGAAAAATATCTACTAATCTTCAGTTAAGAGCACCCGAAACCGATTTTGAACTCGGAATACGCAAATTTGGGTACTTATTAATGGAGGTTACCTTAATTCTTGTAATCATTATTTTTGGTGTAAACGTATTTTTACACAAACCTATTCTCGATTCATTTTTGTTTTCTCTTGCACTGGCAGTAGGGTTAACACCGCAATTGCTTCCTGCAATTATAAGTGTAAATCTTTCGACAGGAGCAAAAAGAATGGCAAAATTACAGGTTATTGTAAAGCGTCTTTCGTCTATAGAAAATATCGGAAGCATGAATATTCTTTGTTCTGATAAAACAGGTACGATTACCCAAGGAAAAGTAAACTTAAAAGATACCTTGGATATCGAAGGAAACCACAATGATAAAGTATTGCAATACGCTTGGATAAATGCATCGATGCAACAAGGATTTCGCAATCCCATAGACGAAGCAATATGTATATCGTATAAAGAAACCACCACTACATATATAGCCCAATCGGAGATTCCGTATGATTTTATCCGAAAACGTTTAACGATTGTAGTAAAGGGAGATAAAGAGAACTTGGCTATTACCAAAGGAGCGCTAAACTCTATATTATCGATTTGTACGCATGCTGAAGTTTCTGACGGGAAATTATCGGATATATCAGAATCTAAAGCATCTATATTAAAACAATATCAAGAATTAAGCGAAGCAGGTTTTAGAACTTTGGGTGTAGCCTATAAACCTGTTACTGATGCAAATGATTTTACACGTGATGACGAAAAAGAAATGGTTTTCCTAGGATTTATCACCTTGTTTGATCCTCCTAAACCAAACGTTGAGGAAATAATCAATAAATTAAATACGCTGGGTGTAAAGCTTAAAATTATTACAGGAGATAATGCGCTTGTAGCAAAAAGTCTAGCCTTGCAAGTAGGAATTAAAAAGCCAAAAATACTTACTGGTGCCGAATTACAAAAAATGACCAAAGCAGCGTTAATGCGTCAGGCAATAGATACCGATATTTTTGCCGAAGTAGAACCCAATCAAAAAGAACGTATTATTTCTATATTAAAAAGTAGCGGTAATGTAGTAGGATTTATGGGCGATGGTATTAATGATGCTCCCGCATTGCATACTGCCGATGTTGGTATATCAGTAGATACAGCTGTAGATGTTGCTAAGGAAGCTGCAGATATCGTATTATTAAGTCAGGATTTGGGAGTTTTGACAAATGGTATTATCGAAGGACGAAAAACGTTTACCAATACCATGAAATATATTTTTATGGCTACCAGTGCCAATTTCGGAAATATGTTTAGTATGGCTGGAGCTTCGTTATTTCTTCCGTTTTTACCCTTATTACCCAAACAAATTTTATTGACAAATCTCTTAACGGATTTTCCAGAAATGGCAATTGCAACCGACCGTGTTGATGATCTTAATATACAAGCACCACAGCGTTGGGATATTTCTTTCATCAGGAAATTTATGATTGTTTTCGGGTTATTAAGCTCCGTATTCGATTTCTTGATGTTTGGTATTCTGTTGTTTATTTTTCATGCTAAGGAGAAAGAATTTCAAACTGCATGGTTTATAGAATCTGTAATTTCTGCAACATTAATTGTACTTGTGGTACGAACCCGTTTACCATTTTTTAAGAGCTTACCAGGTAAGTATTTGTGTATTGCGACTGCTATAATTGTATTGTTTGTGCTCGTGTTACCATTTACACCATTATCTACATGGTTTGATTTTGTTAAACTACCCTTTGTAATCTATATATGGATGTTTTTATTAATAACAACCTACATAATATCAGCCGAAATTGTCAAGCATAAGTTCTATAAAGTCATGATAAAAAAGCATAGAAAGAACCATTAATTTATTATTTGGTTTCAAATTATAAAATAGAACACGAGATGTTTTTAAAATGAAACTTATTAATCGTTGGTTTTCAGCAGAATAATTGTCCTAGGATCTTTAGTCGTCTAAGATGAATTAAATCTTTAGTTTGTTTTTTTGTTAGCTTGAAAATGATAACCATATAAGTTATGTAAGTTCATTTAAAGAGAGTGTTTAAAAGCTTATTTTCTTAAATAAATTATATGGTTCAAAATAGTTTTATGGAATTTCTGTTGAATTAATTTATCGTTTATTTATGATTGCAATAGTTTTATTTAAGGAAAAGTGTTAAAATAATCGTTATATTTGATATGATTATTCGTTTTGGACAATGTTACTATGAATAATGTACCAAATCCCCCTTTTTTAGTCAAATCCATATTACGCTCAAAGCAAATTTTTCTTATCTAAGACTCAGGTTACAATTTATATTTCTTAATTTAAATTAATTACAAGTATGAGGTCATTTATGATAAATACTTTAATGGCGATTTTGATTATTAATTCCGTGTGTATTAGTGCACAAACTATCGAACCTAATCAATTGCCTGTAGTATGGAATTTAGAACAATGTATTGCATATTCTAAGCAGCAAAACATTCAGATTAACACGTTACGTTTAACAACAAAATCTACAGAACAAGATTTGTTGTTATCTAAGGCAGCAAAGTATCCTAATCTTTTAGGCAACGCTTCGCAAACATTTACTAATGCAAAAAATGCCGATTTAGTAGTAGGAGGTTTCCAAACCCAATCGAGTTTTGCGGGTAATTATTCTTTAGGATCTTCGATGGTTTTATACAACGGAGGTTATTTAAATAATGATGTTAAGCAGAAAGAATTATTTATAAAATCGGCACAATTTAATGCCGAAGCTGCCGAAAATGATGTTACTGTACTTATTACACAAGCTTATTTAACGATTCTTTTGGCAAAAGAAAATAGCGTGTATTTAGGTGAAATTGTCGAAACTTCGAAAGCGCAACTCAAACTAGGTGAACTCAAATATAATGCAGGAAGCATTGCCAAGAAAGACTTTGTTTTATTAAAAGCACAACTCGCTACAGATAATTATAATTTAATCGCTTCGCAGAATAACGAACGCCAAAATGTATTGACTTTAAAACAGTTATTACAACTTCCGTCAGGATATAATTTAAATATTCAGAAACCAGAAACTTTGGTTACAACCTTACCGGTAATAAATCTAGAAGATGCTCAGAAATTAGCATTAGAACAGCGACCAGAAATAAAAAGCAGCCAATTAGATAGGGACGCAGCCGATTTGGAATTATCAAAATCTAAAGCAGGTTTTATACCTACACTTAGCGCAAGCGGGACATTGGCTTCGGGATATTCAGATAATCAAACAACTCCATTTACATCACAGCTAGATAATAATTTTTATCAGCGTGCAGGACTTACTTTATCTATTCCAGTATTTAATAATCGGATAGCCAAAACAAGTGTCGAAAAATCAAAAATAGCAGTAGATCAATCTAAACTCAATCTTACTAATACAGAAACGTTGCTTTCGCAAAAAGTAGAACAAGCTTATATAAATGTACTCAATGCACAATCTCAGTTTGCCGCAGCACAAGAACAATTAGACGCTAATACAGAAAATTATCGCATTGCAAACGAACAATTAAGACTAGGCGGAATTAGTACGGTAGATTATCTTTTGGAGAAGAATTTATATGTTCAGGCGTATCAAAATTTTATACAATCAAAATTTAATGCTGTCGTGAGTTTAAAAATATATGATTTCTATAAAGGAGATCCAATCAAACTATAAAATTATAAAAATGAAAAAAAGTAAATTAATAATCATTATCATCATCGGATTATTACTTATAGGTTGCATCGGGTACTTTATCTTTCATAAAGATAATAATACGGTTGAACTGATTACAGAGAAATCCCATTATGGAGATGTAGCAACGAGTGTAACGGCAACGGGAAAAATTCAGCCTGTAGATACCGTTGCAGTAGGAACACAAGTATCGGGTACCATCCAGAAGGTATTTGTCGACTTTAATTCGGTTGTAAAAAAAGGACAATTATTGGCTCAAATAGATCAATCCTTATTGCTTGCACAAGTAGAGCAAACAACTGCCAATTTGCAATTATCAAGGAGTAATTTAAGTTACCAATTATCTAATTTTAACAGACAGTCAGAATTGTACAAAGCGGGAGGAATTAGTAAAGCCGATTACGAAACTGCCCGAAACCAGTACGAAGTTGCCCGAGATAATGTAAATAGTGTTGCAGCGCAATTAAAATCAGTTCAAAAAAGTCTTTCGTTTACCAATATATTTTCGCCAATTGATGGAACAGTTTTATCTAGAAAAGTTAGTGAAGGGCAAACGGTAGCTGCAAGTTTAAATACGCCAACGTTATTTAGTATTGCCAAAGATCTTACCAAAATGCAAGTTCAGGCATCGGTTGATGAGGCTGATGTTGGGAATGTAAAAGTAGGCGAGAGTGCGAGTTTTACCGTTGATGCTTTTCCTGATGATGTTTTTAAAGGAACAGTAATCGAAGTACGGTTGCAACCAACAATTTCTTCGAATGTGGTTACGTATACAACCATTATTAATGCTCCAAATGATGATTTAAAGCTAAAACCCGGAATGACGGCCAATATCATAATTTATACCAAAGAAGTAAAAAATGCATTGCTTATTTCTGCGAAAGCAATTGCTTTTCAGCCCGATTCGACTTTAGGAAAGCAATTTAAAATCAGGAAAATATTTCTAGGAAATAATAGCAAGAATAAAGGTAGCGGAGGTAGTTATAAGAATAAAACAAATACGGCTTCATTAGGTAATAAACCTCAAAATGATACTGTAGATCATAAGAAAGCTATTGTATGGAAAAAAGTTGGAGATTCGATTATACCGAAACATATAAAAATTGGATTAGATGATGATGTTAATGTACAAGTAATTAAAGGTATAACAGCACAAGATGAAATTATTACCGGAGTTAATTCCTTAAAACAATCTAAGAACTCTAAAGGAGCCGATTCGAGTCCGTTTATACCAAAGCGTGGCGGCGGCTCAGGAAAAAAATAATAGTATTTGAGAAGATAAAATAGAAAGTGATGGGAAAAAAGATTCTGGAAATACAAGACTTAATAAGAGAATTCACGATGGGATCTGAAACAGTTAGAGCCTTAAAAGGTATTTCTTTTGATGTTATGGAAGGGGAGTTTCTAACCATTATGGGAAGTAGTGGTTCTGGGAAAACTACGTTACTTAATATTTTGGGATGTTTAGATAAACCTACAGGCGGGAATTATTTATTAGATGAGGTAAATGTAAAATCATTATCTAAAAATGAACTGGCAGCACTGAGAAACACAAAGATTGGTTTTATTTTTCAATCCTATAATCTCTTGGCACGAACTTCGGCTATAGAGAATGTAGAACTCCCATTATTATACAATTCTAAAGTTTCTACCAAAGAAAGAAGAGAAAAAGCCATTCATGCATTAGAAGCTGTAAAATTAGCTGATCGTTTAGATCATTTTCCTAATCAACTTTCTGGAGGACAACAGCAGCGTGTTGCAATTGCCAGAGCATTAGTAAATGATCCTGTAATGATTCTTGCCGACGAAGCCACGGGAAATCTAGATACCAGAACTTCTTATGAAATCATGGCTTTAATCCAGGAACTAAATTCACAAGGGAAAACAATAATTTTTGTAACACACGAGCCAGATATTGCTGCTTTTAGCAACAGAACGGTTACACTTAGAGACGGGAGAATAATTAAAGATTTTAATAACCAAAACATAAAATCTGCTAAACAAATGCTTGCAGATTTTCGTGTAGATGAAGATTATAAATATGAAAATAGCTAATCTTTTTCTAATAGCCCTAAAAGCTTTACGCCGTAATAAACTTCGAGCATTATTAACAATGCTAGGAATTATTATTGGGGTGGCTTCTGTAATTGCAATGGTTGCGATAGGGCAAGGGTCTAAAAAAAGTATTCAGGATCAATTATCGAGTATGGGATCTAATATGATTACAATTAGACCTAATAGTAATGTTACGGCGGGAGCACGTTTAGATATATCTAGCGTTCAGACTTTAACCCTTAGTGATGTTGATGCTCTAAAGAAAGAATCTAAACATTTAAACGCTATTTCTCCTGCCGTATCTAGTAAAGGGCAAGCAATAAATGGCTCTCTTAACTGGCCAACTACAATGCAAGGCGTAAGTATAGATTATTTAAAAATTAGAGATTGGCCGCTAAAAGAAGGAATTGCTTTTAGAGAATCGGATATTCATACAGCCAATAAAGTTTGCTTGATTGGGCAAACTGTTGTAGATAATATTTTTCCTTACGGAGCAAACCCTATAGGGCAGATAATTCGGTTTAACAAAATACCATTCCGTATTATTGGTATATTAGAGTCTAAAGGAGAAAATGCATTCGGACAAGATCAGGATGATATTATCATTTCCCCTTTTACGACAGTGCAAAAAAGAATAACAAACTCTATTTACTTGCAAAACATCTACGCATCTACAGCCGATGAAAGTCAGACACAATTAGCCACAGACGAAATAGAGCAAATTATGCGTACAGCACATCGATTAAAAGCCAAAGATGAGGATGATTTTTCGGTACGAACACAAGCAGAATTAATTAATACATTTAGTTCTACAAGTCAGTTATTAACGGTATTACTAACGGCTATTTCGGGAATTTCTCTTTTAATAGGCGGAATCGGAATCATGAATATCATGTACGTTTCGGTTACGGAGCGAACTAAAGAAATAGGATTACGAATGTCTATTGGGGCAAACGGAAGAGATATATTATTGCAATTTCTGGTCGAGGCAATTCTGATTAGTTTAACAGGAGGATTGATAGGGATTGTTTTAGGAATAATTGCATCAGAACTGATTCAATATTTTTTGCATTGGCCTACATTAATTTCAGAATCTTCGGTTATACTTTCGTTTTTGGTTTGTGCTATAACAGGAATCTTTTTTGGATATTATCCTGCATTAAAAGCATCAAAACTAGATCCGATAGAAGCCTTACATTATGAATAATTTCTATATTAAGATAACAATAAATTATTTCCTGAATCATCTTTATACGCCGATATTCAGAGGTTTTCTTCGGGTTAACTCCTCTAAATTTAAAATTAACAGGAGTCTTAATAATGTTTTGTAAACAATCTATGATATTGCTAAACAAAACTTTTTATAAAATGCCGTTTCGATTTGAAACGGCACTTTTAATCACATTAATATTTTAATTTAGCAATAGCAGTAATTTCTCCACCTTCTACTTTCATACCTTTTGTAGCAACTCCTGTTGCGCCATTAATTGTATAAATCCAGTTTCCGTCAGGTGTATTAATACCTAATATAAGTGAGTTATTATCTTCTGTTGCAATATTATATCTTGTAGTAGTTGAGTTAATTGCTGTAGGTCCATTAGTAACCCAAGTAAAAGTTTGTGCATACACATCGGCTACAGCCAATTTAGGAATTCCTTTGTTTGTACCTGCATCACCAAACATTTGTAATAATACTTTTCCTTTACCAATATAACTGCTTGATGAGATTTTATATCCACCAGACTTTTCTTGTACATTAAAGAAATATGTCTTATCAAATTCTGTAGTTCCTTTTTTAATTTTTACAACCGCAGATGGTTTAGTCGATGTTACAACTGCATTATTTGTTGCTGCTGCGCTAGAGAATCCATAAGCATCTCCGTTTTCATCTTGAATCAATCCATTTGTAAAATAAGCTCCTAAGTAACTTGTACGGTTATCTTTAATTACTTTTTCTAATTTTAATTCTGGGTAGTTGTATACCGCAACCCATGTACTATCTGGATATTTAGTTCCAAAATTATCTACACCATCTCCTTTAATACTCATATATGGCATATATACTTTATCTCCTACTTGTGTTGCCCAAGTATAAAATGCTCTCTCACCGTTTTTAGCTAAGATTTTAGTATCCTGTTGTACCTGACCTGTGATAAGTGATGTTGTAGCATCAATTTTGAACATAGATGCAAGAGATGTAGCTCCACTTCTTGGTACTTTTATCGTTAGAATATCTTTGTTTACAGCTGTAAAAACCTGTACTGTTTCAGCCTGAAAGTTTGATGTTTTAACCAATTTACCCTCAGCAGATAATGCGTAAGAAGTTACTGCTCCAGGATTTCCTTGTCCATAAAGTAAACTAAAAAATTTGTTTTGGTTTGTAATATAATAACGGTATGAACCGTCTTGCTCTAATCCGTTACCCTGAGTTGTAATAGATCCTTTAGTTACATCATCTGCAGTTAATAAATAATCTGCAACTCCTGCTGCTCCGGTAGTAACTGTAACGATGTATTTTGTTTTATCTGTTCCTTGACTTGGTGCTCCATCTGGTGAGCTAGAGTCACTGCTACAAGAAAATGACGTAAAAGCTATTAAAGCTGCGAATATCGCTAATGTGCTAGTTTTTTTCATAATGGTTATTGTTTGATTTATTTGAATTATTTATTTGATTTGGTAAAGAAATACCTGAATTTTATATTGAATGATCGACTTGGTTTTTGCAACGAGAAGTTGTCGTAAAGTTTATTATCCAAAGCATTTCTGCACTCTAAGGCAATGTTATATTTTCCGTCTGCAAAAGTGTAAACTGCATTTATATCGTGGTTCATTTGCATTGGGATATCAAATTTTCCAACCTTACCACCGCTACTTGGCCAATACAAATAATAGTCGTGTACGTATAATAAATTATATCCAACAGATAAGTTATTCCCTTTCTTTATGAAGTCATTAAAGTATACAGTAGCATCAGCATTACCGAATAAGAAAGGGATATTAGGCACTCTATCTTTATAATTTAAAGACACAATTTCTTTACCTGGCTCATATTTGGTATTGTTGCGAAGATTTTGATATGTCATATTCACACCTGCAGTAAACCTGTTTTTGTATGAATATCTTATTTCTCCATCTATACCGTAATTTGAAATTCCTTTTTGATTTACATTGGTAGTCATCGTTTGATTTAAATTCAGCTCAGGGCGAATAAAATCTGTTGCCTCACGATACATAAAATTCACATCAAATGTCATCGCATTTACTTTTCTGAAGCTAGTTTGATAACTTAATCCAACATTAAAATTATTGCTGGTTTCAGGTTTTAAAGCAATATTACCAGCTAAATTGTCATTCACATTTCCGAACATTTCTTCTGGAGATGGCAATCTGTAACTTTTTTCGAAAGAACCTTTTACTTGTAAATTGTGCTTTAAATAATAACTACTTGCAGCACCATATCCCCAATACACATTATTATCTTCATGCTTACGATAAGCAATATCTCCTGTATTTCCTGAAGGATTATAACTTTCAGAATAAGTGTTTTTTAAAGCGTAATTTTTAACAAATACGGATGTACTCCATTTTTCGTTATAATCGAATTTATAACCTGCACCCAGAATATTTTTTTGAGATTTCTTCGGCTGCTGATATAGTAGTGATTCAGGAACTAACTCATCACTTTCTTTACGATCAAATGTGTTAAAAGTATTGTTCAGCATAAACGAATGTCTATCGTTTAGACGGTAAGTGAAGTTTGCAGTAGCGATTCCGCTATTATTTTTGAATTTACGTAATGTACGGCTACGCTCCCCTCCTAAACCACCTCCGGGAGGTACTATATAATCACCAAACCAGTTATATCGTCTATAAACTGTATCAACATTTTGCTCTTCGCCAAAATTAAAATTACCTGTAACACTAACGTCTAATCCTTTTGTAAGGAAATCTTTTAGCTGATATTTTACACTTGGCATTAAGATATTTCCTTTGCGATACACTTGTCCGAAGACGCTTACCATACGTGCTCCTGTTTGTATATCTGCTTTATTCTCACCAGCCGTAAATCCAAATAATAATTTATCAGCATATTTTTTGCCTGTTACACCAATATTAAATATTACGGTCTCGTTACGGTATTTGTCATGAAATCTTCTTACTCGCTGATTAGGATAATATGCTCCTGTATTTAAATCGGCAGCATCTACATTTACCCAATAATTATTGTCTGAATAATTCTGAAATGCATTAATTTCGGTAGTAAAACCACTCTTTGCTGTATAACCTGCATTTATAGCCGTACGGTGTGTATTAAATGATCCAAAAGAATAAGAAGCATCCAGATAAGTACGCGGTTTAGAATTGGTAACAATATTAATTGCTCCTCCTAATGCATCTCCTCCTAACCAAATAGGCACAACTCCTTTGTAAACTTCTATTCTATCGGCAAGATTTATTGGAATATTATTCATCTGAAATGATGATCCAAAATTATCCATAGGTACGCCATCAATAAACATTTTAATCTGATTTCCTGAAAAACCATTAATAGCTAACTCAGATTTAGAACCAACTCCTCCCGATTCACGAACACGAACACCCGAAACTCTGTCTAAAGCATGAGATAAATCTAATGTAGAATTGTGTAGTTTTTTTGCATCGATTGCTGTTACGCTATAAGATTGTTTATTTATTTTTTCTGTTTGGGTACGTCCCATTACAGTTATATTTTCTAATTCGTTTAATTCACTTTCTAAACGAACTGAGAAAATTATTTCGTTTGTTCCTTTAACTTCGATATGTTTTTTGGAAGTTGAAAACCCTATTGCAGAAACTTTTAAAATATAATTTCCTACTGCAACATTCTTAAAATTATATTTTCCGTTTTCATCAGACATTATGATAAAATCTGTTTTTTCCAGACTTACTGTTGCAAACGGAATACTTTGTCCTGAACTCTCCGAAATCTGTCCTGAGACTGCTATACCCTTATTTTGTTGGGCAAATGAAAAGAAGGAAACTAAAAAAATTATACTGAAAATTGAAAATTTATGAGTTGGCATATTTTTACTTAGACTAATTATAAATAACTTTGTCGCAAAAGTACCACGGACGTCTCCTTTTTATATAGGGAAAAACGGATTATTATTTTGTAAAAACGGATTATTATTTTGAAAATTAAATCGAAACTTCTCAGTCATAAACATCCAATAATTTCTATTGCTGTTCACGATGGCTATGACCCAAAAAGTCAGCTATCGGCCGAAAATATATTTATAAAAAATGAATCTTTAGAAGAAATAAAAAGCCACCATTTAATAACCGATGGTCTTGTTATTCTCGATACTCAGATGTATTTTTCGGAACCACAAACAGCATTATTTGAGATTACTTGTGAGTCGATTGTAATGAATTTTATATGCTGTAATAATGTCGAAACTCACATTGATCAGCTAGAAACTGAAAAATATTCGAGAGAAAATACTCATAATATTTTCTATACATCAAATTATAAAGCAACTTTTAAAATTCCTGCATTTGAGCAAATAAATTACTTTTCGATAATTCTGTCAAAGGATTTTTATTATAATATTATCAATGAAGACTGGGAACTTCATCAAAAATTCTCAAAGAATATTCTATTAAAGAAATCTAGTTATTTAACTTCAAAATATAGTCCCTTTACATCATCGATACAATGGGTAATTCATGAAATTAAAAATTGCAATCGTCAAGGCGTTTTAAAAAGAATGTATATCGAAACCAAAATTAAGGAGCTATTAATTTTTCAATTGGAATCTCTTGTCGAAAAAACAATTCCCGACGATCTAATAGATGAAGAAGATTATATTAAGCTGCAAGAAGCCAAAATAATATTGGACAGAGATTATGTTCATGCTCCTACTCTTCCTGAACTCTCCAGGATGATTTCGCTTAATGAATTTAAGCTAAAAAAAGGATTTAAGGTCTGTTTTGGCACTACTGTAAAGAGCTATATTATTGAGCTAAGGATGAAACATGCCAAGGAATTATTTAAATCTAAATCGATAAGTGTTAGCGAAGTGGCTTATAAATGTGGTTACAAAGATGTGTCGCATTTCTCAGCTGCTTTTAAAACTTATTATGGGTTTTCTCCCCAAAAATTTAAACTTAATTGGAATAAAATTACTTCTTGGTTATCTGGTTTTTTATTGCTTGGTTAACTGTAATTATTGCATTTATTTGCCATAAATTGTCTATAAAGGAACGCGGATGATACAGATTCGCTTAAGCGAAAACACGGATTAAAACGGATTTTTTCCTTCTCGATACTTCGGATTGGGATTAGTTGAAAAATCAGTTTTAATCTGCGTCTTTACTTTTGTAAATCCGTGTCATCCGCGTTCCTATCACAAACTGTAAGAAGAAAAGTTGGAATCTTTTATGATGTAGATTATAGAATTATTTACTTTGGGTAATTATTCTTCTGGCACAATCGGAAGCACATAATAAGCCTCCTGCCATCATAATAATATCTTTAATAACCAATCGTCCAGCTCCTGATAAATAAGGGAATCCGTGTGTTGCGCTACCTAAATCGGGAACCCAAGTTTCGGGCGTAGTAATTAAAAAGGTTAGTGTAACCAATGCCATTCCAGCAGTAAGAATTCCTCCTGCGAGTCCTATACGAGCATTAAAAATTCCGAATAAAGTTAGTAATCCTATAATTATAATTACAGTACCTAATGCGTAAGAAAAGATATAAGTACCATTCTCGATATGCCATTTTATATTTTCCTCTACTACTTCTCCTTCTTTGTTTTTGTGGTCTTTATACTCACTCGGATTGTTATAAAAGAAACTCATTAATGGGCTATTTGCAACAAAAGGTACAATCCCGTCTGCTTCATATTGAAAAGCTTTTAGTCCTCCAATCCAAACCATTACTATAAAAATGGCTATTCGCATTAAGTTAAAAAACTGATTTTGTAAATTTGATAAGGTCGATAATATGTTCATACTTTTATTTTTTAAGATGTTTACATTTTAAAGCCAAAATTAACAACTCCATAACCCGCTCACAATGGACAAATATGGCTATTCCCTAGACGAATCTGCTACAATAGATATGCCGACATTTTCCCGAAATGCTGTAGGTGTAATGCCTGTATGTTTTTTAAAATAACGACTGAAATAATTTTCATCATCAAAATTTAATTCTGCTGCAATTTGTTTCATGCTTTTATAACTAAGATGAATTAACTTTTTTGCCTCTAGAATTACTCTTTCTTGAATTAATGTAGATGGTGTTTTTAGAAAATACTGCTTGCATAATTTCGAAAAATTATTTGGGGAAATTCCCATTTGCGTAGCATAAAAAGAGGGTTGTCTTTCTTTACGAAAGTTGTTTTCTAATAAATCTTTAAACTGAATTAATGGATGATGTATGTTCTTTTCCTCATGAACAAGATTATCTTCCGACTTAATTTTACTGCATAATGCTAATATCAATTGCAAATATGAACGAACTACTGCCATGCCGTAACTACTAGTGTTTTCAAGCGCTGCAATTAGTTTCCCTAAAATATAATCTAACTCGATATAATCTTCTGGCTCAAGATTTACGTAAGGTTGCTGATATATATTATTGAATAAAAGTCCGTTACAAGCTACTTCTTTTTTATGATATTCGATACAATAAAAATCGCCATGAAATTGTAATCTTCGTGTTTTAATAGGCTTTTTGGTATCAAAATGAATGATTTGATATGGCGTTGCAAACAATATAATTTTGCCCTCAAAAGTATATTCTACCAAGTCTACGCTTACTTTTCCTTCGCCTTCTAAAAGAAAAATGCTATACATGGGCGAACTACCATACTGATTTATATAATCTGTATCGCATTCCTGGAC
>NZ_JPRM01000039.1 GCF_000737695.1 Flavobacterium hydatis
GCTGCTGTTACTGCTAAATTTCCATCAACATAATCAAAAATATAATTTGGATCTACTCCGCCACTGGCTACAATTGGATAATTTCCAACTGGACTTCCTAAAGCGGCTGTTGTAGCAATCGTTGGTGGAGTAAGTAAACTTGCCTCTGTTTCGCTATTGAAAAATCCTGAATATGTAATGGTAAGCGTTGGATTTGCTGCTCCGTAAATTTTAGTTTTATTATCGGCAGTAGCTGTTAGAGTTGCTTTATTTACAGTACTAGAAACTGTAGGCACATTTACTGTTATCGCACTATCACTGGTTAAAATTATATCGCCAGAATAACTTCCCGCTGGGACATTCTTTTTTAATCTAATGTAAACTGGCGTAGATGCAATAACTCCAGTTGCTCCAACCGTAACAGTATTTGTAAAAGTAACATCATCTGTACTTATCTCAAATCCTGAAGGTGCAGTAACTAAAATCCCCTCAAGCATATCCGTACCTGAAACATTAAAGGTAGTAGATGCCGAAGCTGTACCATAAGTAGTCGTTAAGGCTGCTAATGTTCCTGTTGTTACAATTGCAGGCAGAGCTGTTCTGGTTACTGTTACCGTATAAGTCTCTATTGTTGTACCATCCTGAGCAATAACTAACGTGTTGATAACATTAGCTCCAACCAGCAAAGAAATTGAAAAAGAAGGACTTCCGCTAGTTACCGTTACTCCATTTACTTTTACAGTAGCATTACTATCTGTTGCAGTTGGCATTACTGTTAAACTTGTAACAGCATTAGCTACATTAGCAGTATAAATCGTAGTTCCTGATGCAAAAACAGGGTTTAACGTACCTTGACTAATCGTTAAATTACTTAATGTCGCTACATTATTTAGAGTGATTACGTTTGCAGGATTACCTGTACTTACTGTCGATAAATACATCTCGTCACCTGCTGAACCATTTTGCTCCACCACCATAACTCTATAATTCGTTGCAAGAGTTAATCCTGTTATATCCACAGTAGTTCCTGTACCATTATAAACACAATACCAGCCTGATGTACCAATTTGTGTTCCTGTACCAAAAGCAGCATTTGCTGTATATACTGTAACATCTATTGGCAAAGGACTACCAATAATACCTGCATTCATGAATACTGCTCTTGAAGAGCCATTACCATTTGTCCAACTGGCTGTCGTTGTTGTTTTCGTAGTAGCTGTAAACACAACATTGGTTGCCTGAACTGTTGGGGCAAATAAAGGATTATTACGAAATACTGAAAGAGTACGATTATTATTAACAGTAGCGATATCACTTTTACCATCTCCATCAAAATCATCGATAACTACACCAGTAGCAAAACTATTATTAATGAAACTTACTTTAGGAACAAAGCTTATAGTTCCTCCAGATCCTGAATTACGTAAAATGTTTAATAAAGAATTCTGCATACCACCTGCCAGGTCAGGAAAACCATCTCCATCAAGATCTCCTATTATAAAATCATTTATACCTGCATCAATTGGCAAATCAATTTTTGGAGCAAAACTGATACTCCCTATTGCAGCCGATGTATTTTGCAAAATATAAATAAAAGTATTTCCTCCTCCTCCAGTTACAATATCAGGTTTACCATCTTTATTTAAATCACCAATTTGTACACGTGTAGCTGTAAAACCTGTACTAAAACCTATTTTTGGATCGAAATTAATTGTACCATTGGTAGAAATATTACGAAAAACCGATATTGTTTCAGTTGTACTGCTATTAGTAACAACCATATCAAGTTTACCATCACCATCTAAATCTCCTAAAGTGACTCCGTAAGGGCTATTAACAACACTAAAATCAACTTTAGCGTTAAAATTAATATTGCCTATTCCTGAGGATATATTTCTTATAACTGAAACCGAATTTCCATTAAGATTTGATGTAACAATATCAGCCTTTCCATCACCATCAATGTCGCCAATTACTACTCCGTATGGTTTATCTCCTGTATTAAAATCTTGATGTGCCGTAAAACCAATATTTCCGGTTCCAGATGAAGTGTTTCTTAAAACAGAAATTGTATTTGTACCTGTAAAAGTATTCGTCACTACGATATCTAGTTTACCATCACCATCAAGATCTCCTGTCCTTATAAAAATTGGAGTCGTACCTGTCGCAAAAGTCCCAGAGGCTGTAAAAGATGATGCATCGATCGTACCGCTAACAGAAGTATTACGATAAATAGCCACAAGATTATCAGAAGAAAAAGTTACCGCTATATCAGCCTTACCGTCTCCATCAAAATCTCCACTTGTAGTAGCTTGTACAAAATTAACAGTTGCAAAATCTACTTTTGGCATAATATCATCAATTGTTATTCTTCCTTTATTAGGTGCAAAAGTTGTAATAAAAGGTATACTCGAATATCCTGACAACACAGTTGTAGTATTTAAAACTGAAATAGCTTGATAAATTGCTCCTACAGGAACCGTTACTGTTAAACTAACTGGAGTTGCCGCTGTAACAGTTGCTCGAGTAGCTCCAAAAAACACTATATTTTCAGCTATTGTAGCTCCAAAATTAGCTCCGGTAATTATTACTGTTGTTCCAACTGGACCTGTTTGTGGGCTAAAATTGGCTATTGTTGGTGATGCGCTTGCTCCCAATGGTTCCCTGTCAACTGTTAGAATATAGTTTTCTATTGTAATTCCATCCTCAGCTGTAACTTCTGTAGTAATAACATTAAGACCAACGACTAAAGTAATTGCTCCAGAAGCTGTTCCACTTGTTACCACAACTCCATTTACCTTTACTGTTGCATTACTATCTGTTGTAGTTGGTGTTAGCGTTAAGCTTGATGTCGAATTAGTTACTGTTGCAGTATAAATTGTAGTACCTGTTGCAAAAACCGGAGCTAATGTCCCTTCACTTATACTTAAATTACTTAAAGTCCCCACATTATTCGGGATAGTAATTCCTCCCGGATTACCTGTACTTATCGTAGAGAGGTATACTTCATTTCCAAGAATCGAAGCACTATATTCAAGCGTCATCACCTGATAGGTCGTTGTGGGAGTCAATCCTGTTATGTTTACACTCGTTCCTGTACCATTATAAACACAATACCAACCAGTTGAACCAATTTGTGTTCCTGAACCAAAAACAGCATTTGCAGTATAACTTGTCAAATCAATTGGCAAAGCACTACCACTAGCTCCAGCGTATACAAATACCGCTCTCGATGAACCGCTTCCGTTTGTCCAACTTGCTGTAGTACTAGTTGCCGTAGTTCCTGTAAAAGCGATATTAGTTGCCTGAACAAGCGGAACTCCTAATGTCTGAATTGTAAACACAGCACCCGTTGGTAAACTTACTGTATTAAAAGAAACCTTATTTCCTGCAAGCGATGCTCCTGTATATTTTACTACAGAACCTCCAACAAAATCTCCCAAACCTGTAGGATCTACTAATAAAACAAAATCATTAGCGTTTTGTCCGGAATAAGTTTGTCCGGTTATATCATAACTTAAAGTTACAGTTCCTGGATTCCCCGTAGTTTGAGCTCTCCAGATTCTTTGTACGCGTTTTGTTAGTTTGCCTCCAATAGTTATATCGGCTTCCGCCAAAAGTCCTATATCATGACCAATCATTATAAAACCATTATTGGCTAATGACGAAGGATTACTTATTATAATATTTCCTTTTCCGCTTTGTCCCGTACCATCTCCGCTACCAGTATTCGCACTGTTCGATTGTGTTTGCACTAATCCAGAAGCATTATCGTGTCCAATCCCGAATACATCATTATCATACAATACATTTGCAACTGCATCCCAAACAACAGTACCAGAACCACTAAGATAATTTCCTGTTTTATGAATACCATATTTTATAGCTAGATAAGATTCTACACTTAATGCAGGAGTTCCTGTTACTAATGATGGATATATGATTACCTCGGCTATATTACCATTCCATTGGTCGCTAGTACTATTTACATAAGAACCTATTCTTCCGCTATTTGGTGCAACTACTGTGTTCCAGCCTGTTTGAATAGCTGTTCCAATAGGTACTCCGGCGTCAAAAAATGATACTGTAGGTACGCTATACATAACTCTACCTAATTTGGGTACATTGGCACTCCAAAAACCAGGGGTAGATTCTGAATCATCATTAACCCCATTTACATAAAGAGCTGTTGAGCCAGATACTTTTCCTATATTAAAAGCTGATGCTAAACTTGCTGTACCATAACCATAAACCCAACTATTACCTGGTTGAGTATTAGTAGATGTAGCTACGACAAATACTGTACGGGCACTATTGCCTGATGGTAAATTAGTTGTTGGAGTTGTTAAATAATTAGCGCCAGAAAAAGTAACTGCCTGATTAAAATTAATACCATTAGTAGTATAAGCAGGCTGATTTACTGTAGTAATTTGTGTGGCGTTATTGGCACTTGTGCTAGAGTCATTCCATACAGCTACATTGCCAGAAACTAAAGATACTCCTGAGTTTGCTTTATACCATAAGACTTCTCCCGAAATCCCACCCGGATTTTGAGCTATTCCACAAAAGGGAATCCCCAAAATCACAATTGACATTGAGCTTAAAAAAAGTTGCTTCTTTTGTTTACAAAATAGAAATACTATCCAACGTAACAAAAAAGATATTATCGTAAAAAAATGCGTAGAGTTATAAACCATGCCAAGTATTTTTTAAATTTTAGGTAAAAAGGGGGCTATTATATTCTAAAACTGCTGTATAATAATTGGTAAACATTCTCGATACACAAAAACAAGACTATTCGCAATTAACTAATATTAGGTATTTTAATAATTTGAAATAAGGCAATTAAATACGTTTTTTTGGGCGGAAAATTAATTTAGGTATCCTGTGGTATAAAAGAATTAATATTGCTTAAATAGGCATCACAATATATTATTCTGAATAAAGATAGTGCCCTCTATGTTGTTTTTTTCTCAAATACATGTTGCATATTCGAAGATGAAACGCGTTTAATTTTGAAACAAACTATCTGAATAACAAGCAAATAAGAAAAACACAATCTATACTAAAAGATAAATTTAGTCTCAGATGAACTGAAATAGCTCGTAATTCAAATCTTTTTTGTTTAAATTCGTTATTCATTTAACAACAACCATAACACACTATAAATTAAATATTTACAAATAAAACATATGAAAAACATTCTAAAAAAAACGCTACTTACTATGCTATTTCTTACAATTATTAGTTGTCAAGAGAAATCCGTATCAGATGAATTGAACGGAACATGGGAACTCAGACATATTGAAGGCATTCAGGTAGCCCAAGTTGATCCAACCTTTAAAGCCGGAAATGGTAATTTGCTAAAATTTGAAGGGCAAAATTATGAACGCTATTATGAAGGCAAAAAAAACGAAAACGGAACCTTTACTGTTACGCCAGAAGATACAGCAATAAATAATCGTAGAGCCAATTATAGTTTTACATTCAATGACAATAAAGAAAAAATATACTTCTCTTTGATAAAAAATAAATTAATCGTTTTTAATGGTATTATTGCTGCAGACGGAACAGAATCTACTTATGAGAAAAAAAGATGATTTAGATTTGGAGATGAAAGACTTGGAGAGAATAGAGAATAGAGAATAGAAAATAGATAAAAGACAAAAACGCCTGCAAAGAATCCTTGCAGGCGTTTTATTTAATATATTTATAATACCGTTTTTCTTAAAAATTTAGAACCTTTGTTCCTAAAAACCTTAGAACCTCAGTATCTCAGAACCTTAGAGCCTCAAAAAAAACCTTAGAACCTCAGTATCTCAGAACCTTAGAACCTTAAAATCACCCACATTTAGATGATCCACAATCATTACAAGTAAGGCAGCCTTCTTGATAAATAAGATTCTCAGAGTTACAATTACTACATTTTTGACCATGGGCTTCGGTACCATCTACGATATAACGCTTAAGCGCACGAGCAACACCATTTTTCCAAGTATTTATAGATTCACCGTCTAACTGAAGACTGCTTATTAAATCAACAGCTTTATCTATTGGCATACCATGGCGTAAAGTACTTGATATTAGTTTGGCATAATTCCAATATTCAGGATTAAATTTATGCGAAAGACCTTCGATAGTTGTTTTATAACCTCTGGTATTTTTATATTGAAAATCATAACGAGTAGTTCCGTCTTCTTTTTTATTCTTGATAATAAGTCCTTCCGAAACCCAACGCGGAATTAAAATACCATCTTCATCATCTACAAGTCCTGTAAAAATTTCATAAGGTCTGCCGTCAAGCAATCCTATAAAAGCAATCCACTTATCTTTACTATTCTGAAAACGAACCACATCGGCTTCTAATACTTGAGGACGTTTAGTCGGGAAAATACTTGGTACCGTAGGAGCAGTTTCTTCTTTCTTCTCGGTATTGGCAATAAGAACTCCCGAACGTGAACAATCACGATATACTGTAACCCCTTTACATCCTGCTTCCCAAGCTTCCATATACAATTTATCCACCATTTCTTCTGGTGTTTCATTGGGTACATTTATAGTAACAGATATGGAATGATCTACCCATTTCTGAATCTTTCCTTGCATACGAACCTTACTCAACCAGTCGATATCATTACTTGTCGCTTTATAATAAGGTGACTTTTTAACTAAATCATCTATTTCTTCCTGACTGTAGTTTTTAGTAACATCATATCCATTAATAAGCATCCACTCCTTAAATCTATGGTGAAATACTACATATTCTTCCCAGCTATCTCCAACCTCATCTACAAAATCTACACGAGCATCTTTGTCATTTGGGTTTACCTTTC
Source organism: Flavobacterium hydatis (assembly GCF_000737695.1). Lineage (GTDB taxonomy): Bacteria > Bacteroidota > Bacteroidia > Flavobacteriales > Flavobacteriaceae > Flavobacterium > Flavobacterium hydatis. The sequence goes on from NZ_JPRM01000039.1 coordinate 6,813, forward strand.
TTCTGCGTTTGTAAACAGGCAAGAAAACTGGTTCAATACCCGATGTCGTTTGTGTCATTAAACTCGTTGTTCCTGTAGGTGCTATAGTAAGCAAAGCAATATTACGACGACCGTGTTCTTTCATTTCATAATACAATGCCTCGTCAGCTTCTTTTAATCGAAGTAAGAACGGATTGTTTTTTTCTCTTTCGGAGTCATAAATAGTAAACATACCACGTTCCTTGGCTAAGTTTACTGATCCTCGATAAGCTTCGATAGCTAGTGTTTTATGTATTTTTTCAGAAAAAACAACTCCTTCGTCGCTTCCGTAACGTAACCCAAGCGCTGCAAGCATATCACCTTCGGCAGTTATTCCAATTCCGGTACGACGACCTTCTTTAGCTTTATGTCGGATATTAAGCCATAAATTTTTCTCTACAAGTTTTACTTCGTCACTTTCTGGATCAGCATCTATTTTTCCTAATATAGCATCAATTTTTTCTAATTCAAGATCAATAATATCATCCATTATTCTTTGAGCCCCAGCTACATGTTTCTTGAAAAGCTCAAAATCAAATGAAGCTTCTTTAGTAAATGGATTATTTACATAAGACAATAAATTAATAGCCAATAAACGGCAAGAATCATACGCACAAAGCGGAATTTCTCCGCATGGATTTGTAGAAAGTGTTTTGTATCCTAAATCGGCATAACAATCAGGCAAGGATTCATTAATAATAGTATCCCAAAACAAAATACCTGGTTCTGCAGATTTCCATGCGTTATGAATAATTTTATTCCACAGTTCTTTCGCTTTAATCTCTTTAGTATACAAAGGATTATCACTAAATATTGGATATTTCTGAACATATATTTCATCAGCCTTAACAGCTTTCATAAACTCATCATCTATACGCACAGAAACATTCGCTCCTGTAACTTTTCCTTGTTCCATTTTGGCATCAATAAAATCGGCAGCATCAGGATGATTAATAGATACCGAAAGCATCAATGCTCCACGGCGACCATCTTGTGCAACCTCGCGAGTCGAGTTAGAATAACGTTCCATAAATGGTACTAATCCTGTAGATGTTAAAGCTGAATTTCGAACTGGTGAACCTTTTGGGCGAACATGTGATAAATCGTGACCAACTCCTCCTCTACGTTTCATAAGCTGGACTTGCTCCTGATCCGTTTTCATGATTCCACCGTACGAATCAGAATTGTCATTTCCTATTACAAAACAATTCGATAATGATGCCACCTGAAATGGATTTCCAATTCCTGTCATTGGACTTCCTTGTGGAACTAAATATTTAAAATCTTTTATCAAATCAAAAACTTCAACTTCAGATAAAGGATTAGCGTACTTTTTTTCAATACGAGCAATTTCTCTTGCAATACGTTGATGCATATCGTTAGGAGATAACTCAAAAATATTGCCTTCAGAATCTTTAAGTGCATACTTACTCACCCAAACGGTCGCAGCAAGACTATCGCCTTTAAAATATTCTAAAGATGCTTGCATAACCTCATCCTGAGTGTACATAATTGCATTGTTTTTTGTAGCTAATAATTTGTCCATGATATTGATAATTTTAATATTTAAATCCTGAAGCAAATTTAAAAATAATTAAACTACTAAAAAAATAATAATAAAAAAGTTTACAAATAAATCAATTCAAATAACTAAAAATCAACACGTTAAAAATTTACTAACATCAAAAAGTTAACAAATTTTTATTTTTAATGTAATACTTTGTAATTTTTTAATCACAAAAATACATCATTACTAAAACAGTTTTTATGCTGTTAAATACCATCAATAATTCACAAAAATTTGGACTTTTTTTAGAGAAAACTCCCCTTATTAAGAGTTTTAACAAATAATAAATTTTCCCGTTGAAGATATGTTGCTATCTGTTTTCCGCAATATATTTTAGCGTTACGTTAATTTGGATTCACACAGGTTTTTTTGTTTGGTATTAGGATTCGGTTTATAGATTTGGTTTTCTTTTTAGGATTCGGTTTTAGGATTTGGTTTTAGGATTCAGTTTATGGATTTGGTTTATGGATTTGGTTTATGGAATTTATTACGGGAGACGCACTGCGGTGCGCCTCTACAGAAAACCCTAGAACCTCAGAACCTTTAAAAGAAAAAAAGAGTAAATACTCTCAACCTTTTAAACACACTGCAATACGTCCCTACAAAAAACCTTAGAACCTTAGTAGCTCAGCACCTTTGAACCTTTAAAAGAAAAAGAGTAAATACCCTCAATCTTTTAAACACACTGCAATACGTCCCTATAAAAAACCTTAGAACCTTAGAACCTTAGTACCTCAGCACCTTTGAACCTTTAAAAGAAAAAAGAGTAAATACTCTCAACCTTTTAAACACACTGCAATACGTCCCTACAAAAAACCTTAGAACCTTTGTCCCTTTGAACCTTTGAACCTTTGTAACTCAGAACCTTTGAAGCTAAAATATACATAAAAAATAAATACATACAATGCTGATTTTAAGCAAATTACAAATACAACCAAAAATATTTTTACCGAACTTTACTACAATAAACAACTGCATTATAATTAATAGAATACCCGTTGGGTGTAAATTAATTTTTAGAACATAGAAATATAGCTTACATAAGCATGCATTAAAACTATTTCTTTCGGACAACAAGCTATACATGTTTTAAATAAGAAACGTCTTTTTTTTTTGAAAGTGTCAAATCTACTTTCCTTATTACCTGTTAGATAAAACTTTCATAGACCGAGCGAAGCGAACAGACGGAGTACTTACAGCCTACGAGTTAATAAAATATATTTTATTATGGCAAAAAATTACTACCAAATAGCATTAGTAATCGTACTACTATTTACCATCTATTCTTGTTCTAATGATACTAGTATTAGTAATGAACCGGAGCCTATCCATGAAGTAGTTGTAGAATATAATTACACACCTATAGAACTAGAGACAATGGATTTAATTAATAAATACAGGGTTAGTAAAGGCTTAAATGCCTTAGGTAAGATAAATTACCTTTCTGTTAAAGCCGAAGAACATACCAATTATATGATGGCAAATAACGCTGTAAGTCATGATAACTTTGCTGATCGACTAAAAGATATCGTCAGAACTTTGGGCGTTATAAAAGTCAGCGAAAACATTGCCTATAATTATAATACTCCACAAGAAGCCTTAGATGCCTGGCTAAATAGTCCAGAGCACAAAAAAAATATTATGGCAGATTATACCAACTTCGGTATTTCGGTGAGACAACATCCCATCAATGGAAGAAAATATTACACAAACATCTTTGTAAAATATTAATCTATTAGCTTATACTTAAAGCATTAAGACTTCTATTTTATAATAAGGAATTTCAGGATTTTCTTTCTGACAATCTTCCGTCAGGATACAAATATTTCAATAGATTAATCTTGTTTGTGAAATTAATTTCACAAACAAATTAGTGACAATTCGTGCAATTCGCGTTTTTTCACACTTGTATCCACACAGTAAACTGCCTGCCCCACTACCAAATCTCCATCCGAATCTTTATTCCTTAAAACCTTTACTCTACAAAAGTAAAAAAAACCTATTGTATTGATTTTAAACCCTATACAGATAGAAATAAAAACAAATTGACCTGACCTTTGCCGTATCAAATAAATCTAACTGAATCAGTAAATTATTTTTTATTATAGCAAAAAACATAAGTCTAATTATATCATTAATTACGATAGTATTTACACTCCATTCATGTTCTAATGACAGTAGTAATAGTAATGAAACAACAAAACCTATCCCTGAAATAGTCATAGACTACAATTATAATTCTTCAGAATTAGAAGTAATGGATTTAATAAATGAATACAGAACTAGTATCGGCTTAAATACTTTAGAAAAGATAAACTACGTTTCTGTTAAATCCGAAGAACACAATAATTACATGATTACTAATAATATTGTAAGCCATGATGATTTTGTAGCTCGTTCAGGAGATATTATTAAAGTTCTAGGTGTTATAAAAGTAAGTGAGAATATTGCTTATAATTACAACACCCCAAAAGCTGCCCTGGATGCTTGGTTAGCAAGTCCTGAACACAAAAAAAACATTATAGGTGATTATACTAATTTTGGCATTTCGGTTACCGAAAACCCTATTAATGGCAGAAAATATTACACCAATATCTTTGTGAAATATTAATAATACAAATCAAAAAAGTTTTTTTGATCTTACAATAAATGCAACATCCAATAAAAATTAATTAAAGAAATACCACATCTTAAATTATTGAAATATCCAAAAGCGAAAAAACACTCCTAAAAAGAGTGTTTTTTTTTTATATCATTCTCCATCAAAAACAATGAAAAATCTAAGATTCTTTAAGCATTAATTCTTCTATTTTAGAATAAGAAATTTCAGGATTTGCACCTGCCGACCCTGCTACCAAAGCTCCAACTGCACAAGCAAGATCTATCGATTCCTGAGGTGATTTATCTGTAAGTAATGAAGTAATTAATGTTGCCAGAAAAGAATCTCCTGCTCCTACCGTATCTACTACTTTTATTGAGTAACCACTATTATGATATAACTTACCTTGCCATAATAACGATGCTCCGTGTTTACCTTTGGTTACACACATAGCCTTAGAGTTTGTTTTTTCGGCAATAAACTCCATATTTTCCTCTAAATCAACAAAAGGAGAATCCATAGCCGAAGCAATTTCTAACAATTCTTCGTCATTAAACTTTATAAAACTAGCCGATTGCATTAGCTTCTCGATTATATCGTACGAGTAATGTGGCTTTCTTAAATTGACATCAAAAACCTTATAAACATCATTTTTAAGTAATTCCTCTAGTGCTAAACGCGAAACAGAATCCCTACAAACCAAACTTCCGTAAATAAGTACATCGGCTTGAGCAACCAACTTTTTTGCAGCATCATTTAAAACAATTTTATCCCATGCCGATGGATAATTAATTTCATAACTAGCCGAACCATTTTCATTTAATGAAACTTGAACCAAACCAGTCGGGAATTCCTCCGATTTAATAATAGCATCGGTTTCTAGACCAAGATTTTTGACTTGATTTATAATAGCAATTCCGTCTGGATCATTACCCACACAACTCACCATAGCAACATCGCAACCCAATGCTTTCATACGCAAAGCTACATTAAGCGGAGCTCCTCCTATTTTCTTTTCGTTGCCAAAAACATCCCAAAGTACTTCACCGTAAGAAACCGCATTAAGTTTTTTTCTGTTATTCATCCTGAAATTAATTTAAATATTGCTACCAAAACCTGCATCGTAAAGTAAAAATAATTTTTCATTTTATGTAACCAAATGAGCAAGAAATATTTGAGCAAACAAAAAAGACAAACCGAATAGACTTGTCTTTTTATAAAATATTTATTTTTTAAGCTCTTTGTAATTGCATCACGTATTTTTTTCTTTGTATAAATATAAAGGTAAAGAGCATTCCAAGAAACGACATTCCAACCCCAATTAAATTAGGCGAAGCATAACTGTAACCTGCTATCAGAGGTAATCCTCCTAAAAATGCTCCCAATGCATTTCCTATATTAAAACTTGCCTGAATCGCTGCCGAAGCAATCATCTCTGCTCCAGTTGCTGTCTGAATCATTAACATCTGGATTGGCGCAACGATAGAAAACGAAACGCAACCTGTTAAGAAGGTTAAAAATAAAGAGGCATACTGATTATATGAAAAGAAATAAACCAAAAGCAAATCGATAGCCATTACAAAAAGTAACATGATAACGGTAGTTGCTGCCGAAAATTTATCAGCCAATTTTCCTCCTATAAAGTTTCCTATTACCATTCCTGATCCTGCTAAAATCAAGATATACGGAACATTTTCGGGCGAGAAACCAGAAACATTAGTTAGCAAAGGCGCGATATAACTAATCCAGGAAAACAATCCCCCAAAACCTATTGCAGTTATTGCAATTATTAACCAAGCCTCAGTTTTCTTAAAAAACTGCAATTGAGTTTTCATACTTTCGTTTTTATTTGATTCCAGATTTGGCATCCACAAATAAATAAAAAGAAATGTAAGCAATCCTATTGCTGCAATTAGTACAAAAGTATAACGCCATAAAAAATGATGTCCGATATATGTTCCGATAGGGACACCTATTAAATTTGCCAATGTTAATCCCGAAAACATGATAGAAACTGCCTGAGCTTCTTTTCCTTTATCGGCAAGTCGGCTTGCTACAACAGCTCCAACCCCAAAAAAAGCTCCGTGAGGTAATCCCGAGAGTAATCGCGATGCAAATAATATTTCGTAAGTAGGCGCAATAATCGAAAGTGCATTAAATACAGCCAGCATCATTGCCAGAATTAAAAGCATTTTCTTAGGCGGATAATTCCTTCCTATAATAACCAATAATGGTGCACCTATTACAACACCTAAAGCATAGGCAGAAATTAAATATCCTGCTACAGGAATTGAAACATTCATATTCTGAGCAATATCAGGTAACAAACCCATCATCACAAACTCTGTGATTCCAATAGTTAAACCGCCCAATGAGAGCGCAATAAGACTTTTTTTCATTTTATTTTTCTAGAAAAGGAATAGATTTTCTATGGCGCAAATTTACATCCAGCAACATTTAAATAAATTGTATATTTACAACATTAACTTGTACATATAAAGCATGCCGAAATTAAATCAATTTGAAACACTTGTTATAGATGAATTTGAAGAAGAAAAATTTCACCTTCCTTTTCATGGCCATACCTATTATGAAATTATTTATATCGTGAAAGGCAATGGAGTTCATCATCTTAACAAAAACTTACTTCCGTACAAAACAGGTGATCTATTTGTAATTTCGCCCGAAGATGAGCATTGTTTTGATATCAAGAAATGTACCCGATTTGTATATATAAAATTCACAGATAATTATTTCAATTCAAATAAAAGTCTTTTCTGCGATGATTTATTACTTAATACTCCAGAGTGTTTTATGCGGGATAAACTCTTAAAAGAAACAGTTCTGAAATTAGATGAACCCTGCAAAACAATTCTAAAAAATACAATAGAAAATATTACGGCTTACAATAGCCGAATAGATGTAACAACTTCACCAATCGTATTCTATCAGATACTTTCTATCTTCGGATTAATCAAAGAAACTATACGTAGCATGAATCCTAAAGTACAAGGAAATCATTTTGATAGCGAACAAATTACATCTTATATTCATCAGAATATTTATTCCCCAAAACTAGTTCAGATAAAGGTAATTTCAGCTCATTTTAATATAGCTGAGACTTATTTTAGTGCTTATTTCAAAAGAACATTTACTATTAGTTATCGTGATTATATCAATAATCTAAGAACGCTATTAATCGAAAAAAGAATTACCAACAACCAAATGCCCATCAAGCAAATTGCTTATGAGTTTGGTTTTACAGATGAAAGTCATTTATCAAATTACTTCAAGAAAAGAAAAAACATGAATCCCAGCGATTTCAAAAAATTGTAAATTGTAAGACGTGCGTGTGATAGCCCATAATGGAACGCGGATGATACGGATTCGCTAAAGTGAAAACACAGATAAAAACGGATTTTTTTTTAAGGTTCTAAGGCGCTAAGAGACAAAGGTTCAAAGGTTGCTTAGTTTGGGTTTATAACAATCGTTGTGGTTTTTGACCTTTGCGTAAATGAAAAACAATAAAAAGAAATCACAAACTAAGCAACCTCAGAACCTTAGTACCTCTGCACCTTTCCTAAAAAAACCTTTGTCTCTTAGCACCTCAGAACCTTAGTGTCTCAGAACCTTTCCCAAAAAAAAGCTGGCTTATTCAGTAACTTTTATGGCTTATTGCGGTAATCAGCTCATCCTTTCTAAGCGTACTTTGTAAAAATCCAGGTGTTTATTATATCGTGAAAACAAGTGTGTTTCAGTATAATAGCCTCTTACCATTTTAATAAATACCATTACGGCTTTGATGTATACTAAAATTAGATTTTCAGTTCTTTTATTATTTATATTTTCCTATTCTTATTCTCAAGAAGGAATCCCTATATACTCAGATTATTTATCAGACAACTACTATTTGATACATCCATCAATGGCAGGTGCTTCTGATTGTACTAAACTAAGAGTAACATCACGCAGCCAATGGTCTGGGCAAGACGATGCTCCTTCGCTTCAAACTGTAAGCCTTAGTAGCCGAATTGGAGATAGAACTGGTGCAGGAATCATACTCTTTAATGATAAAAATGGATATCATTCTCAAAAAGGAGTAAAACTTACTTATGCATATCACATTATGTTTTCAAGAGATGAAATGGACTTAAACCAACTTTCATTTGGTGTAAATGCTGGAGTTATTCAGAGTCAGCTAGACGAAACTTCATTTATTGGGTTTGACCCAATTGTTACTGGAGGCGTGCTGAAAGATTCATATTTTAATGTTGATTTTGGTGCATCTTATAATTTTTTAAATTTTTATACCCATGCCACAGTTCAAGGTGCTCTAGAAACAAGACGCCAATTATATACAGAAGCAGAAAGTAAAAATATCCGAAAATATCTTTTGAGCGCAGGATATACTTTTGGGAGTAAAAAGAAAATATGGATAGAACCCTCATTCCTTTTTCAGCTTGTAGATAAGACCAAAGAAAAAATATTTGATATTAACTTAAAAGCCTATAAAAAAATTGGTGAAGGCAATATCTGGGCAGCTTTATCCTACCGAAGAAACTTTAACGGTACCGAATACTATGATGGCATTGATGTTTCTAAACAAAACCTACAATACGTAACTCCTATTTTGGGTGCTAAGTACAAAAACTTCATGTTTGCTTACACCTATTCTAAAGTTATAGGCGATATACAATTTGATAGCGGAGCATATCATCAAGTTACATTAGGAATAAATTTATTCTGCAAAAAAGAACGTTACGAATGTGAATGTCCTGCAATAAATTTATAGTTCCAGAATAATCAAAGACAACCGATTATAACAAACAAAAAAGCGAATAGCCTAAAATGGTTATTCGCTTTTTAAGTAACTTGGCATTGATATTTTTTTTGCTAATATATTGAATCTCAAAAAACATAAAAAATCTTTTCAAACTTAATTTTGTGATTTTTTAAGCAAACACTAAACTGCAACATATTCAATAATATTGACTTAAAAATCAAACAAACCTACCCTATTAATCATGCAGTTTTTTATCTAAAAAAGTTTATCCAAGTCTGAAATGCTTAAATTTGATAAACTATTTTAAACAAAAGCATAATGATCATAAGTGAACTTAATTCCTTAATAATAATTTTGATTTTCGGGTCACTCATTTTGCTTTCATTTCTTAAGATAACTAATCCGCTAAATGTAAACAAGAAAGCAAATTTTTGTTTCGGAATATTTCTGTTTTTATGGGCAACATTCTGGATTGATGAAATTTCATTGTTTCTAGGCAATCACAAAGTAAGTGAGTCTTTAAATTTATTTATCCACTTTATTCAGTTTACAACACCACTTGTATTTTATTTTAGTATTGTGTTTTTTACAAATCCTAATTACAAATTCAGCAAATACGACTTTAAATATCTAGTTCTCCCAATAATATTCTTTTTTGTATTACTCTTGAGTATAAATGAAAACTCAACTTCTCTTAAATTATTTTCGATTACACTTATGCTCGCACAATCTATTTTTTATGTTCTAGCTTCATATTTAAAGATTAGAAAACATAAAAAAAACACACTCCTTTTTTCATCTAATGCTAATGAAATTGATTTAAACTGGTTAGAATACATCATTTTTTTAATTCTGTCAATGAGCATAATTGTTACAGTTTATAATGTGTTCTTTTATTCTTCTACTCTAAACGTTTTTATAAATAGTGCTTCGTTAGTAATCATTTTTATTATTGCATATTACTCTCTTAAACAAAAAGAGATTTTCCCTTTGGATGAAAAGCAACGCTCTGAGATTATCTTAATAAATGAGCAAGAAGAACTAATCGAAATAAAACGAAAAGTTATTTCTGATACCGAATTGGTTGTTATAAAAACGGAGCTAAATCGCATAATGCTTGAGCAAAAACCATATCTGGATAGTGAATTAAATCTCATAAAATTATCCGAACTCGTAAACCGTACGCCACACCAAGTATCGTATGCAATTAATTCTGGTTTTAACGAAAACTTCTTTCAGTTCATTAATAAATATCGTGTAGAAAAAGCAAAAGAGTTATTGGCTAAAGAGGAAATGAATAACCTTTCTATTTTAGGTATTGCCTACGAATCTGGCTTCAACTCAAAAACCTCATTTAATAATACGTTCAAAAAAATCACCAACCAAACTCCATCCGAGTACAAAAAGAATAGTCCAAGTTTATAAGTTCGAACTTTTGCCTAAAAACAACATCTCATTTACAAATACTTACCTCAACACAAAAGGGGTTCTTTGTTATAAACACGAACATTTACGGTTATAATCAAATCTACATTTGCTGCAATAAATTAGAGATTATGTTAACCGAAAAAAAATCAGAAGAATCATTTGTTGTCATCACAGGCGCAAGTCAGGGATTAGGAAAAGAGTTTGCTTTGGAATTTGCCAAAAGAAAAATGAACCTTATATTGGTAAGTTTACCCAATCAGGGACTTTTGGATTTATCCAATGAAATAATGACTAAATACAACGTAAAAACATCTCATTTCGAAACCGATTTATCTGTTTCTGATAATGTTCTAGCGCTTTCTAATTGGATAAACAAGAACTTTGAAGTTCATATTTTAATCAATAATGCTGGAACTGGCGGAACAAAAAAGTTCATCGATGCCAAAGTCGATTATATCAATACTATTATGCAGGTAAATGTTGTAGCAACATCTATACTAACGCATCAGTTATTGCCTAATTTAATGAGACAGAAACAATCTTATATCTTAAATGTTTCGAGTATGGCGGCTTTTTCTCCCATTGGTTACAAAACGGTTTATCCTGCATCCAAAACCTTTATCCATTCCTTTTCAAGAGGTTTATATCAGGAATTAAAAGATACAAATGTCTTTGTAAGTGTTGTAAATCCTGGTGCAATGAAAACCAACGACGAAATTAAATCGAGAATAGAGAAACAAGGTTTTTTAGGAAAACTAACTTTATTAGATCCGGAGAAAGTTGCTCAATATTGCATCAAACAATTATTTAAAAAAGATTGTGTAATCATGGTAAACCCTATTAGTTGGGCAATACTAAAAATTTTACCAATAGGAATACGATTGCCATTAATGACACGAGCAATTAAAAGAGAAATTGTATAATGAAAAAAGTATTCGTAACAGGAATTAATGGTTTACTAGGCACTAATCTGGTCGAAACATTATTAGAGAATAACTATTTTGTAAAAGGATTAATACGTGATAAAGCAAAGTTTGAAGGTAATAATCATTTGAATCTAGAATTATATCAAGGCAACTTATTTGATGATTTAACCTCAGCTTTAAACAACATAGATTATGTGATACATATTGCCGCTGAAACAAATCAAAGCTTAATTAATTATCGTGATTACCAAAAAATAAATTACGATGCTACAATCCAATTATTCAATGCGGCCATTAATTGCAATGTCAAAAAGTTCATTTTCGTTAGCACTGCAAACACATTAGGATTTGGTTCATTATCCGATTTGGGAGATGAAACAAAGAGAATAAAATTGCCTTTTACTACTTCGTTTTATGCCAAAAGCAAATTAGAGACAGAAGAGTATTTATTGCAAAAAAGTGATAAAATGAAACTTATAATAGTAAATCCAACTTTTATGCTTGGTGCTTATGACACAAAACCAAGCTCAGGGAGAATTATCTTGATGGGCTGGAAAAAGAAAATCTTATTTTATCCTCCGGGAGGAAAAAACTTTGTTCATGTAAAAGATGTTGCATCTGGAATTATCAAGAGTTTAGAAAAAGGGAGAAATAAAGAAAAATACATTTTGGCAAATAAAAATCTTAGTTACTTCGAGTTTTTCGAGAAACTTAATTTAATTGCAAATCAAAACCCTATTATGATAAAGATTCCAAAACCTCTTTTAATAGGATTAGGTTATTTGGGAGATCTTATTAGATTATTAAAAATTAAAACAAGCATTAGCTCTACCAATATGAAAGCACTTTGCATTGATAATTTTTATTCTAATGAAAAATCGATACAAGAATTAGGAATAAATTACAGACATACCGAAGTTGCTATAAATGATGCTTTAAAATATTTTGAAAGTAGAACTAAATTTAACAAAACTGCTCATCATAAGTAGTAAATAAATCTATTTATGAAAGACGCCCTGCGGTGCATCTCTACAGAAAATCTTTGTATCTCTACACCTTTGCACCTTTATACCTTTTTCATATTTTTACATCAAAACAAAACCATCATGCAAAAGCATTATTCAGTAGCTATATATCCTCCAGAGACAACAATTGCTTTGATCAAATCGATGAAAGAACAATTGGCTAATGAAATAAAATGGTTTAACAGCAAAAACTCTGTTGCACATATTACCATCTGCGAATTTAAAGCTTCAGACAAAGAACTTGAACTGGTTAAAGCTAAATTAAGCCGTTTATGTGATTCTTTTACTTCATTTGAGGTACAATTAAACAAATTCGATTCTTATTCTAATGGTGCGTTTGTAATAACTCCAAACGAGGATTCTAAAAACAAATTAAAACCAATTATGAAACGGGTTCAACAATCGCTGGTTATTTCGAATATGAAAAAAAGTGATAATCCGCATCTATCTATTGCAAGAAGATTAACTTCTGAAAATATCGAAATTGCAAATCGACTATTCACTACAATTAATACCAACTTTATATGCGATAGTATCGTACTAAGACAATTTGATGAAGTTGTAAAACAATTTTCGGTAATCGACACATTTATATTCAACGGTAATACGCAGCCAGAATTAATACAAGGAACTTTATTTTAGTTTTAAATCTAGCAGAACAAAAAGAATAGCGGCAACCAACAACTATAAACTATAAACTATCAACCAAAAAAACAAATTTCGTATATTTGAATTTCACAAATCATTTGTATGAAAACAACTTCTATAGACGAATTTTACAAAAATCTCACTGAAGGTTCAGATATAGATCCAAGTTCGTTATTACCAAATGATATAAAAAAGGAAATTGGTCACTTTAATGTTTTCAACACAAAAGAACTCTGGGAAAAACTTCGAGAAAAACCTTTTATGCCTTATGACCGAAGAGCTTACTACAAAATAAGTTTAATAAGAGGTAAAAACAGAGCCGAATATGCCGACAAAGTAATTGATATTGAAAAAAATGCTATTCTGTTTGCAACTCCAAAAATCCCTTATCATTATGTACCACAAGACATTTATCAATCGGGGCATTTTTGTGTTTTTACATCCGAATTTATAACAGGAAATAAAAACGGAATAGAACTCGACGAGCTTCCAATTTTTAAATCAGATGGTTATCCTATTTTTCTATTAACGGATGAGGAAACTGCAGAAATCGAATTGATATTCCAAAAGATACATAAAGAAATCAATTCTGATTACCTCTACAAGTACGATTTAATTCGTAATTATGTATCCGAGTTAATTCATTTTGGGCAAAAATTACAGCCCGTAACAGCTTTATATTCCAAACATAATTCTGCAGCCAGAGTTTCATCGTTATTTATAGAATTACTTGAGAGACAATTTCCTATAGAATCTCCACACCAAAGATTGGAATTAAAAACAGCTAAAGATTTCGCAACACGATTATCCATACATATAAATCATCTTAACAAAGTACTTAAAGAAAATACAGGTAAAACAACTACCGAATTAATAAGTAGCCGACTAACTCAGAAAGCAAAAACTCTATTAAAAGAAACAGATTGGAATATATCTGAAATTGCATATTCGCTTGGTTTTGAAGAGCTAGCACACTTTTCTAATTTTTTCAAAAAACAAACTACTCTTACCCCATTATCATTCCGCACATAATTTGTCTGATTTGAATTTTGCAAACATCAGATTGATATTTGCAATTCTTCCGTTTTACTTCGTTCCTACCTTTGTCTTATCAATTTTAAAATAAATATAGCAATGGAATTACAGAACAATAAAATACTAATTACTGGTGGCGCAAGCGGCATTGGTTTAGGACTTACCGAAAGATTTATTAAGGAAAACAATACTGTGATTATTTGTGGAAGACGCGAATCGGTCTTAAAAGAAGTTACCGATAAGTTCCCTACTGTAATTACCAAAGTATGCGATTTATCGATTGAATCTGAACGAATAAATCTTTATAAATGGATATCCGAAAATCACAGCGATTTAAACGTCCTTGTAAATAATGCCGGAATTCAGCAATGGATGAATGTTTCTGACGAAGATTTTTTTGAACGTGCAAAAACTGAAATAGCAACTAATATTGAAGCTCCGTTACATTTAATCTCACTTTTCATTAATTTAAAATCGCTCAAAACGGTTATGAATGTAACATCAGGACTTTCTTTTTCTCCTTATGCCAAAGTGCCTGTTTATTCGGCAACAAAAGCGTTTTTTCGTTCATTTACCTTATCGCTTCGTCATTTGCTAAAAGCAAAAAACATTGAGGTAATCGAAATAATTCCGCCAGCACTAAATACTGACCTTGGAGGTATTGGTTTACATAATACTGCACCAAGCGTAGAAAGTTTTATCGAATCTATTTTTGAACAATTAAAAGAAGGAAAAGACCAACTTACATTTGGTTCTAGCGAAACGAGAGCCAATGCAAGTGCTGCCGATTTAAAAACTGCATTCGACCAAATGAATGCTAATTAATAACAATAAAAGAATCTAAATGACAACAAACACAAAAATAGCCTTAGTAACTGGTGGTAGCAGAGGATTAGGAAGAAATATGGCAATAAGCATTGCAAAAAAGGGAATTGATGTTATACTTACTTATAATAGCAACGAAGATGAAGCGAAAACTGTTGTAGCCGAAATTGAAAAACTAGGACAAAAAGCTGTTGCTTTACAACTTAATACTGGTGGAGATATAAAGAGTTTTGATACTTTTTATGATCGAATTACAGTAGCTTTAAAAGATACTTTCAACGCGGAACGTTTTGATTTTTTAATCAATAATGCTGGCATCGGAATAAATGCTTCTTTCGCTGAAACTACCGAAGAACAATTTGACCAATTACTGAATATTAATTATAAAGGTGTTTATTTCTTGACTCAAAAAGCATTGCCTTTTTTACAAGATGGTGGTCGAATAATTAATATCTCTACAGGATTAGCACGATTTACTGGACCTGGTTATTCAGCTTATGCCTCGATGAAAGGCGCAATAGAAACATTTACAAAATACCTTGCTAAAGAACTTGGTAACCGCAAAATCACAGCCAATGTTGTAGCTCCTGGAGCTATAGAAACCGATTTTGGTGGTGGAGCCGTTAGAGACATTCAGCAATATAATGATTACGTAAAATCTGTAACTGCATTAGGTCGTGCCGGATTACCTGATGATATAGGTGGTGTTGTAGCATTTTTATGTACTGAAGATGCCCGATGGATTAACGCTCAACGTATTGAAGTTTCGGGTGGAATGAATTTATAAAAATAATTAAGGGATTAAGTTAAACTTAATCCCTTATTAAATTATATCAGAACTTTTTACAAAGGCTAATTCATATATCTATTAAATGATTGCCAATATTTGTCTTTATAAATTTCATATTCAATCTCAACTTGAGAGCCAAATTTATCTTTAATTTCCTCAAGTACTTTTGATGGTTTTCTGAAATCTTTGCAGGCAAAATAAATTTCTCTTAAGCTATCGGCAGTCTCACGTCCCAAATTAAGATACCCCTCAGAGTCTTTAAGTTTTTTCGTTAAAAAATTATCCTCAATTTCATTCAATAACTGGAACATTTCATTATCTGGAAATCCGTTATTTTGTTCCCCGTTATAACCTATTTTTACGGTAAGAATCCAAGGATGAGATGGTTTTGCATCCCATTCAAACAATGTAGAATTAATAACTGCAATTAAAGGCAATCCATTATTAAGTGTAGCTTCAAGACTAGAATAACCATCATTTTCGGTATTATGCCTCACTCCTTCATACTTTTCTACAAATTCCTTTTGTCTCCAGATCAGAAAAGCTTGTAGTTTCTCAATAGGTATTAATTCTTTATTTGCTTCATCTTTACCAATTACTTCAATTATGTCTATATTTTCGGTAAAATGTAATTCACCCAGATAATTATCTAAGAAGATATAAGTACCATTAGTTATAATTGGTTTATTTTCTTCATTACAATCCAAATGCACTACTGTAATATCTATTGTATCTGGATATTCTTTATCATCATTTGAATAAAAAAAAAGATTTTCAGTACCAAAAGTATAATCTCCCATTTTTATAGAAACATTTTCAATATTTGTTGCAGGTTTTAAGGCAGTAAATTTCCAATTTGGAAGTTTAGGTGCGGCATTAACCAATTCTTCTACAAAAACAATGTTCTTGATATTACCATCGGCAGTAAGAACCAACTCGGCAGTTTGTTCATTAAGCATTCCTGTCAAGAAGAAATACCCCTCTTTTAAAGCTTGCAACTGAGGAGATAATTTATCAAAAAAGTCTTTCTCGATATTTGTACCTCTACTTACAGCGTTATAAAAATCTTTTTCATTTTTTTCAAACCAATTCCAGAAATCAGCATTTGACTTTATAGCTTCCTCTTTTTTACTAAAAATATTTTTAAGTATACTCATTCTATTATTTTCTAATTATCTTTTAAATTTTCAATTTATATTCAAATATAATAAAGTGAAAAATTATAAAGAAATTAAAGACATAAAAGACAACAAAAATTTTAAAGTTTATTTTCCTCTTTCTTTTATATAAAACTGCATATTTATTTTTTTCAAATATTTATTTTCACTTTTTTAAACTAAAAAAGCTAAAAAAATTTGTTTCATTTTTATTAAAAAAAATACGCTTTTAAGCTAATCAAAAAAGCGATTACAAAACAGCCCTGAAAAGTTATAATAATAGTAAAATAAGTCACATTACATTACCGTATTTAGTTCATTTTTAAATAGTTAAAAGAAAACACGAATTCCTAGTTTCAATTAGGAAATTTATCTAACTTTGATTAGTTTTATAAATTTTTTAACCTTTTTCCTACAAAAAAGTAATGATTAATAGCGCCCCAGAAGAAAAACTTAAAGAAAGAATTAAAGAATTATTATGTCTTTATCAAATTTCAAAAATAATTTCAAAATCTAATAATGTTGATCAAATTGTTCTAGAAGAAATCATTTTTTCTGTAGCAAAAGCATGGAGATTTTGTGAGGATTCTATAGTCGAAATTCAGATAAAAGATTATGTATTAACTACAGCTTTAATTCCAAAAAATAATGTTTCACAACATAGTGATATAATTGTGTCAAAAACAGTCTCAGGATTTATCAAAGTATATTATCCTCATCCAAAATATAACCTTAGTCATTTTCTAAAAGAAGAACAAGAACTCTTAGATACTGTTTCATTTGAAATTGGCAATTATATTGAAAAATATCAAAGTCTAGAAAAAAAAGCTACTCTAAGAAAAACTTTAGAGAGAAAAGACAGATTATCTATTCTTGGAGAAATGACAGCTGGAATTGCACACGAACTTAATACTCCTCTCGCAAATATTTTAGGATTTGCAGAGCTTATTAAAACTGAGACCAAAGATCTGGTAATTATTGATGACATAAGCAAAATCATTAATTCAGCAATCTATTCCCGTGAAATAGTAAAGAAATTAATGTTTTTTTCATGCGGTGTGCCTCAGCAATTACAATTATTGAAAATAAAACCTATAGTAACTGATGCGCTTTCATTTCTTAAACCAAATTTTCAGAAAAAAGGTGTGCAATACCAACTTGATTTTCAGGATGAAAATATGATTGCAAAAGTAGACTCGATTCAACTTACTCAGGTTCTATTTAATCTACTTATAAATGCAATATATGTAGCTCCTAAAAATAGTACTATCCATATAGGAGTAAATAGTGATGAAAAAAATATGATACTAAAAATAGCAGACAATGGTTCTGGTGTTCCTCAAGAGATTAAACAAAAAATATTTGACCCTTTTTTTAGTACTAAGCCTGTAGGCGAAAGCTGTGGTCTTGGACTTAGCGTAGTACACGGAATAGTTAAAAATCATAATGGAGAAATAGAGGTGATTGATAATAAGCCAACTGGAACTATTTTTTTAATAAAGTTACCATTACAATAATTAAGATGAACTTAAAGAAAGAAAACATACTAATTGTAGACGATAATTACGATATGCTAGATTTACTTCAACGGAATCTAAAAGCATTAAATTATCATATATACAAAGCATCGTCAGTTAATGAAGCATTAGGTATTTTAAAACATACCTATATAGATCTCCTTATAACTGACCTTAATATGCCGGAAATAAATGGTATTGAATTGATAAAATTCACCGAAGAACATTATCCATTAATGCCAAAATTGGTAATAACTGGAGTGCCATCAATTAATAGCGCAGTGATTTCAATACAATCTGGCGCATTCGATTATTTGGTTAAACCATTCACAAATGAAGAACTCAAGAAAGCAGTTGAAAATTCGTTCGTAAAAACAAGGAACAAAGCTAAAAAAACGCCAGTAACAATAGATAATGATTTTTCAGGCATTGTAGGTAACTCTGAGCAATTAAGAGATTTAATTGAGGTTATAAAAAGGGTTAAAAATAACATGGCAACAGTACTTATACAAGGAGATAGCGGTACTGGCAAAGAACTTATCGCTAAAGCAATACACTCTAATGGTACTTTAGCAAAAATGCCTTTTATTACTGTTAACTGTGGCGGAATTCCAGAAGGCCTGATGGAGTCTGAACTTTTTGGTTACGTAAAGGGAGCATTTACAGGAGCTAATGAATCAAGAATAGGGCTATTTCAAGCAGCTTCTGGAGGAACAATTTTTCTTGATGAAATTGGCACAGCATCATTGTCTGTACAAACAAGGCTTCTTAGGGTACTTCAGGAAAAAGAAATCACAAGAGTAGGATCACAAATTCCTGAAAAACTTAATGTGAGAATAATTGCTGCATCCAATGCCGATTTGTTTCAAATGGTACAAAAAAACACTTTTAGAGAAGATTTATATTATAGATTAAATGTTATTAATATTAAAACAACACCATTAAGAGAAAGGAAAGAAGATATCATTCCTATAATAGATACTTTTTTAAAAAAATATAGTGTTGAATATGGCAAACCAAATATCTCAATCACCGAAAAAGCGACTGAAATATTACTACGATATTCTTGGCCTGGTAATGTTCGCGAGCTCGAAAATATTATACAACGCATGATAATAATGAGCGATGACAGTATAGATATTCAACAAATACCTGAAAATCTTAAATATCATATTACCAATGGAGAAATGAATATTCTTAAATCACTAAAAGAATATGAAAAAGAACAAATTTTAAAAGTTCTTGCAGCAGTTGACAATAATAAAACTCATGCAGCAAAAATATTACAAATTGATCGTAAAACACTTAATCAGAAAATTATATGAGCCTGAATTGGGTAATTATTCCTCGAATGACACCAAATTCCCATGGCAAAAAAACAAATCCGTTTATGAGTCTATATATCATTAAATTGATTAACAACTTGTTAACTTTTGTAAGAGTTTAAGGCATACCTTTTGCCTTAATTCATACTTAATTACATACAAAAACAATATTTAGTATTGTTACATAATAAATTAAAACAACCTCAATAAAGCAGAAAGAATGGAAAAGATGATGAAAACGAAAATGGATATGACAATGGAAGTGAAAACTGAAATAAAAACAGGAACTTTAAAAAAGACGTTACCAAAAATTACAAAAGAAGAAATTTTAGAAGCTAAAGAAAATACTTGGGACTTTTTCTTTCTATTACTTTCTAAATATTATGAAATAATGGATGTGCAGCATGATGAAGTTGAAAATGAGTTTAATACTGCCCAACATACATTAATGGCATATAATATATTATATGGTGAGGTTACTAATGGTGGCTATTTATCCTTAATACAAAATGGATATGGTGGTTATATATTTGAGACTCTTTTCTCTGACACAATGAAAATTTGGGGAATAAAAGAAATGGCATTAAACATAGATAAAGCCAAAGAAATTTATTTAACACATAAGGCTTTTTTAGAAATAGAAAGAACAGAAGAGCAGTTTTCAAGAATGTATCAGGAATTTCCATATTTTAATTCCATCGATAAAGATTTTTTCATGATTATGGATTCTGAAAGCGAAAAAATAAAAATCCATATTCAAGAAAACATAAGTGATTTTGCAACTGCAATATAAGTATCACTTATAAAAAACTGTAAACATCATCATCCTAAATAGGATAAATAAGACATGCCTTAAGATTATACAATAATATCATTGTTATTCTTTAGGGACGCCTTATAGTTTAACAACAACTTGTTAAAAAATGATGATGCTCATAATTAAAAACAAAAAAAATAGACCGCCGATAAAGCCAGCGTTTATTAAGTAAAACTAAATCACAATGGAAAATAATAAGATAGTAATAGAAGCAAAAGAACTTGAATTATTAAAAGAAATCATATCAACTGTACAAAACAATAGCGATAGAATATATAACCTCTCTCTTAAAAGATTATCAAGAGAACTTGAGACTGCTACAGTTATGACACATAATCAAATGCCCGAAAAAATAGTAAGAATAAATTCAAAGGTAACCGTACAAATAGCAACCAACATTATTAAAAATTTTCAGATTGTCGTTCCAGAAAAAAGCAATCTAAACCTTAACAAACTATCAGTAATGTCACCAATGGGATTAGCTCTATACGGCTATACCGTTAATGATGAAATTTCATGGCAGTTTCCTTCAGGAATAAATAAATTAAAAATATTAAATGTCGAATAAGCAACTTTTAAAAAATAAATATTAAAAAAAACTAGTTGTATAACTTTATTATATCAATATTACTGTGAAAATAATTAAACACTCATATGGAGCCAACTTAGATTGGGTTGCTCCACTAGCAGAGCAAATGGGCGGCAAAGTTGATGGTAATTTTATTATTTCATCAGACAAACTTTTCTCTGGAAATAGATACTTTTTAGATTGTGGAGATGATATTGTTGCTTATTATGTAGACGGAATAAACAATATGGATCTTAACCTGATTCAAAAAAATACAAGTAATGATTTTATCGGAATCTATTATAATTTAACTGAAGGAGGAATAAAATATTCGAGCAGCAATTTCGAACAAGAAATAGGTCGTTGGCATTATAATCTATTGGTTATCGATAGTTCTCTAGAAACAAATTATTTGATTGAATCTGGAACTAAATCATACGTTTTTTGCATTTTCATCAAGAAAAACATGATGGAATCCTATGCCAAGAAAAATAATATTACGCTAAAAGATATAGACAAAATAACAGATCCTACAAAAAATACTGTAATAAGATTTGATAGGATGAGTAGTGATAGTTATCATATACTAACCGACTTACAAAAACTAAAAGTTGGCGGCCCCATATTTGATCTGAACGTTAGAGGTACAGTGCATTTATTGTTATCAAACTTTTTCAAAAAAATGTCAAGTACCAGGATTATTATCCAGACTGTAAATAAAATAGACTTGGCTAATATTGTAGCTGTTCAAATGTTTTTAATAGATAATATTGAAGATCATTTTCCTACCATCAAATTCATTGCTAATAAAGCAAACATGTCAGAGTCTAAATTTAAAAATTTGTTCAAAAAAATAACAGGCATGACACCTAATGCTTTTTTTATGGATAATAAACTACTAAGAGCTAAAGAACTATTAGAAAAGAATCAGCTGTCTATATCTCAGGTATCCGATAAGCTTAATTTTACTAACAATTCTTATTTCGCTTCAAAATTTAAAGAACATTTTGGGATTTCACCAAAAACATTTATTAAACAATTATAACATAGAACAAAACTACTTTTTTATTAACTCTAAAACGACAACCTTATATTCTAAAACAATGAGGTAGGCAAATAGAAAATCATATATGAATAATACAAAACAGATTCACGACTAAATAATAAATACTGACAATCAACATTTTAATATAAAAAAACTTAACTTTATAGTGCATAAAAATATATCTCTGTGAAAATAATAGAACATACTTATGGTGCCGACCTGAACTGGGTTGCTCCTTTTGCATTACAAATGGAAGGAAAAACGGATGGTAATTTTATAGTTATACCAGATAGTATACAAACTGGAACAAGATATGTTCTTGATTGTGGTGATGGCATTATCGCTTATTATATTGATGTAACTTATAATAAAAATTTACACTTAATCCAGAAAAACAATACTAATGATTTTATAGGAATCTATTATAATTTGACCGAAGGAGAAGCTTCATTAAGGAGTAATACCTTTATGCATGATATTGGCCGCTGGAAATATAATTTGACAGTTATTGATGGAGGACTAGAATCTAATTATTTTGTTAAGAATGGAAGTAAGACATATGTTCTTTGCATTTTCGTCAAGAAAACTACAATAGCGACATTCGCAATAAAGAATAATATTACTTTCCAGAATATTGATAAAATTGCCGATCCAGCAAAAAATACCATTATCCGATTGGACAGGATGAGCAGCGAAAGCTATCATATACTAACCGATTTACGTAAATTAAAAGTTGGAGGGCCTGTATTTGATTTAAATCTAATAGGTACAGTCCATCTATTGCTTTCTAATTATTTAAGGAAGATGGCAAGCCATAGAATCATTATTCAAACAGTAAATGAATCTGATTTAGCTAATATCGTGGCAACACAAATGTTTTTAATCAATAATATAGAAGATCATTTTCCGACCATAAAATTAATGGCTAGTAAAGCAAACATGTCAGAATCAAAATTTAAAAATTTATTTAAAAAAATTACTGGAGCAACACCAAATGCATTTTTCATGGATAATAAAATGCTATTAGCAAAAGAACTACTTGAAAAAAAACAATTATCAATATCTCAGGTTTCTGATAAGCTTAATTTCACTAACAACTCTTATTTCGCATCGAAATTTAAAGAGCAATTTGGGATAACTCCAAAATCATTTATTAAACAATTATAAAAAATACCGGATTAAAAATATCCTTAGCAGTGAATAGAAAATAAAAGACTGAACAAAAACTTATCTGCAATGAAAAAAATTACACATTTTTATTCTTTAACTCCAGAATGGCAATACAAACTTGCTGAAGAAATGGGTGGAGAACTTATTGATGATAAAATAATTGTTATTCCTGAAACATTAGGACACGGGCAATCCTATTTTACTCAAATAACACCAGGAATTTCTGCATTATTCATGGATTTTGTTTTAACAACACCACTAAAAATAAACCGCCTTAAATCTGAAAACGAATTATATATATTTCATTTTGACTTAAGTGATCATACTAATTTGATCAAAATAGATGATATCGATTATGAAATTGGTTCTTCAATAAATGTAGGCTTGGCAGTTATAAGCAACGATATAGAGAGTTCGTTTAAACCTGCTGTAGGACAAAGAACATTAGCTCTACGCCTACTTGTTGATAAGAATCTATTAAACGAATTTGTCGAAAGTCATCCAAGTGAAGAGTTTACTAATAGAAGAATAAAAATAAAAAAAACAGTCCCTTATTACTATGACAATATTGATAGTAATAGTATATTACTTATTCAATCTCTTAAGACTAGATCTGTATATGACAGCTCATTTGATCCCTATCTCAAAGGAATTTCTCTAAAACTGTTAGGCAATTTTTTAAATAGATATTCAGACTCTGAAGCAGTAAAGAATGAAACTACTGAAATTGAAATAGAAGCTATTACCAAAACAAAAATGTATCTTTTAGATCATCTATACAACCCATTCCCTTCTGTTCCCTTTTTATCTAAAATGGCAGGGATGTCGCCTTCAAAATATAAAATGCTATTCAAAAAAGAATTTCATAATACGCCAAATAATCTTTTTATAAAAGAAAAGATGCTTCTTGCAAACCGTCTTTTACAAAGTGGGGATTATAACACTTTAACGGAAATAATTTATGAATTAAATTACACCAAATTAAGCTATTTCTGCACAAAGTATTATGATCTTTTTCATAGAAAACCTTCTGAAGACTTTATTAAAAAGAAGAAACAAAAAAGTTTTGCTGTCCTTAGGCCAGACACTTTTCTATAATAATAAATACTACTCTTTTTGATCTAACCCAAAAAGAGTAGTAATTGATAATTCCTTTTTTAATCCTTTGTTTTAGCTCTATTTAATTAGTTACAATCATCTATTCAATCATTTAACAATTACTATCTCCCCTTAGCAATTAATATTTACCATTCTCTTCAAGTATTCGAAATACCTTTCCTGTTTGCATATTTTTTTAGTGTTAATTCAGCAACAACAGTTATTTCATCTATAAGATCACATAAATCTTCGCTTACACCAAAATCAATTATACCTTTCTCATCATTAAGTCTATATAGTGATTTAATTGTAACTTCAAATAATAGCATTTTACTTATTTCTAAACTTCCTCTCCAAGTAGATTTAATTTACTAATAAGATGGTTGAAAATGGCTTTTACTGCATCACAATTCTTATGAGTATATTGTTTCATCTCTATATCATTTTTGTCCTCTGTATCTGCTGAAAAATCATCTATACATCTATCAAATGATAATTGTTCTTAGTTTGGTTTAATTTTCTGGTAAGTAATTTATAATAATCATTTTTACTCGATTTAAATATTATCAACTTATATATTTCATTTTATAAAACAAAAAATGGGTATCATAATGATACCCATTTTTTGTTTTAAATATATTTCAATTCAAAAATCCTTATTCGTGATGAAAAGAAATAATAAACTCTGAACGTCTGTTTAATTGATGCTGTTTCTCAGAACATTTTACACCGTCAGTACATTTATTTATCAATTGAGTTTCACCGTAACCTTGACCTGTAACTCTATCAGCTTTAATTCCTTTACTTACGATATAAGCAATAGTAGCTTTAGCCCTTCTATCAGAAAGTTTTAAGTTATACTCATTATCTCCGCGACTATCTGTATGTGACTTAATATCAACAGTTAATCTTGGATAATCTTTTAAAATCTGAACTACTTTATTTAATTCTTTTTCAGAAGATTTTCTAATATTAGCACCATCTAAATCGAAATAAATTGGTTGCAAATCTAGAGTTTTAGTTAAATCAGATCCGTCTGTTATAGTTTTTCCACCTTCACCTTCTAACTCTTTTACATTAGGATCTGTTACTAAATATTTATCGATTTCAAAACTTTGATTCTCAAATTTATTAGGAATAACTAGTTCATGCGTTTGTTGATAATAACCAACTTTATCATAAACTAAAGAATAATCTCCTACTGGTACCTTTAACAAATATTCACCTGCATTATCAGTATAAAATTCATCAACCATTTTCTTATTTGCATCAAGAACGGTAATCTTAACTTTTGGTAACAATTCGTTTTGTTTACTGTCATACACTTTTCCGAAAACAACAAGATCATATTTCACCTTAATTGGTTCTAATTCTGTCAAACCATAGATTTGATCATCATTAGTTCTATTAGAAGCAAAGAATCCTTTATGTGTTTCAGGATTAATTACAAATCCAAAATCATCACCAGGTGAATTAATTGGCTTCCCAACATTCACAACTTTATAAGTGTTATCTGTATTCTTGATAGCTTCAAAAACATCTAAACCTCCAAGTCCTGAATGTCCGTCAGACGCAAAATAAAGTTGACCTGTAGTTGACATAGAAGGAAAAGTTTCTCTTCCGATAGTATTAATAGTTGGTCCCATATTTTTAACTTCACCAAAAGTACCATCCTCATTGATTGCAACTTCATATAAATCCGTTTGCCCAACAGAACCAGGTCTGTCTGAAGCAAAAATTAAACTTTTACCATCAGGTCTCAAAGCTGGATGAGCATTTGAAAAAGAATCACTATTAAAAGATAAATCCTCAATGTTTGTCCATTTGTCTTTTACAAGTGTAGCTCTGTAAATTCTAAGACGGTTTGTTTTTGTTTCATCAGTACCATATTTATTCCCCAAAAAGTTACTTCTAGTAAAATACATTTGGTTTCCATCTGCTGTAACTACTGCTGTAGATTGATGAAAAACTGAATTCACTTTTCCATTCATTCTTTTGGCATCAACTAAATCACCATCATCAGTAATTGTAGCTTCATAAAGCTTAAAAAATGGTTTTTTATTCCATCTATCTTTCATTCTTTCAACTACATTCGTATCTCTTGCAGAAGTAAAAATAACTTTATTGTCTTTATAAAAAGATACTCCGTAATCAGGCATATTAGAATTAATACTAACAGGTTTAATTGTAAAACGATTTGACTGTTTTTCAATATTCTGTAAATACTCTGTACCCGTAGCAATTGCTTGCTGTCCAGATTTACTATTAAGCTCTTTTATCATTTTTGATGCTTCATCAAATTGTCCATTAGATTTTAAACATTGTGAATATCTAAATAGTTGGTCATTTGTAAAAACATAATTATCTTTTAATTTTGCAATCTGATTATAAGATTTTAGAGCATTCTTGTAATCACCATTGAAGAAATAGGAGTCTCCTAATTTTGCATAAATTCCCGAAGAACCAAATTCTTTTTGAACTAGTTTGTCATATAAATCGCTTGAACTTACGTATGCATATGCCTGTTTATCATAATCTTTTTCTGCTCTATTAACTAATCTGGCTTGCGAATAAGAATTATGCAGACCAAATAATACGATCCAAAGTAAAAAGTATTTTTTCATATGTATTTTTATAATCATTATTAAAAGAATCTTGGATTAATCATTCGTTTATTTGACTTATTGAAAAGGTCAAATCGTAAGAAAAACTCATGAGAACCTGAATTATAGTTTCCTAGGTTTGTAGTTTCATAATCATACGCATATCCAATTTGTATACCATCTGTTACCTGAAAACCTGCTAATCCACTAACACTGGCATCTACACGGTATGCAGCTCCAAGAGTAAATTTATTATTGATCAAGAAGTTAGCAGATACATCGACAGCAATTGGTGCTCCTGATACAAATTTTGCCAAAACAGCAGGCTTAAATCTTAAGTATGGATTAAGATCAAAAACATATCCCGCGATACCATAAAAATGAGATTTTGTAGTATAAACTGATGATGAAACATCATCAAAAAAATCTGTTTTTAATAATTTTGGAACCGATACTCCTACATACCAGTTATAGGTATGTACGTAAACTCCTGCTCCAACGTTTGGTGAAAATTGAGATTCTTTCCCCAATAAATACGGATCCTCTGGATTTTTGATATTTAACTTAGAATAATCCACTACAAAATTGTCAAATCCACCAGAGATTCCAAAAGAAACTTTTAAGTCACCATTATTGCCCATAATTGTATAAGCATAATTAAGCATAACTCCAGTATTTTTTGTTGGTCCTATCTCATCACTTACTACGTTTAAACCAATACCATTTCCGTGATAGCCTAAAGGACTTTGTATAGAAAAATTCATCGTTTTTGGAGCTCCATCAAGACCAACCCATTGGGTTCTATATAACCCCATTGCACTTACCACATCTCTTGAACCAGTATATCCTGGATTAAAAGTCATCGTATTGTACATATATTGTGTGTACTGAGACTCTTGTTGTGCCGAAGCATCAAAAATCCCTAACAATACAATTGTTACTATGTAAAAAATCTTTTTCATTAGTTGTAATTATTTTTAATTTACTGATTTTTAATTTTATTGATTATTGATGTATAAGTATCCTGATTTCTCTTTTCCTTGTACTCCATTGTTATATCTCAATATGTAGAAATAAGTTCCTGTAGGAAGTTTTTCTCCTCTATTTACAGTTACACGACCATCTGAGTATCCTCTAAACATATTATCACTCTCATTATATGATTTTGCATCATAAACTTTAACTCCCCAACGATTGTATATTTCAACGGAATTATCTGGAAAATCTTTAATCCCTTCAATAAGGAAACTATCATTAACTCCATCACCATTTGGAGACACAGCATTATAAACAATTATTTCTTCATCTTCTATCTCTTTATTAACTAAAGCCATAGTGAAAATTCCATAACCACTAACCTGTGCTGTTAGTAATTGAGAGTACCCAGCATCTTTACTTGTATTAGGAATAGGGTCACTTACCTCACCTTTTTCCTCAATCCATTTAGACAAAGCTGCATCCCAACGCACAATAACAACTTTCATTTTTGAATTAACATCAAGGAACTCATTTGGAGTTGTTTGCGAATCTAATGTAAGAGTTAATACAATTTTATCAGTACCACTATCACGTGTTACATTCCAATATTCTTTATCATTAATCAATAAGATAGACTCTTCTTTATTTGTATGTTTATAAAGATTATCCGAATTTTGGTGAAAGTATTGAGCCGTATAAACACTACCATCACCAGTGCCTTCAGTAGCATGAAAAGTAGGTCTGAAATAAAGATCATTCCCAACTGGGAATTCAAACATCTTATTCCCTATTTTTTCCACTTTACCATCAACAAAACTTAAGTCACTAGCATCAGAATGAATGGCATTTTCTTTAAAAATCACTCTACTCTCCTTATGAACTTCAATTATTCCATTTACAAATTCAGCCTTACCATTAACCGTAATTACTTGATTTAAACGAAAGGGAACTAATGTATCCGACTTGCTATCAAAAATCACATTCTGAAAATTACTAGTTGTACGACCATCTAGTATCTGTACCTTTTTACCATTAAAAAAAGTTTTCCCTTCACTTTTCTCGCTGTACAATACATCACCATTATTACTCCAGTTATCAAAAATGTAAACAATTCCATCATTAGTAAAATCTCCTGAAGGTTTATTTACGTAAGGTTCATAAACCGATAATATAGTTTTATCATCTACTTTTATGATACCATCATTAATAAACTGCGCTTGCCCACTTTGAGAAGCCAACAAAACCAGCACAAAACTTAAGATACCACCAGGATATCTAACAATTGATTGTTTTGTCTCTTTATATAAGTCATTTTTTTTCATATATAATATTATAATTCATTACACAAATCACACTTTCTATTATGATACAAAGCTAAATCAATGACAAAATCAACTTAACCTGTAAAAGTTATTGCTATATCAGAATAAGACGAATTTGTTTCATTAATAAAAAACATAGAGATGTTTTTTATTAATTCAAATTTTAGCTATCACATTATTTTTCTAACAGCTGTCTAATCATTTTTATTTAAAACCAATTTTATACAATATATCAATCTGTTAAAAGAAAAAAAGAGAACCTAAGTTCTCTTTCTTACAAAAATCTAATCATCTAAAACAATAATATTCAAAATAAAAAGTTGTCCTTCTTTTCACTCAAATACCCCGTTTCATTAATAATACAAATTTCCAATTAACTCATTATTATTTTTACCCCTAAACGTCTTTCAACTTACAGATTTAGACATAAAAAAGAGAGCAAAAGCTCTCTTTATAAAAAAAACAAAACCTATGATACAGATTTAATCTATATATTATTTAAACACCTCAATCATTATACTAATAAAAGAGGTGTTTTTAGCTTTACTTACTTCGTATTATGGAAGTTTGTAAGTTTGAACTGTGTTATTTTGTACGAAATCTACAGCCCATGCAAAAAGATTCGCATAGAAAATACTATTATATACAGTAACATTAGAATCATAACCATAATTAGCTTTTGCCGCAGGAACACCACCAGCAAGCATTTTTGCAGGGTAATTTCCATTTTGATTATTATTTACTACACCCGCATTATAACCAGCATCTCCAATAAAAACAAATCCATATGTATTATCTCTAAAAGAGAAAACTTTAGACGAACCTTTTTCTGTTGCCAGTACTGTACTATTTGCTGGTGCTGTAGTAAGGAATATTGAGTTATCAACGTCACCTCCCATGTTTAACCCAGCTGTATTACCAAAAGGACCATTTAAAATAGGATCCGCAATATTTGCCAAATCAGTTATATTTCGACCAACTCCATTATTAGCTGCAACAGTTGAAACATTAGCCCCTAAAATACCATTAATAACATTTGGTATATTAGCATCTCTTTCTGAAGCAAAAATTACCACTCCTTTTTTATTCTTAACAAAATCAGCTAAAACTGCAATTACATCTGCATTAGGCTGGAAGTTATATGCAATATGAATGATATCAGTATTATCTCTATTAATGTAACCCTTAAGTACAGTAGCACTTGGCGCACCGTAAGTAAGAAGTTTCAGTCCTTGTAAAATTTGAACTTTACCAGTAGTTCCAAAATTAGTTGCATTATTTAATACTGCATATGAAGTTTGGCCATTGTTAACACTTCCTGGGTTATAAAGACCATCCCCAATACCAGCAACAACCATTGGACGATAAGTGAACAAAATCGCTTTCGAACAAGTTACACTGCTTGAAGTACTGTTCGTACTAATTGTATAAGAATATGAACCTCCAGCTGTAGGAGTTCCAGAAGCTTTTAGTGTTATTGTTTGATTACCTGTAGTTGTAAAAGTTCCAGTAGCTGAGAAAGAAATTCCATTAAGCGTATTAGTAGAAATGTTATAATCTCCTACATAAGTCACATTTACTGGAACTGCCATAGAATTTTCACCCGTCATAGCCACATTAGGCACATAACTCCCCGAAGTTGAAATACTATTACATGTCATTGTAAAAGCAATAGGCTGTTTTGCAATGGTCAAATTATAATAACAAGTTGCTGTAGCCGCCTGAGTCCCTGTCACTGTTAATTCTGCTGTAGCCCCACTCGTAGGAGTTCCAGTTCCTCTAAGCACTACTGTATCTGCACCAAGTTTTGTCAATACGATTGGTCCTGATGTAAAAGATACTCCGTTAACCGTATTAGTCGAAATTGTTGTTGCTCCTGTAGCAGTAACATTTACAGGTAAAGTAATTGTATTATTTGTTGAATTAAGCGCAACATTTTGCATGTATACACCACTTTGTGTAGCCCCTGCACAATCCATAGTAAAAGCTACTGGTGCAACTATTACTGAAATACCAGTACAAGATCCTCCTGCAACAGTGCTTGCATTAGAAATAATATCAAAAAGATCAGTTCCCGAAGCTATTGGAGCACCAGTTCCTAATAATTCAACCGTTTGAAGTCCTGTTTTAGTAAAAGTCCCCTGTCCCATGAATGAATAACCATTTACAGTATTCGTTTTCATACTCCAAAAACCTGTATTAGATACATTAACATCAAGAGTTAACTTATTTTCTCCTGTTAATGGTATTCCAATATTATAAGATCCTAATCTAGTAAGACTTCCACAAGAAATAGCAAAATCAACGTTAGCTTTTTCAATATAGATATGAGGTGTACAATTACATACTACTCCATTTAAAATCACAGTAACTACATCACCAGGATCACCTGCATCATATCCTGAATTAGGTCTTCCTGTTCCTTTTAGTGTTATATCATATACGCCTGCAGAAGGAAAGTTTCCACTAGCTTCAAAATAATATCCATTGGCAGTTGTAGCTGTCATTGTATATGTACCTGCTTGAGTAACCGTAACTGGAACTGTAAGTGTATTGTCTCCTGATAAAGTAACTCCTTGTTTATAAGTTCCATTAGCAATAACTAATGAACATTGTGCTGCAGAAACGTCAAATACAGCTGGTGGTGGTGTGCCACACATACTTAACCATTGCACTCTTAAAGAATCCCAATAATCAAAACAATTTGAATTTGTATTAAATATCAACAATCCGTTTGATAAATTAGCCGTAGGGATCGCATTACGCTGAGCAGTTGTTAAACGTGAGATTAACATCCCTTTATTATTACTCTCCAATTCGAAAATCGCACCATCTTTAGCTTTGGTTGCTCCACCGCTAATAGTTCCGTCTTTGATTTTTGCTGTTTCCACCTGAGCAAAAACAGAACCAAAACTTAATAAACATAGGATAACCGCTAAGATCATCTTCTGCATTTGATTTATATAATTTTTCATATTCTTAAATTTTAATCAGTGTCAAAGCACTTAAAAAAAGTACTTTGACATGATTAATTATTAATTGATTTACTATTTATTTGACATTAATTTTTCCAATTTTTCTAAACGTGCATTCATTTCATCAGTTGCAACTTTCAATGATTTTGATTCCATTTTTAATTTTTCAATCTCATTATTTTTAGCTTCCAATTCTTTGTCCTGCTCAATAATATGTAAATACAACTCTTCTGTTTTTTCAAGTAATTGTATTGATAACTCAGAAACATTGAAAGAATATCCCTCTTTTGTTTTCATCAATTCGTTAATTGGTGTTATACCTGGCAAGTGATTGTTCTTTTTGATATAAGCATCTATTTCTGCCAACGTTTTAAATTTATAATCTGCTTTAATATCAGAGAATCCTTTAAAGTAATCCTCAAACACGTAATCCGCATAATATGAATTCACAGTTGTTATTGCACCGTTTACTCTCAGCTTTTCATTTGGAGCATCAGATGGAGCTGTAAAACCAATTCCAACCCATCCTTGTGTGTAAATATTATCAGTATTTAAAGTCGCTCCTTTTTTAGAATCAACACCATACCAAGGTTCTTTTACAAGATCTGCAAGATCCAAAGGATGTGTAGCTTTGTTTTCATCAGTATAATCTAATGTACCATCATCACTATTTATAACAAGTTTCGTTAATGTTTGATTAGCACCTACCATATCAACCATATTAAAACTTGTAGTAACACCTGCCTCATCTTTATAACTTAATTCACCCAGTGAACCATCATATGCAAGAGAAGTTAACGTTTCAACTCCTTTTACTAAAGTAGACATATCAATAGCATTTTTTGCACCTGTCTCATTTGTATATGTCAAAGTATGCGTTTCGAATACTTGTCCACGTACATCAGTTTCCTCCGTTACAACATCTTCTAAAGAAGTAATCGTTTCTTTAATAGCCGCAGGATTTCCTGCTGCATCTGTAAAAGTTGCAATATCATGTCCAGCAGTTACAGTTGGCACAAATGATGTTACTCCATCAACACCAGGATTTCCTTTTAATCCTGCAAGTTCTTCATCTGTAAAATCTGCGTAAGTGAATGATTTACCATCTTTTCCGTCATTACCACTAACCTTAACCCAATTCCCATCAGCGTCTTTGATATACACAATACCTGATGTAGTATCGATCCAGGTAGTCGTACTTGCAGGTGGCGTAACACCATTTAAGCCAGGAACTCCAGGACCTCCAGCTAAACCAGCTGCGCCGTCAACTCCATCTTTTCCACTTACTTTAACCCATTCTTTAGTAATAGGATCTTGAACATAGATATAACCTGTGGTAGTATCAACCCAAGCAGTAGTGCCTGCAGGAACAGTAATTCCAGGATCTCCAGGAAGTCCAGGACCTCCAGCTAAACCAGCTGCACCATCAACTCCATTGTTCCCACTTACTTTTATCCAGTTTCCTGTATTAGGATCCTTGATAAACACAACTCCTAAGTCATTCACTAATATAGTAGCCTCTGCAGGAATAGTAACTCCAGCATCTCCAGGATCTCCTTTGATACCTATAATACCATCTTTTCCATTGTTTCCACTTACTTTAACCCATTCTTTTGTTGCTGGGTCATAAATATAAACAATACCTGTTTTTGTGTCAATCCAAGCAGTAGTACCTGCTGGTGGAGTAACTCCATCAAGTCCAGGAACTCCAGGACCTCCAGCTAAACCAGCTGCGCCATCAACTCCATCTTTTCCATTTACTTTAACCCATTCTTTAGTAACAGGATCTTGAACATAAACATAACCTGTAGTTGTGTCAATCCAAGCAGTAGTATCTGCAGGAACAGTAATTCCAGGATCTCCAGGAAGTCCAGGACCTCCAGCTAAACCAGCTGCACCATCAACTCCATTGTTCCCACTTACTTTTATCCAGTTTCCTGTATTAGGATCCTTGATAAACACAACTCCTAAGTCATTCACTAATATAGTAGC